>NZ_SSXC01000058.1 GCF_021699055.1 Blastococcus sp. MG754426 | reverse complement strand
GGCCCCTGACCCCGCGGCCCCCTCGCGGCCGGGCCCGGAACCGGCGCCTGCACCCGCTCCCGCTCCCGCGTCCACCGGCCACGCCCCGGCCACGGCCGCCGCCACGCCCGCACCGCCTCCCCCGGCTCCGGCGACGGCCACGGCCCCGGCCGCCGCCGGGGTCGAGGGCGAGGTCCTGGCGCTGGTGAACGCCGAACGCGCCCGTTCCGGGTGCGACCCGGTCGCGGCCGACGACGGGCTCGCCGCGGTCGCCCGCGCGCACAGCGCCGCCATGCGCGACCGCGGCTTCTTCGACCACGTGGACCCCGACGGGCTGGACCCGTTCGACCGTGCCGACCGGGCGGGCGTCACGGCCCGGGCGGAGAACATCGCCCGCGGGCAGGCCGATCCCGCCGCCGTCATGACCTCGTGGATGGGGAGCCCGGGCCACCGGGCCAACATCCTGGACTGCGGCCTGACCCGGCTGGGCGTCGGCGTGGCGACCGGCTCCGGCGGCCCCTGGTGGACCCAGCTCTTCGGCTGACCCACCCTCCGGCTGCGACGAGATGCGTCACACCGGGCTACCGGGGACCGGTCACCGCCCGATCCGGCGCATCTCGGCGGTCCGCAGGAGCAGTCGCGGCTGCGCGATCAGCGCCTCCGGGCGGTGGAGGTCCGCGGCGGTGACGTGCAGGACGGTCCACCCGGCGGCCACCAGCCGGTTGAGCCGCCGGCGGTCGCGGCGCAGCTGGTCCGCTGCGCCGTGCCAGGCGCCGTCGTACTCGACCGCTACCCGGAGCTCCGGGTAGGCGAGGTCCACCCGCGCCACGAAGCCGTCGGCGTCCCGGACGACGTGCTGGGGGACGGCCGGCAGCCCGGCGAGGGCGAGCAGCACGCGTAGCCGCGACTCCTGCGGCGACTCCGCTCGCGGGTCGACCAGCGGCACCGCCCGGCGGCAGTGGTCCGCGCCTCGCACGCCGCGCACGGCAGCAGCCGCCTCCGCCAGCAGCGCCGGTCCCACCACCCGGGCAGCGACGAGCGCATCGAGCGCCGGAACCGCGTCGAGCAGGGGTTCGAACCGTGCGATGTCCACGGCCGTGCGCACCCCGGTCGTGAACCTGAACGGTCCCTGCTGCGTGATGTCGGGGCGCTCGACCACCGTCCGCCGGACGTGCAGACCGGCCGCAGCACCGGCACGCGACGACGTCGGCACGATCAGCTCCACGGGGCTGTCCGCATCGACCAGGCCGGTCACGCCGTGCAGGTAGGCAGCCGTGCGGCCGCAGAAGACCGCCGTCCCGGGCATGAGCAGCCGTGCACCACGCACCCGCAGCCCGAACGACACGGGCAGCCGGGCGTCGGCGTAGACCCCGTGGAAGAGCCGCCGCCACGCGGAGCTGCGCAGCTCCTCCCGGGTCAGCACGCCGTCGGCGACGACGTCACGGCCGCGGAATACGGCACCGCGCAGGACCTCGGGACGACGGGCACTCGGCACGGCGGCAGCCTGCCCCGACGCGCGCGCCGGCCACCGGCTCCATCCACAGGCCGGCCGAGATGCGGCAGATCGGGCGATTCCGACCACTGCCGACCCCGATCCGGCGCATCTCGCGCCCGGCGAAGGCGCGGATCCGGCCCGGGACGCGGAGCGGCCCCCGCACCCGGGAGTGGGTGCGGGGGCCGCCGCGCGTCAGGTCCTACCTCAGGCCATGGCCTTCTTGAGGTTGCTGTCGATGGCCGCCAGGAAGTCCTGGGTGGTCAGCCACGGCTGGTCCTTGCTGATCAGCAGCGCGAGGTCCTTGGTCATCTGACCGCCCTCGACGGTGTCGATGCAGACCTTCTCCAGCGTCTCGGCGAAGCGGGTCACCTCAGGAGTGCCGTCGAGCTTGCCGCGGTGGGCCAGGCCCCGGGTCCAGGCGAAGATCGACGCGATCGGGTTGGTCGACGTCTCCTTGCCCTGCTGGTGCTGGCGGAAGTGCCGGGTCACCGTGCCGTGGGCCGCCTCGGCCTCGACGGTGCGGCCGTCGGGGCTCATGAGCACCGAGGTCATCAGGCCGAGCGAGCCGAAGCCCTGCGCCACGGTGTCGGACTGCACGTCACCGTCGTAGTTCTTGCAGGCCCAGACGTAGCCGCCCTCCCACTTGAGCGAGGCGGCGACCATGTCGTCGATCAGCCGGTGCTCGTAGGTGATGCCGGCCTCGTCGAACTTCGCCTTGAACTCGTCGTCGAAGACCTCCTGGAAGAGGTCCTTGAACCGGCCGTCGTAGGCCTTGAGGATCGTGTTCTTGGTCGACAGGTAGACCGGGTAGCCCCGCTGCAGGCCGTAGTTCATCGAGGCCCGGGCGAAGTCGCGGATCGACTCGTCGAGGTTGTACATCGCCATCGCGACACCGCCGCCGGGCGACTGGAACACTTCGTGCTGGATCGGCTCGCCGCCGTCCTTCGGCTGGAAGGTGATGGTCAGCGTCCCCTCGCCGGGGAACCGGAAGTCGGTCGCGCGGTACTGGTCGCCGAAGGCGTGACGGCCGACGACGATCGGCTTGGTCCAGCCCGGCACCAGGCGCGGCACGTTCTCCATGATGATCGGCTCGCGGAAGATGACGCCGCCGAGGATGTTGCGGATCGTGCCGTTGGGCGAGCGGTACATGCGCTTGAGGCCGAACTCCTCGACGCGCGCCTCGTCCGGCGTGATCGTCGCGCACTTGACCCCGACGCCGTGCTTCTTGATGGCGTTGGCGGAGTCGACCGTGATCTGGTCGTCGGTCGCGTCGCGCGACTCGATGCCCAGGTCGTAGTACTCCAGGTTGACGTCGAGGTACGGGAGGATCAACTGGTCCTTGATGAACTGCCAGATGATCCGGGTCATCTCGTCGCCGTCGAGCTCGACGACGGTGCCCTCGACCTTGATCTTGCTCACGCGTTCTCCTTGTGCTCTCGTGGCCCCGCTGCAGGGTCCCGCCGCGTGCGAGCGGTGGGTGGCAGCGGGGTCCGTTTCAGAGGTCGGCCACGTCGGCCTGCTTCGCGCGCACCGCCTCGGCGGCCTCGCGCAGGCCCGTCAGCTCGCTGTCCGCCAGGTCGCTCTCGACGACCCGCCGGACGCCTTCCCGGCCGATCTCGGCCTCCACCCCGAGGTAGACCCCGGAGATGCCGTACTCGCCGTCGACCCAGGCGCACACGGGCATGACGGCACCGGAGTCCTCCATGACCGCGCGGGCCATGCGGGCGGCTGCAGCGGAGGGAGCGTAGTAGGCCGACCCGGTCTTGAGCAGGGCCACCACCTCCGCACCACCGTTGCGGGTGCGCTGGACCAGGTGCTCGACGCGGTCGGGCGCCATGACGTCGGCCAGCGGCTTGCCGTCGACCGTGCACCGAGACGGCACCGGGACCATGGTGTCGCCGTGCGAGCCGAGCGTCAGGGTGCGCACCGAGGAGACCGGGACGCCCAGCTCCTCGGCGACGTTGTTGGTGAAGCGCGCCGTGTCGAGCATGCCCGCCTGGCCCATGACACGGTGCTTCGGGAAGCCGGTGGCCAGCTGGGCCAGCGCGGTCATCTCGTCGAGCGGGTTGGAGACGACGATGACGACGGCGTCGGGCGAGGTGCGCGCGATGTTCTCCGCCACCTGCCGGACGATGCCCGCGTTCGTCTCGATCAGGTCCATCCGGCTCATGCCGGGCTTCCGTGGCAGGCCGGCGGTGATCACGACGACGTCGGAACCCTCGGTGCCCTCGTAGGAGCCGCCGCCGACACCGACGACCTGCGTCTCGAAGCCCTCGATCGGCCGGGACTGGTTCATGTCCAGCGCCAGACCTTCGGGCTTGCCCTCCACGATGTCGGTGAGGACGACGGTCTCGAAGACGTCGTACTCCGCCAGGCGGAGTGCGGTGGTGGAGCCGTAGAACCCGGCACCGACCACGGTGACCTTGCCGTTCCTGGGCTGCTTCGCCATGGCCGTCAACCTAGCGTTGGTCGGCGCCTCGTGCCGCCCCGGGTGCGCTCACGTCCCCGGGATGGCCAGCGCGACGACGGCGAGGGTGCCCCCTGCCCCGGCGAGCAGGACGACGTCGACCGCGCGGCTGCGCACGGCGAGGAAGCCGACCCGCCGCACCGGCAGGAGCAGCCGCAGCAGGGCCGCCCCCACCAGCGACGTCCCGAGCACGACCAGGCCCCAGCGCCAGTGCTCGAAGGTGACCAGCAGCAGCCCGATCGCCACCACCACCAGCACCGCCAGCAGCGGCAGCTGCCGCAGGAGGCCGGCGAGGAAGGGCCGGCGGACGTAGAGCGGCGGGCGGGTCACGGTCAGGCCGAGAGAGCCTCGAGCGCGGCGGCCCGCTCCGCCGCGAGCACCACGTTCTGCAGCAGCATCGCCCGGGTCATCGGCCCCACCCCACCGGGGTTCGGCGCGACGTGCCCGGCCACGTCGACGACGTCCTTGGCGACGTCGCCGGCGATCTTCCCGTCGACCCGGCTCACGCCCACGTCGAGGACCGCTGCCCCGGGCTTGACCATCGCCGCGGTGATCAGGCCGGGCACCCCGGCGGCGGCGACGACGACGTCCGCCGAGCGCACGTGCGCCGCGAGGTCGCGCGTGCCGGTGTGGCAGAGCGTCACCGTGGCGTTCTCGGTGCGCCGGGTGAGCAGCAGGCCCAGCGGCCGGCCCACCGTGATGCCGCGACCGATGACCACGACCTCCGCCCCGGCGATCGGCACGTCGTAGCGGCGCAGCAGCTCGACGATGCCGACCGGGGTGCAGGGCAGCGGCCCGGGGACGTTGAGCACCAGGCGGCCCAGGTTCACCGGGTGCAGCCCGTCGGCGTCCTTGGCCGGGTCCATGGCCTCGAGGACGCGGCTCTCCTCGATGCCCGCCGGCAGCGGGAGCTGCACGATGTAGCCGGTGCAGCCGGGGTCGGCGTTGAGCTCGGCGACGACGGCCAGCACGTCGGCCTCGGTCGCGGTCGCCGGCAGCTCGCGCTGGATGCTCGCGATGCCCACCTCGGCGCAGTCGGAGTGCTTGGCGTTGACGTACCACCGACTGCCGGGGTCGTCGCCGACCAGCAGGGTGCCGAGACCGGGCCGGTGACCGGCCGCGGTGAGAGCGGCCACCCGCTCGGTCAGCTCGGCGCGGATCGCCGCCGCGGTGGCCTTGCCGTCCAGGATCGTCGCGGGCACACCGACAGTCTGCCGGAACGGGTCCCGTCGGCGTCGGTGCGGCCCTAGGGTCGACCGCAACGGGGCGCCCCGGCCCCGTCGACCCGCGGAGGTGCGCGATGAGCGACCCCACCCCGACCGGCGCGTCCGCGTCGCACGGCGCCGGACCGGCGGCGACCGACCCTGCCTACTCCAGCCGGCCGGTGGCCTTCCGCGGGCCCGAGAGCCTGGGCGGGCTGCTGTGCATCCTCGCGGGGATCGCGGCCGCCGTCAGCCTGCCGCTGGACTGGCTGCGCGACCGCGACGCCGGCGGCTGGACGCTGGTGCGCGAGGCGTTCGACGACCTGGGCCAGGTGTTCGACGACGGCGGGTGGCAGCCGCTGGCCATCGTGCTCGGCGGCGGGCTGCTGCTGCTCCTGGGCATCGCCCTGTGGCTGCCCGCCCGCAGCCACCGGTTCGTGGGGCTGCTGGCGCTGGTGGTCAGCGGCGTGGTCACGGCCGCGGTGCTCGTGCCGCTGGTCGACGCGGGCTGGGACCTCGGCTTCTTCGGCCCGGGTTTCTGGTGCGCCATCGCCGTCGCCGTCCTGGGGTTGCTCGGCTCGCTCAAGGCCGTGCTGACCGGCCCCCGCTACGCGTCGCGGTAGCGCTCAGCCGTCGACCCGCGCGCCGTGGGCGCGGGCCACCTGGACCGCCTGCAGCGCGTCGAGGTGCACGCCGGTCAGCTCGAAGGAACGCCAGTCCACCTCATCGGTGGAGGCGCCGCGCAGGTCGGCCCCCCGCAGCTTGGCGTTCTGCAGCCGCGCCCGCTCCAGGTCCGCGCCGCTCAGGTCGGCGCCGCGCAGGTCGGCGTCGGTGAGGTCGGCCTCGCGGAACCGCTGCCCGGACAGCTGCTGCGCCGACAGGTCGGCCCCGCGCAGCGAGGTCCACGACCAGTCGCAGTCGACGGCGGTCAACGGCCGGAGGGAGGCGCCGAGGAAGTGCGACCCGGTCAGCTTGCAGCCGTCCAGGGTGGTGTCGAACAGCCGCGCCCGGTCGAATCGGCAGGAGAGGAACGCCGTCCCGAGGTGCCGGGAGCCGCCCATGCGGACCCCGGTGAGCACGCACTCGTCGAACACGCACCGGCGGGTGACCAGCTCCTCGAGTCCGGCGTCGTCGAAGCGGCACCGGGAGAAGGTGACGCCGTCGAGCTCGACCCCCCACCAGTCCACCCGCGCGTAGTCGGCCGCTGCCACGTGCGCCCCCGCCTCCGGGGGGCGCACGTGCGGTCGGGACGAGTGCCGCACGGGACGCGGGTCCTCGTTCAGTGGGCGAAGTGCCGGGTGCCGGTCAGGTACAGCGGCACCCCGGCGGCGGCCGCCGCGGCCACGACCTCCTCGTCGCGCACCGACCCGCCGGGCTGGACGACGGCGCGCACGCCGGCGTCGAGCAGCACCTGCAGCCCGTCGGCGAACGGGAAGAACGCGTCCGAGGCGGCGACCGACCCGGCGGCCCGCTCCCCCGCCCGCGCGACCGCGAGCCGGGCGGAGTCGACCCGGTTGACCTGGCCCATGCCGACGCCGACGGTCGCCCGGTCGTGGGCGAGCAGGATCGCGTTGCTCTTCACCGCGCGCACCGCCCGCCAGGCGAAGACGAGGTCGTCGAGGCCCGCGGCGTCCAGCGGCTCACCGGTGGCGAGGGTCCAGGTGGTGGGGTCGTCGCCGGTGGCGTCGATGCGGTCGCGCGTCTGCAGCAGCAGCCCACCGCTGATCGGCCGCTGCTCCACGCCCGTCTCCGGCAGGTGCGGCAGCCGCAGCAGCCGGATGTTCTTCTTCCCCGTCAGCACGGCGACGGCGTCATCGGTGAAACCGGGGGCCACCACCACCTCGGTGAAGACCTCGGCCACCTGCTCGGCCATGGTCAGGTCGACCTCGCGGTTGGCCGCGATGACCCCGCCGAAGGCCGACACCGGGTCGCAGGCGTGCGCCTTGCGGTGCGCGGCGGCGATGTCCGCCCCGACGGCGATGCCGCAGGGGTTGGCGTGCTTGATGATCGCCACGCACGGCTCGTCGTGGTCGTGCGCGGCGCGCCAGGCGGCGTCGGTGTCGACGTAGTTGTTGTAGGACATCTGCTTGCCGTGCAACTGCTCGGCGTGCGCGAGGCCCGGCCGGTCCGAGCGGTACAGCGCGGCGGCCTGGTGCGGGTTCTCCCCGTAGCGCAGGACGTCGGCCCGCTCCCAGCTCCCGCCGGCCCAGGCCGGGAAGCCGCTGTCGTCGTCCGGGGCGAGCACGTTGCCCATCCACGAGGCGACGGCGACGTCGTAGGAGGCGGTGTGGCGGAACGCGGCCGCGGCCAGCCGCTGCCGCTCGGCCAGGGTGAACCCGCCGGCGGTGACCGCGGTGAGGACGTCGTCGTAGCGGGCCGGGTCGACGACGACGGCGACCGACGGGTGGTTCTTCGCCGCGGCGCGCACCATCGCCGGGCCGCCGATGTCGATCTGCTCGACGCACTCGTCCGGAGCGGCACCGGAGGCCACGGTCTCGGTGAACGGGTAGAGGTTCACGACGACCAGGTCGAAGGCGGCGATGCCGAGCTCGGCCAGCTGCGCGACGTGCTCGTCCTTGCGCCGGTCGGCGAGGATGCCGGCGTGCACGGCGGGGTGCAGCGTCTTGACCCGCCCGTCGAGGCACTCGGGGAAGCCGGTGACCTGCTCCACCGGCGTGACCGGCACCCCGGCGTCGGCGATCCGGCGCGCGGTGGCACCGGTGCTGACCAGCTCCACCCCGGCGGCGGCGAGCCCGCGGGCCAGCTCCTCGACGCCGGACTTGTCGTAGACGCCCAGCAGGGCGCGGCGGATCGGGGTGCGGTCGCTCATCAGGTGCTCTTCCTCGTCCGGTGCGGGGTGGTCGGGGGTGCGGCGGCCAACGCCGCCACCGTCTCCACCAGGAGCTCGCGCTCCACGGCCTTGATCCGTTCGTGCAGCGTCGCCTCGTCGTCCCCGGGCAGGACCGGCACCTCGCGCTGCGCGAGCACCGGCCCGGTGTCGACGCCGGCGTCGACCAGGTGCACGGTCGAGCCGGTCACCGTGGCGCCGGCCGCCAGGGCGTCGCGGACCGCGTGCGCGCCGGGGAACGCCGGCAGCAGCGCCGGGTGGGTGTTGACCAGCCGGCCCTCGAACGCGTCGAGCACCGCCGGGCCGACGATCTTCATGAAACCCGCCGAGACGACGAGGTCGGGGCCGAAGGCGGCGATCCGCTCGGCCAGCGCGCGGTCCCAGGCCGGCCGGTCGGGGTGGTCGCCGAGCGCGCAGACGAAGGTGGGCAGCCCGCGCCGCCGGGCGTGCTGGAGCCCCGGGGCCTCGCGGTCGGCGCCGACGGCGACCACCTCCGCCGGGTAGCCGGGGTCGGCGGCGGCCGCCAGGAGCGCCTCGCAGAGCGACCCGGTCCCCGACAGCAGGACGACGACCCTCGCCCGGGCGGGGGACGCGTCGGTGGGCACGGTGCCGACCCTATAAGGACCCCCTCGCCCCCCACCGAGCCCCGGCGACGGGATCCTCAGCCCAGCGTCCGCCAGCGGGTGACGGCGGCCGCGACCGCGGCGGCGATCGCCGCCTGCGCCCCGAACGCGAGGCCGGTGGCGACCGGCGGGGCACCGACCTGGGCGAGCGCGCCGTCCCCGAGGGCACCGCCGGCGACCCAGGCGAGCAGCCCGGCGAGCAGCCCCAGCAGCGACCCGGCCAGCAGCCCGGCGAGCCCGGCGACGACCGACCCGCCGTCCCGGTCGGTGAACCACCGGCCCGCGGTCCGGCCGGCGACGAGCCCGGCCACCGCCGGGAGGACCTGCGAGACGAAGGCGACCAGCGGCACCGCCTGCGTGTCGGGCAGCGCCGCGAGCAGCGGCAGGGCGGGCACGCTGCCCAGCGTGACGCCGTGCACCGACACCAGTGTGCCGGTGCCCACGGAGAAGCCCGGGCCGGCGGCCAGCCCGAGGACGGCGACCGCCGCGTTGGGCAGGTAGAGCGCACTCAGGCCGAGCAGCCCGAGCGCCCCGGCCCCTGCCCCGCCGAGGGCGCCCGACAGCGCCGCGTACCCCGAGGCGTCGCTGGCCAGCGCGACCGCGACCACGACGAAGGCCAGGGCCAGCGCGGTCAGCAGCCCGGCGAGCACCGCGCGCAGCACGGGGCGGGCGATCCCCGGCAGACCGCCCAGGGCGGCGTCGGCGAGATCGGATTCGCGGCCGGCGCCCCACCCCACGGCGACCAGCGCCAGCACCGCCGGGGCCACCAGCGTGCGCGGCCAGCCGGTACCCACGTCAGCGTCGTCCACCAGCAGCGCGAGCAGCCAGGTGAGGGCCAGGTGCACGAGCACGACGGTCGTCCCCGCGCGCGCCACCGCCCGCGCCGGCGCCCCGTCGTCGAGGAGCCGGACGGCGACCCGCCCGGCCCACGACAACCCGCCCGCCGCGAGCAGGGTCAGCAGCAGAGGGGCCAGCGCGAGGGGGCCGGAGGCCGGGCGGAGCTCCGCCCCGTGCGCGAGCAGCCACAACCGGCTGCCCAGGGCCGCGGAGCCCCCGGCCGGCATGCCACCGGCCGGGTCCAGCGTGTGCACGACCACCAGGGCCAGCCACAGGCCGGCCAGGCCGACCACCGTGACGGCGGCCGCGGCGAGGGCGGTCAGGACGACAGGCGGAGCGGGGCGGGTCGCCGACCCGTCGTCCCGCCGGAAGGGCAGGCGTGCGAGCAGCGGGACCACCTCCCCACTCTCGCAAGCCACCGCGCCGATGTGCGGCGCACGCGCCGGAGCCGGCCGCCGTCGTGCGGCCGCGCCGGGACGCCGGTCAGGTCTCCGTGCCGGGACGGTCGCTCTGCGTGTCTCCCGGCGCCTCGCCGGAGGCGGTGGCGCCACCGGTCCCACCGCCGCCTGGGCCGGAAGCGGGCTCGGACCCGGGGCGCGGCGGCTGCGCCGGCCAGGTCGGTTGCTGCTGGTAGGGCTGCTGCCCCGCCCAGGGCTGGCCCGCCCAGGGCTGGCCGGCCCAGGGCTGGGGCTGTCCTGGCCACGGTCCGCCGGGCTGCGGGACGGCCGGCCGCGCGGGGCGTTCCCGCAGTTCCCGGCGCAGGGCGAGCCCCGCGACCACGGTGGTGCCCACGGCCGTGAGGAAGCCCATCAGCGCCCAGAAGGAGAAGGCGTACCGCAACGTGTCCAGCCAGGAGAACAGCGTCAGCACCAGCCCCAGCCCGGCCAGGCCGGCGGTCACCCCCGAGCGCGGGAACGTCGTCGTCGTCCGGACGAACGCCGGCAGGACCGCCCACGTCGTCGCCAGGAGGAACAGCACGAAGGCGGCCACGACCATGCCGTCCTCGAAGCCGCTGAACGTGACGCCGAACGTCGCGTCGCCGAACCGCCACCAGGGCAGGAACCCGAACAGCAGGAACAGCAGCGTGCCGCCGGCGACGGCGAGGTCGGTCCAGGCCAGCCGCTTGGGGTCGTAGGAGAACTCCGCACCACCGGGCCGCCGGCCGTACCCGGGGCCGTAGCCGTGACCCGGTGGGAAGGGGGACGGGTGCCCGTAGGGCTGCTGGCCATGGCCCGGCGGGGGCCCGCCGTAGGGCCCCGGGCCGTACCCGCCGTAGCCCGGCTGGGCGTACCCGCCGTAGCCCGGCTGCCCGTAGGGCGGTGGCCCGTACGGCTGCTGCCCGTACCCGCCGTAGCCCGGCTGGCCGTACGGCGGCTGCCCGAACCCCGGCTGGCCGTAGGACGGTTGCCCGTACGGGGCCTGGCCGTACGGACCCTGACCCGGGTGCGGCGGACCGGGGTGGGGCTGCCCGTACGCGCCGTAGCCCGGCTGGCCGTACGGGGGCTGCCCCTGCGACGGCCCCGGCCCGGGGTGGCCGGCACCGCGCTGCTCCTGGGGGGTCCCGCCGTGCTGCTCCCCCGGTCCCGCCACCCGCGGCGCCTCGTGCGCCTGCCCCTCGGGCGGCTGGGCACCCGCGGGCGGTCGGCCACCCTCGGGCGGC
This sequence comes from Blastococcus sp. MG754426, assembly GCF_021699055.1. Taxonomy (GTDB): domain Bacteria; phylum Actinomycetota; class Actinomycetes; order Mycobacteriales; family Geodermatophilaceae; genus Blastococcus. The sequence goes on along the minus strand of NZ_SSXC01000058.1, from coordinate 16,297 downwards.
TGCGGGGGCTGGCTGGCGGTCACGGTCATCTCCTCCGGACGGAACGGGTGCGCATCGATCGTGGCGGTCGGGGCGAGCGGCGCGCAACGGCGCGCCGGTTCATCACGTCCTGCCCCCGACGCACCGCTGCCCGGTGACCGTGGCGGTCACCGGGCAGCGGGTCGGTCAGGGTGCGGGAACCCGCTAGCCGACGATCTCGCGCATCAGCCGGGCGGTCTCGGACGGCGTCTTGCCCACGCGCACACCGGCGGCCTCGAGGGCCTCCTTCTTCGCCTGGGCGGTGCCGGCCGAGCCGGACACGATGGCGCCGGCGTGGCCCATCGTCTTGCCCTCGGGGGCGGTGAACCCGGCGACGTAGCCGACGACCGGCTTGGTGACGTTGGCCTTGACGAAGTCGGCGGCCCGCTCCTCGGCGTCGCCCCCGATCTCGCCGATCATCACGATGGCCTCGGTCTCCGGGTCGTCCTGGAAGGCCTGCAGGCAGTCGATGTGCGTGGTGCCGATGACCGGGTCGCCACCGATGCCGACGGCGGTCGAGAAACCGATGTCCCGGAGCTCGTACATCATCTGGTAGGTCAGCGTGCCGGACTTCGACACCAGACCGATCTTGCCCTGCTTGGTGATGTTCGCCGGGATGATGCCGGCGTTGCTGCGGCCGGGGCTGATCAGGCCGGGGCAGTTCGGGCCGATGATCCGGGTCGAGCCACCCTGGGCGTGCGCCCAGAAGTAGGTCGAGTCGTGCACCGGGATGCCCTCGGTGATGACCACGGCGAGCCCGATCTGGGCGTCCACGGCCTCGATGACGGCAGCCTTGGCGAACGGCGGCGGCACGAAGATGACGCTGACGTCGGCGCCGGTCTCCTTCATGGCCTCGGCGACGCCGCCGAACACCGGCACGCTGGTGCCGTCGAAGTCCACCGACTGGCCGGCCTTGCGCGGGTTGACGCCACCGACGATCGCGGTGCCCGAGGCGAGCATGCGCTGGGTGTGCTTCATGCCCTCGGAGCCGGTCATGCCCTGGACGATGACCTTGCTGTTCTCGTTGAGGAAGATCGACATCTCTTCAGGTCCTGTCTGAGGTCGGGGGCGATCAGGCGGCGAGCTCGGCGGCCCGGCGCGCGGCGCCGTCCATCGTGTCGACCAGGGTGACCAGCGGGTGGTCGGCCTCGGCGAGGATCCGCCGCCCCTCCTCGACGTTGTTCCCGTCGAGACGGACGACCAGGGGCTTGGTGGCCTCGTCGCCGAGGATGCCCAGGGCCTGGACGATGCCGTTCGCCACGGCGTCGCAGGCGGTGATGCCTCCGAAGACGTTGACGAACACGCTCTTGACGGCCGGGTCGGAGAGGATGATCTCCAGGCCGTTCGCCATCACCTCGGCCGAGGCGCCGCCACCGATGTCGAGGAAGTTGGCCGGCTTCACGCCGCCGAACTCCTCACCGGCGTAGGCGACGACGTCGAGGGTGCTCATGACCAGGCCGGCACCGTTGCCGATGATCCCGACCTCACCCTCGAGCTTGACGTAGTTGAGGTCCTTCTCCTTGGCCCGCGCCTCGAGCGGGTCGGCGGAGGCGGCGTCCTCGAGCGCGGCCCGGTTCTCGTGCCGGAAGTCGGCGTTCGCGTCGAGGGTCACCTTGGCGTCCAGCGCGAGCACCGTGCCGTCCGGCGCCTTGGCGAGGGGGTTGACCTCGACCAGCGTGGCGTCCTCCTTGGCGAAGGTGTCCCACAGCTGGACGGCGATCGCGATGACCTGGTCCCGGACCTCGGCGGGGAACCCGGCGGCGTCGACGATCTCGGCGGCCTTCTGGCTGTCGACGCCGACGGTCGCGTCGACCGGGATGCGGGCGAGGGCCTCGGGGCGCTCGACGGCGAGCTGCTCGATCTCCATGCCGCCCTCCTTCGAGGCCATGGCCAGGAAGGTGCGGTTGGACCGGTCGAGCAGGTAGGAGAAGTAGTACTCCTCCGCGATGTCGCTGGCCTGGGCCACCATCACGCGGTGCGTGATGTGGCCCTTGATGTCGAGGCCGAGGATGTCCTGGGCGCGCGCCTTGGCGTCCTCAGGGTTGTCGGCGAGCTTGACGCCGCCGGCCTTGCCGCGGCCACCGACCTTCACCTGCGCCTTGACGACGACGGTCTGCCCGATCTCGCGGGCGATCGCCTCCGCCTGCTCAGGGGTCTCGGCAACACCGCCGGGGAGCACGGGGACACCGTGCGAGGCCAACAGGTCACGGGCCTGGTACTCGAAGAGATCCACGAACAGGCACCGTAGACCGCCCGGAACCGGACCGCTGCCCCGGGCGTTCCCGGGAGGGGCCGGGGGTGGGGTGCGTCACACGCACCCCACCCCTCCGCGGCAGCGGAAGGACCGCCTTCCCCCCGCGCCTCGCGCGCTCGCAGCGGGCCCCTGGGGGGCGGCCGTTCCAGTACGTCACCCCGCGGCGGGCTCGCCCACGTGCTCGCGCACCCACTCGACGATCTCCCCGGTGGTCGCGCCGGGCGTGAAGATGCCGGTGACGCCGATGCGCCGGAGCTCGGGGACGTCCTCCTCCGGGATGATCCCGCCACCGAAGACGACGACGTCGTCCACGCCGCGTTCCCGCAGCAGCTCGACGAGCCGGGCGAAGAGCGTCATGTGCGCCCCGGAGAGGACCGAGAGCCCCACGGCGTCGGCGTCCTCCTGCACGACCGTCTCGACGATCTGCTCCGGGGTCTGGTGCAGGCCGGTGTAGACGACCTCCATGCCGGCGTCGCGCAGCGCACGCGCGACCACCTTGGCGCCGCGGTCGTGCCCGTCCAGTCCCGGCTTGGCGATGACCACCCGGATGCGTTCGTCCACCACGACGGCGAGCTTAGGGCCGCGGAGCGCCGGGAGTGGCGCGGGTCACGCCGACGTGCGACGCGCCCGCCAGGCGACCGCCGTCAGGGCGAGCAACCCGAGGCCCGCGAGGACCAGCCCGACGCCCGGGACGGTCCAGACCAGCTCGTCGGACGAGACCGCGTCGCGGAGGCCCGCCAGCCCGGCGCGGAGCACGGTGACGGCGACGGCGAGCAGCCCGCCGACCACGGCCAGCCGCGGCCGCAGCGATGGGGCCACCACCGCGCACAGCAGCAGGGTGCCGGCGAGCAGCAGCCCGCCGAGGAGGGCGAGCCCCGGCCGCTCGAGCAGCGCCTGCGGCCCCTCCTGCACCACCACGACGCGCATGCCGGTGGCGGGGTCGGTGCGGAGCTGCTCGGGCACGTCGGCGGCCGGCAGCGACAGGCTGAGGACGGCGACCACCCCCAGCAGCACCGCGGCGCCGGCCAGCAGCGAGCGGACCGGGTCCAGGGGGCCGCGGTCCTCCATCACCGTCCGCCCCCACGCCGCCGTGCCGACGACGCCGGCCAGCACGGTCAGCACCAGCGCCACGACACCGAGCACCCAGCCGGCGCCGACCTGCACGCTGCTGGTGAGCACCCGCTCCCCCGCGAGCACCTCCACCCCGGGCCGCGCGGTCGAGCTGCTGCCCCGGTAGAGCTCGATGAGCAGCTCCCCGACGGCCAGCGCCCCGGCGACGGCGGCGTAGGCCAGGCCGAACTTCGGCACGGCGCGGCGCAGCAGCGTCGCACCGACGGTCAGGTGGACGACGGGTACCAGCAGGGTCGCGAGCGCACCGCCGACCCCGCGCACCTGGCGCAGCTCCTCCCCGCCGACCACCAGGTAGGTGGGGACCGCCGCGAGCACGCCGGCCAGCCCGGCGAGCACGAGCAGCGCGCCGCAGACCCGCACCGCGGGGGGCACGGTGCCGATGACCACGCGGTCCCCGGCGCCCGCCGGCGTGGCACCGCCCGGCCGGGCGTCCCGCCGCCTGCGGGCGGAGGCCTCGGGCCGGCCCGTGCCGGTGCGTTCGGTCCGGGCGCGGTGGTCGCGGGTGGACAAGTCTCCCCCTTCGCTGGATGTCACGAACCGGACTCGATCGCCCACCGGACGGTGACGTTCGTGTGACGACCGTCACTCCTCCGCATTACCGTGCGGTGAACGGAGCACACACCTGGCACCGCCGCCGGCGGGACGGCACGAGCCGAGCTCCGCCGGAGGTCAACGGGGAGGGCAGCCATGCGCCCATCGGGCGATCCGGGCTCCGGTCCAGGGTGGCACACCGGGGACGGCGCCGAGGGCACGCCACGTGGTCTGCGCGCACTCTGCTCCCCCACGACGCTCACCGGCGGCCTGACCGAGCTCGCGTGGTTCGGGGCGCACGTCCTCATGTACCCGCTGGGTGCCCGCATGGAGCAGCTGCGCCTCGACCCGGGCACGCGCACCGGGGAGCAGCCGCCGGTGGCCCGGGCCCGCCTCGTCGTCGACCCGGTGGCGGCCGGCACGCCCGTGCTGCTGGTGCACGGGCTCGTCGACAACCGCTCGGTGTTCGCGGTCATGCGCCGCAACCTGCGCCGCCGCGGGTTCACCGCCGTCTGCTCGTGGAACTACAGCCCGCTGCTCACCGACGTCGCGCGTGGCGCCGCGGAGCTGGGCGAGCACATCGAGCGCGTCTGCGAGCAGACCGGTCACGACCGGGTGCGCGTCGTCGGGCACAGCCTCGGCGGCCTGATCGCCCGGTACCACGTGCAGCGGCAGGGCGGCGACCGCCGGATCGACTCGCTGGTGACCCTCGGCACCCCGCACCGCGGCTCGGTCCTCGCCCACCTCGCGCCCACCCCGCTGATCCGCCAGCTGCGCCCCGGGTCACCGGTGCTGGAGGAGCTCGAGCAGCCGGCGCCCGGCTGCCGGACCCGCATCACGGCCCTCTACAGCGACCTCGACCAGATGGTGCTGCCCACGCGGTCGGGCCGGTGCGACCACCCCGACCTGGGTGCGCGCAACGTGCTGTTCCGCGGCGTCGGGCACATGTCGCTGCCCATGCACCGCGGCGTGCTCGACGAGGTGGCGACCACCCTCGCCGGCGGCTGCGAGCAGGGGACGACGAGCGGACCGGTCGCCGCCGTCGCCTGACCGCCGGCATCCCCCGCATCCGCAGGGTCGACACGTCGACGTGACGACTCGTACACGTCGCGACACGCAGCGTCGGGTCCTTGGTCGGCCCATGACGGATCGTTACGGTCCGATCACGGCGCCGGGACGACCGGCGGGCACCACTCCAGGAGCCCTCGCCGTCGTCGCTCCCCCGACGGACGCCCCCCGGGCGCTCGCCGGCCTGTCGTCCGGGAAGGTCCGCCGTGACTCGCAGCAGCGCACCGGTGCTGGAGGGGCCGCCGTCCGACGTCGTCGTGGTGCCCCGTCCGCGCACCGCTGTCGAGGGCCCGGTCCGCGCACCGCTCCCCGCGGCGGAGCCCGCCGCGGCCCCCGCCGACGAGGCGGCACCCCGCGCGCGGCGCCGGCTGCCGCACCCGCCCGGCCGGCGAGCCCACCTCTGGCTCGCCGCGCTCGTCGCCGGCGCCGTGCTCGCCGGCATCCCGGCCCTCACCGCCGACCGCGCGGACGTCACCGCCTCCGCCGCCGACTACGGGCTCGGCGTCGGCACCGAGGTGAGCTTCGCCGGTGGACTCGAGGGCGCCGACGCGCGCCGCGGCATCACCGAGGCCGAGGCCCAGGCGCGGCTCGGCGAACTCGCCGCCTCCCGCGCCGCCCGGCAGCCCAAGATCGTCGCCCCGACCCAGGGCACGCTGACCACCTGCTTCTGCCGCCGCTGGGGCACCATGCACTACGGCCTGGACCTGGCCGCCCCGCTCGGCACGCCCATCCTCGCGGCCACCGACGGCGTCGTCGTCCGCGCGGGGCGCGCCTCGGGCTACGGCAACGCCGTCTACATCCAGGACGCCGACGGCAACGTGCACATCTACGGGCACATGCGTTACTACAACGTCTCCGCCGGCGACCTCGTCACCGCCGGGGACCAGATCGCCAAGATCGGCAACGAGGGCCAGTCCACCGGCCCGCACCTGCACTACGAGATCCACCGGGGCGGGATGGACGGCCGCCCGATCGACCCGCGGGCCTGGCTGGCCGAGCGCGGGGTGAGTGTCTGATCGATCGGGCTCCGCCCGATCGACCGCGGCCAGGTGCCGTCCCGGCCTGCGTCGAGCGCGTCCTGGCCTTCGTCGGGGACCCTCCGGGCCCCGCCCCTCAGGTCAGAGCTTCACGAGGGGGGCGTAGCGGAGCACGAGGCGCTTGGTGCCGCCCGAGCCGAAGTCGACGGTTGCCTGGGCCTTGTCGGCCACGCCGGTGACCTCGACGACGGTGCCGAGGCCGAAGGCGTCGTGGCTCACCCGGTCGCCCACCTCGACGGAGATGACCTGCCGGTTGCCGGCACCGCCGCGCAGGCCGCCGGTGGACAGCCCGGTCGCCGCCACCCGCGTCTGGGCCGACCGGTAGCCGGTCGACGGCGCGGGCACCGGGTCGGTGCGCTCCCAGTGGATCGTCTCGGCGGGGATCTCGTCGAGGAACCGGGACGGCGGGTTGTAGGCCGGCTGCCCCCAGCTGGTGCGCACGGTGGCCCGGGAGATGAACAACCGCTGGCGCGCCCGCGTGATGCCCACGTAGGCCAGCCGCCGCTCCTCCTCCAGCTCGCGCGGGTCACCCAGCGCGCGCAGGTGCGGGAAGACGCCGTCCTCCATGCCGGTGAGGAAGACGACCGGGAACTCCAGCCCCTTCGCGGTGTGGAGCGTCATCAGCGTGACCACACCGGCGTCGTCCCCGGAGACCGGGATCTGGTCGGCGTCGGCCACGAGCGACACCTGCTCGAGGAAGTCGGTGACCGAGCCGCCGGGGTTGGCCGCCTCGAACTCGGCAGCCACCGAGATGAGCTCGTTGAGGTTGTCGACCCGACCCTCGTCCTGCGGGTCGGTGCTGGCCTGCAGCTCGGCGAGGTAGCCGGTGCGGTCGAGGATGCTCTCCAGCAGCGCCGCCGGGCCCGAGCCGGTCTCGACCAGCCGCTCGAACTCCTCGAGCAGGGCGACGAACTCCTGCACCGCCTTGAGCGAGCGGGTCGCCAGCTCGCCGATCTCGGAGCAGCGCCGCAGCGCCGAGCCGAACGCGATCCGCTCCCGGTCGGCGAAGGACTCGATGCACGACTCGGCCTTGTCGCCGATCCCGCGCTTGGGGACGTTGATGATCCGGCGCAGGCTCACGACGTCGGCCGGGTTCGCGACCAGCTTCAGGTAGGCGAGCGCGTCGCGGACCTCCTTGCGCTCGTAGAAGCGCACCCCGCCGACGACCTTGTACGGCATGCCGACGCGGATGAAGACCTCTTCGAACACGCGCGAGGCGTTGTTGGTGCGGTAGAACACCGCGATGTCGGCCGGCCGGGCCTTCCCCGAGTCGACCAGCGCGTCGATCTGCTCGGCGACCCAGGCGGCCTCGTCGTGCTCGTTGTCCGCGACGTAGCCCTCGATGAGCTCGCCGTCGCCCGAGTCGGTCCACAGGTTCTTCGGCCGCCGGCCGGTGTTCTTGGCGATGACGGTGTTCGCGGCCTTGAGGATGCGCTGGGTGGAGCGGTAGTTCTGCTCCAGCAGGATCGTGGTGGCCTGCGGGTAGTCGCGCTCGAACTCGTCGATGTTGCGGATCGTCGCGCCGCGGAAGGCGTAGATCGACTGGTCGGCGTCACCGACCACGCACAGCTCGCCCATCGGCACCGGCCCGGAGCCGTCGCCGACGAGCTCGCGCACCAGCATGTACTGGGCGTGGTTGGTGTCCTGGTACTCGTCGACCAGCACGTGCCGGAAGCGGCGGCGGTAGTGCTCGGCGACGTCGGGGAAGGCCTGCAGCAGGTGGACCGTCGTCATGATCAGGTCGTCGAAGTCCATGGCGTGCGCCTCGCGCAGCCGCCGCTGGTAGAGCGTGTACGCCTCCTTGAGCACCTTCTCCGGCGCCGTCTGGGGGCTGAACGACTCCTCGTCGACGAGCTCGTTCTTCAGGTTGGACACCTGGTTGGACAGGCTGCGCCCGGGATAGCGCTTGGCGTCGAGGTCGAGGTCGCGGGCGACCATCGTCATCAGCCGGATCGAGTCGCCCTGGTCGTAGATCGTGAACGACGACTTCATGCCCAGCTTGGCGGCCTCGGCCCGCAGGATGCGCACGCACATCGAGTGGAACGTCGAGACCCACATCGACCGCGCCCGCGGGCCGACGAGCGCGGCCACCCGCTCCTTCATCTCGCCGGCGGCCTTGTTGGTGAAGGTGATCGCAAGGATCTCCCCCGGCTGCACCCCGCGGGCGCCCAGCAGGTAGGCGATGCGGTGGGTGAGCACGCGGGTCTTGCCCGACCCGGCGCCGGCGACGATGAGCAGCGGGCTGCCCTCGTGGACGACGGCGTCGCGCTGCGGGCCGTTGAGGCCGGCGAGCATCCGGTCCAGCTCCCGCCCCACCGAGCCGGGTGCGGAGCGCTGCAGGGCGGCGGTGCCGGGGAGGGACTGCTGGAGGCTGCTGCTCATGACCCCGCCACTGTAAGCCGGACGGGTGACGCTCCCGGCGCCCCCGGGAACGGGCGCACCACCCGTCCCAGCCGGCCGCCGGGGAGGACCGCCACGCGCTCGCGGGCGCCTGCGGGCGTGCCCGGCCTGGCGCGCGTCGCGCGGCCTGTGCCAGACTCCCCCCGTGCTCGCCACCGTCAGCTTTTTCTACGGCCACCGGGATCCGGTGTCCGTCACCGCTGGCTGAGCACACGCCGCAACAGACGCCCCGGGCCCGAGGAGCCCGGGGCGTTTCTCGTTCTCGGACCTCCCGGCCCCCACACCACCGAGGAACCCGATGAGCACCTCCACCGCAGCCCCCGTCGCCGGCCCGACCACCCCCAGGGACCCCGCCGAGCGGATCGGCGCGCTCCGCGACGCGATCGACGCCTGCGACGCCGAGATCATCGAGCTGGTCCGCCGCCGTGTGGCTATCTCGCACGAGATCGGCGCCCTCCGGGCGGCCGACGGCGGCACCCGCCTGTCGCTCTCCCGCGAGCAGCAGGTGCTCTCCCGGTTCCGCACCGCGCTGGGCCCGGACGGCGCCGCCCTCGGCATGGTGCTGCTCCGCCAGGGCCGCGGCCGCCTGTAGCGGGGCGGGCTCCCCCTCGGCCCCGGGACGACCCCCTGGACGGTGCGGGTCAGGGCCCGCTGCGCCAGACCTGCGAGTCGTCGTCGCCCATCGCGGCCACCTCGAACACCCGGCCGGGGCGGGCCTCGCCCACCTCGTCGGCCAGCTCCATGCCGAGCACCAGCGCGGCGTCGAGGTCCTCGGCCTCGCACTCGGTGCTCACGCGCAGCACCGCGCGGTCGGGCTCCCGCCACAGCCGCAGCTCCGGGTCGCCGGGCCGCAGCACCGCGCGGAGGGTGTCGACGGCGTCGTCGTCCAGCGGGGTGGAGGAGCGGAGCGCGACGGACAGGGTGAACGAGGGCACCCCGCGAGTCTGCGCGAGCGGCTCGCGGCCCGCGCGGCCGGTGCACCTAGGCTGCGCCGGGTGACCTCCCCGCTCCAGCGCCCGTCCGCTCCCGCCGAGCACGTCGAGCGGGCACTGTGCGTCCTGGCCCACCCCGACGACGTCGACTTCGGCAGCGCCGGCACCGTCGCCACCTGGACGGCGGCCGGCACCGAGGTCACCTACCTCATCGTCACCGACGGCGACGCCGGCGGCTTCGACGACACCCCCCGCGAGCAGATGGGCCCGCTGCGCCGGGCCGAGCAGACCGCGGCGGCGGCCGAGGTGGGCGTCACCGACGTCCGCTTCCTCGGCTACCCCGACGGCCGGCTGGAGCTGACGCTGGACCTGCGCCGGGACATCAGCCGGGTCATCCGCCAGGTCCGCCCGCAGCGGGTGCTGACCAGCTCGCCGGAGCGGTTCTGGGAGCGGATCGGGGCCAGCCACCCCGACCACATGACCGTCGGCGAGTCGACGCTGCGCGCCGTCTACCCCGATGCCCGCAACCCGTTCGCCTTCCCGGAGCTGCTGGCCGACGAGGGGCTGGACGCCTGGACGGTCGGCGAGGTCTGGCTGGGTGCCAGCCCGCGCGCCGACCACGCCGTCGACGTCACCGACGTCGTCGACCGCAAGTTCGCCGCTCTGAAGTGCCACGTCACCCAGGTGAGCCACGTGCCGGACCTCGAGGAGTTCGTGACCGGCTGGATGCGGCAGACCGCCCAGCGGCTCGGCCTCCCGGCCGGCCGCCTCGCCGAGGCCTTCCACGTGGTGCACACCGCCTGAGGCGATGAGTTCCGGGCGCCCCCCGGGTCATCCCGGCATGGGCGGTCGGAGCGGGAACTCCGCGCGGGCGGAGCGGATCGAGGCAGCGGTGGCCGGGGCGGTCGCCGCCGGGGAGGTGCCGGGCGCCGCCTGGTGGGTCGGCCGGCACGGCGAGCCGGTCACCACCGGCGCGGCCGGCGCGCACGCACCCGGCACCGGCCACGCCGTGTCGCAGGACACCGTCTTCCGCATCGCCTCGACCACCAAGCCGGTCGTCGCCGCCGCGGCGATGTCCCTCCTGGACGAGGGGGTCCTCGCCCTCGAGGCCGCCGTGGACGGGTTCCTCCCCGAGCTCGCCGGGCGGCGCGTGCTCGCCGACCCCGCCGACCCGGACGCGGGGACGGTGCGGGCGGTCCGCCCGATCACCGTCCGCGACGTCCTCACCCTCCGGCTGGGCCTCGGGCTGGACTTCACCGCGCCCTGGCCGTCGCCGACGCTGGCCGCGCTCGCCGCAGCAGGGCTGCCCCTGGGCCCGCCGGCCCCGCAGGCGGCGCCCGGCCCGGACGAGTGGATGCGCCGCCTGGGCTCCGTCCCGCTGGCCCACCAGCCGGGCACCCGCTGGCTGTACCACCTGGGCGCCAGCGTGCTGGGCGTGCTGGTGTCGCGCGCCGCCGGGCGGCCGCTGCCCGAGGTGCTGGACGAGCGGGTCCTCCGGCCGTCGGGGATGCGCAGCACCGGGTTCGGGGTGCCGGCGGCGGTCCGAGACCGGCTGGGACCGCACTGGGCGCCGCCGGGGCCCGACGGCGGGCGGGAGGTCTACGACCCGGCGGACGGCCAGTGGTCGTCGGCGCCGGCGTTCCCCGACGGCGGCGACGGCCTGGTCTCCACGGTCGGCGACCTGGCCGCCTTCGCCCGCGTCCTCGAGTCGCAGGGGTGCGCCCCCGACGGCACCCGGGTGCTCAGCGGGGCCGCGGTCCGGGCCATGACCACCGAGCAGGTCGGCCCGGTGGACGACGAGGGCGGCGGGTGGGGCCTCGGCATCGGCGTCCGACGCACCGACGAACCGGGCGGGCGGCACGCCGGCTCCTACGGGTGGGACGGCGGCCTGGGCAGCACCTGGTGGACCGATCCGGTCACCGGCACGACGGCGGTCCTCCTGACCAACCAGATGTGGGCCTCACCCGAGCCGCCGCCGCTGTTCACCGCCTTCCGGCGGGCGGCGTTCGGGACCGGGCCGGGCGGAACGAGCTCGTAACACCGCGTGGCCCCGGCGCCACGCGGGCGCAACACCGGACCCGTAGAACTCCCCCGACGCCCACCGACGGCACCGGGAGAGCACCGTGACCACGACCCCGCACGACCAGACCAGCCCCGACCCGCAGGAGGCCGCGGAGCGCCTCGAGCGGGGGCTCGGCCGCCGCGCGTTCGTGCAGACCGCCCTGGCCACCGGCGCGCTGCTCGCCGCCGGGGTGGCGACGGCCGGCCCGGCGGTGGCGGCGCCGCGGACGCGCCTGCCGCGCGAGGTGCTCCAACCCGGCACCGGCCCGATCGACGGCCAGGTCTACCTGCCCTCCCGCCCGGACGAGGTGCTCTGGGGCTACCTGCCGCGCACCGGCGACGCCCCCGTGGCCCGGGTGCGCTCCGGCGGCACGATCACCATCGACACCGTCAGCCACGAGGGGATCCTCGAGGACCAGGGGCGCGACCCGGTTGCCTGGTTCGGCAGCCAGGGGGTGCCCCGGGAGCAGGTCCTCGACGACGCCGTCGCCATCGCGGCGGAGTACGCCCGGCACCCTCGCAGCTTCGACGCCGACGGCCCGCACGTCGTCACCGGCCCGGTGCACGTCGAGGGGGCGCGGCCGGGCGACGTCCTGAAGATCGAGCTGCTGACGGCGCTGCCGCGGGTGCCGTACGGCGTCGTCTCGAGCCGGCACGGCAAGGGCGCGCTGGCCGCGGCCTTCGCCGGCGCCCCCGGCGACATCACCGCCGCGGAGGTCATGCCGACGACGCGCGACGGGCGCGGCACCGGGAACCCGCTCGAGTACGGCAACGTCTCGATCTTCACACCGCTGGCGGTCCGCGGGGGTGCGGTCCGGGCGAGCCTGCCGGGCGGGCCGAGGGGAACGGTCTCCTGGCCCGTCGACCCCTTCGCCGGGCTCATGGCGGTGGCGACGGTCGCCGACGCGGCGGCGGTGAACGACCCGCTGGTCAACTCCATCCCGCCCACCGTCGGCGGCGGCAACATCGACGTGAACCTGCTCGGCGTGGGGTCGGCGTTCTACGTGCCGGTCGTCGCCCCCGGTGCGCTGTTCTCGGTCGGCGACCCGCACATGTCGATGGGCAGCGGCGAGGTCGCGCTCACCGCGCTGGAGGGCTCGCTGCGCCTCACGTTCCGGCTGACCGTCTGCCGGAAGGGCACCTCCGACGCCCCGTCGGTGGCGTTCAGCTACCCGTTCGGCGAGACGCCGGAGTCGTGGCTCCCGATCGGGCTGTCCGACCCCGACGGCAGCCGCGGCGGGCAGGCCGGCGACCTCGACGTCGCCAACCGGCGGGCGGTGGTCCACGCCCTGGACTTCCTCCAGAACGACCTCGGCATGGACCGCGCCGTCGCCTACGCCTACCTCTCGGCCGCCGTGGACTTCGAGGTCTCCCAGGTCGTCGACCGGACCGTCGGCGTCCACGGGGTCATCCCGAAGAGCCACTTCCGCTGACGGCGCGGGGCCGGCCGGCTGCGCGCCGGCCGGCTCAGCCGGCGCCGAGCACCAGCAGCGTCCCGCCGAACACGATGCCGGTGATCAGGCAGGTGATCGCGGTGAACCCGAAGATGTCGCGCACCCCGAGGCCGGCGACGGCGAGCAGCGGCAGCGCCCAGAACGGCTGGATCATGTTCGTCCACTGGTCGCCGTAGGCGATCGCCATGGTGATGACGGCCGGATCGACGCCGAGGGAGTCGGCGGCGTCCAGGAAGATCGGCGCCTGGACGGCGAACTGCCCGCCGCCGCTGGGCACGAACATGTTGAGCAGCCCCGCGGAGAGGAAGGCCAGCAGCCCGAGGCTGCCCGGGCTGGCGACGTCGGTGAACCACCCGCTGAGCTGGGCCGCCAACCCGGAGGCGGTCATCATCCCGATGATCCCGGCGTACAGCGGGTACTGGAGCAGCACCTCGCCCACCGTCCGCACCGCCCCGCCGACCAGCTCGGCGAGCTCCGCCGGGCTGCGCACGATGAGCAGGATCGCAGCGAGGAACGACCAGTTGACGATGTCGAGGGTGAGGTCGAAGCCCTCCTGCGCGAAGTACACGCCGAGGTAGCCCAGGAGGGCGAGGCCCGGGACCAGCGTGACCAGCCGGGATGCCTCCATGCGCTCGGCGGGGGTCTCCGGCGTCTTCAGCGCGACGTCGGGCTCCTCGGTCCCCATCCGCTCCGGCAGCTCGACGATCCGGTCCCTGCTCTTCGGGGCGAGCAGGACGACGGTGCCCAGGATCGCCGCGACCGCGATCACGATCGCGATGAGGTTCCACGGCGAGTACACGGTCTCGCTGATCGGGATGGTGCGGCCGATCGCCTCCTCGACGAAGCTGCCGGGAGTGGCTGCGGCCAGGGGTCCGGTGGCGCTGTAGCCCATGTGCCAGACGGCGAAGCCCGAGTACGCGCTGGCCACCAGCAGCGGGTAGTGCAGCTTCGTCCCGCGGCGGCGCGCGGCCCGGCCCACCTCGAGGGCGATGACGCCACCGACGACCAGCCCCAGCCCGAAGCTGATCAGCGAGGCGATCGAGGCGATGAGGGCGACGAACGCGTAGGCGGCACGGGGGCTCTTCGGCACGTCGGCGATCCGCGTCAGCCCCGCCTTGACCGGCCGGGTGAGCGCCAGCGTGTAGCCGAGCAGCAGCACCAGGGCCACCTGCGTCATGAACGCCAGCAGCCCGGCCAGGCCGTCACCCCAGGCCCGCGTCAGCTCTGCGGGCCCGATGTCGCCGAAGAGCAGGGCCAGCACCGCGACGATCACGGTGAGGACCACCGCGAAGACGAACGCTCCCGGCAGGTAGCGCTCCACGCCGGCGACCAGCGGGCGCGACAGCGTGCGCAGCATGACGGCCTCCTTCTCCCCCGGGCCCGCCGAGCAGGCCGTCCGTGTCGTCGGACACATGCTTAGCGGAGGTGGCGGCGGGCGGCCAGTCGCGGCTAGAGGAGCCGGTTGGTCGCCGCCCAGCGGGTGAGCTCGTTGCGGTTGGAGAGCTGCAGCTTGCGCAGCACGTTGGAGGCGTGCGACTCCACGGTCTTGACCGAGATGAAGAGCCGGGACCCGATCTCCCGGTAGGTGTAGCCGCGGGCCAGCAGCTGCATCACCTCGCGCTCGCGGGCGCTCAGCAGGTCCAGCCCCGGGTCGCTGACCTCCTCGGCCGCCGGCTGCTGGGCCGCCGCACCCCCGGCGGCGAAGGCGTCCAGCACGAACCCGGCCAGGCGGGGGCTGAAGACGACGTCGCCGTCGGCCACCCGGCGGACGGCGTCGAGCAGGTCGGGGCCGGAGATCGTCTTGGTGACGTAGCCCCGCGCCCCGGCCCGGATGACGGCGATGACGTCCTCCGCGGCGTCGGAGACCGACAGGGCGAGCCACTTCACGTCCGGCAGCTCCCCGCGGAGCGCCTCGAGGACCGCCCGCCCGCCGCCGCCGGGCATGTGCACGTCCAGCAGCACGACGTCGGGCCGCGCGCCGCGGATGCCGTCGATCGCGGTGGCGACGTCGGCCGCCTCCCCCACGACGGTCACGTCCGCGCCCAGCTCGGCGCGCACGCCGGTGCGCACCATCGCGTGGTCGTCGACCACGAACACCCGCGGACCCATGCTGCTGCACTCCTCGATCGGCGTCACGTGCTCGTCCTCGGCAGGACCAGCTCCACCTCGGTCCCCTCCCCCGGTGTCGAGCGGACCAGCGCCGAGCCTCCCAGGCGGGCCAGCCGGCCGTGCACCGAGTCGCGCAGGCCGCGGCGGTCGTCCGGGACCGTGCCCGGGTCGAAACCCTTGCCGCGGTCCCGGACGAAGACCGACACCTGGTCGGCGGTCACCTCGGTGTAGAGGTCGGCGGAGAGCTCGCCGGAGTGCTTGGCCGCGTTGACCAGTGCCTCGCGGGTGGCGGCGCCGAGCGCGGCCAGCTGCTCGTCGACGGGGGCGTCCCCGACCACGACGGGGTCGACGGTCAGGGCGTGGTCGGCCTCGACGTCCGCGACCATGCCCGCAACCAGCCCGGCCCAGGTGCCGCCCTCGCGGACGGCCACCGGGTCGTAGAGCCACGCGCGGAGCTCCCGCTCCTGGCTGCGCGCCAGCCGGCTGACCGCCTGCGGCTCCTCGGCGTTGCGCTGGATGAGCGCGAGGGTCTGCAGCACCGAGTCGTGCAGGTGCGCGGCGACGGCGGCCCGCTCCTCCGACCGGATGCGGGCGGCGCGCTCCTCGGCCCGTGAGTCCAGCAGCCGGCGCCACAGCGGCGCGGTCGCCAGGACGACGCCGGTGAGGATGAGCAGCGTGGCGGCGAACCCGTTGCGGGCGTTGGCCAGCTGACCGGTGGTCGCCAGGAGGAGGAACAGCCCGACACCCAGGACGGCGACCCCGCCGGCCAGGGCCCAGCGGACCCCCGCGCCGGCCAGCGTGCGGTCGGTGTCCAGCTGCCGCCAGATCACGGTGAGCCCGCCGGCCAGCAGGATCAGCGGCAGCACGACGTCGGCGCTCGTCCACTGGCTCAGCTGGCCCAGGAGGCTGACGGCCACCAGCCCGAGCACGACGAGGGCGATCCACTGCCGGGCACCGGCCGGGCGCCAGCCCTGGGTGACCGCGGGGGACTCCCCGGGCGCGGCGACCGGCATGGTGAGCCACAGCAGCGCGTAGGCGATGATGCCCAGCCCCGTCGTCGCCAGCAGCACGAACGCCACCCGCACCACCAGCGGGTCCTGGCGCAGGTGCGCCGCGGTGCCCGCCGCGACGCCCGCGACGAGCCGGCCCTCGCGCGGGCGCACGAGCGGCGGACGCGGCGGCGCGCCGATGGTGGGGGTCACGCCACCGATGGTCGCACCGGCGACCGGCCCGATGACACCGGTGATCACCCGGGGAGAGGAACCAGGGTCGGTTCGGGGGGATCCCTGATGGTCACCGGCC
>NZ_SSXC01000057.1 GCF_021699055.1 Blastococcus sp. MG754426 | reverse complement strand
GCCCGCCCCCGGGCCGCGCGGGCGCGTCCCCGCCGACTGGACCTCCCGCCTGCGCTGACGGGAGGCCCGGCCGGGAAGGGCGTCGCTACTCCGCGGCGGAACCGGCGGTGCTGCGCTCGGCCTGCTCGCTGCTCGGCCCACCGATCCAGACGGTCTTGGCGTTCATGAACTCGCGCATGCCGAGCTCGGTCAGCTCCCGGCCGTACCCGCTCTGCTTGACCCCGCCGAACGGCAGCTCCGGGTAGCTGGTCGTCATGCCGTTGACGAAGGCCATCCCCGAGGCGATGTCGCGGATGAACCGCTCCCGCTCCCCGGCGTCCTCGCTCCAGAGGTTGGAGCCCAGCCCGTAGGGGTGGCTGTTGGCGATCTCGATCGCCTCCTCCAGCGAGTCGACCGTCCACAGCGCCGCGACCGGCCCGAAGACCTCCTCCAGGTACAGGTCCATCTCCGGGGTGATGCCGGTCAGGAGGGTCGGCTCGTAGAACCACCCCGGCCGGTCGACCCGCTTGCCGCCCACCAGCACCTGCGCGCCCTTGGCGACGGCGTCGTCGACGTACTTCTCGACGTCCTCCCGGCCGGACTCGGTGGCCAGCGGCCCCACCTGGGTGCCCTCGTCCATCGGGTCGCCGACGGTGAGGGCGCCGATCTTCTCGGCGAACAGGCGGGTGAACTCCTCGGCGACGTCGCGGTGCACGAAGAAGCGCTTCGCGGCGATGCAGCTCTGACCGTTGTTCTGGTTGCGCGCGGTGACCGCGACCTCGGCGGCCCGGTCCAGGTGGGCCGAGGGCATGACGATGAACGGGTCGCTGCCGCCCAGCTCCAGCACGGTGGGCTTGAGCGCGTCACCGGCGATGGAGGCCACCGACTGGCCGGCGGGCGCGCTGCCGGTGAGCGTGGCGGCGGCGACCCGGTCGTCGCGCAGCACCCGCTCGATGGTCGAGGAGCCGATGAGCAGGGTCTGGAAGACGTCCTCGGGGAAGCCCGCCCTGCGGAACAGCTCCTCCAGGTAGAGCGCGGTCTGCGGCACGTTGCTGGCGTGCTTGAGCAGGCCGACGTTGCCGGCCATCAGCGCCGGGGCGGCGAACCGCATCGCCTGCCACAGCGGGAAGTTCCACGGCATGATCGCCAGGACGACGCCCAGCGGCTGGTGCACCACGTAGGCCTGCTCGGCCCCCACCGCGGCGGCGTCCTTCGGCTCGGGCTCCAGCAGGGCCGGGCCGTGCTCGGCGTACCAGCGCAGCGCCTTGGCGCACTTGCCGACCTCCGCCTTGGCCGACGCCAGCGTCTTGCCCATCTCGGTGGTCATCAGCTCGGCGACGGCGTCGGTCTCGTCGTCCAGGACGCCGGCGGCCGCGGTGAGCCAGGCCGCCCGCTCCTGCGGGGTGGTCAGCCGGTAGCGCGCGAACGCCTGCGCGGCGCGGGCGATCCTGTCCTCGAGCGCCTCCTCGGTGAGCGGCTCGTAGGTCTTGAGCGTCTCGCCGGTGGCCGGGTTGATCGTGGCGATGGCCATGGTGTTCTCCCTCCGGGGTCGGCCGGTCACCTGCCCCTGGGATCGCGGTCGAAACGGGGAGGCTGCCCGCGCCGGGTGGCAGCCCGTGAGGGCGGCGGCTACCTTCGACGCGGCTGCGCCGGCCGCCGGCACCACCGGTGGTCTCGCCGGCCGACCGCGCCCCGCCACGACAGCAGTGGGGCGCTCCCCGGGGTGCCGGCCGACCGCCGTGACCCGCTGGCCTACCGTGGGGCACGGATTTCGGACGACGGCGGAACGATTCAGGGGCGCAGGTGAGCTGGACGGCGGCAGGCGGGGTGGGCCACCCCGCACCCGGCGGGTTCCCCCACGACGCGCTGTTCCACGACTCGCTCGACCAGCTGGTCGCCACCGCGGCCCCCTTCCTCCGGGCGGGTCTGGACGCGGGTGAGGCGGCCGTCGTCGCCGCGTCGGCGTCCACCGCGACCGCGCTGCGCGAGGCCCTCGGGGACGACCCGCGGCTAGTCGTCGTCGACCGCCACGACGCCTACCGGCCGCGCACCCCCGCGGCGATCATCGCGTTCCGGAAGCTGGCCGAGGAGCAGCGCGCCACCGGGGTGCCGCGCGTCCGCGTGCTCGGGGAGGTCGACCACGGGCCCTCCGAGCGCAACTGGCTGGAGTGGGAGCGCTACGAGTCGGTGATCAACGAGGCGCTGCGCGGCTGGGACCTGTGGGGCGTCTGCGCGTTCGACTCCCAGCGCCTGCCGGAGTCGGTGCTCGCCTCCGCCGCGCACACCCACGCCCACGTGGTGACGCCGCAGGCCCGCACGCCCAACGCCCGCTTCGCACGGCCGGCCGGCTACCTGCGCTCGCTGCCGGTGCCCGACGAGCCGCTGGAGGCCACGCCCCCGCGGTTCACGGCCGACGCGGTCTCGGACTTCGTCGGCCTGCGGCACGCGGTCGCCGCGGAGCTCGCCGGCCTGACCGCACCCGCCGACGTCGTCGAGGACTTCCTGCTCGCCGTCGACGAGATGACCTCCAACGCCGTCCGGCACGGCGTGCCCCCGGTGAGCCTGCGGCTGTGGACCGCCCCGGACCGCCTGGTCTGCACCATCGCCGACGGCGGCCCGGGCTGGGACGACCCCTTCGCCGGCTACGGGCCGGCCCACGGGGACGACCTGTCCCGCGGCGGCATGGGCCTCTGGCTGGCCCGCCAGCTGTGCGACCACGTCGACATCTCCGGCGGGGCGCACCACCCCGGCGACGGCGGCGTGCGGGTCCGGCTCACCACGCTGCTCCGCTGACCCCTGCCGCGGCCGTCCGTTTCCGGCCAGTGGGCAGGGCGGGCGCGCCCGGGCGTCGTCGCCCGCGATACTGGGGCCCGCAGCGGCGACGATGGGAGCAGCGTGGTGGATCGGGCGCGTTCGGACCACGGCCGGGGAACCGGCCCCGCAGAGCGGGAGGGCTGACGTGGACAAGGTCGTCCGCTCCGCCGAGGAGGCGGTCGCCGACATCGGGCAGGGCGCGACCCTGGCCGTCGGGGGCTTCGGGTTGTGCGGGGTGCCGTACGCGCTGATCGACGCGCTGCTGGCCCAGGGCGCCGACCAGCTCACCACCATCTCGAACAACTGCGGGGTCGACGACCAGGCCCTCGGCGTCCTGCTCTACGCGGGCCGCATCCGCAAGACGATCAGCTCGTTCGTCGGCGGCAACAAGGAGCTGGCGCGGCTGTACCTGTCCGGTGAGCTGGAGGTGGAGCTCACCCCCCAGGGCACGCTGGCCGAGCGGCTGCGCGCCGGGGGCAGCGGCATCCCCGCCTTCTACACCCCCACCGGCGTCGGCACGCTGGTCGCCGAGGGTGGCATCCCGATCCGCTACGACGCCGACGGGAACGTGGTCGAGGTCAGCCGCCCCAAGGAGGTGCGCGAGTTCGACGGCCGCCAGTACGTGCTGGAGACCGCGCTGACCTCCGACTTCGCGCTGGTGCACGCCGCGGTGGGCGACCGGCACGGCAACCTGGTGTTCCACGAGTCGGCGCGGAACTTCAACCCGCTGGCCGGGATGGCCGGGCGGATCACCGTCGCCGAGGTCGAGGAGCTCGTCGAGCCCAGCGAGATCACCCCCGAGGACGTCCACCTGCCCGGGGTGTTCGTCGACCGCGTGGTCGTCGTCGGCGGTGACCGCAAGCCGATCGAGAAGCGCACCACCCGCCCGCGTTCCGACCGTTCGCAGACCCCGGCCGCCGCCGGCGAGGAGGCCACGCCCGCATGAGCCTGACCCGTGAGCAGCTCGCCGCCCGGGTGGCCCTCGAGCTCGAGGACGGCCAGTACGTCAACCTCGGCATCGGGATGCCCACCCTGGTGCCCAACTACGTGCCCGAGGGGGTGCACGTCGTCCTGCACTCGGAGAACGGCGTGCTGGGTGTGGGGCCCTACCCCTTCGAAGGCGAGGAGGACCCCGACCTGATCAACGCCGGCAAGGAGACCGTCACCCTGCTGCCCGGCGCGAGCTTCTTCGACTCCGCGCTGTCCTTCGGGATGATCCGCGGCCAGCACCTCGACGTCGCCGTGCTGGGCGCGATGCAGGTCAACGCCCGCGGCGACCTGGCCAACTGGCTGATCCCCGGCAAGATGGTCAACGGCATGGGCGGGGCGATGGACCTCGTCCACGGCGCCCGCCGGGTGATCATCATGATGGAGCACGTCGCCCGCGACGGCGCGCCGAAGATCGTGCAGGAGTGCACCCTGCCGCTGACCGGCAAGGCCTGCGTGGACCGGATCATCACCGATCTCGCCGTCATCGAGGTCACCGGCGACGGGCTGGTCCTGCGCGAGACCGCACCCGGCGTGACCGCCGACGAGGTGGTCGCCGCGACCGGCGCCCCGCTCACCGTCGCCGACGACGTCCGCGAGATGCCGCTGCCCGCCGGCGTCTGACGCCCCCGGTCACGCCTGCGCGGGCACGACCGGCCCGGGGCCGGCGACCACCCCGTGCCGGTCCTGCACGAGACCGACCCGGCCGAGCCACCAGCGCACGGCCGGGTCGGCCGCATCGGCCGCGCGCACGCCGACGTAGCCGTCCGGACGGACGACGAGCGCCCCGCGGCCCGGGTCACCGAGCCGGTGGACGTGCAGCAGGCCGCCCGGCCGGACCGGGCAGCGCGCGTCGCGGTCGAGGAGGACGTGCACGCCCGGCCGGGCGGTGAGCTCGTGCAGCCGGGTGGGCCGCCCGTCCACCGCGACGTCGCGGTCGGGCAGCCGGTCCCCGGCGCGGACGGCGCCGCGCGCCGGTCCGGCCTCCACCGACAGCGCGCTCCCGCGGTACCGCGTCCGGAGCTGGGCGAGCAGCCGGACCCCCTCCGCGACCAGCCGGCGCCGGCCCAGCAGGAAGGGCATCGCGGGGGCGGCCCACGGGGCGAGGGTGCCGCGCACCAGCCCGGCCAGCGGGCCGGTGGCCGACTCCCCCCAGAACAGCGCGTGGGTCAGGGCGAGCACCCGCTCGTCGACCGGCCGCCGCTCGGCGGCGTAGGAGTCGAGCAGCGTGGCCGGCGCGGTCGACCCGGGCGCCAGCGCCAGCTTCCACCCCAGGTCGACCGCGTCCTGCAGGCCGGTGTTCATTCCCTGACCGCCGGCCGGGGACGACGCGTGCGCCGCGTCCCCCGCCAGGAACAGCCGCCCGGAGCGGAACGCCGTGGCCATCCGGTGCTGGAGCCGCACCGTGCTCGACCACGCCACGGTGGTCAGCCGGGCGCCGAGTCCCGCCTCGTCCAGCAGCTCCTGCAGCTCCGCCACCGGCACCGGCGGTCCGGGACGTCCGGGCTCCGGGGTGCCCGGCCTCGCGGGACGGGTGGCGAGCAGCCGCCACCGGGCGAGCTCCCCCAGGGCGAACAGGAACACCAGGCCCCGCCGGCCGACGACGACGTGCGCCAGGCCCGGCTCGGGGCCGCCGGCCGCCAGGTCGACGTCGGCGAGCACGATCTCGCGGTCGTAGCCGCCACCCCGCCAGCCGATGCCGGCCAGCCGCCGGACCGTGCTGTCCACCCCGTCACAGCCCGCGACGGCCCGGGCGGCCACGTGCTCCGTGCCCGTCGGCGTCTCCAGCACCGCCGCCGCCCCCGCGGCCCCGTCCCGGACGTCGAGCAGCTCGACCCCGCGCTCCACCCGCACGCCGGCGCGGTCGAGGGCGGCGGCCAGCACCGTCTCGACGTCCATCTGGCGCACCAGCGTGAGGTGCGGGTAGGGCGTGTCCGGCAGGTCGAACCGGTCGAGCTCCACCGGCACCGTCCGCCGGCCCAGGTGCAGCCGCGCCCGCGGCGCCGTGTCGGCGCGGTCCAGCACGTCGTCGACGACGCCGAGCGGACGCAGCACCTCCAGCGTGCGGGCGTGCACCATGAGTGCCCGCGACGGGCGGAAGGCCTCCGGGCGCCGGTCCACCACCCGCACGTCGGCGCCGTGGGCCGCGGCCTGCAGGGCGAGGGCCAGGCCGGTCGGCCCCGCCCCCACGACCAGCAGGCGACCGCTCACCGGGCAGCTCCCGCGGCCGCGCCGGGCACGGGCAGGCGCACCGGCCGGACCCCGCCCGGACCGGCGGGTCCCACCACGTCGGAGCGGCGCGCCCCGGGCACCACCTCGTGGCGGACCGAGCCGCGGACGCTGACCAGCCCCAGCACCCAGGCCAGCGACCGGGCGTAGCCGTCGGCCCGTCCCGCGCCGTCGTACTCGTAGAGCCCGCGGTACACGCCGTCGTCGTCCGCGGCGACCCACCACTTGGTCAGCAGGCCGGGGAAGCCGACGAACAGCGGCAGGTTCAGCCAGCTCTCCGCCCGGAACCAGGCATGACCGCGGCCGCGGACCCCGCGCAGCCGGAACTCGACCAGCAGCACGCACGGCTCCCGGGCCGGCGGGCGCTCGACCACCGTCTCGCGGTAGACCCACGACGTCCGGCCGCCCGGGAACGCGAGCCGCACGCCCACGTCCGTGCGCGGGTGGTGGATCCGCCCGCGGACGGCCAGCCCGGCCCCTGCGGCCGCGCACCGGGCGAGCGCGACCACCGCGACGGCCAACGGCTGCTTCCTCGTCGTCTCCACGGCCCCGAGGCTGCCGAGACCTCGCCGGCCCGGGGAGGGTCGTTGAGCCCCGTCGGGGAGGGTCCCCGTGCCCTCGGTCAGGAGCGGGCGAGCCCGTCGCGCATCTCGTCGAGGATCGGGCCGGCGACCTTGAAGGCGTGGTTGGCGGCGGGCACGCCCGCGTAGACGGCGGCGTGCTGGATGACCGCGCCGATCTCCTCGTCGCTGAGCCCGTTGTTGACCGCCGCGCGCACGTGCAGGGCGAACTCCTCCCAGTGCCGCAGCGCGATGGTGATCGACAGCGTCATCAGGCTGCGGTCGCGGCGGGAGAGCTCCGGCTGCTGCCACACGTCGCCCCACGCCACCCGGGTGATGAAGTCCTGGAACCCGGCGGTGAGGGGCGTGGTGCCGGCCACGGCGCGGTCGACGTGCGCGTCGCCCAGCACCTCGCGGCGGGTGCGCATGCCCGCTTGGCGGCGTTCGTCGTCCGTGCTCATGCCGAGCCTCCCGCAACGTCGAAGTGGGCGAGCAGCGCGCCGGTGACCTCCAGCGGCCGCTCCAGGTTGCCCAGGTGCGCGGCCGGGCTCAGGGTCAGCAGCTCCGCCCCGGCGATGCCCGCGGCGATCGCCTCCTGGTGCGGGGGCGGGAGGGCCGGGTCCTCGGCACCGGAGACCACCAGGGTGGGCGCGGTGATGCGGCCGAGGTCCTCGCGCAGGTCGATGCCGCCGACCACCTCGCAGCAGGCGGCGTAGCCCTCGTCGTCGGCGCCGGCGATCATCGCCTCGAGCCGGGCCACCAGGCCGGGGTGCTCCGCGGCGAACGACGGCGTCAGCCAGCGGGACACCACCGTGGGCGCGAAACCGGCGGTGCCCTCCGCGCGGGCCTGCGCCGCCCGGTCGCGGAAGCCCTCCGGATCGGTCTTCGCCGAGCTGAACAGCACCGCGAGCCCGGCCACCCGCGCGGGTTCCCGGGCCGCCATCCGCATGCCCACCATCCCGCCGAGGGAGACCCCGGCGACGTGCGCCCGCTCCGCGCCGAGCTGGTCCAGCACCGCGAGGACGTCGTCGACCAGGTCGTCGAGCGCGTAGGGGCCCGGGGGCGCGGGCGACGCCCCGTGGCCCCGGCCGTCGTAGGTGACCACGCGGAACCGCTCGGCCAGCGGGGCCACCTGCGGGTCCCACATGGCCCGGGTGGCCCCGAGGGAGTTGGAGAGGACGACCAGCGGTGCGTCCGGCGGCCCGGCGACGGTGTAGGAGACGGGGACGGCGCTCATCGGTTTCCCTCCACCAGGTGGGTGTGCTCGGCGAGGACGGCGTCGACCTGCGCGCCCGCCTCGCCCACGTCGGGCCGCCCGCCGAGCAGGTCGGCGAGGTCGACGTCGTCCCGGCCGGCCACCACGTCGGCGAGCGGGCGCCCGGTGGCCGCGGCCTCCCGGACGGCGGCCGCGGCCTCGTCGTGCGCCGCGTCCCGCCCGAGCAGCGGGGTGAGCGCGTCGGCGAGCGCGCCCGCGATCTCGGGGTCGCGGGCCGCGGCCACCGTCGCGGCCATCCGCGCCGGGTCGGGGCGCAGCCCGTCGAGGCTCTCCACCAGCCAGGCCGCCGAGGAGCCGACGGTCGAGAGCAGGTCGGTCAGGGTGGGCCACTCGCTGTGCCAGGCACCGGCGGCCCGCTCGTGCTCCTGCTCCATGGCCCCGAGCAGGGTGGCCACCAGACCGGGGGCCCGCCGGGCGCAGGCCCGGGCGGAGATCGCGGCCACCGGGTTCCGCTTGTGCGGCATGGCCGAGGAGCCGCCCCGCCCGGCGCCGGTCTCGGCCACCTCCGCGACCTCGGTCTGCGCCAGCAGCACGACGTCGACCGCGACGGTCGCGAGCACCCCCGCGGTGGCGCCGAGCGCGCCGGCCAGGTCGGCGACCGGCAGCCGCACGGTGTGCCACGGCGCGGCGGTCGCGACCAGCCCGAGTTCGGCGGCGAGCGCGGCCCGCAGCGCGGTGCCGGAGCCGTCGTTCCCGGCGAGCGTGCCGACGGCGCCGCCGTACTGCACCGGCAGCGAGGCCACCACCTCGGCCAGCCGCAGCCGGGCGCCGTCCAGCCCGCTGACCCAGCCGGCGGCCTTGAGCCCGAAGGTGGTGGGCAGCGCCTGCTGCATCAGCGTGCGACCCATGACGGGGGCGTCGCGGTGGTCGCGGGCCAGCCGCGCGGCGGCGTCGGCGGCGAGCGCGAGGTCCCGGTCGATCGCGCCGACCGCCCGGCGGGCCAGCAGCACCAGCGCGGTGTCGACGACGTCCTGGCTGGTGGCGCCCACGTGGACGGCCACCCCGTCGCGCTCCCCCACCGCCGCCCGCAGCACCCGCACCAGCGGCGGTACCGGGTTGCCCGCGTCGGCGGCGTGCGCGACCACCGAGGCCAGGTCGAGCGCCGCCGGCTCGGCGCAGGCGCGGGTGACGGCGTCCGCCGCCGTGGTGGGCACCAGGCCGGTCGCCGCGGCCGCCCGGGCGAGGGCGGCCTCGACGTCGAGCAGCGCGTCGAACCAGGCGGAGTCGGAGACGGCGGTCGCCGCGCCGCCGCGCGCGAAGGTCGCGCCGAAGAGACCGGTCACGTCCCGTTCCTACCGCCTCGGCCGCTCGCGGGTGGGGTCATACCTGGAAGAACACCGTCTCGCGCTCGCCCTGCAGGTGGATGTCGAACCGGTAGCCGTCCGGGGCCGGGGTGGCGATCAGCGTCCGCCGGGCGGCGTCGTCGGGGAGCGACGCCAGCACGGGGTCCTCGGCGTTGGCCTCGGCCTCGTCGGCGAAGTAGATGCGGGTGACGACGCGGTCGAGGATGCCGCGGGCGAACACCGAGACGTCGATGTGCGGGGCCTGCGACCCGCCCTCGCCGTCGGGCACCCGCCCCGGCTTGAGCGTGTGGACGGCGAACTCCCCCGGCGGGTCCGCGGTGTGGGACCGGGCGAAGCCGCGGAAGCCCGGGTAGGAGGCCGCGCCGCGCGGGTCCTCCGGCGAGGGGAAGCCGCCGTCGGGGTCGGCCTGCCAGGTCTCCACCATCGCGTCGGCCACGAGGTCACCGGCGCCGTCGAACACCCGGCCGCGGATCCAGCAGGCGCCCGGGGTCCCCTCCGCGGCGGCCCAGACGCCGTCGGGCCAGGTCATGCCGATGGCCAGGTACGGGCCGACGGTGGCGCTGGGCGTGGTGCCCAGCCGGAGCGGCCCGGCGAGGTAGCCGCTGCCGCGCCGGCCCGAGCGCGGCTGGGAGGGCTCGCTGACGACGGGGACGACCAGCAGCGGGTTCACGGACGGCTCGCTCATCACGCGACATCCCCGTCGTCGTCGGTCTCGAACGGCGTCTGCTCGGCCCCGCGGAGCACGATGTCCCACTCGAAGGCCAGCGCCCAGTTGTCCTGCGACCGCTCCAGCGAGAAGCGGCTGATCGCCCGGTGCCGGGCCGCGGCCGGCATGGCGTTGAAGATGGGGTCCTGGCCGAACAGCGGGTCGTCCGGGAAGTACATCTGGGTGACCAGCCGCTGGGTGAAGGCCCGGCCGAACAGGCTGAAGTGGATGTGCGCGGGCCGCCAGGCGTTGTGGTGGTTGCCCCACGGGTAGGCGCCGGGCTTGACCGTCATGAACTCGTACCGGCCGAGGCCGTCGGTGACCACGCGCCCGAGGCCGTCGAAGTGCGGGTCCAGCGGCGCCGGGAAGCTGTCGCCGACGTGCCGGTAGCGGCCGGCGGCGTTGGCCTGCCACACCTCGACCAGGGCGCCGGGCACCGGCCGGCCGTCGCTGTCCAGCACGCGGCCGTGCACGAGGATCCGCTGGCCGACGGCCTCGCCCCCGTTGCGCAGCGTCAGGTCGGCGTCGTGCGGCAGGACGCGGTCCTCGCCGAGCACCGGCCCGGTCACCTCGGTGAGCCGCTGCGGCAGGTCCACCGGCGTCCGCAGCGGCGCGCGCAGGGCGGTGCTGCGGTAGTCGGGGAAGCCCACGGGGGTGCGCAGCGCGGCGTCCTCGCGGTGGTACCGCGGCAGGTGCAGGCCGCCGGCGGACGTGGTCCCGGTCATGGCCGGACGGTACGGCCGCCCGGCTACGCTCCCAACCCCAGCTTTCCGCTGGACGGGAGAGGAGCAGCATGGCCGGTGGCAGCGCGAGCCCGGGGCGGTCGGTCACCTCCCGGGCGCTGGGCATCCTGGACGCGTTCGACAGCAGCGCCCCGCGGCTGTCCCTCTCCGAGATCGCCGAGCGGTCGGGCACGCCGCTGACGACCGCCCACCGGCTGCTCGGCGAGCTGACCGGCTGGGGGGCGCTGGTCCGCCGTCCGGACGGACGCTACGAGATCGGCCGGAAGCTGTGGGACCTCGGCCTGATCGCCCCGGTGCAGCTGGAGCTGCGGCAGGTCGCCGCGCCGTTCCTGCTGGACCTGCACACCACGACCCGCGACACCGTGCACCTGGCCGTGCGCGAGGGGGTCAGCGCCCTCTACGTCGAGCGGGTGTCGGGCCGGGAGTCGGTGCCCGTGGTCAGCCAGGTCGGCAGCCGGCTGCCCCTGCACGCCACCGGGGTGGGGAAGGTGCTGCTCGCCGCGGCCCCCGACGACGTCGTCGAGCGGGTGCTGGGTGCGCTGCGGCCGGTCACCCCGCACACCGTCACCGACCCGGCCGTGCTCGCCCGCGAGCTGGCCGAGATCCGCCGCCGGCGCTACGCCCGCACCAGCCAGGAGATGTCCCTGGGCGCCGCATCCCTCGCCGTCCCGGTCCAGGTGGAGCGGGCCGGCGGACCGCTGGCCGTCGCGGCGCTGGGCATCGTCGTCCCGCCGCACCGGCGCGACCTGTCCCGCCTCGTGCCGGCGCTGGAGATGGCGGCCCGCGGCATCGGCCGGGAGCTCGCCCGCTCCCGCGAGTTCCACTGACCGGAAGCACCGGGTACCCATCGCGGCCACCCTGCGGCGACACTCGTCGCCGTGCGCACCCAGGTGGCGATCATCGGCGCCGGCCCCGCCGGCCTCCTGCTCTCGCGGCTGCTCGCCCTCCAGGGCGTCGACTCCGTCGTGCTCGAGAACCGGTCGCGCGGGTACGTGGAGGCGCGCATCCGGGCCGGCATCCTCGAGCAGCACACCGTCGACACGCTGACCGACGCCGGGCTGGGCGACCGGCTGCACCGCGAGGGCATGGAGCACCGCGGCATCTACCTCCAGCACCCGGGCACCCGGCACAAGCTCGACTTCCCCGAGCTGTGCGGCCGGACGGTCTGGGTCTACGGGCAGACCGAGGTCACCAAGGACCTCGTCAAGGCGCAGCTCGACGGCGGTCCGCCGCTGCTGTTCGAGGTCTCCGACGTGACCCTGGAGGACGTCGACTCCGACACCCCCCGCGTCCGGTTCACCGACGCCGACGGCGTGGCCCAGGTGCTGGACTGCGACGTGATCGCCGGCACCGACGGGTTCCACGGTGTCTCGCGCCCGGTGGTGCAGGCCGCCGGCGGGCGCACGTGGGAGCGCACCTACCCCTACGCCTGGCTGGGCATCCTGGCCGACGCCGCGCCCGCCACCGACGAGCTGATCTACGCCTGGCACCCCGAGGGCTTCGCGCTGTACTCCATGCGCTCCCCCTCCGTGTCGCGGCTGTACCTGCAGGTGGACCCGGCGGAGAAGATCGAGGACTGGTCGGACGACCGGATCTGGGAGAACCTCTCCCGCCGGTTCGCCCTCGACGGCTGGGAGATCAGCACCGGCCCGGTGACCGAGAAGTCGATCCTCCCGATGCGCTCGTTCGTGAGCACCCCGATGCGCCGCGGCCGGCTGTTCCTGGCCGGCGACGCCGCCCACATCGTGCCCCCGACCGGCGCCAAGGGCCTGAACCTCGCCGTCGCCGACGTGACCCTGCTGGCCCAGGCGCTCGTGCGGCTGCTCACCGAGAAGCAGGCCGACCTGGCCGACACCTACTCCGACCGGGCACTGGCCCGCGTCTGGCGCTGCACCCACTTCTCCTGGTCCATGACCTCGATGCTGCACACCTCCGGCGACGACTTCGACGCCCAGCTGCAGCTCGCCCAGCTCCAGCGGATCTGCTCCTCGGAGACGGCCGCCCGCGAGCTCGCCGAGAACTACACCGGCCTGCCCGTCGGCTGACGGTGCATCCGCCCGGGCCCCCGCGCCCGAATGGCGGTCGTGGAGTCCACCGCCCCGCGGCAGCTGACGGCATGGCTGGTGCAACCCCTGGTCGACGCCGGTCTGGACCCCGGAGAGATCCAGGTGCTGGTGACCCGGCTGGGCTTCGAGGCGGTCGTCGCCGGTGACCGCGGCCTCGACGTCCGGATCCTCGACGTCGTCGGGGACCGCCCCCGCGAGGTCCGGGCCGCCTGGCTGGAGGTGATCGACCGGATGACCGGCCGCCGGCTCCCCGGACGCTGACCGCCGCACCGGCCGGCGTGACCCCCGCCACAGGGGGTGAGACAGGCGTGGCCAGTGTCTCAGGCGCTGTGGTCCAGCTCACCAAGGGCCGGGCCGGCTCCCCCTGGAGGTCACGTGCGCACCACTCCCCCGCGTCCCGCCCGACGATCCCTGCTCGCGCTCGGGCTGGGCGCCGTCCTCGCCGCCGGCGCCCTCACCACCGCCGCGCCCGCCGGCGCCGCGCCCGATCCCGCCCCGCTGGTCGTCCGGACCACCGAGGGTGCGGTCGAGGGCACCTCGGCCGACGGGTACCGCCTGTTCCAGGGCATCCCGTTCGCCGCGCCGCCGGTGGGTGACCTGCGGTTCCGCCCGCCGGCACCGGTGCAGCCGTGGGAGGGCGTCCGGGACGCCACCACGCCCGGCAGCCCCTGCCCGCAGGAGCCCAGCGCCAGCAACCCGGTCACCTCGCTGGCCGAGGACTGCCTCTACCTCAACGTCACGACCCCCTCGGGCCTGGACACCCAGCGCCGCGACCTCCCGGTGATGGTGTGGATCCACGGCGGATCGTGGCAGACCGGCAGCGGTGACCGGTACGACGCGAGCAAGCTCGCCCTCGAGGGCGACGTCGTCGTGGTGACGGTCAACTACCGCCTCGGCGCCCTGGGCTTCATGGCGCAGGAGGACCTCTCCCGCGAGAACGGCGACGTCGCCTCCGGCAGCGCCGGGCTGCTCGACCAGCAGGCGGCGCTGCGCTGGGTGGAGCGCAACATCCGCGCCTTCGGCGGCAACCCCGGGCGGGTGACGGTCTTCGGCGAGTCGGCCGGTGGCTCCGCGGTCTGCGCCCAGCTCACCTCCCCGGGCGCGCGCGGCCTGTTCGACCGCGCCATCGCCCAGAGCTACAGCTGCACCGCGCCCTACGACACGCTCGAGACGGCCGAGGCCACGGGCGCCCGGGTGGCGGAGGCCGTCGGCTGCGCGACCGCGGACGACGTCGCCACCTGCCTGCGGGCGACGCCGGTGCAGGAGCTGCTCGACGCCTGGCCGGGCGGGGCCTTCGTCGTCGGCGGATCGGCGCTGCCGGTGCAGCCGGCCGAGGCGATCGCCGCCGGCAACCACGCCAGGGTGCCGGTCATGCACGGCAACCTCAGCGACGAGAACACCCTCTTCACGCCGCTGGACCCGACCGTGTCCCGGCTGGCCGCGGACGGCTTCACCGCGGCCGACTACGCGGCGGTCCTCGCCGGCGTCTTCGGTGACGACGCCGACGAGGTGCTCGCCCGCTACCCGGCCGCCGCCTACCCGTCGCCGCTGCGCGCCCTGGCCGCCGTGAACAGCGACGCCGGCAGCGCGCTGTCCACCTGCGAGCACGTCGACGCCTACGACACGCTGGCCCGCCCGCCGGCGCCGGCCCCCGTCTTCGCCTACCAGTTCCGCGACGAGACGGCCGACCCGTTGGTGAGCTTCCCGTACCCGGGCTACCCGGAGGACGCCCAGCACGCCGCCGAGCTGCCCTACCTGTTCCCGGACCTGTTCGGGAACGGGCTCGACCCCGAGCAGGAGCGGCTGTCGGCGACGATGGTCCGGTACTGGACCAACTTCGCGGCCCACGGCAACCCCAACGGCCGGGACGTCCCGACGTGGACCCGGTACCGCGCCTCGAAGGACGTCCAGGGCCTGGACATCGCCTCCGACGGAGGGGTCGGCCCGGTCGACGTCGCCACCGAGGCGAACTGCGCGTTCTGGTCGACGCTCGGCTGAGCCGGCCTGATCGGCGGGCCCCGGGCAGCGCGTGCTGCCCGGGGCCCGTCCGCGCGACCGGCACGCCGCCCCCGGGTGCCGCTCGCTACCCACCGGTAGCCCGTGTGGGATCGTCGGGGGCACTACGTCGAGACGGCACCTGCCGCCGTCAGGAAATGAGGACCGATGCGGTTGCAGCTGTCCCCGGAGCTCGAGGCCTTCCGGGAGGAGATGCGGACCTTCTTCACCACCCAGGTGCCGCAGGAGATCCGCGACAAGGTCGCGGCCCACCGGCACGTCTCCAAGGAGGAGTACGTCGAGGCCCAGCGCGTGCTCAACGCCGCGGGCCTGGCCGTGCCGCACTGGCCGGTCGAGTGGGGCGGCAAGGACTGGACGCCCCTGCAGCGCCACATCTGGCGCGAGGAGATGCAGCTGGCCGGCGTCCCCGAGCCGCTCGCCTTCAACACCAGCATGATCGGCCCGGTCATCGCCGCCTTCGGCAACCAGGAGCAGAAGGAGCGCTTCCTGGCCAAGACCGCCAACCTCGACATCTGGTGGTGCCAGGGCTTCTCCGAGCCCGACGCCGGCTCCGACCTGGCCTCGCTGCGCACCACCGCCGTCCGCGACGGCGACGACTGGGTGGTCAACGGCCAGAAGACCTGGACGACGCTGGGCCAGCACGCCGACTGGATCTTCTGCCTGGTCCGCACCGACCCGACGGCGGAGAAGAAGCAGCGCGGCATCTCGATGCTGGTCTTCCCGATGGACACCCCCGGTGTGACGCTGCGCCCCATCGAGCTCATCGACGGCGGCTTCGAGGTCAACGAGGTGTTCTTCGAGGACGTCCGCGTCCCCGCCGAGAACCTCATCGGCGAGGAGAACCGCGGCTGGGACTACGCCAAGTTCCTGCTCGGCAACGAGCGCGTGGGCATCGCCCGCGTGGGCGCGACCAAGAAGATGCTCGCCCAGGCCAAGGACCACGCCCGCGAGATCACCGTCGACGGCCGCCCCCTCCTGGAGGACCCGTTCATGGCCCGGCGGATCGCCGAGGTGGAGAACGAGCTGGTGGCCCTCGAGCTCACCGCGCTGCGCGTCGTCGCCAACTCCGCCGACGGCAAGCCGCACCCGGCGTCCTCGGTGCTGAAGCTCAAGGGCTCGGAGCTGCAGCAGGCCGCCACCGAGCTGCTGGTCGACATCGCCGGCCCGCTCTCGCTGGCCTCCTTCGCCGAGGAGGGGTCCGACGTGCCGGACTGGGCGCGCGTCGCGACCCCGCACTACCTGAACTACCGGAAGGTCTCCATCTACGGAGGCTCCAACGAGGTTCAGCGCACCATCATCGCCGGCACGATCCTGGGGCTGTGATCTGACGTGGACTTCACCTTCGACAGCGAGCAGAACGACCTGCGGGAGGCCGTCCGCGGCCTGCTGGCGCGCGCCTACTCCGACAGCGAGCAGCGCCGGAAGGTCGTCGCCAACGACCCGGGCTTCGACGAGAAGACCTGGGCCCGCCTCGCGGAGATGGGCCTGCTCGGCCTGCCCTTCGCCGAGGAGCACGGCGGCATGGGCGCCGGCCCGATCGAGGTGGCGATCGTCGCCGAGGAGATCGGCCGGGTCATCGCCCCCGAGCCGTTCATCGAGGCCGTCGTCCTGGCCGGCGGCCTGATCGCCGCCGTCGGCACCGACGAGCAGAAGTCCGAGCTCCTCGGGGCCATCGCCGAGGGCACCAGCGTGCCGGCGTTCGCGCACGCCGAGACCGGCACCCGGTGGAGCGCCTCGGCCTCCGCGGTCACCGCCACGCAGTCCGGCGACGGCTGGACCCTCAGCGGCGCCAAGGAGCCGGTGCCGACCGGCGCCCGCGCCGACGTCCTGGTGGTCTCGGCGGTGGTCGACGGCGGCACCGGGCTGTTCCTCGTGCAGGGCGACGCCGCGGGCCTGGCCCGCACCGGTTACCGCACCCACGACGGCACCCGCGCCGCCGCCGTCCGCTTCGACGCCACCCCGGCGACGCTGCTGGGCACCGGCGGGGACCAGACGGCCGCCATCGAGCGGGCGCTGGCCGAGGCTCGGATCGCCTACAGCCACGAGGCTATCGGCGCCATGGACACCGCGCTGCGCACCACCGCGGAGTACCTCAAGACCCGCAAGCAGTTCGGCGTCACCCTCAACCGGTTCCAGGCGCTCACCTTCCGCGCCGCGGACATGTACGTGTCCCTGGAGCTGGCCCGGAGCGCCGCGCTGTGGGCCTCGATGGTGCAGGACGCCGGCGGCGACGTCGTCGCCGCCGCCGACCGCGCCCGGCTGCAGACCAGCCGCGCCGGCCGGCACATCGGCAAGGAGGCGATCCAGCTGCACGGCGGCATCGGCGTGACCGCGGAGTACTCCGTCGGGCACTACACCAGCCGGCTCACCGCCATCGACCACCTGCTCGGTGACGGTGACTTCGCCGTCGCGCGGCTGGC
This sequence comes from Blastococcus sp. MG754426, assembly GCF_021699055.1. Lineage (GTDB taxonomy): Bacteria > Actinomycetota > Actinomycetes > Mycobacteriales > Geodermatophilaceae > Blastococcus. The sequence continues at coordinate 10,329 of NZ_SSXC01000057.1, read as the reverse complement.
CCGCACGGTGGGCGAGCAGGCGACCGTCGACCCGCTGGGCGCGCCCTACGCCGTCTGAGCGACAGCCAGCCAGGAGCCCCGTCCCCCGTCCCGGGGGGCGGGGCTCCGTCGTGTCGCGACCCCGTCGCGAGCGGAGCGCGTGCTGGGGGGCGACGGGGTCCTTCTTCAGTCGCCGAGCATCGCCCGGCGGAGCTCGGCGGCGTCGGCCCGGACCTGGTCCAGCACCGGCACCAGGTCGTCCTCCCGCAGCTGGCCGCAGGTGAGCCGGGTGATCGGCACCGCCTCGTGGTCGTCCTCGGTGATCCGTGCGGCCACCTCGAAGGCGGCGCGCAGCAGCCCGCCCTCGACCGAGGTGGCGTCGTCGACCTGGTTGAGCCGGTGGGTCATCGTGTGCGGGAAGCCCCACTGCTCCAGCGCGACGGCGGTCAGGCGGACGCTGTTGATGCCGTAGCGCCGCAGCTCGGCGGCGCGCCGCTCGGGGAAGCCCGGGTGCTCGGCCACCAGCGCGCCGTAGCCCTCGGGGTCGTCGTGGTGGAGCAGCGCCGCGCCCATCTGGGCCAGCAGCCCGACGCACAGCGCGTCCTGCGACCGCTCCCCGAACCGCGGCGCGAGCGTGGACGACGCCAGCGCCAGGCAGGTCGTGACGTCCCAGAAGTCCTCCGGCAGGCGCGACTCGTAGTCGAGCTCGGTGAGCGCGACGGTCGCCATCGTCCGGACGGTCGTGAAGCCGACGACGGTGACGGCGAACTGCAGCGAGGTGACCCGCCCGCGCATGCCGAAGTAGGCGGAGTTGGCCAGCTTCATCACCCGGCCGGCGAGGGCGACGTCGGAGGCGAGGATGCGGGAGAGCACCTTGGCGCTGGTGTCGTCGGAGTTCGCCACCGAGACGATCTGCGCGGCGACCGGGCGCTGCGCCGCCATGGTGTCGATGCCCGCGAGGACCTTCTCCAGGTCGAAGACGGGGGCCGCCTCGCCGCGGGGCGGGAGGGGAGTGACGGTCATCGGGTGCGCTCCCCGTGGGAGGCGAACCAGGCGGCGGTGTCGGCCCCGGTCATCGGCGGGCTCAGGGCGAACCCCTGCAGGAAGGTGGCGCCCAGCCGGCCGAGCTCGGCGGCCTGCTCGGCGGTCTCGACGCCCTCGGCGACGGTGCTCAGGTCGAGGCTGCGGGCCAGCGCGATGACGGCGGAGGCGATCTCGGTGTGCCCGTGCGCCAGCTCGGCGACGAAGGACCGGTCCACCTTCAGGCAGTCGACGGGCAGGTGCCGCAGGTAGGCCAGCGACGAGTAGCCGGTGCCGAAGTCGTCGATCGCCAGCTCGACGCCGAGGTCGCGCAGCGCGTGCAGCACCTCGCGGGCGGAGTCGGGGTCCTGCATCAGCGCCGACTCGGTGATCTCCACCGAGATGCGGGACGGGTCCAGCGCGTGCCGCGCCAGCGCGTCGGCCACCTGTGCCGGCAGGTTCGCGTCCAGCTGCAGCGCCGAGACGTTGACGTTGGCGCGCGGGGGCGCGGCCGGGCCCAGGGCGCGGTCCCACTCGGCCAGCTGGCGGCAGGTCTCGTCCAGGACGAGCAGCCCGAGACCGGCGACCAGCCCGCTCTCCTCCGCCAGCGGCACGAACACCGCCGGGCTGATCCGGCCGCGATCGGCGTGGGTCCACCGGGCCAGCGACTCCACGGCGACCGGCCGGCCGTCGTGGGTGCTGAAGATCGGCTGGTAGAGGAGGGTGATCTCGCCCCGCTCGATCGCGTCGCGCAGCTCGGCGACCAGCCGCAGCTTGTCCCGCGCCTGCTCCCGCGCCCGCTGGTCCAGCACGGTGATCCGCCCCTTGCCCCCGGCCTTGGCCTGGTACATGGCGATGTCGCAGTCGCGGATCAGCTCCTCGGCGCCGGTGTGCTCCCCGGTCTGCACCGTCACCCCGACGCTGGCGTGCGGCCGCACGTCGACACCGCCCAACCGCACCGGCCGGGCCAGCTCCGCCGTGATCCGCTCGGCGAGGGCGACCGCGGCGGACTGGTCGACGTCCTCGCAGACCACGACGAACTCGTCCCCGCCGAAGCGGGCCACCAGGTCCCCCGGCCGGACCACCGACCGCAGCCGGTCGCCCACCTCGGTGAGGAGCTCGTCTCCCGCGGTGTGGCCCAGGGAGTCGTTGACCACCTTGAAGTTGTCCAGGTCGAGGAAGAGGCAGGCCAGCGTGCCGGTGCCGGGGACGAACCGCTCGGCCACGTACCGGGCCAGCAGGGTGCGGTTCGGCAGCCCGGTGAGCGGGTCGTGGCTGGCCTGGTGGGCCAGCGTGGCCTCGAACGCCAGCCGGTCGGTGATGTCCTCGATGGTGCCGACGAAGCCCGCGCCGACACCGGGGGTGAACAGGTGCGCGAAGCGGATGACGGTGGTGCGGACCGACCCGTCGTCGCGCAGCAGCCGGGCCTGTGCCTCCACCTCCTGGCCGTCCAGGGCCGCGGACACCTGCCCGACCACCGTGTCGAGGTCGTCCTCGTGCACGGCGTCCATCCAGCCCGTCCCCAGCAGCTGCTCGGCGCGCCGACCGACGAGGCTGCAGAAGGCGTCGTTGACGTGCGCCAGCCGCATGCCCTGCTCGGAGAGGAGGGTGGGCACCGGGGACCGCTCGGTCAGGGTGGAGAAGCGCCGCTCGTGGGCGTCGGCGGTGGCCCGCAGCGCCCGTTCCAGCTCGTTGGTCGTGGAGACGATCCGCACCGTCCACATCCGCCCGCTCGGGGACGGCGTCGTGGTGACCAGCGCCTCGACGGCGGCGCCGCTGGCGGTGCGCACCGCCAGGGTCATCCGGGCCGACCGCTCCCGGCGCAGCAGCAGCCGGAGCTCGCCGCGCCCGAGGGTCGGGAACAGGTGCTCGACGGGCAGCGCGCGCAGGTCGTCCAGGCCGTAGCCGAGCAGCTCGACCGCACCGGCGTTGCCCCAGCTGACGCGCGCCCGGCCGGCCACCATCTCGGCGACCACGATCGCCAGGTTGTCGCTGACGGTGGCGCTGTAGAAGACCGATGCGACGATCTCCGCGGGGACGCGGTCGTCGCCGGGGCTGTTCAGGATGGCGGACACGGTCCTCCCCTCGGTTCGGAGCAGGCGCCGAGGTCTGGACCCGCTGCAAGGACCTTCGGCAGCTCCTCGGTGCGGCCACCACCCGGGCACCGCCGCAACACCCCTTTCGGGTGGCGCCCGACGGCGGCGACCAGCTCCCGGCGTGCCGTGCCTCACATTTCCGGAGCGGTACCCCGTGATCGCTCGTTCCCAGGCAGGATCCGTCCCACCCACCGAGCACCGCGAACGACCCACCGGCGGGCAGGCGACGAGGCCTGCCCAGCGAGGAACGGAGCGCCACGATGCAGATCGGAGTCCCGCGCGAGACGCGGCCCCGCGAGACCCGGGTGTCCGCGACCCCGGCGACGGTCGTGCAGCTGGTGCAGCTGGGCTACGAGGTCGTGGTGGAGGCCGGCGCCGGGAGGGCGGCCAGCTTCCCCGACGAGGCCTACGTCGCGGCCGGTGCGCGGATCGGCACGGCCGCCGAGGCGTGGGGGGCCGAGGTCGTGCTCAAGGTGAACGCGCCCGCCCGCGAGGAGATCGGGCTGCTGGCCGACGGCGCGACGCTGGTCAGCCTGCTCTCCCCGGCGCTGAACCCGGAGCTGGTCGAGGCGCTCGCCGCGCGGCCGCTCACCGTGCTCGCCATGGACGCCGTCCCCCGCATCTCCCGGGCGCAGTCGATGGACGTGCTCTCGTCGATGGCCAACATCGCCGGGTACCGGGCGGTCGTCGAGGCGGCCAACGTGTTCGGCCGGTTCTTCACCGGTCAGGTGACCGCGGCGGGCAAGGTGCCGCCGGCCAAGGTGCTCGTCGCCGGCGCGGGCGTGGCCGGGCTGGCCGCGATCGGCACCGCGTCCAGCCTGGGGGCGATCGTCCGGGCCACCGACGTCCGCCCCGAGGTCGCCGAGCAGGTGCGCTCCCTCGGCGGCGAGTACGTCGCCGTGCCCGCCGGGGAGCAGGAGGTCAGCAGCGACGGCTACGCCCGCGAGATGGGCGAGGACTTCAACCGGCGGGCCGCGCAGATGTACGCCGAGCAGGCCCGCGACGTCGACATCGTCATCACCACGGCGCTCATCCCGGGCCGGCCCGCGCCGCGGCTGGTCACCGAGGAGATGGTGGCCTCGATGCGCCCGGGCTCGGTGGTCGTCGACATGGCCGCCGCCCAGGGCGGCAACGTCGCCGGCTCGGTCGCCGACGAGGTCGTCGTGACCCCCAACGGCGTCACGATCATCGGGTACACCGACCTGCCCGCCCGGCTCCCGGCGCAGGCCTCCCAGCTGTACGGCACCAACCTGGTCAACCTGCTCAGGCTGCTGACCCCCGGCGCCGACGGCCGGCTGGTCCTCGACCTCGACGACGTCGTCCAGCGGGGCATCACCGTGGTCCGGGAGGGCGAGCTGATGTGGCCCCCGCCGCCGGTGCAGGTCTCGGCGGCGCCCCCACCGGCCGCACCACCGGCCGGGGCGACCGCTGCGGCACCAGCCGTGCCGCAGCGCACACCGGCACCGGCGCGCCGGTTCGCCCTGGTGGGGGTCGCCGCCGCCCTGCTGTTCCTGGTGGCGGCCTTCTCCCCCGACGAGCTGCTCGGGCACGTCACCGTGTTCGCGCTGGCCGTCGTCGTCGGGTTCTACGTGATCGGCAAGGTGCACCACGCCCTGCACACCCCGCTGATGAGCGTCACCAACGCCATCTCCGGGATCATCGTGGTCGGCGCGCTGCTGCAGCTGGGCAGCGACGACGGTCTGGTCCGCGCGCTGGCGTTCGTGGCCACGCTCGTGGCCAGCATCAACGTCTTCGGCGGCTTCGCCGTCACCCGCCGCATGCTGGGCATGTTCTCCCGCGGCCCGAGCACGGAGGCCGCCGCCCGATGACCGCCACCACCGCCGCGGCGGCGGCCTACATCGTCGCCGCGCTGCTGTTCATCCTGAGCCTGGCCGGGCTGTCGAAGCACGAGACGGCCAAGGCCGGCAACGCCTACGGGATCGCCGGCATGGCGATCGCGCTCGCCGCCACCGTCGGCCTGGCCACCCGCGGCATCTCCACCGCCGGGCTCACCCTGCTCGTCGTCGCCGTGGTCGTCGGTGCGGCCATCGGCCTGTGGCGGGCGCGCGTGGTGGAGATGACCGGCATGCCGGAGCTCATCGCGCTGCTGCACAGCTTCGTCGGCCTGGCGGCGGTGCTCGTGGGCTGGAACGGCTACCTCTCCGTCGAGGGTGCCGACGGCGGGTCGCCGCTCACCGGCACCGAGGCCGGCATCCACTCCGGCGAGGTCGTGGTCGGCGTCTTCATCGGCGCGGTCACCTTCACCGGCTCGATCGTCGCCTTCCTCAAGCTGTCGGCGCGGATCAGGAGCAACCCGCTGGTGCTGCCCGGCCGCAACTGGCTCAACCTGGGCGCGCTGGCGCTGTTCGCCGTCCTGACCGTCGTGTTCGTGGCCGAGCCGAACCTGCTGGTCCTCTCGGTCGTCACGGTCCTGGCGCTGGCGCTGGGGTGGCACCTGGTGGCCTCGATCGGCGGTGGGGACATGCCCGTCGTCGTCTCGATGCTCAACAGCTACTCGGGCTGGGCCGCCGCCGCGTCGGGCTTCCTCCTGGGCAACGACCTGCTGATCATCACCGGCGCGCTGGTCGGCTCGTCCGGTGCCTACCTCTCCTACATCATGTGCAAGGCGATGAACCGCTCGTTCCTGTCGGTGATCGCCGGCGGTTTCGGCAACGAGGGGGCGGCCGCGTCGTCCGACGTCGACTACGGCGAGCACACCGAGATCACCGCCGAGGAGACCGCGGAGCTGCTGCGGGACGCGAAGTCGGTGGTCATCACCCCCGGCTACGGCATGGCGGTCGCGCAGGCGCAGGGCGCGGTCGCCGAGCTCACCCGCAAGCTGCGGGCGCAGGACGTCGACGTGCGGTTCGGCATCCACCCGGTGGCCGGGCGACTGCCCGGCCACATGAACGTGCTCCTGGCCGAGGCCAAGGTGCCCTACGACGTCGTGCTCGAGATGGACGAGATCAACGACGACCTCGCCGGCACGTCGGTGGTCCTGGTCATCGGTGCCAACGACACGGTGAACCCCGCGGCGACCGAGGACCCCGCCAGCCCGATCGCCGGCATGCCGGTGCTCCGGGTGTGGGAGGCCGAGCACGTGGTCGTGTTCAAGCGCTCCATGAACACCGGCTACGCCGGCGTGCAGAACCCGCTGTTCTTCCGGGAGAACAGCCGGATGCTCTTCGGCGACGCGCGTGAGCGGGTGGAGGACATCCTCAAGGCGCTGTGACCCCGGCTCGGCTGTCCCGCCGGCCCGGCGGCCACTACGGTGAGCACATGCGCGTTCACGGTTCGGTGAGGGCCGTTCCCCCTCCCCGGGCGCGCGACCACGTGTGCTGGCTGTACCGGGACGGCGACGAGCTCGACGCCGCGGTGCTGGCCTCAGCGCGCGGTGGCCTGGGCCGCGGGGAGCGCCTGCTGGCCGTCGGCGAGCGCGTGGTGGCGGCCGTGCACCGGGCCGGCGGGGCGCTGGGCGGCGTCGACGCGCTCGTGGCCGACGGGACGCTGCGGCTGCTGCCGTTGCAGGACGCCTACGCCGGCGCCGGGTCGTTCGACGCCGGACGGCAGCGGCAGTTCTACGACCGGGCGACCCGGGCGGCTCGCGCCGAGGGCTACCGCGGGCTGCGCGTGCTGGCCGACGTGAGCCCGCTGGCCGCGGACCCCGCCACCCGCGCGGAGCTGGCCCGGTGGGAGCACGTCGCCGACGAGTACATCGCCCAGGGCCCCGGCATGTCGGCGCTCTGCGCCTACGACGCCACCCTCCCGGCCGCGGCGCTGGACGCCGTGACCGCGGTGCACCCGCAGGTCCACGCGCCGTCGGCCCCCCCGGCCTTCCGGGCGTTCTTCGACCGGGACCGGGTCGTCGTGGCCGGCGACGTCGACCTGGTCGGCGCCGAGCGGCTCTCCCGGGTGCTGGCCGGCTCGCCGGTCGAGGGCGGCACCCGCACGCTGGACCTCTCCGGCCTCGGCTTCGCCGACGTCGCCGGCTGCCGGGCGATCGCCCGCTGGGTCCGGTCGCTCGCCGGCAGCGGGGTGCGGGTGGAGCTGCGCGACGCGCCGCCGCTCGTCCGCCGGGCGTGGCCGCTGCTCGGGTTCGACCGGTGGGCGCCCGTCGTCTTCACCAGCGCCTGACCTGCGACCGCCCCACGCCCACGACGCACGCCACCCGGGACCGGCGCCGACCGGCGGCTATATTGAGCACCGCTACACACGCGTCACACAGCCGGCGCGCGGCCGGGCCCAAGCCCGACCCCGGGGGACCTGGAACAACTCGGGCCCCCTCTCTGACCGCCCGGCGCTCGTTCGTCCGGTGCAGCAAACCGACGGAGAGCAAGGCGTGACACCCCCTGACGACGACGATGAGCTCGCCGTCCAGCCGGCGTTCGAGGAGCTGGCCCAGCTCTCCTTCGCGGAGCACTCGCTGGAGTCCGTGCTCGGCCGGGTCACCGAGCTGGCCACCCGGATCCTCCCGGGCCGCCCGGTGGCCTCGGTGACGATCCTCGGCGACGGCTCCCCCCGCACGGTGGCGGCCAGCGGCGACCTCGCCCTGAAGCTCGACGAGGTGCAGTACGGCCTGGGCGGCGGTCCCTGCCTCGAGGCCGCCACGACCGGCCGGCCCGCCGTCGTGGCCGACACCCGGTCGGAGCCCCGGTGGCCGGCGTTCGGGACCCAGGCCGCCGCGCTGGGGTGCGGGAGCATCCTGTCCTACCCGCTGCCCGTGCAGGAGCGGGTCTCCGGGTCGATGAACGTCTACGCCGGGGACCTCACGGTCGCCGACGACCGCACCCGTGCGCTGGTGTCCCGGCTCGCCGCCTACGCCGTCGGGCCGGTGTCGAACATGTACCTCTACGAGACCGCCGTGGAGCGGGCGGAGCACCTGGCGGCCGCCCTGGAGCACCGGGCGGTGATCGACCAGGCCAAGGGCATCCTCATGGAGCGGCACAAGCTCACCGCCGACCAGGCGTTCCGGCTGCTGGCGCGGGTCTCGATGGAGAGCAACACCAAACTGCGCGACGTCGCCGCGCGGTTCGTGCTCACCGGGCAGCTGCGCCCGGACTGAGCACGGCACCGGGGAGGAGTTGCGTCCCGGGCGCCGGTCATCGACGGTTTGCTGGTGGATCCCTTCCGCGGGCTCGGCATGCCCCGCATCCCCGGGTTCGGCGAGCTGATCGCGCTGCTGCAGACGCAGACGGAGGCGTTGTCCCAGCTCCCCCGCACGCTGGCCGACCTCAACAGCACCGTCCGGGAGCTGACCGCCGCGACCACCGCCGCCCGGGAGACCATCGCGTCCGCGCAACGGATGGCCGAGCGGCTGGAGGGGCTGGTCGAGGAGCTCGAGGAGCCGGTGCGGGCGCTGCGGCCGGGGATCGAACGGGTCGGGCGGGTGCTGGACGACCCCGCCGTCGACACCGTCCCCGAGACGCTGCGCCGGATCCACGACGACCTGATGCCGCTGATCCACGGCCTGCGCCAGGCGCAGACCCGGGTCGGTTCGGTGACCGGCCTGCTGCGCCGGCGCCCGGCCGCGGACGAGGACGACGGCTACTGACCGCCGAGCTGACCACCGACCCGGTCGCCCTGCTGGTGTGCGGCCTCGCCGTCCTCCTGGCCTCGGTCGTCCAGACGGCGACCGGCATGGGGTTCGGGCTGCTCGCCGGGCCGCTGGTGCTGCTCGTGCAACCGGCACTGGTCCCGGGGCCGCTGCTGGTGGGCACGCTCGCCTCGCTGCTGCCGGTGGTGTGGCGTGAGCGAGCGGCCCTGGAGCTCACGACCGTGCGCGGCGCGGTGCTGGCGTCGGTACCCGGCGTCGTCGCCGGCCTGTGGCTGTTGCAGGTGATCGACGTCCGCTTGTTGGGGATAACGGTTGCCGTCGTCGTGCTGCTCGCCTGCAGCGCGTCGCTCGCGGGGGTCCGCCTGCCGGGTGGGCGGCGGGCACTCGCGGTCGCCGGGTTCGCGTCCGGCACGCTGTCCACGGTGGCGGCCACGCCGGGGCCCCCGCTGGTGGTCACCTACCGGGCGCCCACGCCGGCCGCCCAGCGGGCGAACCTGTCGGTGTTCTTCGTCGGCACGACTCTGCTCTCGATCGGCGTGCTCGTGGCCGGCGGGGAGCTGACCGGCGGCGGGCTGGCCGCCGGAGCGGGGCTGGTGCCCTTCGTGCTGCTCGGCTTCCTGCTCGCCGGGCCGCTGCGCCGCAGGCTGGCGCTGCCGGTGATGCGCCGTGCAGCCCTGGTGCTGTGCCTGCTCTCCGGGGCGGCGCTGCTGGTCAGGTCGCTGGCGGGCTGATCGTCAGCGCTCGGCGGGAGGATCGCGGCGCACGATGTCACCGACGGCCTCTTCCAACCGTGCCCACGTCGCGCTCCACTCCACGAGCGGGTCGAGGATCCGTTCGAAGACGGCGAGCTGCTGGTCGAAGGCGTCCAGCTGGGCGCGCATCGCCGCGATCGAGGTGCGCTGCGCGGTCACCATCTCCTTGACCGCGCGGAGCTGGGCGGCGGACATGGCACCGGGCGGGCTGGGCAGGGCGGGCAGCGGGAGGCGGGACGTCGCGCTGCCGGCCAGCCCGCGGGCGCGGTCGCTGAAGAACCGCAGCTGGCTGACGAACTCGTCGATCGACCGGCCCACGAACCCGCCCTGCGGGGTGTCCCGTCCCTCGTCCCCGACCTCGCTCATGGCTCCCCCTCGGCCTTCGGTCGCTGGCCCGACCCTAGGCACGCTCGACCGCCGGCGCAGGTCCGCCCCGGATCACGACCGCGCCGCGAGATCGGCGATCTCGGGCCCGTCAGACGGCTGACGGCCCGAGATCGCCGATGTCGCGGCGCCGTGAGCGTGCGAGGTGGAGGGGCAGCGAGGTCCTCCTAGTACCAGCCGACCGACTGGGAGTGCGCCCAGGCACCGCACGGCGAGCCGTAGCGGTTGTTGATGTAGATCAGCCCCGCGTCGATCTGCCGGTAGCCGTCGGAGGTCTTGGCGATGCCGGTGCCGGCCCAGGTGGAGTCGAGGAACTGGGCGATGCCGTAGGCGGTGCTGCGCGGGTTCTGGGCGTCGGGGTTCCACCCGCTCTCCTTGCCCCACAGGCTCTCCAGGCAGGAGAACTCGCTCGCCGAGCCCACCTTGCCCATCGCGTACTCCTTGAAGGACCCGGCCGGGGCCGGCGCGGCGGCCGGGGCCGGCGCGGAACGGGCGGGCGCCGGTGCCGGGGCGGGCGCGGGGGTGCTGGCGGCCTGCTGGCGGG
>NZ_SSXC01000056.1 GCF_021699055.1 Blastococcus sp. MG754426 | reverse complement strand
CACCCCGAACGCCCCCACGCCGGTCCGCCCCACCGGCGGCACGGCCGGCGCGCCGTCGACGTCGGCGGCCGAGACCGCGATCGCGGCGGCGCGGTCGCAGCTCGGCGTCCCGTACTCGTGGGGCGGCGGCGGCAGCAACGGCCCCAGCAACGGCATCCCGCCGGACAGCCAGCTCTTCGGCTTCGACTGCTCGGGCCTGACGCAGTACGCCTACGCCCGGGCCGGGATCGCCATCGGCGGGACCAGCCGGGACCAGTGGTGGCTGAACAGGAACAAGCAGGTCGCGATCGGCGACCTGCAGCCCGGCGACCTGCTCTTCTGGGGCGGGGACCGGAGCGACTACATGTCCATCACGCACGTCGCGATCTACATCGGCGGCGGCCAGATGATCGAGGCGCCCGACCGCGGCCAGCACGTGACCATCGCGCGGGCGCGGACCTCGAGCAGCACGTACTTCGGGGCGGTGCGGCCGAGCGCACGCTGAGCCGGGACGTGAGGCGTCGGGCAGCCACGGGGGGAGCTGCCCGACGCACCGCACACGCTAGCAGTCCCGGCCTGCCGTGGGCAGGGGACCGCGCGCGCCCGCAGGTCGTTCCCGAAAGGCGCCCGCGGGTCGGTGGCGACGGCGCGGCGGGGCACGCCTCCGGTGTAGGACACTGGGCCGGGGCCGGCACGACACCGCCCCGTCGACGGCCTGCCCGAGCCGGGTGGTCGCGGCCCGGCACGACCAGGGAGCCACGTGTCCAGCGCTGCCAGCACACCGATCGAGAGCGCGCCCGCCCACCCGCAGGCGCCGGTGCCCCCCTCGGTCGACGCCGCCCGCCTGGAACGGGTGCTGTTCGAGATCAAGCGCGTCATCGTCGGCCAGGACCGGCTGGTCGAGCGGATGCTCGTCGCGCTGCTCGCCCGGGGTCACGTGCTCCTCGAGGGCGTGCCCGGCGTCGCGAAGACCCTCGCGGTCGAGACGCTGGCGACCGTCGTCGGCGGCAGCTTCTCCCGCCTGCAGTTCACCCCGGACCTGGTGCCGGCCGACATCATCGGCACGCGCATCTACAAGGCCGGCCAGGACGCCTTCGACACCGAGCTGGGGCCGGTCTTCGCCAACTTCCTGCTCACCGACGAGATCAACCGGGCCCCGGCCAAGGTGCAGTCGGCGCTGCTGGAGGTCATGGCCGAGCGGCAGGTCTCCATCGGCGGCGTGACCCACCCGCTGCCCGACCCGTTCCTCGTGCTGGCCACCCAGAACCCGATCGAGAACGAGGGCGTCTACCCCCTGCCCGAGGCGCAGCGCGACCGCTTCCTCATGAAGGTGCTGGTCGACTACCCCAGCGCCGAGGAGGAGCGCGAGATCATCTACCGGATGGGCTCGCAGCCGCCCGAGGCCGAGACGGTGCTCGGCCCCGACGAGCTCCGCCGGCTGCAGGGCACCGCGTCCCAGGTCTTCGTGCACCACGCCCTGGTCGACTACGTCGTCCGGCTCGTGGTGGCCACCCGGTCGCCGCGCGAGCACGGCATGGAGGACGTCGCCACCTGGGTGTCCTACGGCGCGAGCCCCCGCGCCTCGCTCGGGCTGATCGCCGCCAGCCGCGCGCTGGCACTGGTGCGCGGGCGGGACTACGTGCTCCCGCAGGACGTCCTGGACATCACCGCCGACGTGCTGCGCCACCGGCTGGTGCTCTCCTACGACGCGCTGGCCGACGGCGTGCCGGCCGACCACATCGTCAAGCGGATCGTGCAGACCGTCCCGCTGCCGCAGGTGGCGCCCCGGCAGGGCGCCTCCGGTGGCGGCCCGGGCGTCCCGGGCGGGCCCGCGGTGCCGCACGGCCAGGGTGGGCCGTTCTTCGGGCCGCCGCAGGGCATGCCGCAGGGCGGGCCGTGGGGCCAGAACGGCCCGCAGGCGCCCGGCGGCCCGCACTACGGCGCCGGCCCGCAGGGCCCCGGCCGGCCGGACCACGGCGAGAACGGCCGGCACGGCGGCCCGAACGGCACCGCACCCGGACCGCAGCGGACGTGATCGGCCGCCGACGCCGGGCGGAGCCGCCCCCGGCCGCGCCCGAGCACAAGGGGCTGCTGCTGCACCCGGCGACGCCCGGATCGGGCACCGGCCCGGGCGGCGAGGACGGCACGCCACCCCGCTTCACCGACGGGCCCGCCGACGTGCTGCTCCGCCGGCTGGAGCTGACCGTGCGGCGCCGGCTCGACGGCCTGCTGCAGGGGGACCACCTCGGCCTCGTCCCCGGTTCGGGCAGCGAGGCGGGTGACTCGCGGACCTACCACCCCGGCGACGACGTCCGGCGCATGGACTGGCCGGTGACCGCGCGCACCCAGGTCGCGCACGTCCGCGAGACCATCGCCGACCGCGAGCTGGAGACCTGGGCGGTGGTCGACCTCTCGGCGAGCCTGGACTTCGGCACCGCCAACTGCCAGAAGCGCGACCTCGCCATCGCCGGGCTCGCCGCGGTCGGCCACCTCACCGTGCACGGCGGCAACCGGCTCGGCGCCGTCGTCACCACGGGGGAGCGGGTCGACCGGTACCCGGCGCTGCCCGGCCGGCTGGCCGCCGAGCGGCTGCTCCGCTCGGTCGTGGCGACGCCGCGCGCGGGCTCGGGCCGCCGGGGGGACCTGGCCGCGGCGCTGGAGGCGCTGCGCCGCCCGCCGCGCCGCCGCGGGCTGGTCGTGGTGATCTCCGACTTCCTCGGGGACGACGACTGGGAGCGCCCGCTGCGCGGTCTGGGCGCCCGGCACGACCTGCTCGCCGTCGAGGTCGTCGACCCCCGCGAGCTCGAGCTGCCCGACGTCGGCCTGCTCACCGTCGTCGACCCCGAGACCGGCCAGACGCTCGAGGTGCCCACCGGCGACGCGGAGTTCCGCGCCCGGTACGCCGAGGGCGCCGCCGCGCAGCGGGCGCGGGTGGCCGCGGCGTTGCGCCGGGCCGGGGCCGGGCACCTGCAACTGCGGACCGACCGTGACTGGCTCATGGACGTCGTCCGCTTCGTCGCCGAGCGCCGGCGGGCCGGCAGCGGAGGGGCCTCCCGATGACGTTCCAGTCCCCGTGGTGGCTGCTGGCCCTGCTGGTGGTCGCCGCGCTCGTGGCCGTGTACGTGGTGCTGCAGCTGCGGCGCAAGGCGTACGCCGCCCGGTTCACCAACGTGGCTCTGCTCGGGTCGCTGGTGCCCAAGCGGCCCGGGTGGAAGCGGCACCTCGCCTTCGGGCTGGTCGCGCTCGGGCTGGCCACGCTCGTGGTGTCGCTGGCCGTGCCGAGCACCGAGGTGCGGGTCCCGCGGGAGCGGGCGACGGTGGTGATGGCCGTCGACGTCTCGCTGTCCATGGAGGCCGAGGACGTCGAGCCGACGCGCTTCCGGGCCATGCAGCGGGCGGCCACCGAGTTCGTGGACGTGCTGCCCGAGCGGATCAACCTGGGCCTGGTGACCTTCGCGGGCACGGCCACCACGGTGGTGCCGCCGACGACCGACCGGGGGCAGGTCGCCATCGCCATCGAGAACCTGCAGCTGGCCGAGGCGACGGCGATCGGCGAGGCGGTGTTCACCTCGCTCTCGGCGATCGAGAACTTCCAGGCGTCGCTGGAGAGCACCGGGGAGGAGCTGCCACCGGCGCGGATCGTGCTGCTGTCCGACGGCACCAACACCGTCGGCCGCGACGACACGCAGGCCATCGAGGCCGCGCGCGCCGCCGGGGTGCCGGTCTCCACGATCGCGTTCGGCACCGACTACGGCACCCTCGACATCGACGGCGAGCGGGTGCCGGTGCCGGTGGACCGGGCCGCGCTGGAGGAGATCGCCGACCAGACCGGCGGCAGCTACAGCGAGGCCGCCAGCGCTGCGGAGCTCGAGCAGGTGTACTCCGACCTGGGCAGCCAGAGCGCGGTCAGGAGCTGGGTCTCAGACGGTGAACCCGCGCTGGCGGCGGACGAGCTTCTTCAGCATGAACAGCGTCTGCAGCACCGTGACCAGGTACAGCACCGGCCAGCCGACGGACAGGATCGCCGACTGCACGCCGACGCTCTGCTGGCTCCAGGCGAAGATCAGCACGGCGAAGGTGGCCGCCGCGCACAGGGCCGGCATCACGTAGGCCGATCCGCGCCCGCGCTCCGCCGCGGCCTGGGCGGCCCAGTTGTCCTTCTCCACCCGCGCGAAGAACTGTACCCAGGCGCTCACGAAGTGGCCCATGCGGATCCACATGTACAGCTCGGCCGGTGCGAACAGCAGCGCGTAGAAGATGTCCGTGGCGCTCTTGTCGTGCATGGAGGCGGCGATCCGCAGGTTGAGCAGGGTCGCCACGACCGGGGGGATCAGCCAGACCGGGTTGAAGACGAAGGCGTCGATCGACAGGGCCGCGGCCAGCAGGAGCAGGAACGACATGCGGGTGCCGATGTTGAACAGCATCGAGATGTTCTCGTACCAGCGCAGCCGCAGGTTGGGGTGCATCGGCTGGCCCTTGGTGTCGCCGCGCTGACCCGGCCACAGCAGGTCGATGCCGCCGAAGTTCCACTTGACCTGCTGCCCGTGCAGCGCGCGCAGCGTGGTCATCGGGCCCACGAACGCGCGGGCCCGGGCGCTGATCTTCGTGCTGAACCCGGCGTCCTTGATCTGCAGGGAGAGCTTGGAGTCCTCCACCTCGGAGTCGCGCACCCACGGGGCGGCCTGGTGGTTGCGGTACATCACCATCTCCAGCGCGCGGACGCTGAAGAGGCTGCACTGCCCGCCGAGGACGGCCATGTTCCGGCCGCGGACGAGGTTGTCCATGTTGAAGCCGGCGAACTGGGCGCGCTGCCCGGCCACCAGGAAGCGCGCCATCGCGCCCTTCACCTTGGACTTGTCGAAGGTGTAGATGGCCGACAGCCCGCCGATGCGCGGGTCGGTCACCATCTCCTTCTCCAGCCACTCGACGCAGCGGCGGTCCAGCGTGGTGTCGCCGTCGACCCCGAGGATGTAGTCGTAGCCGCGGCTGACGTAGTAGCCGTAGTTGAGCGCGCCGACCTTCTTGTCGGGGTTCTCGCCGATGTCGTGCACGTGGACGACGGTGTGGAACGCCTCGCCCTTCACCACGCGCATGTGCTCACCCGCGAACTGCCGGGCGATCTCCGGGGTGTCGTCGTCGGTGTTGTTGATGATGACGTGGACGGCGTCCGGCGGCCGGGTCTGCGAGAGCAGCGAGGTGAGGACGTCGGCGATCGTCGACTCCTCGTTGTACGCCGGGATGATGCAGCTGATGGTGGCGTGCCGGCGCTCGTGGTGCGCCTGGCCGCCGCCGAACTCGTCGGGGACGAGCGAGCTGACGTCGGTGACCTCCTGGCCGCTGCGGGCCAGCAGGTGGACGCGGTCGGTGGCGCGGCGCATGCCGTGCAGGACGACCTCGGTCACAGCGAGTCCTCCTCGAGCAGCGGGAGCTCGAGCTGGTCGAGCACCGTCTGGCGGTAGTAGCGCCCGGAGTCGGGCATCGTCTCGACCAGCAGGTCGAACTGGACGTAGAGGGTCACCGCCGTCGCCGTGGGCGAGACGTCGGGCAGCGTGAACGCCGTGGCGTAGGTGAACGGCGGCATGAGCGCGAACTCGCCGCGGTCCTCGGCGGCGACCGTGCGCTGCGTCCCGTCGTCGGCCGTCGCGACGAACCGGGTGACCAGGATCTGCACGCCGGAGCGGGCGCCCTCCACGTGCGCGGCCAGCTGGAGGGTCTTGGGGTCGGACGTCGTCCAGGACTTGGCGTCCTGCTCGGTCCAGTAGTCGACGACCACGGTCTGGTCGCCGGCGGCGATGGTGCGGGTGAGCGAACCGGTGTCCAGGTCGCCGGCGGGGCGCTCGGGCGCAGCGGACGCGGTGGCCGCCGCCCCGGTCGCTCCGGCCGGCTCGGCCGTGTCCTCCGCGACGTCCTGCTCCTGGGAGAGCCCCGGGCTCATCGTGACGTCGGGAAAGGTGCAGCCCGCCGTCCCGGTCATCAGTGCGACGGCCAACCCGGCCGCCGCGGCGCCGGAGCGCAGCGTGCGTCGTGCCATGGATCCCCCCGTGTCCTCCTCGGATGGACGCACGGAGGGTGGAGATCGGACGCTCGTCCCCCCGGCTGCGACCGCTACGGACGGTAGGGAGCGAAAACCCGCCGCGGGGGCGGGTGCACCCGGACGGATGAACGGGGCCAGCCGGGTGGGTGACACGGCGGTCACCCTCCCGTGGAGTCGGGAGGGCGACCGCCCTGCGATCAGCTGCTCGGGTCGAGGACGAGCTTGCCGGTGGTGCGTCGGGCGAGCAGGTCCTGGTGGGCGTCGGCGACGGCCGACAGCGGGTAGCGGCCGCCGACGACGGGCTTGAGCTCACCGGCGTCGACCAGGGCCAGCAGGTCGGTCATGGCGGCGTCCATCATCTGCGGGCGGGCCATGCAGTGCGCCAGCCAGAAGCCGATGACCGCGCGGCTCTTCTGCATGAGGATGCCCGGCGGGACGGCGTGGGTCCTCGCACGCGCGGCCATGCCGTAGGTGACCAGCCGGCCGAACGGCGCGAGCGCCGACAGCGAGCCGGAGAAGACGTTGCCCCCGGTCATCTCGAGCACGATGTCGACCGGCCTGCCGCCGTTGGCCTCGCGCAGCGCGCCGGTGAAGGCCTTCGGGTCGTCGTCGGCCAGCGCCGGGTCGACGGTGGCGTGCGCGCCGAGCTGCTCGGCCAGCTGCCGCTTCTCGGGGGAGGAGGCGGTGGCGATGACCCGGCCGGCACCCCACCTCCGGGCCAGCTGCACGGCCAGCGAGCCGACTCCGCCGGCGCCGGCGATGACGACGACGGTCTCGCCCTCGGCCAGGTGTGCGCTGGTGCGCAGCAGGTGCCACGCGGTGGACCCCTGCAGGACCACGGCGAGCGCCTGCTCGTCGGTCACGCCGTCGGGCACCGCCCAGGTGAGGAAGTCGTGGGCGACGACCTTCTCGGCGTAGCCGCCGCCGTCGAGAAGGCCGACCACCCGCTGGCCGCCGCCGACCGGGGTGCCGACGAACTCCGCACCGGGGACCAGCGGCAGCTTCTGCTCGGCCAGGTAGCTGTTCTCGATCTGGTGGGTGTCGGCGTAGTTGATGCCGGCGGTGGAGACGTCGTAGAGCTTCTGGCCCGGGCCGGCCTCCGGCTCTGGCACGTCGACGACGGTCAGGACCTCGGGGCCACCGAACTCGGTGATCTGGACTGCGCGCATGGGGGCGAGGCTATGGCCTGCTCACCCCCGGACGTCGTTCCGGCCGGTCCCCGTTTGCGTGCTCGGCCGCGACGCGGTGGTCAGCTGCCGGTGAGCCGCTGCAGCCGGGTGGTCAGCGCGGTCCGCCGGTCGGCGTTGCCGTGCAGGTCCACGTACCGCTGCCCGAAGCCGGCCAGCAGCGTGTCGTCCAGCCGGCGCACGGCACCCGGGGGATAGCGGTAGTCCATCCGGGCGGTGATGCCGCTGTCGTCGACACCGCGGAGCACCTCACCCAGCTCCACAAGGCTGGTCACGCCCAGTTCGAGCAGCAGGCCGGAGATCCAGGTGTAGTGGTCCGGGCGCGACCAGCCGGCGTCGGCGTACTGCCCGGCCAGGAAGGCAGCCAGTTCCCGGGGCGCGATCCGAGGGTCGTCGGGGTCGATGTCGTCGGCCTCGTCGCTGGGAACCGGTGCCCGGAGGCGTTCGCGGATCGCGGTGAACTGCTGATCGGCCAGCTCCAGCAACCCGGCGGCCAGGGTGAACCGGCGGTCGAACTCGGGAGCGTGCTCGTCCGGCACCGTGCCCTTGTAGCGGATGTCGTGCTCGAACTCGGCCCACGCGTGCTGCAGCACCGTGCGCACCTGCACCTGCACCACGCGCCCGACCAGCTCCGGAAGCTCGTCCGCCCGGCCGGGGTCCACGCCGATCAGCAGGTGCCGGCTGGAGTAACCGAACCGGCCCTGCTGCGCGGTCCGCCGACCCATGTCGCGGTCGTCGATCACCCGCACCTGCGCGGCCAGCAGCTCGGCGACCGCCTCCACGTCGCTCTGCACGTAGGTGATCACCCGCACGCCGATCTGGTCGGTGATGTCCCGCGCCGGGTCCGGGTAAACAGGCACACCGTCGACCGTGCGGGCCGCCTTCTCCGCGAACGAGGCGATGCTCTTGGTCCGCCCGGTCACCGACAGGTAGTTGATCCCGGCGTCGTCGAGCACCCCGGTGACGAGCGCGAGCGCCTGCGCCCCGGCGACCAGGGCATCGGGCCGGCCGTCGGCGTACGCCTGGATGGCCTGCTGCACCGGGTCGGGCGGGGGTGCGGCGACCCGGGGGCCGGGCTGCAGGTCCGGCGGCAGGGTCGGGGTCACGATGGCGCCGCCGGCCGCGTCGCCGTAGGTGGTCACCTCGTCCGGGCGCCGGACGGCGATCCAAGCCACGTAGGCGCACACGACGGCGTCGACCTGGTCCTCCGCCGCCCGCAGCTCGCTCTTGCGGGTGGCGGCCTGCACCTGCCGGCGCAGCGCGGCGAACGGTGCACCGAGCTCCAGCTCGGCCACCGCGCCCAATAGGTCGATGAGCAGCAGCAGCTCCGCGCGCAGCTGCTCGAGCACCCGGCCCGGCTTGTTCTTGTACTTCAGCGTGCGGCCCAGCCGGAACAGCGCCACCGTCGCCGCGTGCGGGTAGACCTCGATCGCCCGGCGGTCGCGGCCCGAACGGGGGTCGAGGTCCAGCTTCAGGCGCCGGCCGATCCGCCCGCCGCGGGTGTCGCCACCGGTGAACTCGGGTTTGCCGGTGTTCGTCGGGTGCGCCCCGGCCTGGAACCTCGCGAAGTCGGCGTTCAGCGCCCGCTCGGCGGCCCGGTTCCCGGTGGCGTTGGTGACCACCAGCGGGGCGTCGATCGCCACGATGCACGGGCCGGCGGTGAACGGGGCCAGCGCGGTCTCGATCTCCTCGTCGGTGCGCACCGCGCTGACGTGCACCAGCCGGCCGGCGTCGTCCAGCACGGCGAGGCCGGTCGGTTGCTTGAGCCCCCAGGCGAGGTCGATCCCGATGTGGTGCACAGGGTCAGCATGCCCGGCCCCGCAGCTCGTCGGGGCTCGTCCCCGTGAGATCTGCCTGGCGTGTGCGTGTGACGGTCTGCCCGAGGTCGCTCGGCTGAGCGCCGTCCTCTGGCCGGCCTGTTCTCCGGGTGGAGGAACGCGAGGACATGCATGGACCGGCTGCGCGCATAGCGTGACGACACCGACTCGCCGCAGGCGCGGCTCCCCGAGCCGCCCGCCCGCAGGCCGTCAGGTGAGTTGCCGGGCAGCCGGTGGGGGTGTCGGCAACGTCGACTCTTCGGGATCCGGTACGAGGGCAAGACCGGGCTGTCGACCTCGGACTTCTCCTTGGGCGGGCTGACACCCGTGAGCGCGCCGACCCGGGAACGCTCCAGCGCCGACGGGGGGCTGGCGCCCGCCTTCGCCGCGGTGCGCGTGCGGCTCCTGCTGGTCGCCGCGCTCTTCGCGCTCGCCGGCGCGGGGTGGTGGTGGACGGTCGACCGGACGCAGGTCATGGACGACGGGCCGTGGACCGGCCTCGGCACGCTCGGCTGGTTCCTCGTCGTGTGGGTCGTGATGACGGCGGCGATGATGTTCCCGTCGGTCGCACCGACGATCGCCCTCTACTCCCGCATGACCGGGCGCCGGTCCCCGCTCTCACCGCTGCTGTTCACCGGCGGCAATCTGGCCACGTGGGCCGGCGCCGGACTGTCCGCCTTCGCGCTCGCAGCGATCCTCGGCCGGGTGCCGGGCGATCTCCTGGCCTGGGACCGGGCGGGCCGATGGATCGCGGGTGGCACGCTGGTCGTCGCGGCGGCGTACGAGCTGAACCCGTTGAAGGACGTCTGTCCCGGTGCCGCAGCCCGCTCGGGTTCCTGCTCGGCTCGTGGCGGGACGGCCGCCGGGGCGCGTTCCTGATGGGGGCGAAGAACGGCGCCTGGTACGTCGGCTGCTGCTGGGCACTCATGGCCTCGTTGTTCGCCCTGGGGGTCATGAGCATCGTGTGGATGGCCCTCGTCGCCGGGTTGACCGCGGTCGAGAAGACCCTGCCCTGGCGCAGGGTCGCGACGTACAGGACGGCCGCTGTGCTGCTCGGCCCGGGCCTGCTGCTGTTCGTGGCCCGGGACGCCGTCCCGGCCCTCACGGTTCCCGGGGCCGGGGAGACGGGCACGATGGCTCCGATGGGCTCCTAGAACATGCGGCGGACGCCCCGAGCGGTGGTCGCCCGTGGTGTCCCGCAGCAGTCTCCTGCAGCGGCGGCGTGCGAGGGACTCCACGGGGTCCTCCGACTCCTTGACTGCGGCTGTGGCCCGCGCCACAGTGCCCTGCGGCGAATCGGCCACCGGTCGCATCGAGGAGAGACATGAGCGAGACGACGCAGGAGCTCAGGGCGCGGCAGGAGGGCCGGCTCGCCGACCCGGACGTGGAGCTGCGCACCGATCCACGACTGCACCCCGGTCTGCGGGCGACGTTCGCGGCATTCCAGCTGGACCGGCACGCCGCCCCGCCGCCGTTCGACCGCAGCGCCCCGCCGGAGGCGGTCGCCGAGTTCGTCGGCGCCTCGCACGCCGCCTTCGAAGAGCTGTACGCCGCCGTCCCCAGCGACTGGCCCGACGAGGTACGCGCCGATGTCGGCCACCGAAGGGAGACGGTGACCTCGGTCGACGGAGCAGAGATCCCGCTGCACGTGTTCCGTCCGGCCGGCGTCGACGGGCCGCTGCCGTGCGTCGTCTACATCCACGGCGGCGGCATGACGATCCTCGAGGCGCACAACGCGGTGCACCGACGCTGGAGCGAGGATCTCGCCCTGACCGGCATGGTGGTGGTCACCGTCGGCTTCCGGAACGCCTGGACCGAGCAGGGGCCCAACCCGTTCCCGGTGGGGCTGGACGACTGCAGCTCCGCGCTCGACTGGGTGCACGAACACCGCGCCGAGCTGGGCATCACCCGGATCGTCCTGCAGGGGGAGTCCGGCGGGGCCAACCTCGTGCTGGCCACCACGTTGAAGGCCAAGCGGGAGAACCGGCTGGACCGCATCGACGGCGTCTACGCGATGGTCCCGTACATCAGTGGCGGCTACGGCTGGAGCCGCGAGCGCAAGCTCCGCGAGCTGCCGTCGATGGTCGAGAACGACGGGCACTACATCAACTGCGACATGATGGACATGCTCGTGGCGGTCTACGACCCGACCGGCGAGAACGCGGAGAACCCGCTCGCCTGGCCGTACTTCGCCACCGAGGACGACGTCGCGGGGTTGCCCCCGCACGTGATCGCAGTCAACGAGCTCGACCCGCTGCGCGACGAGGGGATCGCCTACTTCCGGCTGCTGCAGCGGGCCGGGGTCCCGGTGGTCGGCCGCGTGAACCTCGGCCTCACCCACGCCGCGGACATGTCCTTCCGTGCGGCCGTGCCCGAGGCGTACAAGGCGGCGGTGCGCGACATCCGGGGGTTCGCTGACACGCTCTGAGTGACGACGGCGCTGGTCGGTACACGCCCCATGGCGCGTGCCGCCTGCCCGGGTGGAGGAGGCGACCGGGACCGGACCTCAGGTGCCCCGTAGTGATCGATCCTCTCGAGGTGGCAGGTGCGCAGTTGTACGCCGTCATCGAGAGTGCGCCCGGGCGGGGACCGCGGCCGGCGCGTCAACCGCTCAGCCGGCCCCCGTTTCCGACGTCGAGCGGTGGGGTCGCGCCGTCCCGCACGCGGGTCGACAGGTGACCACAGCAGTGCTGCAGGCGCTGGAATCCGGACGTGTCAGCCGGTCCATCCCTCCGTCGCGGCCCAGGCCGTCGCGGCCGAGCAGTACGAGCGGGCCTCCGCGTTGCGCGACCAGGTCGCCGAAGCGCAGCGGAGGCCCAGGACGGTGGCGGGGAAGGGCCGGCCGTCCCCGGGGTGGGCGTCGAGGACATCGCCGAGGTGGTGTCCCGGGCCACCGGCAGCCCGGTCAGCCAGCTCACCCAGGAGGAGATGTCGCGGCTGCTCGAACTCGAGCAGCGCCTGCACGAGCGGGTGGTCGGCCAGGACGAGGCGGTCGACGTCGTCGCCGAGGCGGTGCGCCGCTCCCGGGTCGGCCTGGGCGACCCGGATCGACCGATCGGCAGCTTCCTCTTCCTGGGGCCGACCGGCGTGGGCAAGACCGAGCTGGCGCGGGTCCCCGCCCGGCTACGTCGGGTACGAGGACGCCGGGCAGCTCACCGAGGCGGTGCGCCGCCGGCCGTACTCGGTGGTGCTCTTCGACGAGGTGGAGAAGGCCCACCCCGACGTCTTCAACACCCTGCTGCAGGTGCTCGACGACGGCCGGCTCACCGACTCCCAGGGCCGGACCGTCGACTTCCGCAGCACCGTGAGCATCATGACCAGCAACCTCGGGTCGGAGCTGATCGTCGGCCGGCACACCCCGCTCGGCTTCGGCAACGGGGGCGAGGGCGTGGCGGACGAGTCGCTGCGCGACCGGCTGATGCGGCGGCTGCGCGAATCGTTCCGCCCGGAGTTCCTCAACCGGATCGACGAGATCGTGGTGTTCCGTCAGCTGGAACGCACCCAGCTGGAGCGGATCACCGACCTGCTGCTCGAGGAGACCCGCCGGCGGCTCCGGGCCCAGGGCATCGAGCTCGACGTCAGCCCGGAGGCGGTCAGCTGGCTCGCCGAGCGCGGCTTCGAGCCGCAGTTCGGCGCGCGCCCGTTGCGCCGGGCCATCCAGCGCGAGGTCGACAACCGGCTCTCCCGCTTGTTGCTCGACGGTCGGGTGCGCAGCGGTCAGCGGGTGCACGCCGTGGTCGGGGACGGTCGGCTCGACTTCGAGGTGGCGGTCGAGGCGATCATCCAGAACTGGTGGCGCCAGGGGATGATGGGCGGGGCGAAGGCGCACCACGACGGCGTCGTCGCGTTCTCCCAGACGGACTTCACCGACGACCTGAAGAAGATCACCGTGCCCGTGCTGGTCATGCACGGCGACGACGACCAGGTCGTGCCCTACGCCGGCTCCGCCCCGCGCTCGGCCGAGCTGCTGCCGAACGGGACGCTCAGGACGTACTCCGGCTTCCCCCACGGCATGCCGACCACGCAGGCCGGGACGATCAACGCCGATCTGCTGGCCTTCCTGCAGGACTGACCCGCCCCTCGCAGCCGCGCCGCCCGGGCGCCGGCCTCAGGTGCTCAGGCGGTCTGCTCCTGGCGGCGGGGGAGCACCCAGTCGGGCCGCACGTAGTGGCAGGTGTAGCCGAACGGGATCTTCTGCAGGTAGTCCTGGTGCTCCTCCTCGGCCTCCCAGAAGTCGCCGGCCGGCTCGACCTCGGTGACGACCTTCCCCGGCCAGATGCCCGAGGCGTCGACGTCGGCGATGGTGTCGAGCGCGACGCGCTGCTGCTCGTCGCTGGTGTAGAAGATCGCCGAGCGGTAGCTGCGACCGATGTCGTTGCCCTGGCGGTCCTTGGTCGACGGGTCGTGGATCTGGAAGAAGAACTCCAGCAGCTCGCGGAACGAGATGACGTCGGGGTCGAAGACGATCTCGACCGCCTCCGCGTGGTCACCGTGGTTCCGGTAGGTGGCGTTCGGGGTGTCTCCCCCGGAGTAGCCGACCCGGGTCGAGATCACCCCGGGGCGCTTGCGCAGCAGCTCCTGCGCGCCCCAGAAGCAACCGCCGGCGAGGATCGCGGTCTCGGTGGTCAATGTGCCTCCCTCTGTCGTGGTGACGACTAGAGAACACCGCGACCGGCCCCGCTGTTTCGCCCGGTGCCCCGACCTCGGTGTCCGGTGCGCCCGGTGGGGCTCGGCTCGCGCCGCCGGTCTCCCCGCCGCCGGCCCGCCCGCCGTCACCCGCGGCCGGCGTCCCCACGGCCCGTGACCGTGGGGACGCCGCCTGCGCGTGCCCCGAGCGCGCCGCCTCGCCCGTCAGTCCCGGGAGCCGAGCGCCAGCCGGGCGAGCGGGACGAGCGCGGCCCCCTGCACGAGGGCCCCGGCGACGCTGACGGCGTTCGGGAACTCCCCGCTGGCGAGCACGAACCCGACGACGGTCACCACCGCCGGCCACCAGCCCACCGCGCGACGGGAGCGGTGCAGGGCGACGGCCAGCGCGACGGTGCCCAGGATGGCGCAGATCAGCAGCCAGCCGACCGGGTCGATGATCGCGCCCTGCAGCCGGACGAAGGCCTCGGTCCCGCCGGGCAGGACCGCGCCGTCCTCGACCATCGCGAGCGCGGCGAGCCGGAGCCCGACGAACGCACCGCCACCGACCGCCCCCAGGGTCAGCAGCGCCGCGGACAGCGCGGACGCGATCGGCGCGGTCCGCCGGAGCACCACCGCCGCGAGCGCGCCGACGGCGACCATCGTGGTCATCGCGAGCCCGTAGGCGAGCGTCGAGGCGACCATCGCGCCGCTGTCGGCGGCGACCCCGGTCAGGTAGACCTCGGCATCCTGGCGCGGGAGCCCTGCGCTGTTGAGCGCGTACTGCGCGGCCATCGCGGCAGGTGACACGAGCGCGGCGCCGGCCAGGGCCGGGAGCCGCCACGCCCGTGGCCGGTCGCCGCGTGCGGCCGGCGCGGCATCGGGGGCGCCGGCGCCGGTGACCACGGCGTGGTCCGGCGCGCTGAGGGTCGCGCCCATCCTGATCTCGGTCGTCGGGGCGGGGGTGCTGACGTGCTGCGTCATGGCGGGATCTCCAGGTCGTCTCGGCGGCGGGGTGCCGTGCGAGCTGCCGGAAGGCTCCGGCCGGCCACGTCCTGCCGTCATCGGACGCCGGTCCCGATCGGGTGCAGGACCGCTGTCCCTCCCACCCGGGACACCATCTGCTGAGAACATCCGTCCATGCAGCCGCGTTCCGCG
The DNA here is from genome assembly GCF_021699055.1 of Blastococcus sp. MG754426. GTDB lineage: Bacteria > Actinomycetota > Actinomycetes > Mycobacteriales > Geodermatophilaceae > Blastococcus. Next base: position 16,610 of record NZ_SSXC01000056.1, on the reverse strand, counting down.
ACCAGGGACCCGCGCCGGCGCCCGTGGCGCGGGCTGGCGGCGGGCGGCGGCGCGGCGTGCGTGGCGCTGGCCGCGGCCACCCTGGTGCTGCAGGTGCTGCCGGCCGACGGTCCGGACTACCCGGCGGGGAGTGCGCTGCGCGGGGTGCTGGCCGGGATGGCGTACGGGGTGCTCGGCGCCGTCGTCGCGACCCGGCTCCCGCGCACGCCGGTCGGCTGGCTGATGGTCGTGGTGGGCCTGAGCAACGCCGTGTCGTCGTTCACCGGGTCGCTGGCGCACCTGCTGCTGACGGAGACCCCCGGCCACACCGCCGGCGCCCTGCTGCACTGGGTCGCCGGGTTCACCTGGGTACCGGGCTACACGCTGGTGCCCTCGGTGCTCCTGCTGTTCCTGCCCACCGGCTCCCTGCCGTCGCCGCGGTGGCGCTGGGTGGTCGCGGTGTCGGGCGGCGCGACGGTCGCAGCCACCGTGGCGTGGGCGGTGACGCCGTACGACCAGCGCGACATCGCCCCGCCCGCGTACTACGGCGAGCTGGACCACCCGGTGCCCCTCGACGGCGCCTGGACCGCCGTGAGCGCGATCCTGCCTGTGGTGGTGCTCGGCGCGCTGCTCGGCGTGGCATCGCTCGTGCTCCGCCTGCGGCGGACGTCGGGGCAGGAGCGCGACCACGTCGTCCTGGTGGCCGCCGGCGCCGCCGCGACGCTGGCCCTGCTGGTCGCGGGGTGGCTGCTGCCGGTCGCCTCGGCGGCGTTCGTCGCGGCGGCGATGGTGCCGCTCCCGGCCGCCATCACCTACGCCATGGTCCGTCGCCGGTTGTGGGACCTCGACGTCGTGGTGAACCGGGCGCTGGTCTACGGCGCGCTCACCGTGCTGACCCTGGCCGCCTACGGTGCCCTCCTCGCGGTGCTCACCGGGCTGGCCCAGCGGGTGACGGAGGACTGGGAGCTCCTCCTGTTCGTCCTGGCCGCGATGGCGGTGCAGCCGCTCAAGGACCGCGTGCAGCGTGCCGTCAACCGGCTGCTGTACGGCCAGGCCGACGAGCCGTACGCCGGCGTCTCGCGCCTGGCCGAACGGCTCACCTCCGCGAGCTCGCCGGGCGCGGTGCTGCCGGCGGTGGTGGACGTGGTGGCCCGCACCCTGCTCCTCCCGTACGCCGAGCTGCGCGTGGCCCACCACGGGGCGGTGGTGCACGGCCGGCGTGACCCGGGAGCGGAGACGCTGACGGTCCCGCTGGTCTACTCCGGCCGTTCGGTGGGGGAGCTCGTCGTCGCCGTGCCACCGGGAGGTGTCGGTGAGCGCGGCCGCAGGCTGCTCGAGGAGCTGGCCCGCCACGCCGCCGTGGCAGCGCACGCCGCGGCCCTCCAGGTGGAGCTGCACCGCTCGCGCGAGCACATCGTGACCTCGCGGGAGGAGGAGCGCCGGCGGCTGCGCCACGACCTGCACGACGACCTCGGCCCCGGACTGGCCGCCACCGCCATGCAGCTCGACGTCGCCGCCGACCTCGTGCACACCGACCCCGACCGGGCCGCCGCCGTCCTCGAGGCCGCAGCCGGCTACCTCCGGGGCAGCGTCTCCGACGTCCGGCGCATCGTCGACGACCTGCGGCCGGCCGCGCTGGACGACCTGGGGCTGGTGCCGGCGGTGCAGGAGGCGGCGGAGCGCCTGCGCACCGCCGGGGTGGAGGTCGCGGTGACCGGAGAGGGTCCGCTCACCGGCCTCTCGGCGGCGGCCGAGGTCGCGGCCTACCGGATCACCGCGGAGGCGCTGGCCAACGTGGCCAAGCACTCCGGGGCGCGGCACGTCGACGTCCGCCTCGAGCAGGTGGACGGCGTCCTCACGGTGCGGGTGGCCGACGACGGCGTCGGGCTCGCCCGGCAGGCGACGGCCGGGGTGGGGCTCACCTCGATGCACCAGCGGGCCACCGAGCTGGGCGGTTCGTGCACCGTCACCGGCGGCCGCGGTGGGACGACCGTCGTCGCGACGCTGCCGGCGGACCGCCCAGCCGGTCCGGCCCAGGAACGCCTCGTGGAGGTCACGGCATGACCGATCGGTTGTCCGTCCTGGTCGCCGACGACCACCCGATGTTCCGGGCCGGCATCGCCGCGCTGGTGGACGCGCTGCCCTGGGCCCACGTCGTCGGGCAGGCAGCCGACGGCGACGAGGCGGTCGCGCTCGCGCTGGCCGAGCGGCCCGACGTCGTCCTGATGGACCTGCACATGCCGGGCACCAACGGGCTGGAGGCGATCCGGAAGCTCGCCGCCGAGCTGCCCACGGCGGCCTGCCTGGTGCTGACCATGGTCGAGAACGACGACACCGTGGCGGCCGCGCTCCGTGCCGGCGCGCGCGGCTACCTGCTGAAGGGGGCCAGCCGGCAGGAGATCACCCGGGCGCTCGAGGCGGTGGGGCACGGAGAGGTCATCCTCGGCGCGGCGGTCGGTCCGGCGGTGCTCACCCGGCTCATCACCCGGAACGAGCGGTTGACGCCGTTCCCGCAGTTGACCGAGCGTGAGCACGAGGTGCTCGACCTCGTCGCCCGCGGGCTGAGCAACGGCGAGATCGCCCGCCGCCTCTACCTGTCGGAGAAGACGGTGCGCAACGTCGTGTCCACGGTGTTCACGAAGCTGCCGGTGGAGTCCCGGCCCCAGGCGATCGCGATGGCCCGCGACGCGGGGCTCGGAGGGGCGGAGCTCCCCTGAGAGGCGCGCGGCTCCTGCCTCGTCGGGGCGGGCGCGGGGCCAGGCCCGACGCGCGCCGGGAGGTCAGGCGGCGGCGGCCGTGCGCGTGGCGTCGCCCAGCCAGGCCACGACGTCGTCGCGGTAGGGCGCGATGCCCTTGTACCCCGCGATGTCCGGGGGGAGCTCGGCGACGATCGCCGCGAGCTGCTCACCCCAGCCGGGGACCTCGACGACCTCGGCCAGCGGCGCCATGTAGGTGCGGATGTTGAAGGTGAGCGTGCCGGTCAGCGGCAACCGGGTGAGGTGCTCCAGCTCGATGCGCAGCTGCAGCCGCCCGAAGTCGCCGTCCCGCACCAGCTGCGGGACGTCGGCGTCCCACTCGGGCTTGACCTCCAGGCTGATGTCCCGGCGCGGGGACCCGTGCGCGGAGAAGGTCCAGTTGACCCGGCGGTAGGTCTGGTCGGTCGTGATGCTGCGCATGAACCGGGTCGCCCGGCTGGTCACGCCGTCCTCGTTGAGCCGGGGCACCGGGCCGTGGATCTCGTCGAGGTGCATGCCGATGTCGAACTTCACCGACCACGCGGCCGCCCAGGTGACCAGCGCGGCGTCGAACCAGAGCCGGCCGCCGCGGTCGCTGACCATGAGGATGTCGTCGGGCACCTGGCAACCGATCCAGGTCAGCGGATCGGTCGGCAGCGTGGCCGCATCACCCAGCACGAACGACTGCTCGATGCCGAGGAGGTCGTTGCGCCAGGCGAAGGCCCCGGACCCGAGGTCGGCCAGGTGCATGGCGTCCGGGCGGGCGGAGACGAGCTCCCGGAGCAGGTACAGGAGCATGTCCCAGCAGGCCGGCTCCATGTGCGGGAGCGCCTGCCGCCGCCCCGGGTCGCGGGCCAGCACGTCGCGGCGGAGCGCCATCTGCTCGGCGTAGTCGTCGCCCAGGTCGACGACGTGCTCGCCCCAGGACCCGGCGGGCGTCTCCACGCGCCGGCGGGCGGGCTCGACGTTGACCGTGTACCGGAAGGTCCGGTCGGCGGGGGCGAAGGGCCAGGGCAGCCGGGTCAGATCGCTCACAGGTCCAGCTCCAGGTGGGTGTCGGCCGCCCGCGACACGCAGGCGAGCAGGTGGGTCGAGGCGAGCCGGTCGGCCTCGTCGAGAACCAGGTCCCGGTGATCCACGCGACCGGCCGCCACGGGCACCAGGCACTGGCCGCAGACGCCCTGCCGGCACATGCTCGGGACCTCGACGCCGGCGGCGAGCACCGCCTCGAGCAGGCTGGTGCCGCTGGGGACCGGGAACTCCCGGCCGCTGCGCCGCAGCCGCGCGGTGAACGGCCGGCCGGGGGAGAGCTCGGGGGCGCGGAAGTGCTCCAGGTGCACCCGGGCGGGCGGCCAGCCCGCCGCCCGTGCCGTCGCGGTGAACAGGTCGAGGACGGCGGCCGGGCCGCAGGCGTGGGCGTGCGTGCCCCAGGGCTGGACGGCCATCCGCTCGCGCAGCGCGTCGGCCAGGGCCACCCGCCCCTGCGCCTCCACCAGGTCCGGTCCGGCGAGCTGGCGCACCTCCTCCAGGTGGGCGGCCTCGCCCGGGCGGTACCCGTAGACCACCTCCACGGGGCGGCCCCACGCCCGGGCGGCGGCCAGGTGCGACAGGATCGGCGTGACCCCGATGCCCGCCGCGACGAGGAACGACTTCCGCGCGGCCAGCTCCGGCCGGAACGCCGAGCGGGGCGGCTCCACCGCAAGCAGGTCACCTGCCCGCAGGACGTCGTGCAGCCAGGCCGAGCCCCCGTCGTCCCCGGTGCGCAGGACCGAGATCCGGTAGTCGCCCGGCGCGATCCCGGAGCCGGTGAGCGAGTACGCGTTGCGGGTGCCGCCCGCCGTCACGACGAGGTGGCTGCCGGGCGCGTACCCGGCCAGCGGGCGGCCGTCCGGGTCCGCCAGCCTGATCTCCCGGACCCGGTCGGTCACCGCGCGGATCCGCGTGACCCGCAGCAGCTGCGTCGCCGGGACGCTCATCCGTGCTCCCCGGCCGCCGTCACCGCGGAGGCCAGGTAGCTGCCCCGGTGCCCCGATGCGTGCTCGTGCACCTCCAGCCGCAGGTCGCACCCGGGGCAGTCGACCTCGGCGCCCGGCGCCACCGCCAGCCGCGCGGTGGTCTCGCAGTGGGCGCAGAAGACCGGGATCGGCCCCCGGTCGACGGCGAAGGCGGTGAGCTCCTCGGGCAGCAGCCCCATCCCGCGGGCCAGGGCGACCAGGGCGAGCACGTCGGCCTCGGGACCGGCCACCAGCACCCGGTCGCCGACGTGCATCCCGTCGAGGCGGCGGGCGAGCGCGGCGGCCGATGTGCCGTCCACGCCCGGGAGCCCCCAGCGCCGCACCGGCCGGCCGTGCTCCCACGCCTCGGCCGCCCACCGGTCGACGACCTCCGCGGCGCGGCCGCCGACCTGCACGAGGAGGAACGTGCGGCCCGCGGGGTCCAGCGCCGGAGGCTGCGCCGACCACGACGGCACGCTGGTGCGGCGCGGGCGGAGCTGCTCACCGGTCAGGACGGCGGTCACGCCGCACCGCGCAGCCAGGCGACGGCGGCCGAGCGGAAGCGGGTGAGGCCCTTGTAGTCGGCCATGTCCTCCGGCAGCTCCTCGAGGACGGCGGCGAACCGGTCCCGCCACGCGGGCACCCGCGCCAGGTCCTCCAGGGGCAGCAGGTGGGTGCGGATGAGGAAGAGCACAGCCCCGGAGCTCGGCAGGCGGACCAGGTGCTGCACTTCCACGCGCAGGTGCAGCCGGGCGCCGAGGTCCTGCTCCAGCACCAGCCGGCGGTCGGGGCCCCACTCGGGGTAGGTCTCGGTGGCCGTGTCCAGCCGCCGGCCGACCGTCATCGTCCAGTTCGTGCGGCGGTAGGCCTCGCCGGGCTGGAGCCGCATGAGGAACTGGTGGGCGCGGTCGATGACTCCCTCCGGGTGCACGCGCGGGACCGGGCCGTGGATCTCGGGGAAGCTCATGCCGACGTCGAAGCGCATCGACCAGTCCGCGGCCGCGGTGACGACGCCGGCGTCGGCCCAGAGCGCGCCCTCGCGCTGGTCCAGCAGCACGAGGTCGTCCTGGACCTGCGGCGCGACGAACTCCAGCGGTCCCGACGGCAGCGTCGCGTCGTCGCCGAAGGTGAACTCCTGCTCGATGCGCAGCAGCGCATTGCGCCAGCGCCAGCGGTCTCCACCGAGGCGGTCCAGCCCGAAGGCGTCCGGGCGGGCGCGCCGCAGCTCCCCCATGACGTAGAGCATCGCGTCCCAGGCGGCCGGCCTCATGTGCGGCAGCTCCTGCAGGCGGGTCGGGTCCGCGGCCAGCAGGGCGGCGCACTCGGCGCTGTCCGAGGCGTAGTGCTCGTCGACGTGCAGCACGTGCTCGCCCCAGCTGCCGGCGGCGGTCGACCGCGGCGCGAGCGCCGGCTCCACGTTCGTGCTGTACCGGTAGGTGTCGGTGGGGAAGGGGAAGGGGAACGAGGCGATGCGGGCGGGCAGGGCCCGGTCGCGGACATCGGTGGCTGTCACAGGTCGAGCTCCAGGGTGGGGCCGGTGCTGCGCGAGACGCAGCACATGAGGCTGTCGGCGGCGGCCTTCTCCGCCTCGCCGAGGAAGAGGTCGCGGTGGAGGGGGGAGCCGGCGACCACGGGGACGCGGCACTCGCCGCACACCCCCTGCCGGCACATGCTGGGCACCGGGACGCCGGAGTCCTCGAGGGCCTCCAGCAGGCTCACGCCGGAGGGGACCGTCAGGCGCCGTCCCGACCGGGCCAGCGTCACCTCGAAGGGGGCGCCCGGGTCGAGCGCCGCGGCGGAGAAGCGCTCGGTGTGCACCCGCGCCTCCGGCCAGCCCAGTCGCTCGGCGGTCCCGAGCACGACGTCGAGGAGGGCGGCCGGCCCGCAGGCGTAGAGGTGCGTGCCCAGCGGGGCGCCGGCGAGGGCGGTCTCGATGCGGGCCAGGAAGACGGCCAGGTCCGGGTGCTCCTCCAGGCGCCGGCCGCAGAGCCGGCGCAGCTCCTCCAGGTGCGCCCCGGCGCCGGGGCGGTAGCCGTAGAGGAGCGTGAAGTCCCGGTTCCAGCGGGCCGCGGCGCGGGCGTGGGAGAGCAGCGGGGTGATGCCGATGCCGCCGGCGACGAGCAGGTGGTGCCGTGCGGTGGCGACCGGGGCGAACGCGCTGCGCGGCCCGTCGGCCGCCACGACGTCGCCGACCACCAGGTCGTGCACCCACCGGGAGCCGCCCGACCCGTCGGGGCAGAGCAGCACCGAGATCGTGTAGCTCTCCGGCGCGATGCCGGAGCCGGTCAGCGAGTAGGCGTTGCGCCGGTCGCCGCAGTGCAGCACGAGGTGGCTGCCCGGCGGGTGGGCGGGCAGCGATCCCCCGTCGGCGGGGACGAACTCGACCGTCCGGATGCCGGCCGCCGCCTCCCGCACGTCGGTCACCCGGAGCAGGAGGGTGCCCGGGCCGGTGCGCCCCGGGGCCTCCACGGGCGCGGGCGGGGACAGCGCGGTCATGCCGGCACCCCCGTCGGCGCGGCGTCCTCGGCGTCCACCATGAAGCCGAGGTAGGCGGCCAACCGCCGGGAGACGTGGTGGTAGACGTGCAGCGTCCGCCCGCAGCCCCGGCAGGTGCAGGTCGCGCCGATCGCGGCGGAGGTCTCCGTCTCGTGCGCGCAGTGGGCGCAGTGCACCCGGCGGGTGGGGACCCCTGTCACGTGGGTCAGCACCTCGGCCGGGACGGCGCCCAGCCGGAGCGCCCGGGCGCGGGCCCGGAGGACGCCGTCCTCCGGGCCCGCCACGAACAGCCGCCAGCCGACCAGGGCCTCGCTCGCGCGGGCGTCCACCCAGGCCAGCGCCTCGGCGGTGGTGCGTGCCCGCAGCACGCTCACCGCCGCGCCGGCGCGCGCGGCCTCGGCCGCCCAGGCCGAGACGACCGGGTCGGCCGCCTCGTCCAGGCCCAGGAGCGCGGCGCTGCGCACGCCCTGGGGGAGGGGCGGTGGAGCGGCCCCCCACCGCGGCACGCTGGTGTGCTCGATCCCCATGCCGGTCAGGGAGCGAAGGACCGCTGGCCGGTGTAGAAACCGAGCGCCCGGTCGGGGGTCTCGAACCGGATCCGCGAGCCCTTCGGGAAGAACAGCACGTCCTTGGGGCGGGCGATCACCTGCACGCCGCTGTCCAGGTCGGTGAGGTGGAACTCGCCCTCCACCACGACCTTCATCTCGTCGTAGGTGTAGGTGTAGTCCAGCGGCTCGCCGGCGAGCAGCTCGAAGAAGCCCGAGCACAGCTCCGAGCCCCCGGGATTGGCGAACGTGTCGCCGATGGCGGCGTTGACGCCGGGGACCTCCATGCTCGGGAGCCCCTCGTAGGTGCCGCTCGCGTGTCCGAAGACCATGGTGCCGGTGGTGGTCATGTCCGCCTCCTCAACGGGATCGTCGGGCGACTGATCCCTGTGGGTGGACGACATGTAACGGCAGTGGACGGTGACGTGGGTGTCGGCCCTGTAACGAGTAGGTGACGGAGGTCGTCGGACGCAGTGACGCGCCTCTCCCGTCCGGGTCATGCGACCGTGGCGGGACCCGTCCCCCTCCCGGACCGGTCCTATGCTCGCGCCGTGGAGGCCATCCCCGAGCCCGGCGGGCACGACGAGGCACCCGGCGGGCAGCTGGAGGACGTCATCGCGCTGCGCGTCCGCGAGTTCCGGCTGGCCAAGGGTGTCTCGCTGGCCGAGCTCGCGCGGACGACCGGCCTCAGCAAGGCGATGCTGTCGAAGATCGAGCACGCCCAGACCTCGTGCAGCCTCTCCAGCCTGGCGCGCCTGGCCGATGCGCTGGCGGTGCCGGTCACCGCGCTGTTCCGGGGCGTGGACGCCGAGCGCGAGGCGGTCTTCACCCCGGCCGGCCACGGTGCGCAGATCATCCGGAGGGGCAGCAACGTCGGGCACCTCTACCAGCTCCTGGGGGCGCTGCGCGGGGAGCACAAGCGGTTGGAGCCGTTGCTGGTCACCCTCACCGAGGCGAGCGAGGTCTTCCCGCTCTTCCAGCACCCCGGCACCGAGTTCATCTACGTGCTCGAGGGTGCGCTGACGTACGGCCACGGCGAGGCCCGCTACGAGATGCGCCCCGGCGACTCGCTGGTCTTCGACGGCGAGGGGCCGCACGGACCGGTCGAGCTCACCGAGCTGCCCATCCGTTTCCTGACCGTCACCGGTTACGGGCACGTCGTCTAGGTCGCTTCCCGCCGGGCGGCGGACCGCCGCCGCCGGCCCGCGCGGCTGACGCGGCCGTTTCGTAACGCAGATTCACGTCGGCGTAACCACGAGCGCGTCCAGCGCCATGAGACTCCGTTTCACGACGTTACACCCGGCGGCCGCGGCCGGTGCTCCGGCACCGGCTCCGAGCGGACGTCCTCCGTGGCGTCGCGCACCGGCCCCCGGTGCGACCCACCGATCTCGTGGCGTGGCCGGCCCCGCCCGACTGACCTGAGGAGAGTGGCTCATGCCCGCAGCCGACCTCGCCTGGCTCCTGGCGGCGTTCGCGCTCGTCCTGCTGATGTTCCCGGGCCTCGCCCTGTTCTACGGGGGCATGCTCGGCAGCAAGAACATGCTCAACATGGTGATGATGGTCATGAGCACGCTGGCCGTCACGAGCGTCCTCTACGTCCTCTTCGGCTACGGGTTGGTGTCGGGTGACTCGCTCGGCGGCTGGGGACTCATCGGCAACCCGGTCGACCACCTCGGTCTGGCCGGCTTCCACGACGACGGCGGCACCGGTGGCGCGGAGGGTGTCTACTGGACCGCCTTCTTCATCCTGTTCGCCGCGATCACGATCGCGATCGTGGCCAGCGGCGCGGCCGGCCGGATGAAGTTCGGCTCGTGGCTGGTCTTCTCCGCCGTCTGGCTGACCCTCGTCTACTTCCCGCTCGCGCACTGGGTGTTCGCCTTCAGCGACGAGGAGAGCGGCGTCGTCGGCGGCTGGATGCGCAACGAGCTGCAGCTGCACGACTTCGCCGGTGGCACCGCCGTGCACATGAACGCCGGAGTCGCCGCCCTGGCGCTGGCGATGGTCCTGGGCAAGCGGCGTTCCCCGACGCACCGGCCGCACAGCCTCCCGCTGGTCGTCCTGGGCGCCGGCATCCTGTGGTTCGGCTGGATCGGGTTCAACGGGGGCTCGGCGGCCGGGGCGAACTTCCTCGCGCAGTACGTCGTGCTGACCACGCTCCTCGCCGGGTCCACCGGCATCCTGGGCTTCCTCCTGGTCGAGAGGCTGCGCGACGGCCACGCGACGACGCTCGGCATGGCCTCCGGCGCCATCGCCGGGCTGGTCGGCATCACCCCCTCGGCGGACACGGTGAACGCCGTCGGCGCGCTCGTGGTCGGCTTCGTCGCGGGCGCGGCCGTCGCCTGGGCGGTGACCTGGAAGACCAGGCTGGGCATCGACGAGAGCCTCGACGCGTTCGCCGTGCACGGCGTCGGCGGCATCGCCGGGACCCTCTGCGTCATGCTCATCGGCGCGTCGAACTCGCCGGGTGGCGTGCAGGGCATCCTGCTCGGTGGGAGCTTCGACATCGTCTGGCGCGAGCTGGTCGCGATCGTCGTCACCTGCACGTTCTCCTTCGTGATGACGTACGCCGTCGCCTGGGTGCTGCAGCGCACGATCGGGCTGCGGGTCGACGAGGCGACGGAGGACGCCGGGCTGGACGTCGCCGTCCACGCCGAGTCGGCGTACGACTTCGACCGGGGGGTCAGCCCGACCCGGGTCGGCGCGACCGTCTACGGCCCCGACCAGGTGCCCCCGGCGCCGGTCGCCGCCGCCCCGAAGTCGCCCGTCTGACACACCGCCGCCTCCCGGCGGCAGTCGCGAGACACACGGAGGCCGGTCCCCGCCGGGGGCCGGCCTCCGGTGCGTCGCGGGGTCCGGCGCAACACGAACCTGGCGCGACCGTAACCCCGCGGTAATCCGCGGAGAGTTCACTCGCAAGTGACAGAGGTTCATGTCAGTGGACAGTCGCAGGAGGATCCCGTGTCGCTCACCGCCACCCGCCCCGATGCCCCGCCGGCGGCCGTCGCGGCCGCACCCGAGGTGCTCGACCTCGCCACGCGGGCCCGCGCCGACGGCACGCAGTTCATCCTGGCGCTCTTCGTCGACCTCACCGGCAAGCCGTGCGCCAAGCTGGTGCCGGTCGAGGCGGTCGAGGAGCTGCAGACCGAGGGCGTCGGCTTCGCCGGGTACGCCGTCGGCGCCATGGGCCAGGAGCCGAAGGACCCGGACCTCATCGCGATCCCCGACCCGGCCTCGTACATGGCGGTGCCGTTCATCCGGCCGGGGCTGGCGATCGTGCACTGCGACCCGCACGTCGAGGGCCGGCCCTGGCCGTACGCGCCACGGGTGATCCTCAAGGAGCAGCTGGCCCGCGCCGCGGAGCTCAACCTGGACCTCAAGGTCGGCGCCGAGGTCGAGTACTTCCTCGTCGAGCGCGGCCCGGACGGAACCCTGCGCCCGGCCGACCCGAAGGACACCGCCGAGCGCCCCTGCTACGACGCCCGTGGGCTCACCCGCATGTACGAGCACCTGACCGAGGTCTCCCGGGCCATCAACTCGCTCGGCTGGGGCAACTACGCCAACGACCACGAGGACGGCAACGGGCAGTTCGAGCAGAACTTCGGCTACGCCGACGCGCTCACCACTGCCGACCGGGTGGTCACCCTCCGATACCTGCTCTCGGTCCTCGCCGAGCAGCGGGGCATGACGGCCACCTTCATGGGCAAGCCGTTCACCGACCGCACCGGCAGCGGCCTGCACATGCACCTCTCGCTGTGGCGCGACGGCGCCCCGGTGTTCCCGGACGCCGGGGACCCCCGCGGCCTCGGGCTCTCGTCGCTGGCCTACTCCTTCCTCGCCGGGCTGATCGAGCACGCCTGCGGCCTGCAGGCGGTGCTCGCCCCGACCGTCAACGCCTACAAGCGCACCGGCGCCACCGGCACGAGGTCCGGCGCCACCTGGTCCCCGCGCGCGGCCTCCTACGGCGGCAACGACCGCACCCACCTGCTCCGCGTGCCGGACGGCAACAGGGTGGAGCTGCGCGGCGGTGACGGCTCGGCCAACCCCTACCTCGCCGCGGCGGCGGCGCTGGCCGCCGGGCTGGACGGGGTGCGCCGGGGGCTGGACCCGGGCGATCCGGGAGCCACCACCAGCAGCCCGCTGCCTCCGACGCTGCTGCACGCGATCGAGGCCCTGGAGGCCGACCCGGTGGTCGCGGGCGCCCTCGACGTCGCCGGCCCGGGAGTCGCGGCCTACTTCGCCGGCCTCAAGCGCGAGGAGTTCTTCGAGTGGCACGGGCAGGTGACCTCCTGGGAGGTCGACCGGTACGTGACCGCCTTCTGACCAGCCTGATCGTCGAGAGGAACGAGCACCCATGTGCGGGATCGCCGGGCTCCACCTGCGGGAGCCCTCCCTGTACCCCCGGCTCGGTGAGCTGCTGACCGGGATGCTCTGCCAGATCACCGAGCGGGGACCCGACTCCGCCGGGATCGCCGTCTACGGCGATCCGCGCTGGTCGCCGCCGGGGCAGTCGACGGTGTCGCTGCTGCCCGGCGACGCGGGCGCCCAGGAGATCGGGACGGCGCTGCGCGAGCGGCTGCCCGAGGCGGTGGTGGTCGACGCCGGGCAGACGCTGGTCGTGCACGCGGCGACCGACCCCGGCGCGCTCGTCGCCGCCGTCCGCGCAGTGGCAGGCGGTGGGATCGTCATCGGCCAGGGTGAGGATCTGGCCGTCCTGAAAGGGGTCGGGCACCCGCAGGCCCTCGCCGCGGAGTTCCGCCTCGAGTCGGCGCAGGGCTGGCAGGGGGTGGCGCACACCCGGATGGCCACCGAGTCGGCGGTGACGCCGCAGGGCTCGCACCCGTTCTCCGTCGGCCCGGACCAGTGCCTGGTGCACAACGGCTCCTTCGCCAACCACGCGACGATCCGCCGCGAGCTCCGGGCCGCCGGCATGACGTTCGACAGCGAGAACGACTCGGAGGTCGGCGCCCGGTTCGTCGCCGCCCAACTGGCCGCCGGCTACGACCTGGAGAAGTCGCTGAAGCTGCTGTGCGAGCGGTTCGACGGCTTCTACACCCTGCTGGTCGCCACCCGGGACAGCTTCGCGGTCGTCCGCGATGCCATCGCCTGCAAGCCGGCCGTCGTCGCCGAGACGCCGCAGTGGGTGGCCATGGCGTCGGAGTACCGCTCCCTCGCCGGGCTGCCCGGCATCGAGAACGCCCGCATCTTCGAGCCCGAGCCGGAAGAGGTCTACGCATGGCAGCGCTGAGCACGCCCCTGGAGTTCGCCGACGGGCGGGTGGAGCTCGCCGAGCCCACCCTGGTGGACCTGGCCGGGTCCGACGTCCGCGCGCTCAACAGCGCGCTGCACGCCGTCGACGTCGCCGAGAAGGCGCCCACCTGGCGCGTCGTGAACCCCGACGGCCGGCACAACATCGCCGTGGGCCTGGACGCCGACGTCGACGTCGTGGTCGACGGGCACGTCGGCTACTACTGCGCCGGCATGAACAAGGCCGCGACCGTGACCGTCAACGGCAACGCGGGCGTCGGTGCCGCCGAGAACATGATGAGCGGGACCGTGCGCATCCGCGGCAACGCCTCGCAGTCGGCCGGCGCCACCGCGCACGGCGGGCTGCTGGTCGTCGAGGGGTCGGCGGCTGCCCGCTGCGGCATCTCGATGAAGGGCGTGGACATCGTCGTCGGCGGCGACGTCGGCCACATGAGCGCGTTCATGGGCCAGGCCGGCCGGCTGGTCGTCTGCGGCGACGCCGGCGACGCGCTCGGCGACTCGCTCTACGAGGCCCGTCTCTACGTGGCCGGCTCGGTGAAGTCCCTCGGTGCGGACTGCGTCGAGAAGGAGGTGCGGGCCGAGCACCTCGCCGAGCTCGCCGGGCTGCTCACCGCCGCGGGGATCGACGCCGACCCGTCGTCCTTCCGCCGCTACGGCTCCGCCCGCCGGCTCTACAACTTCCACGTCGACAACGCCTCGGCGTACTGAGGAGGGGCACCCCGTGACCGACAACACCGCACCGGCCCCGGACCCCGCTCTCCGGGAGTCCGCCACCTTCGACCGCGCGACCATCGCGGACATCCAGCGCGCCGCCGAGACCGGCATCTACGACATCCGCGGCGGCGGCGCCAAGCGCAAGGTCCCGCACTTCGACGACCTGCTCTTCCTGGGGGCCAGCATGTCCCGCTACCCGCTGGAGGGCTACCGGGAGCGCTGCGACACCGACGTCGTCCTCGGGAACCGCAACGCCACGTACCCGCTGCACCTGGCCACGCCGGTCACCATCGCCGGCATGAGCTTCGGTGCGCTCTCCGGCCGGGCCAAGGAGGCGCTGGGCCGCGGGGCCAGCGAGGTCGGCACCTCCACGACCACCGGCGACGGCGGGATGACCCCGGAGGAGCGCGGCCAGTCCAAGCACCTCGTCTACCAGTACCTCCCGTCCCGCTACGGCATGAACCCCGACCACCTGCGCATGGCCGACGCCATCGAGGTCGTGCTGGGGCAGGGGGCGAAGCCCGGCGGCGGCGGGATGCTGCTCGGCCAGAAGATCACCGAGCGGGTGGCCGGCATGCGCACCCTGCCGATGGGCGTCGACCAGCGCAGCGCCTGCCGGCACCCCGACTGGACCGGCCCCGACGACCTGGAGATCAAGATCCGGGAGCTGCGGGAGATCACCGACTGGGAGAAGCCGATCTACGTCAAGATCGGCGCGACCCGCACCTACTACGACGTCAAGCTCGCCGCCAAGGCCGGCGCCGACGTCATCGTCCTCGACGGGATGCAGGGCGGCACGGCCGCGACGCAGGACGTCTTCATCGAGCACGTCGGCATCCCGACGCTCGCAGCGCTGCCGCAGGCCGTGCAGGCGCTCCAGGAGGAGGAGCTGCACCGGAAGGTCCAGCTCGTCGTCTCCGGGGGCATCCGGAACGGTGCGGACCTGGCCAAGTGCATGGCGCTGGGCGCCGATGCAGTCGCGATCGGCACCGCCGCGCTCATCGCACTCGGTGACAACGCGCCGCACCTGGACGCGGAGTACCGCCGGCTCGGATCGGCAGCGGGCTACTACGACGACTGGCAGGCCGGCCGGGACCCGGCCGGGATCACCACCCAGGACGACGAGCTCGCGCAGCGCCTCGACCCGGTGCAGGGCGGGCGACGGCTGGCGAACTTCATCCGGGTGATGACCATGGAGGCGCAGATCATCGCCCGCGCCTGCGGCAAGGCGCACCTGCACTCCCTGGAACCCGAGGACCTGGTCGCGCTGACCATCGAGGCCGCCGCCATGGCCCGGGTGCCGTTGGCGGGCACCAGTTGGATCCCGGGGCACGGGCTGTGACCGCGACGGCGACCGCCGACGTCGTCGTCGTCGGCGGCGGGCTCGAGGGGACGTCCATCGCCTGGTCGCTGGCTCGACGAGGGGTGACCGACGTCGTCGTCTGCGAACGGGACACCGTCGGTTCCGGGGGCACCGGCAAGTCCAGCGGCATCGTGCGGTGCCACTACGGGGTCTCCTCGCTGGCGGCGATGGCCACCCGCAGCCTCGAGCTGTTCGAGAACGCGTCGGAGGTGCTCGGCGAGGACGTCGGCTTCCGGCAGACCGGCTACGTCGTCGGCGTCGGCGAGTCCAACGTGGACGCGCTCCGGGCCAGCCTGGCCAACCAGCGGGCGGTCGGCGTGCAGACCGAGGAGGTCGACCGGGCCGAGGTCGCGCGCCTGTGGCCGGTGGCCGATCTGTCCGACTTCGCCGCCTTCGCCTGGGAGTCGCGGGGCGGCTACGGCGACGCCTACCAGACCGCCCAGGCCTTCGCGGGGGCCGCGCGGCGCCTGGGCGTCCGCGTCCGCCAGGGCACGGCCGTCGCCGAGGTGCTGACCGGCAGCGGCCGGGTGACCGGCGTGCGGCTCGCCGACGGTTCGGTCATCAGCGCGGGCACCGTCGTCGTCGCAGCGGGCCCCTGGTCGGTGCCGCTGCTGGCGCGGCACGGCATCGACCTGCCGATACGGGTGCACCGCGAGCCGATCGTGGTGCTCGACCCCGGCGCCGACCTCGGTCGGGTGCCGGTGTTCTCCGATCTGGTCTCGCTGCAGTACATCCGCACGGAGGGCGGTGGGCGGCTGCTGTTCGGGAACAGCGACCTCTCCACCCCGGAGCCCGCCGACCCCGACGCCTACCTCAACCGAGCCACCGACGACTTCCTGGAGATGGCGGTGGAGAAGATCTCGCGCCGCTTCCCGGGGCTCGAGGACGCCTCGGTCGCCGGCTCCTACGCCGGGTGCTACGACGTGACGCCGGACTTCAACCCGGTCATCTCCGAGACGCCGGTGGAGTCCCTGCTCGTCGCCGCCGGGTTCAGCGGGCACGGGTTCAAGATCTCCCCGGCGGTGGGGCGGCTCGTCGCCGACCTGGTCGTCGACGGCAAGAGCTCGGACGTCGACGTCCCCGAGTCCGACTTCCGGTTGTCGCGGTTCGCCGAGGACGCGCTCCTCACGAGCCCCTTCCCCTACGTGGGCGCGGGGGAGATGCGCTGACCCGGCGCACCCCCGTCCTCGCTCCCGCAGCCGCCCCGGCCCCTCGTGGGGGCGGGCCGGCCGTCCCCACGACCACACCGACGACAGACAGGAACGCAGTGCCCACGACGACGACATCCCCGTCCCGCGTGAAGGCCGTGGTGGCCGTGAAGCCCGGAGCACCCGTGGAGGTGGTGGACGTCCTGGTCCCGCCACCGGGTCCGGGCGAGGCGGTCGTGGACGTGCAGGCGTGCGGGGTCTGCCACACCGATCTGCACTACCGCGAGGGCGGGATCAACGACGACTTCCCGTTCCTGCTCGGCCACGAGGCGGCCGGTGTGGTCTCCGCGGTCGGGGAGGGCGTGACCAAC
>NZ_SSXC01000055.1 GCF_021699055.1 Blastococcus sp. MG754426 | reverse complement strand
GCGACGTGCCGGTGCATCGCGGCGGCGGCGCGGTCGGCCTCGCCGGCGGCGATCAGCTCGGCGACCTGACGGTGCTCCGCCCAGGCGCGCGGCGCGATGGAGGAGACCAGCGGCGCGAAGAACCACCGGCTGCGGAGGGAGAGCTGCTCGCCGAACTGCAGCAGCAGGTGGTTGCGGGCGTGCACCAGGACGGCGCGGTGGAAGCGGGCCGTGTGCGCGGCCATCTCCTGGGAGGGCACGCCGCGCCGCCAGTCGGCGTCCGCCCGGTCGCAGATCTCCAGCAGCTCCGCGGCGTCCTCCGGGGTGCGGCGCACGGCGGCCAGGTGGGCGGCCTCCCGCTCGACGAGCTGGCGGGCCTCGAAGAACTCCTGCACCTGCTGGCGGGTGGGCTTGTTGACGAAGGCGCCGTGCCGCGGCCGCAGCGTGATCCAGCCGTCCCGGTGCAGGCGCTGCAGCGCCTCGCGCACCGGCCCGCGGCTGACCCCGAGCTGCGCGGCCAACCGCTCCTCGACGAGGTGGTCGCCGGGTGCCAGGGACCGGCTGATCAGCAGCTCCTGGAGCCGCTCGTACACGTGCTCGCGCAGGGGCAGGGCCGCGATGGGCGGTGCGTCGGACATCGGCCGGCCTCCACGCGACGCTCGGAAAAGTCATCGTCCCGTGACACTGTAAACAGTAGACAGTCCCGAATGTGAGCTGCTTCACTCCTGTGACCTGAAAAACAGCGATGATGCTGACGCCCCCTCCGGTTGCGGGTGGGCCGGCGTGCGGGCGGTCCCGCAGCCGGTGCCCCGGCCGCCGGCCCGGCACCGACAGGAAGGCACACGATGCTCACGACTCCTGGTTCACGCCCCGGCAGGCGGTCGCGCCTCCTCCTCTCCCTGGGGGTGGCCACCTCGCTCGCGCTCACGGCCTGCGGCGGCGACTCGGCCGACGACACGGCCTCGGGCGACGGCGGGGGTGACGGGCAGACGTTCAACGAGCAGCTGACCTTCGCCACCGGCGGCACCGGCGGCGTCTACTACCCGTACGGCGGCGGCATCGCGAACCTGCTGAGCGGCGAGATCCCCGGCCTGACGGTCACCGTCCAGGAGACGAACGCCTCGGTCGACAACATGCAGCTGCTGGACACCGACCAGGCGCAGCTGGCCCTGGCCCTCGGCGACGTGGTCTCGGACGCGGCGAACGGCGAGAACACCTTCAGCGAGGCGCTGGAGATCTGCTCGCTCGGCAACATGTACAACAACTTCGTCCACTTCTTCACGACCGCCGACACCGGGATCACCTCGATCGAGGACCTCGCGGGCAAGCGCGTCTCGCCCGGCGCCGTCGGCTCGGCCTCGGAGGTCACGGCCGACCGCATCATGGAGGCCGCGGGGGTCGACCCGCAGAACGACATCGAGCGCGTCCAGCTGGGCGTCGCCGAGACGGTCGCGGCGATCCAGGACGGCACCGTCGACGCCGGCGCCTGGTCCGGCGGCCTGCCGACGGGCGCGATCGTCGACCTCGCGAGCAGCGACGAGCTGGTGCTGATCCCGACCGGTGAGTACGCCGAGCCGCTGGCCGAGCAGTACGGCGACTACTACTTCGCCGAGGACATCCCGGCCGGCACCTACGAGGGCCAGGACGAGGCGGTGCCCAACGTGGTCTCGCCCAACATCCTGGTGGTGCGGACCGACATGGACGAGGCCCTGCAGGAGGCCATCACCCGCACCATCTTCGAGAACCAGGAGCAGCTGCTCACCGTGCACCCCGCGGCCGAGGAGCTGAACCCCGAGACCGCGGACGAGGTCGAGTTCATCGAGACCTGCCCCGGCGCCCAGACCTACTTCGACTCGGTCGGCTGACCGGCAGCCCGACCCGCGCGCTGCCGGGTGCCGGAGCTCGCTCCGGCCCCGGCGGCCCCGGGCCCTCCCGACGCCCGCTCGTGGCCCGTCACCTCCTCCTCGCCGTCGTCGCGGCGCTCGTCACGCTGACGGGTGCCGGGGTCGCCGTCGCGCTCGCGACGGGGGAGGGCCCGCCCGCGCCGGCCGCGGCGGGGGACGGGTCGCGGGCGGTCACCGTGCGGGCCCCTGACGGCGCGGTGGTGGCCCGCGTCCCGCTCGACGGCGACCTGTTCGCCGTCGGGTACCGCAACAGCGTCTACCGCACCCTCGCCGAGGAGCGCTACCGCGTGCTCCCCGACGGCAGGTTCGAGCTGGTCGAACTGGCCGCGGAGCAGGTCGCGGTGCTCGAGGAGTACTACGCCGTCCCCGGCGCGCCCCGCCCGGCTCCGCCCGGGGACCGGATGACCCACGTGGTCCCGCCCGACCCGGCGCGGCCGGCGGTCTTCGACGAGCTGAGCATCGCCGCCACCGACCTGGGTGAGCGCACCCTCCACGTACCGGGCGCCGAGCCGGTCCCGATCTGGCAGCTCGTCGTCACCGACGACCCCACCGTGATTCTCGACATCGAGGAGAACCGATGAATCTCCGACGTCTCACGCACCGGCAGGCCGAGCCGGGGACGACCGCCGGGGCCACCCGCGTGGCCGACGACCCGCCGGGCGACGTCCCCGGCGCCCCGCCGGGCAGTCCCGGTGCGGAGCGCGGGGACGTGGACGCCTCCACGATCGACAAGACCGGGGACCGGCGCCGCGACGTCGACGAGGACGCCATCGACGAGGAGGCGCTGCTCGCCGAGTTCGAGGCGGAGAAGCCGGCGCGCCACCTGACGGGCATCCCCGGGTACCTGGTGGCGACCGTCGGGGTGGGGCTGTCGCTGTACGCGCTCTACTGGGTGTTCAACCCGATGCCGCGTCAGGTGTACCTGCCGCTGTTCCTGAGCGTCGGGCTCTTCCTGACCTTCCTGACCTACCGCGGCTGGGCCCGCTCGGAGAAGGCGAAGGCCGAGGGGCGCCCCGACCGCCCGAACGTGCTGGACTGGCTGCTGGCGTTCGTGTCGCTGGTGCCGGGCCTCTACATGGTCTGGGACTGGCAGGGCTTCTTCCGCCGGGCGATCGTCCCCACCGACATGGACCTGGTGGTCGGCACCCTGCTGGTCATCCTGATCCTGGAGGCCGCCCGGCGCACCGTCGGGCTGCTGGTGCCGCTGGTGGTGGTCGGCTTCCTGGCCATGGCCTACTTCGGGTCGGCGATGCCGAGCCCGTTCACCACCGCCGACTTCCAGTGGCCACGGCTGATCGGCCACAACGTCATGGGCACCCAGGGCATCTTCGGCGTGCCGCTCGAGGTCGCCGCGACCTACATCATCCTGTTCACCATCTACGGCGCCGTCCTGGCCGCCTCCGGCGCGACCAAGTTCTTCATCGACCTGTCGTTCGCCGCCTTCGGCCAGTCCGCCGCCGGCCCCGGTCGCACCGTGACGCTGTCGGGCTTCCTGCTCGGCACGGTGTCGGGCTCGGGCGTCGCGACGACGGTGACCCTCGGTGGCTTCGGCTGGCCGCTGCTGCGCAAGGCCGGCTACCCGTCGGAGGCCGGTGGCGGTGTGCTCGCCGCGGCCGGCATCGGCGCGATCATGTCGCCGCCGACCCTGGGCGCCGCGGCGTTCATCATCGCCGAGCTGCTCAACGTCTCCTACCTCGAGGTGCTGATCTGGGCGACGATCCCGACGATCCTGTACTACCTCGGCATCGTCCTCGCGATCGAGTTCGACGCCCGCCGGCACGGCACGCGCCAGGTCGAGGTGGAGGAGAAGTCGGCCTGGCGGCTGCTCCTGCGGTTCGGGTACCACTTCAGCTCGCTGGCCGCGATCGTCGTCTTCCTGGCCATGGGCTACACGCCCTTCCGCGCGGTCGTGTACGCCACCGCGCTGGCCTTCCTGCTCAGCTGGCTGGACCGCGAGCACTGGATGACGCCGAAGCGGGTCTGGCACGCGCTCGGCCAGGGCGCGGTCGGCGCCCTCTCGGTCATCCCCGTCATGGCGGTCGCCGGCATCATCGTCGGCGTCATGACCCTCACCGGTCTGGCGCTGCGCCTGGCCGGCATCATCGTCGACTTCGCCGGCGGCAGCCTGGTGCTCACCGCGCTCTTCTCGGCGATCGTGGTGATCCTGCTCGGCCTGGCCGTGCCGGTCACGGCGAGCTTCATCATCTCGTTCGTGATCATCTCGCCGGCGCTGCAGCAGGTCGGCGTCGAGCCGTTCGCGGCGGCGATGTTCATCTTCTACTACGCGGTGCTCAGCGAGGTCTCCCCGCCGACGGCGCTGTCGCCCTTCGCGGCCGCGGCGATCACCGGCGGCAAACCGGTGCCGACGATGTGGCTCACCTGGAAGTACACGCTGCCGGCGTTCCTCGTGCCGTTCATCTTCGTGCTCTCGCCCAACGGCGTCGGCCTGCTCTTCGAGGGCGGCGCCGCCACGGTGGCCATCGCGTTCGTCGCCTCCTCCCTCGCGGTCGGCGCGCTCGCCGTGGTCACGGGCAAGTGGCTCATCGGGCCGGCCGCCTGGCCGGAGCGGGCGCTCTTCCTCGGCGCGGCCATCGCGCTGCTGGTCATGGAGCCCCTGTGGATCGCGATCGGGCTGTCGTTCGGCGTGCTCGGCACCGTGGTGCACCTGGTCATGCGCCGGCGGGCAGGGGACGACGTCGCCGGCAAGGTGAAGGACCTGGTCCCCGGACGGGGGAGCGGGTCGTCCGACGACACCGGGTCGCCGACGGGCACCGCGACGACCGGCACCACGACGACCGGCACCGCGACGACCGGCACCACGACGACCGGTGCCAGCGCGTCGGGCACCGACCGCCCCGGGGAGCGCTGACGTGGGCGGGCCCCGGCGGCGGGGGACGGCGTGATCACCGGGGTCGCCGACCTGCACGTCCACGGGGCACCCAGCCTCGTGGAGCGGCACGGCTTCGACCACGAGGTGCTCGGCGCGCACGGGTCGGTCGGCGTCGACCTGGCGGTGCTCAAGGCGCACGAGGGCTCGACCGTCGAGCGGGCGGTGCTCGCCGCCCAGCGCGGTGAGGCCGCCGGCGTCGAGGTGTACGGCGGCATCGTGCTCAACTCGCCGGTCGGCGGCGCCAACCCGGATGCGGTCGAGGTGGCGGCGCGGCTGGGTGGCCGGGTGGTGTGGATGCCGACGGTGTCGGCGCCGGCGCACATCACCTCGCCGTCCAGCCCGGCGCGCTCGGTGCACCGGGGCATGGTGTTCCGGCAGGTCGACGTCGTGGACGACGGCGGCGCGCTGCTGCCCGCGTGGCAGGACGTGCTCGACGTCGTCGCCGCCTACGACCTGGTGCTCGCCTCGGGCCACCTCACCTGCGCGCAGACCCTGGTGCTGTTCCGCGCGGCCAAGGCGGCGGGGGTGACCCGGATGCTGTTCAACCACCCCCGGATGCCGTTCCTGGAGTGGGACGACGACGCCGCGCCCGAGCTGGCCCGCCTGGGCGTGGTGCTGGAGCTCGGCATCCTGCCCGACATCCTGACCACCGACGGCCCGCCCTCCACCACGCTCGGCGAGGTCTACCCGCACGACATGCTCGCCTTCGGCGGCGACCTCGGGCACGCGCACCACCCGACGATGGAGCAGGCGCTGCCGGCCTGGCTGGCCGACCTCGAGCGGTCGATGGGGGAGACCGACGCCGAGCAGGTCCTGACCACGGTCGGGCGACGGCTGGTGCGGCGGTGATCCGGGTCGCGCTGCTGCCGGGCGACGGCGTCGGCGCGGAGGTGCTCGAGGGGCCGGCCCGGCTGCTGCGCCGGCTGGCGGAGCAGGGGCTGGTGGAGGTCACCGGCCCGTGGCCGGTCGGGGCGCGGGCCGCGGCGGCCACCGGCGAGGTGCTGCCCGAGGAGACGCTGGCCGCCTGCGACGACGCCGACGCGATCCTGCTCGGCGCCGTGGGGGACGACCCGGGTGTCCCGCCCGAGGTCTGCCCCCGGCCGGAGGTCGCGCTGCACCGGCTGCGGGCCCGCTACGACCTGCGCATCTCGGTGCGCGACATCCCGCTCGGCGAGGACGGCGACCTCACCGTCGTCCGCAACCTCATCGGCGGCTCCTACGGCACCGGGCCGGCCGACCGCACCTACTCCGAGGACGGCGGCGAGGCCGCCGACGTGCTGCGGCTGACCCCGGGGCGCGTCGCCGAGGTGGTCGACCTGGGCATCGACCGGCTGCTCCAGCGGGGCCCCGGCCCCGGGGCCGGGCGCCTGGTGTCGGTGGACAAGGCGAACCTCTACGCCACCGGCCGGCTGTGGCGGCAGGTCGCCACCGAGGTCGCCGGCCGCCGCGGCGTCCCCGTCGAGCACCGGTACGTCGACCGCGCCGCCTTCGAGCTGGGGTCGGGCGCCGAGGTGCCGGCGGTGATCGTCACCGAGGGGCTGCTCGGCGACATCCTCAGCGACCTCGCCGCCGGGCGGGCCGGCTCGCCGGCGCTGTGCGGATCGGCCTCGATCCACCCCGGCCCACCGGCGCAGGGGCGGTGCCAGGGGTTGTTCGAGCCGGCGCACGGCTCGGCGCCGCGGCGGGCCGGGCTGCGCCAGGTCTCCCCGCTCGGCGGGTTCCTCGCCCTCGTCGCGCTGCTGCAGCACTTCGAGGCCACCCGGGCGGTGGGCGACCGGCTGCGCGCGGCGACGCACACCGTGCTGCGGGACGGCCCCTTCACCTACGACCTCGCCCCGGCCGGGATCGCGCCGGTCGCCACCGACGAGGTCGCCGACGCCGTGCTCGCCGCGTTCGACGCGACGGCACCCGGCGGCGAGGGCACGCCCGTGGAGGTGCGGCCCGAGCCGGACGTGCGGGTGCCGGCGGAGGTGCTGGAGCGCTGGACGGTCGACGTCCTGGAGTCCGCCGGCGTGCGGCCCGCGCACGCCCGGGACGTGGCGCACGTGCTCGGGTACGCCGACCTGTCGGGGATCGACTCGCACGGCATCGCCCGGCTGCCGGCCTACGTGACGATGATCGGCAGCGGCGCCATCGCCGCGAGCGGCGAGCCGGTGGTGCACTCCGACGGCGGGGCCGTCGCCCTCGTCGACGGGCAGGGGCTGCTCGGCCACCCGGTCACGGCGCTGGCGCTCGAGGAGGCGGTCCAGCGGGCGCGGCGGTACGGCGTCGGCTGGGTCAACGTGCGCCGCAGCAGCCACCACGGCGCGAGCGGCTCCTACGTGCACGACGTCGCCACGCAGGGCCTGGTCGGGCTGGTGGCCACGAACACCGGCCCGATCGTCGCCCCCACCGGCACCGGCCGGCCGTACTTCGGCACCAACCCCCTCGCGCTGGGCGTGCCGGTCGCCGGCGAGGAGCCGATGGTGTTCGACATGGCCACCTCCGCGGTGGCCGGCGGCAAGTTCGAGATCGCGCTGCGCCAGGGGCTGCCGGTGCCGCGCGGCTGGGGCCTGACCGCCGACGGCCGGCCGACGACCGACCCCGCGGCGGTCTTCCCGGGCAAGGGCGCGCTGCTGCCGCTGGGCAGCGACCGCGAGCGCTCCAGCCACAAGGGCTACGGCCTGGGCCTGCTGGTCGAGGTGCTCACCGCGGTGCTCGCCGGTGGCCCGCTCGGCCCGGAGGTCGGCAACCTGACGTTCCGGTCCGAGCCGCGGCCGCCGGGCACCAGCCACCTCGTCGTCGTCCTCGACCCGGCCCGGCTGGGCGACCCCGCCCGCATGCGCGACGAGATGCACCGGATGCTCGCCGAGCTGCGGGCGCTCCTGCCCGTCGACGACGAGCTGCCGGTGCGCACCCCGGGCCAGCGCGCCGCGGCCGAGCGCGCGCGGCGGCGGGCGGAGGGCGTGCCGCTGGACCGGGAGACGCACGCGGCGCTGGTCGCCCTCGGCGACCGGCTCGGCCGGCCGCTGGGGGCCGCCGCCCGTGGCTGAGCGCACCGCCGCCCCGGTCGCCTCCGGCCGCGCCGTCGCCCAGGGCGTCTCGGTCTCGGTGCTCGGCGTGCTGCCGGCCTTCCTCGTCGGCGCGCTCGCGGTGCAGATCCGGGCCGACCTCGGGGTGGGTCTCGGCGTCTTCGGGCTCGCCGCGGCCACGCTCTTCGCCGTCTCCGGCTCGCTCGCCCGGCCCGGCGGCCGGCTGGTGCAGCGGCTGGGCTCCCGCCGGGGCACCGCGCTCGCGGCGCTGCTCTCGATCGCCTCGCTCGGCGTCATCGCGCTCGCGCAGGACGCGGCCTGGCTGATGGCCGGGCTGGCGATCGGCGGCCTCGGCAACGCCGTCGCCCAGCCCTCGGCCAACCTGGGCATCTCCGAGCTGGTCACCGAGGCCCGGCTGGGGCTGGCCTTCGGGATCAAGCAGTCCTCGATCCCCGCGGCGACGCTGCTCGGCGGGCTGGCCGTGCCCGGCATCGCGCTCGTGCTGGGCTGGCGGTGGGCGGTGCTCGCCGCGATCGGCCTGGCGCTGGCGCTGCTGCTGTGGGCCGTCCTCACCGGCCGGGACGCCCGGTCCCGCGCGCCGGCGGCCGCCGACCGGGGGCCGGACAAGGGGATTCCGCGCCGGGGGCTGGTCGTGCTGACCGTCGGTGGCTTCCTCGGCTCGGCGGCGGCCACCTCCACGGGGGTGTTCCTGGTCGACTCCGCCGTCGCGGCGGGCCTGCGCCCGGGCGCCGCCGGGCTGCTGTTCGCCGCCTGCTCGGTGGTGGGTCTCGGCGCGCGCGTCTGGTTCGGGTGGCTCGCCGACCGGTACCCCGACCGCAGCCGGTACCTGTTCATCGCCAACCTCATGGCCGGTGGGTCGGTGGCCTACCTGCTGCTGGCCACCGGCATCACGCCGCTGTTCGTCGCCGGCTCCTTCGGCGCGTACCTGCTCGGCTGGGCCTGGACCGGCCTGTTCCACTTCGCGGTGATCCGCGACAACCGGACGGCGGCGGCCTCGGTGACCGGCTTCGTCCAGACCGGCCTCTCCCTCGGTGCGGCCAGCGGGCCGCTGCTGTTCGGCGTGGTCGCGCAGGCCTTCTCCTACCGCGCGGCGTGGACCACCGCGGCGGTGCTGAGCCTCGCGGCGGCGCTGACGGTGCGCTCGGCCCGCCGCACCGTCCGCCGGTCCCGCGGCCTGCCGGTGACCTCGCTGCGGCACCCCTGGCGGCCCGCGGCGGTGCCCGACCTGCACTCCCCGACCTGACCGGCGCGCCCGGCCCTTCCGGCGGGCGCACCACGAGAGGAGCACCCCGATGAGCACCTGCCGGCTGCACCCACCCGGCCCCCGCCCCGACCCCGCGCTGCTCGCCCGGGCCCGCGGGCTGCCGACCAGCATCCTGTCCGACAGCATGGAGCGGGCCCAGGGCGCGACCGGCCTGCACTGGGTGCCCGGCGCCGCGTGGCCGCGCGTCGCCGGGCCGGCGTTCACCGTGCGCACCCGCCCGGGCGACAACCTGGTGGTGCACCGGGCGCTGGACCTCGCCGAGCCGGGCGACGTGCTCGTCGTGGACGGCGGCGGCGCGCTGGACCGGGCGGTGCTGGGCGAGATCATGGCCCGCTACGCCGCCGCGCGGGGGCTGGCGGCGCTGGTGGTGGACGGCGCCGTCCGGGATCGGGAGGGTCTGGCCGAGGGGCAGGTGCCGGTCTTCGCGCGGGGGATCAACCACCTCGGGCCCTACAAGGACGGCCCGGGGGAGGTGCGCGGTCCGGTGCAGGCCGGTGGCGCGGTGGTGCGCGACGGCGACCTGGTCGTGGGCGACGCCGACGGGGTCGTGGTGGTGCCGCACGAGCGGGCCGCCGAGGTGGTCGCGGCGGGGGAGGAGCGGCTGGCCGCCGAGGAGGAGATGTTCCGGCAGATCGCCGCCGGCACCCTGGACCGCTCGTGGGTGACCGCGGCGCTGGCCGAGGTGCCCGCCGGCGAGCGGAGCGCGCGGTGACCCCGCGCTGGGGGCTGATCGGGTTCGGCGAGGCCGGCCGGGTCATCGGCGGTGCGGTCGCCGCCGCGGGCGCCGACCTGCTGGTGCACGACCGCGTCCTGCTCGACCCCGCCCGCGGTCCGGCGGCGCGTGCGGCGATCGAGGCCACCGGTGCCTCGGCGGCCGAGGAGCTCGCGGCCCTCGCCGACCGGGACGTCGTGCTCTCCCTGGTCACGCCGGCGACCGCGGTGGCGGCGGCGGTGGAGTGCGCCGCCGGCAGCCGGGACGACCTGCTCTACGTCGACCTCAACTCCACCGCACCCGGGGACAAGCGTGCGGTGGCCGAGGCGCTCGGCGGCGACCGGGTGGTCGACGGCGTGATGACCGGCGGCGGGATCACCCTCGACGGCGCGGCGATCCCCATCTCGCTGGCCGGGCCGCAGGCGGAACGGGCGGCGGGGCTGCTGCGCGGGGTGGGGCTGCGAGCCGGCGTGGTCGGCGGCGAGGTCGGCGCGGCCGCGGCGCTGAAGATGCTGCGCAGCGTCGTCGTCAAGGGGATGGAGGGGCTCTGGGTGGAGGCGCTGCTGGCCGCCCGGGAGCTCGGGGTCGTCGAGCCGCTGATCGCGATGGTCGAGGAGACGCTGGACCGCTACCCGACCCGCGACTTCGCCACGATGCTGGTGACCACGCACGTCGGGCACGCCGGGCGGCGGCAGGTCGAGGTGCGGATGGCCCGGGACACCGTCGCCGGGACCGGGGTGCCGCCGCTGCTCTCCGGCGGGCTGGTGGCGCGGCACGAGCTGACCGCGCGGGGCCTGGCCGCGGCCGGCCACGAGCCCGGGGCGGTGCCGGCGTCCCTGGCCGAGGCCCTCGACGTCCTGGGGCGGCTGCCCGCCGATCCGCCGGGGTGACCGGGCTCAGCCCGAGCGGGCCTGCCGGCGCAGCCGCTGCGCCGCCACGAGCTCGGGCCGGTCCCGCAGCAGCATGCGCCGGCCCTGCACCACGACCGCGCCCGCCACCGCCGAGACCGCGGCGGTGGCGTACCAGGCGACCGCGTAGGAGGTCGAGGCGACGACCACGCCGAACGCCAGCGGGCCCAGTGCCGCCCCGGCGCCCATCCCACCCTGGGTGATGGAGGTGGCGCGGGCCGCCATGCCCGGGTGCATGCGGGCCACCGAGTAGGTGGACAGCCCCGCCCAGGCCCACCCGGTGCAGTAGCCGATCACCGCGCCCGCGGCCACCAGAACCTCCACCCCGGTGCCCAGCAGGGCGTAGGCGAGCCCGCCGATCGACATCTGCGCGGCGACGACCAGCAGCCACCGGGTGCGCACCCGGTCGGCCAGCCAGCCGAACGCCACGCGCGCCGCCGCGCCGACGCCGCTGGCCACCGCGGCGAGCACGCCGGCGGTCGCGGGGGCGATGCCGGAGTCGACGGCGGTGGCGACGAAGAAGGATCCCAGCGCGTTGCCGGTGGCCGCGCCCAGCATGAGCCCGAGGGCGAGCACGACGAGGGCGGCCCGGTGGAAGGGCCCCGCCGCCTCGGAGGTCTGGACGGCGTCGCGGGCCGGCAGCCGGGCGCTCCCGGGGACGCCGAGCAGGACCAGCAGCGCCAGCACGCTGCCGATCACGAAGGCGGTGCGCCAGCCGAGCGGGATGGCGACGAGCGGGACGGCGACCCCGGCGAGCATGGTCGAGAGCGGGATCGCCGCCTGCTTGGTGCCGTAGGCCAGCCCGTGCCGGCCGGGCGTCACCGCGCGGGCGATCAGGTCGTTGCTCGCCGGCTGGCCGACCCCGTTGCCCCAGCCGGCCACGACCAGCGCGCCGACCAGCACCGCGGTGTGCTGCGCCCCGACGGCGACGGCGAGCATCGCCAGCCCGCCGACGACGGCGGAGAGCCGGACCACCGGCGAGGTGCCGAAGCGGCGCACCACGGCGCCGGCGGTCAGCGCCGAGACCGCCGAGACGAGGAAGAAGCAGGCGACCAGGCTCCCGAGGAGCGAGGGCCCGAAACCGAGCTCCTCGCGGATCTGCACCCAGAGGACGCCGACCATGTAGATGGGCAGCACGCCGACCGTCGTCACGGTCACCGCGGCGGCCGCTGCCGCCCCCGAGCTCGCCGGCCCGCGGTCCCGCCGCCGGGCCGGCGCGGTCACGCCCACCACGGCGCGCTCACGCGGCGGAACGGCGGTCGAGCAGGTCGTCGACGATGTGCTCGGCGATGGCCAGGGACGAGGTGGCGGCCGGGGAGGGCGCGTTGCGCACGGCGACGACGGCTCCGGTGCGGGTGATGCGGAAGTCGTCGACGAGGCTGCCGTCGGTCTCGAGGGCCTGCGCACGGATGCCCGCCTCGGCGGGCACCAGGTCGGCGACGGTCAGCTCGGGCACGTAGCGCTGGGCGGCCCGGGTGAACGCCCGCTTGCTCAGCGACCCGTACATCTCGGCGACGCCGGTGCGCCAGTGCTGCCGGGCGAACCGGCGGAAGCCGGCGTAGCGGGCGGTCTCGGCCAGCTCGCGGAGGTCGAGGTCGCGGCGGCGGTAGCCCTCGCGCGCGAGCGCCAGGACCGCGTTCGGGCCGACCAGCACCTCGCCGTCGAACCGAGGGGTCAGGTGCACCCCGAGGAAGGGGTACCGCGGGTCGGGCACCGGGTAGACGAGGCCGTTGACCAGCTCGCGCTTCCCGGGGACGAGGGCGAAGTACTCGCCGCGGAAGGGCACGATGCGCGGCGCCCCCACGTCGCCGGCCAGCTGGGCCAGCCGGTCGACCTGCAGCCCGGCGCAGAGGACCACCCGGTCGACGACGAGCTCCTCGCCGTCCCCCCCGCGGACGACGACCTCCTCGGCCGGCCCGCCCGTGGTGTGCCGCAGGTCGGTCACGGCGAAGCCGGTGCGGACGGTGGCCCCGCGGGCCTCGGCGTCGGCCGCCAGCGCCCGGGTGATGCCCGCGTAGTCGACGATCGCCGTGGTGGGGGAGTGCAGGGCGCCGACGCCGGTGACGTGCGGCTCGAGCTCGGCGAGCTCGCCCCGACCGATGATGCGGATGCCGGGGACGCCGTTGGCGCGGGCCCGCTCGGCGATCGCGCCGAGCCGGTTCTCCTCGGTGGCGTCGAGGGCGACGAGCACCTTGCCGATCTCGTCGTAGCCGAGACCGTGCTCGGCGCAGAACTCCCTGAGCAGCGCGACGCCGCGGCGGCAGAGGACCGCCTTCAGCGAGCCCGGCTCGTAGTACAGCCCCGCGTGCACCACGCCGCTGTTGCGCCCGGTCTGGTGGGCGGCGAGGTGGTCCTCCTTCTCCAGCAGCGTCACCCGGGCGTCCGGCTCGAGCTGCAGGAGGCGCCGGGCGACCGCCGCGCCGATGATGCCGCCGCCGACGACGGCGAACCGGGTGGAAGACATGGATCCTCCGATCTGGGCCCACGGGGTGGGACCCGGCCTGAGCATCGCCCGGGCAACCGTTACGGTGACCTTGTGATGGCGATCACCGAGTGTTGCAGCCCGTGGCAGGGTGCGTCCGCGCGGGGTGCGCGGTGGTGACCACCCTGCGGGGGGTCCTGCCCATCACCCTCACCCCGTTCACCGACGACGGCGCAGTGGACGAGGGGAGCATCGACACCCTGGTCGAGGACTACCTCGGCGCCGGCGCCCACGGCCTGACCATCCTCGGCATCATGGGCGAGGCCGCCAAGCTGCTCGACGAGGAGCGGGAGCGGGTGCTCCGCCGCTACGTCGGGGCGGCCGCCGGGCGGGTGCCGGTCGTGGCCGGCGTGTCGGCCCGCGCGACGCACATGGCGCTGGACTACGCGCGCCGGGCCGAGGACGCCGGCGCGGCGGCGGTCATGCTCGCGCCGCCCGACAACACGAAGAACCTCGACCTGGTCTTCGAGCACTTCCGCCGGGTCGCCGAGGCGGTGTCGGTGCCGGTGGTGGTGCAGGACGAGCCGGTGAACACCGGCGTCACGATGCCGGCGCCCTTCCTCGTGCGGCTGCTCGAGGAGATCGAGGGGTGCCGGTACCTCAAGCTCGAGGAGACGCCGACGCTGCCGAAGATCACCGCGGTGCGGAAGGCGGTCACCTCGCCGGTGGGCATCTTCGGCGGCCTCGGCGGGGTCTACCTGTACGAGGAGCTGCTGCGCGGTGCCGACGGGATCATGACCGGGTTCGGCTTCCCGCAGGTCCTGGTCGGCACCTACGAGAAGTTCGTCGCCGGCGACCGCGCGGAGGCCCAGGCCTACTTCTTCAAGCACCTGCCGCTGATCCGCTACGAGGCGCAGCTGGGGGTCGGCGGGGTCACCATCCGCAAGCAGGTGTTCGCCCGGCGCGGCGCGATCAGCTCGCCGCACGCGCGGTTCCCGGCCCCGCCGGTCGACGACGTCACCCTCGCCGAGCTCGACGACCTGATCGCGGCCGTCGGTCTCTGACCGGCGGTCACCCGAGAGACGGGAACCCCAGTGCGACTGACCTCCCTGCGGATCGACGGCGCCGAGCCGGCGGCACTCGTCCGCCCCTCCGGTGCGGTGCTGCTCACCGCCGTCAACGAAGCCCTGGGCACCACCTGGCCGGGCACGGTGCAGGAGCTGCTGGAGCAGGGGCAGGTCGAGCCGCTGCGGGAGTGGGTCGGCGGGGCGCCGGCCGGGCTGCTCGACGAGCTGGCCATCCCGCAGGACCGGCTCGCCTACGCGCCGCTCTACCGGCGGCCCCGCAAGATCTGGGGCATCGGGCTGAACTACGTCGAGCACGCCGCCGACCTGTCCGAGAAGGCGCCGTCGACGGAGCCGGCGAGCTTCCTCAAGCCCGACACCGCGATCATCGGCCCGGGCGACGCGATCCGGATCCCGCCGCAGTCGCAGCGGACCACGGCCGAGGGCGAGCTCGGTCTGATCATCGGCCGGGAGTGCCGGGACGTCGACGAGGCCGACGCGCCCGGCGTCGTCGCCGGGTTCACCACGATCATCGACATGACCGCCGAGGACATCCTCGAGAAGAACCCGCGGTACCTGACCCGGTCGAAGAGCTTCGACACCTTCTTCAGCTTCGGCCCGGAGCTGGTCACCGTCGACGAGGTGGCCGACGTCGACGCGCTCGAGGTCGCGACCATCCACAACGGCGAGGTGCACCGGCGCAACGTCGTCTCCAACATGACGTTCCGGCCGTGGTGGCTGGTGGCCTTCCACTCGCGGGTGATGACCCTGCTGCCCGGCGACATCATCTCGACCGGCACCCCCGGTGCCGTGCACATCCGGCCCGGCGACACCGCCGGTTGCTCCATCGCCGGCTTCCGTGACCTCTCGAACCCCGTGGAGTGACCGATGGACCTGCAGCTGACCGGTAGGACCGCGCTCGTGACCGCGGCCAGCAAGGGGCTGGGGCGGGCGACCGCCACCCAGCTGGCCGCCGAGGGCGCGCGGGTGATGATCTCCAGCCGCGGCGAGGAGCAGCTGGCGAGGACGGCGGCCGAGATCGCCGAGGCCACCGGGGCGCAGGTCGAGCACTGCCCGGCCGACGTCGCCGATCCCGCTGACGTCGAGCGGCTGCTGGAGGAGGCCCGGAGCCGGCTCGGGGGCGTGGACGTCCTCGTCGCCAACGCCGGCGGCCCCCCGCCCGGCGGGTTCGACGCGGTCGACGACGCGAAGTGGTACCAGGCGCACGACCTCAACCTGATGAGCACGGTCCGGCTGATCCGCGGGGTGCTGCCGCACATGCGGGAGCAGCAGTGGGGGCGCATCGCCGTCGTCACGTCGTCGTCGGTGAAGCAGCCGATCGAGAACCTGCTGCTGTCCAACACCTACCGGGTGGCCGTCGTCGGCCTGGCCAAGTCGCTGGCCATCGAGTTCGCGGGTGAGGGCGTGCTGGTCAACACGGTCGGCCCCGGCCGGATCGCCACCGACCGGGTCGCCGCGCTGGACGCCAACCAGGCGGAGAAGACCGGCCTCTCGATCGAGGAGGTGCGGGCGCGGTCGGAGAAGGCGATCCCGCTGGGTCGCTACGGGGAGGCCGAGGAGTTCGGCCGCGTGGCGGCGTTCCTCGTCTCCGGCGCGAACACCTACCTGACCGGGCAGAACCTGCTCGTCGACGGCGGCCTGGTCAGGGCCATCTGATGCGCATCGCCCGGTACCAGGCCCCCGGCGGCGCGCCCTCCTACGCCGTCGTCGAGGGCGACGGCGAGGACGCGGTGCTGCACGCCCTCGAGGGGCTGCCCTACGACGGCCTCCGCCGGACCGGGGAGCAGCTGCCGCTCGGGCAGGCGCGGTTGCTGGCGCCGGTCGAGCCGAGCAAGGTGGTGGCGTTCGGGCGGAACTACGCCGAGCACGCCAAGGAGCTCGGCAACGAGGTGCCCGAGGTGCCGATCGTGTTCCTCAAGCCCTCCACCTCGGTCGTCGGCCCGGACGCCGAGGTCGAGTACCCGGCGCTCACCTCGGACCTGCACTACGAGGGCGAGCTCGCGGTCGTCATCGGCCGGCGCTGCAAGGCGGTGGCGGCCGAGGAGGTCGCCGGGGTGGTGTTCGGCTACACCGTGGCCAACGACCTCACGATGCGCGACGTGCAGAAGAGCGAGGGTCAGTGGACCCGCGGCAAGGGGTTCGACGGCGCCTGCCCGCTCGGGCCGTGGGTGGAGACCGAGATCGACCCCTCGTCGCTGGCGCTGCGGTCTTCCGTCAACGGCGAGCTGCGGCAGGACGGGACGACGGCGGACATGCTGCGCGACGTCGCCGCGTGCGTCTCCTGGGTGAGCCAGGCGATGACGCTGCTGCCCGGTGACGTGGTGCTGACCGGCACGCCGGCCGGGGTCGGGTCGCTGCAGCGCGGGGACCACGTCGAGGTGACCGTGGAGGGCATCGGCACGCTGGCCACCCGCATCACCGGCTGACCGGCTGCTGGGGCGACTGCCGGGGTCCCCGCCCGAGGTGGAGCCGGGTTCCAAGCTGCCCACGCGCGGGTTGACCCGGACCAGCGGACCTCGAGCCGCGTCTGCACGCGGCTCAGGGTTGGGTGGAGCGGCTCAACCCCCGGGGCCGGCCGGGATCCCGGCTCGACGTGGCCACCCAGCGCTCCCGTGCCCGGCTCGAGCGGACTGCCTCCCCTTCAATCACGGCGGAGGTCCGGGTGTGCTGAGACTCGACCAGGGCGGGGCCGGGACCATGGCTACAGGCCTCATCCACCGCCTTTCGAGGACCTCCCCGCGTCCTTGAGTGGCCCACTATGGGAGACGTCCCCGTCACTGGGGATGGCGGTGCAGCCATAGGCGCATCCGGATCGCAAAGCTGAGTCCGAACAAATAGATGGCAGTCGCCACGGCAAGACACACCCACATGGTTGGTGTGCCGTCGAAATATCTCAGCAAGACGGCGCCGAAGAAGGTGCCCATCCATACCCCGTGCGAGAGCTGTGAAGCCGCCTGCTCCGCCCGCCAGCGGGCGAATGGCTCGTCGGCCGGATCGATGAGGCGACCGAACACCAAGTCTTCGACGATCTTCCGGCGTCGAGATCGGTCCAGGGACAGGTACGGCGCTCTCGCGCGACCTTGTCCGCGATGCCGCCCCCCGCTCACGGACTCATTGTCGGCTGCTGGGCGTGCGCCCTTGAGCCGCCTTCCGTCCCAGAGCGGCCCACTGAGGGCTACTCCGCAAGAGGCCGGTACTTCTCCCGAAACCGGTTGACCGGCATGGTCGCCAGGTCTTGCTGGACCTGTTTCAGGAGGTGCCCGACCGAGTCACCGGGAGGAGCAGACGGTCGGAGTAGCCAACGTGCGCCGCTGCGGTTTTCGACGGATACGCGGTCACCGCGCCACCGGCGGCGCATGTGACGGGCGTGCAGTGCTCGAGCTGCTGGTACGTGTTCCGAAGCGGGCGGGACGTGGGCACACATGGCAGCTTGATCCCGAAGGTCGTGGTCTTCCTCGTAGATGCACTCAGCGCATGCGTTGAGCACCAGCGAAGTGCCGGCGTGGTGGCTCCAAGCGTGTCCACAGTCGGGGCAGCTAGGAGTGGTCACGACACGGGAGGCTAGCCGCCGATGTGCAGCAGGGCGGGTGTCCCTGGAGCCGCCTCCGGGGCCAAGAAGCAGGGCTGCCGCCACGGTGGCGTCGGAGGCGGATTCGTACCCGCCGAATGCCTTGCTGCCCATCCACCGCCGGCCGATTCGGGCGTTCAGCGGGGCGGGGTCAGCCCCAGGGACTGCGCCCACAGCCGGGTGAGCGTCTCCACCAGGCGCTCCTGCTCGAAGTCGCCGCCGAGCACCAGCCAGTAGTGCACCAGCCCGTTCACCATGGCGACGAGGGCGTGGGCGCTGTACTCGGCGTCCAGGTCGGCCGCGACCAGCCCGTCGGCCTGGTACCGCTCGATGCTGTGCCGGACCCGGCCGACCATCCGCTCGCGGGCGCCCTGCCGGACGGCGCGCACCTCGGGGTCGAAGGTGGTGACCTGCTCGAACAGCGCCATCAGCGCGGTGTTCTCCCGGTACATCGCGACGAACCGGCGGTTGGCCCGCTCGATCGCGGCGACCGGGTCTACGAGGCGGTCACGCGCGCCGCCGTCGTCCGCGCCGCTGCCTGCCTCGGCGCCGCTACCGCCCTCCGCGCCGCTGCCGAGGGAGGCGTAGAGGTCGTCCATCGTGGCGGCGACGAGGGCCCGGAAGACGTCGGTCTTGGACCGGAAGTATGTGTAGAAACTGCCGTGCGCGACGCCGGCCGCCGCCGAGATGTCGGTGACGCGGGCGTCGAGGAACCCGTCCCGCTCGAACACCTGCCGGGCCGCGTCGAGCAGCCGCCCGCGCATCGCCCGGCCGCGCTCGGTGAGCGGGGTTGCGGGGCCCTCCGCGGCAGCGACCGCGGCGGCGCCCGGCTGCTCGGTCGGACCAGGGAGCTGCACCAGGAGGCCTCCTTCCCGGGACGCCCGGGCACGGTTGACACTGACGTCGGTGTCAACTTAGCTGGTCGTGCCCATCCCGTCGCCCGCCCGGAAGGCGGATCACGTTGACCGGTTCGTCGACCGACTCCCGCCCCGGTGGGTTCGGCGCCCTGCTGCGGCCGCGCGGGATCGCCCTGCTCGGCATCTCCGGCCGCACCGAGAACCTGATGTCCCGGCCGCTGCGCTACCTGGTCGAGCACGGCTACACCGGCGCGCTGTACCCGGTGAACCCCAACTACGAGGAGCTGGTCGGGCAGAAGTGCTACCCGACGCTGGCCGACGTCCCCGGGCCGGTGGACCTGGTGCTGGTGCTGGTCGCCGCCGACCGGGTGGAGGACGCGATCCGGCAGGCGGCCGCGGCCGGCGCCTCGGCCGCGGTCGTCTACGCCTCCGGCTTCGCCGAGGTGGGTCCCGACGGGCTGGCGCTGCAGCAGCGGCTTGCCGCGGTGGCGCGGGAGACCGGCGTCCGGGTGCTGGGCCCCAACTGCCAGGGCTTCCTCTACGCGCCGACCGGCGTGGTCGCCACCTTCACCGCGGCCGCCGACCGCCCGCTGACCTCCGACAGCGGCGTCGCCTACGTCGGGCAGAGCGGTGCCGTCGGCGGCTCGGTGCTCGACCTCGCCACCGACATGGGGCTGGGCCTGTCGTTCTGGGCGAGCACCGGCAACCAGGCCGACCTCGACCTGCTGGAGGTCTCCCGGGAGCTGCTGGAGGACCCGGCCATCCGCGTCCTGATGCTCTACGTGGAGGCCACCGACGACGGGCAGGCCTACGCCGAGCTCGCCCGCCGGGCGCGCGAGACCGGCCGGCACCTGGTGGTGCTCCGGTCGGGCCGCTCCAGCGCCGGGCGCCGGGCGGTGGCCAGCCACACCGGCTCGATGCTGGGGGACGACGTCGCCTTCGTGCTCACCTCCGAGGAGCACGGCGTGGTGCTCGTCCACGACATCGACGAGCTGCTGTCGGTCGCGGCGCTGCTCTCCACCGGCAAGCGGTCGGAGGGGCGGCGGATCGCCGTCGTCACCACCTCGGGCGGCGCCGGCAGCCTCGCGGCCGACCAGTGCGAGGACCACGGCCTGGAGATGCCCGAGCTCTCCGCCGACACCCAGGACCGGCTGCGCCCGCTGATCCCGGCGTTCGGCGCGCTGGCCAACCCGGTCGACGTCACCGCCCAGCTGTTCAACCGGGGCGCGCACGCCTTCGGTGACGTCTGCCGGATCGTCGCCGACGACCCGTCGGTGGACGCGATCGCCGTCTTCGTGACGATGGTCGTGGGCGACGCCGGCGCGCGGCTGGCCGAGGACCTGGTGCTCACCGCCGCCAAGCTGCCGGTGCCGCTGCTCGTCGGCTGGATCGCGGGGCAGGAGCTGACCACCGAGGGCCGGCGGGTGCTCCGCGACGCGGGCATCCCGGTCTTCGGCTCGGTGGGCGGGGTGGTCCGGGCCGCCGCGCGCATGGCGCCGCCGCCGCACCGGGGAGCGGCGCCCGCGCTGCCGCCCGCGCCCGAGGTGCCGGCCGCCCGGGTCCGCGAGCTGCTGGAGGCCGACGTCGTCGACGGGGCGGAGCTGCTGCGCGCCATCGGCGTCGCCCAGCCCGCCGCCACGCTGGTGACGACGCCCGAGGCGGCCCGCGAGGCGGTCGCCGCGCTGCCCGGCCCGGGGGTGCTCAAGCTGGCCGCCGGCGACCTCGCGCACAAGAGCGAGGTCGGCGGGGTGCGGGTCGGGGTGCCCGCCGAGGAGGCCGCGACCGTCTTCACCGACCTGGTCGAGGCGGCTCGCCGACACCACGTCCCGGACGTCGAGGGGGTGCAGGTGCAGGAGCTCATCCCACCCGGCACCGAGCTGATCCTCGCCGCGACCGCCGGCCGCGACGGCTTCCCCCCGGTGGTCACCGTGGGGCTGGGCGGGATCACCACCGAGCTCTACCGCGACATCGCCTCCGGCCTCGCACCGGTGACCCCGGAGCGGGCCTGGTCGATGCTGCGCAGCCTGCGCGCCTGGCCGCTGCTCGCCGGCTTCCGCGGTGCGCCGTCGGCCGACGTGGCGGCTGCCGTCGACGCGGTGGTGCGCCTGTCGCAGGCCGCGGTTGCCGGGGGTGACAGGCTGGCCGAGTTCGAGGTCAACCCCCTGATCGTCGGGGCGCAGGGCGGCGGGGCCACCGCCGTCGACGTGCTGGTGCGCACCACCGGCCAGCGCGCCCCGCTCGGCGAATAGCACCACTCACACAGAGAGGCAGGACTCCCGCGTGGGACAGGTACACCTGGAGAAGCAGGGCGGCGTCGCCGTCCTCACCCTCGACAACGTCGAGGTGAAGAACGGCCTGACGCCCGAGATGGGCATGCAGCTGTCGGAGCTGTGCGACGAGGTGGACCGCGACCCCGCCATCGGCGCCGCGGTCGTGCGCGGCAAGGACGGCATGTTCTGCTCGGGCGCCGACCGCCGCCGCTGGACGGCCGGTTCCGACCAGGCCGAGGACAAGACCTACAAGGAGCTCGGCGCGGTCTACCAGGCGTTCCGCCGGGTCGGCCTGCTGCAGGTGCCGACGATCGCCGCCGTCCGCGGTGCCGCCGTCGGCGCCGGCATGAACCTGGCCCTCTCCACCGACCTGCGGATCGTCTCCGAGCGCGCGCGGCTGCTGGCCGGCTTCCTCCGCATCGGCCTGCACCCGGGCGGTGGCTACTTCACCATCAGCTCCCGGACGGCGGGGCGCGAGGCGACCGCCGCGATGGGCCTGTTCAGCGAGGAGATCGACGGGCTCCGCGCCGCGGAGATCGGCCTGGCGTGGAAGGCGGTGCCGGACGAGGAGGTCGAGGACCTCGCGATGGAGCTCGCCGGCCGCGCCGCCAAGGACCCGGAGCTCGCCCGCGAGGCGGCGCGCTCGTTCCGCACCGAGTCCGGCCCGCCCGGGATCGGCTGGGAGGCCGCCCTGCACTTCGAGCGGGCCACGCAGATGTGGTCCCAGCGGCGGCGCGAGACCGCCTGAGCACACCCCGCCGGGCCGCCTGGTGCGGCCCGGCGGGCACCCCCGACCGGAGGAGCCCGGCCATGCAGTTCGGCGCCACACCCCTCACCCCCGCCGAGGAGTCGCTGCGCGCCGAGGTGCGCGGCTTCCTGGCCGCGGAGCTGCCCGCCGGCCACCGCCCGGCGCTCGGCTTCGCGGGCCGCTACGACCCGGACTTCTCGCGGAGGCTCGCCGCCCGCGGGTGGGTGGGCATGGCCATCCCGCCCGAGTACGGCGGGCACGGCCGCAGCGCGGTGGAGCGCTTCGTCGTCGCCGAGGAGCTGCTGGCCGCCGGCGCCCCGATCGGCGCGCACTTCGTGGCCGACCGGCAGACCGGCCCGACGCTGCTGCACTTCGGCACCGAGGAGCAGCGCCGCCGCTTCCTGCCGGGGATCGCGGCGGGGGAGATCTACTTCTCGCTCGGGATGAGCGAGCCCGACTCGGGCTCGGACCTCGCCTCGGTGCGCACCCGCGCGACGCGGGTGGACGGCGGGTGGAGCGTCACCGGCACCAAGGTGTGGACCAGCGAGGCGCACCGCAACCACTACTTCGCCGTGCTGTGCCGGACCTCCCCGATGGAGGAGGGCCGCAAGCACGCCGGGCTCTCCCAGCTGATCGTCGACCTGCGCGCCGACGGCGTGACCGTGTCGCCGATCCCCTACCTCGACGGGTCGCACCACTTCAACGA
This sequence comes from Blastococcus sp. MG754426, assembly GCF_021699055.1. Classification (GTDB taxonomy): domain Bacteria; phylum Actinomycetota; class Actinomycetes; order Mycobacteriales; family Geodermatophilaceae; genus Blastococcus. The sequence goes on along the minus strand of NZ_SSXC01000055.1, from coordinate 6,059 downwards.
GGTCGCCCTCGAGGACGTGTTCGTCGCCGACGACATGGTCCTCGGCGAGATCGGCTCGGGCTGGCAGCAGGTGACCAGCGAGCTCGCCTACGAGCGCAGCGGGCCCGACCGGTGGCTCTCGACGTTCCCGGTGCTGCGCGAGTTCGTGCGGGAGGGGGCCGGCAAGGCGGTCGCCGACGACGAGGCGGCGGTGATCGGGCGGCTCGCCGCACGCGCCTGGGCGATCCGAGGGCTGTCGCTGTCGGTGGCCCGCGCGCTGGACGCCGGGCAGGTGCCGGTGGTCGAGGCGGCCCTGGTCAAGGAGGTCGGCACCCGGTTCGAGCAGGACCTGGTCGAGGCCCTGCGGGGCGCCGCCGAGACGGAGGTCGACCAGGGCACGGGCACGCTGTTCCAGCAGCTGCTGGCCGAGGCCGTGCTGACCTCGCCGTCGTACACGCTGCGCGGGGGTACCACCGAGATCCTGCGGTCCGTGGCCGCGAAGGGGCTGGCATGAGCGAGCACGGCACGATGCTGACCGAGGTGGCCACCGGGCTGCTGCGCGACCGGTGCACCCCCGAGGACGTCGTCGCGGCCGAGGCCACGGGCTGGAGCGAGCGGCTGTGGTCGGCGCTGGCCGAGGCGGGCTTCCCGTACGTGTCGGTGCCGGAGGAAGCGGGCGGCTCCGGCGGCGACGTCGCCGACGCGTGCGCGCTGCTGGCCGTGGCCGGGCGGTTCGCCGCGCCGGTGCCGCTGGCCGAGAGCGGGCTGCTGGCCGGCTGGGCGCTGGCCGCCGCCGGGCTGGAGCTGCCGGAGGGACCGGCGTCGGTGGCGGTCGGGCGACCCGGTGACGTGGTCGAGCTCTCCGGCGGGCCCGGGACGTGGCGGCTGACCGCGCGGGTGCAGCGGGTGCCGTGGGGCGGCCGGAGCACCCGGGTGGTGCTGCTGGCCTCCGTCGGCGGGGAACGGTACGTCGTCTCCGCGCCGACGGCGGTGGCGCAGGTTCTCGGGGGCCGGAACCTCGCGGCGGAGCCCCGCGACACCCTCAGCTGGGACGACGTGCCGCTCGCCGACGAGGCGGTCGCGCCGGCGCCGGCGGGTGTCGACGCCGACGCGCTGCGGCTGCGCGGGGCGCTGGGCCGGGCGGCGCTGATCTCGGGCGCGCTGGCGCGGGTGGCCGAGCTGACCGTCCGGTACACCGGTGAGCGGCAGCAGTTCGGCCGGCCGGTGGCCCGCTTCCAGGCGGTGCAGGCGCACCTGGTGACGATCGCCGAGGAGGCGGAGCTGGCGCGCATGGCCGTGGAGGTGGCTGCCCGGAACGCGCGGCCGGACCCCGGTTCCTTCGACGTCGCCGCGGCCGCCGCGGTGACCGGGGAGGCGGCGACGGTGGCGGCCCGCGCCGCGCACCAGGCGCACGGGGCGATCGGCATGACGAAGGAGTACGAGCTCGGCCAGCTCACCCGGCGGCTGTGGTCGTGGCGGGACGAGTTCGGCAGCGAGCGGGCGTGGGGCCGGGAGCTCGGGCGGCGGCTCGCCGAGGCCGGTGCCGACGAGCTGTGGCCGCGGATCTCGAGGGGGCTGGTGAGCGCATGAGCACCGACTGGGACGTCGCCGTCGTCGGCGCGGGTGTCGCGGGGCTGTCAGCGGCCCGGGTGGCGGCCGGGGCGGGGCTGCGGGTGGTGGCCTACGACCGGATGGCGCCGGGCGGGCAGCTGGTCAACCTGACCTCCGTGCACGACCACCCGGCGCCGGGGGAGACCGCGGACTCGGCCGGCCTGGTGTCGCGGCTGGTCGCCGAGGCGGAGGCGGCCGGTGTGGTCATGGCCTTCGACGAGGTGACCCGGGTGCGGTCCGGCACGCCGGTACGGCTGGAGGCGGGCGCCGGGGCGGTGACCGCGCAGGTGGTCGTCGTCGCCACCGGGCTGGGGCCGGGGCGGCTGGGGCTGCCCGGCGAGGAGGAGCTCGTCGGCCGCGGGATCTCCACCTGCGCCGGGTGCGACGGGCCGCTGTTCCGCGGCCGCGCGGTGGCGGTGGTGGGCGACGACGAGTGGACGGCCGAGGAGGCGCTGGAGCTGGCGGAGGTGGCCTCGGCGGTCACCGTGCTCGTGCCGGGGGAGCCGCGGTGGGATGCCGACCGCGCTCGTCGGCTGGCCGCCGCGGAGCGGGTCGAGGTGCTCCCCGGGGTGCGGGTAACCGCGTTGCGGGGGGAGGGCGTGCTCGCGGCCGTCGTCGTCGAGACGGCCGGTGGGCCGCGGGAGCTGGCGGTCGAGGGGCTGTTCACCTACGTGGGACGACGGGGGCCGGCGGGCCTGGTCGAGGAGGTGCCCGCCGATGCCGCGGGCCGGTTGCCCGCCGAGGGGTTGGGCGCCGCGGCCGGCACGGTGCTGGTGGCCGGGGACGCGCGGTCGGGTGCGGTGCAGTCGGTGGCGGCCGCGATCGTCGACGGGACGGCGGCGGGCGAGGCGGCGGTGGCCGCGCGCCGGGCCGCGGCGGGTCCGGCGCCGGGGGGTTCGGCGTCGGCGGCCGGGCCGTGGCTGCGCGTCGTCGACCCGACCTACGGCGTGCCGGCGGACGAGGCCGACGGCGCGGTACCGGAGGGCGGCGGCGCGGACTGGACCGAGGTGGCGCTGTTCTCCAACTCCAAGCCGAACGCCACCGAGCTGCTGCGCGGGGTGGGCGACCGGCTGCAGGAGCACTGGGGGCTGGCCGAGCTCGGGTTCGCCAGCAAGCCCAACGCCTCGGCGGCGGCCGACAAGGACGTCATCGACTGGCTGGCGCAGCGCTACAAGGTGGTGCTGGTGGCGGTCGGTGACTAGGGCTCGTGCTCGTCGTGGAGTCTCCACGACTCGGTGGAACTGGAGAAGCGTGGCGTCGTGGCACCGCTGCTGGTGACCTCGACGTTCCTGCCGCTGGTGGAGGCGCAGGCGAAGGCGCGGCGGGTGTCGCCGCGGGTCGTCGTCGTGCCGCACCCGGTGGGCGGGCTCAACGAGCAGGAGCTCGCGGAGCGGATCGAGGTCGCGGCCGGTGCCCTGCTGCCGCTGGCCGACGAGGCGCGGGGGAGCGCATGACCGAGGTGATCGACCTCCCCGGGGTGACCGAGGAGAACTGGCACGAGGTCGCCTGGGAGCGCGGCTGGGGCGACGGGCTGCCGACGGTGCCGCCGACGCCGGAGCGGGTGGCGGCGGCGCTGGCGGCGCTCGACGGCATCGACCTGGAGCTGGGGCCGGTACCGCCGTCCGGGCTGGTGCCGACGCGGGAGAGCTTCGCGGCGAACGCCGTCATGGCCGGGTGCCGGCCGGCCGACCTGCCGGTCGTGCTCGCCGCGGTGCGGGCGCTGCTGGCGCCGGAGTACAACCTGCACGGCGTGCTGGCCACCACCCACCCGTGCGCGCCGCTGGTGATCGTGAACGGGCCGGTGCGGACGTCGCTGGGGGTCAACAGCGGCACGAACTGCTTCGGTCAGGGAACGCGGGCCAACGCGGTGATCGGGCGGGCGGTGCAGTTGCTGACGACGCACGTCGGCGGGGCACGGCCGGGTTCGATGGACCGCTCGACGCAGGGCGGGCCGGCGAAGTACACGTGGTGCTTCGGGGAGAACGAGGAGGAGAGCCCGTTCGAGCCGTTCTCGGTGCGCCGCGGGTTCGCGCCGGGGGAGTCGACGGTGACGGTGGCGGCGTGCGAGGGGCCGCACAACATCAACGACCACGGCAGCACGACCGGCGAGGGGCTGCTCATGACGATCGCCGGGACGATGGCGCAGACCGGGTCGAACAACCTGTACGTGAAGGGCCCGCACTTCCTGGTGCTGGGGCCGGAGCACGCGGCGACGCTGCACCGCGACGGGTGGACGGCGGAGGCGCTGCGCGAGCGGTTGTGGGAGCAGGCGCGGGTGCCGGTGGCGAAGGTGTCGGAGGAGAACCAGCGGCAGTTCGAGGACTGGGGGGTGAAGCCGGACGGGGAGTTCTACCCGGTCAGCACCGGCCCGGACATGCTGCACATCCTGGTCGCCGGCGGGGCGGGGAAGCACTCGGCGTGGATCCCGTCGTTCGGCGCGACGGCGGCGGTGACGCGCCCGGTGCCGGTCCGCCCGTGAGCACGGACCTCCCGAGCCCCGAGCTCCCTTCCTCGGACGTGCCGACCCCGGACCTGCCGTGAGCCTCTCGGAGCTGCCGCTGGTCGAGGCCGGCACCGATCCGGCGTCGGTGCTGGGCGACCTGCTGGCGGCCGGGCACGGGGACGGGCTGCCGGTGGTGCCGCCGACCGCGCCCCGGCTCGCGGTGATGCTGGACGGCGTGGCGGCGCCCGACGAGGAGCTCGGGCTGGTGCCGCCGCTGTTCGGACCGCTGACGGTGCGCTCGGTCGCCTGGTACGCGGTGCTCGCGGGGTGCCGGCCGGGGGAGCTGCCGGTGGTGGTGGCCGCCTGCCGCGCGGCGCTCCAGGAGCGGTTCAACCTGCTGGGGCTCTCGACGACGACGGGTGCGCCGGCGGTCGCGGTGCTCGTGCACGGGCCCGTGACCAGGCGGCTGGGCATGACGTCGGGTTCCGGTGGGCTCGGGACGGGCAACCGGGCGAACGCCTGCATCGGGCGGGCGGTGTCGATGGCGCTCGCGGGCATCGGGGGTGCCACGGCGGGGGTGACCGACATGGCGACGATCGGGCAGCCGGCGAAGTACACGTGCTGCACGGCGGAGGCGGCGCGGCCGCTGCCGTCGCTGGCGCAGCGGCGGGGGCTCGGGGTGGACGTCGACGCGGTGACGGTCATCGGCGTCGGCAGCGTGGTGGAGACGCTGCCCGGGGAGGGCTACCGGGAGCCGCCGTCGGTGCTCGGACCGGCCGCGGCGGCGATGGCGGGCGTCGCGCTGGCCTCGGGTGATCCGCAGCGGGCCGGGCTGGGGGAGCAGTTCCTCCTGCTGCCGCCGGAGCCGGCCGAGCTGCTGGCGGTGCACGGGTGGGGGTACGAGCGGATCGCGGAGTTCCTGTTCGAGCAGGGCAGCGCGCTGCTGCGGGGCTCGGCGTCCGCGCTGGCCTTCCGCGCGGGGTTGCCGGGGTATGCGACCGCGGGCCTGCAGGTGGCGGGGTCGGCGGCCGACGTGCACGTCGTCGTCACCGGGGGCGCGGGCGTGAAGATGCTGCTCCTGCCGACGTGGCCGGGTGGGTCCCGGTCGGTGACGGTGCCGGTGCGGGCCCTCAGACCGGGCTGACGGTCGCGGGTCAGACCGTCTCGGGGACGCGGAGTTCGGCCACCACGAGGTCGAAGGTGGCGACCTCGACCACCTCGGCCGCCATCTGCGCGCTGAACTCCTCCCGCAGGTCGGTGGCGCGGTCGAGCGCGGCCTGCATCTCGTCGCGGGAGTCGTAGGTGACGGCGGTGGTGGCGCGGCCGCTCGCCGGGTCGACGAGCACGCTGACCGAGCAGAAGCCGGGGAGCTCCTCGAGGCGGGGGACCATGCTGACGCCGAAGGCATCGGTCATCCGGTCGAGCCGGCCGGGGTCGCCGCGGGTCCAGGTGACGCGGGCGCATGCGGTGTCGGGCGCGGGATGCCTGCGGTGCAGGACGGCGATCGTCCACTCGTCCACGACCGCCGGACCGCCGAGGATGTCGCTGGCGCGCGCTCGCATGGCCTTCACCTGGGGAGCGCTGCGGTGGAGTGCGGTCGTGTCCTCCCAGGCGCTGGTGACGATGCACCGGCCGGAGGTCCGGTCGGCGAGCATGGAGAGGCCGATGAAGCCGTCCATGCCCATGACCGCGGGCAGGACGCGGGTGCGGATGTAGACGATGCCCCGCTCGACCTGGTCGGGGTTGCCGGCGATGGTGGTGGAACGCGCGTACATGCGACGGCTCCTCTGGCGAGCGGGCGGGGCCCGGGCGACGCGGCTGCGCCGCCCACTGTCCTCGCCGTCGCGCCGCTTGGGAACGGATCCGATCGCGGGTGTTCCGGTGGCGCAGCGGCGCGGGTCAACGGGTGGCTGAGGGGCCAGTGGCCCGGCGCGGCGCCGCACGACTCACAAGGTGATCGGGTCGGGTGGGGCTTCTTCGTCGGTCCAGGGTGGGTCGGGTTCGGGGTCGTGGCACCAGCCGGGTG
>NZ_SSXC01000054.1 GCF_021699055.1 Blastococcus sp. MG754426 | reverse complement strand
GCGTTCGTCGCGGGCGGGGTGCAGATCGCGGTGTTCCGGCTGCGCGACGGCTCGCTGCACGCGACCCAGGCGGCCTGCCCGCACGCCGGCGGGCCGCTGGCCGACGGGCAGACCGACGTCGACGTGCTGGTCTGCCCGCTGCACCAGTACGCCTACCGCTGGGCCGACGGCGCCTCGACCAGCGGCGCCGCCCCGATCCGCGTCTACCCGGTGCACGAGGAGGACGGCGCCCTCGTCGTCACCCTCTGACGCGGCGCTTTGTGCTCAGAACGCCGGAAGGGGCTCACGGGTGCATCCGGGCGCCCTTGACCACCTTGTCGACGGCGTTCCTCGGGCCGTGCAGGGCGATGCCGACGAGGTCGAGGTCGGCGGCGGCCACCGCCCGGACGGCGGCGCGGTTCTCGGCGTCCCCACCCGTGGCGAACAGGTCCGCGGTGAACACCGACGTCGGCAGCCCGCGCTGCAGCGATCGCTCCCTGGCCGAGGCGAGCACGTCCGCCGAGCCGGTCATCACGAGTACCGGCTGACGGATCATGGCCAGGTACCGGGTGCCGTCGGCGTCCTCGTACGGGCGGCCGATCAGTTCGGGGATCGCCGCCGCCACCGCGCCGGCCAGGAACGCGGTGACGTTGAGCTCCTGCCAGGGCAGCAGCCCCTCGCGCAGGAGGACGACGATCTTCGTCGGCCAGGGCGGGCCCGACTCGCCGGGGACGGCGACGGTGCCGGGCGTGCTCTCGGAGGCGGTCTGCGCGATCGTCATGGCGTCCAGCGTCGCGTCGCCACCGCCCTGGGGTCTTGTACGTTCCTGACGTGACAGGCCCGGCCGAGGTGGTGGCCTGGCGCCCGCGGGTGCCCGGGCTGACCGAGGTGCTGCACGCCCGGTTCCCCGACCACGCCTACCCGTCGCACACCCACGACGCGTGGACGCTGCTGCTGGTCGACGACGGCGCGGTCCGCTACGACCTCGACCGGCACGCGCACGGCGCCTCGCGGGCCGTCGTGACGCTCCTGCCGCCGGGCGTGCCGCACGACGGGCGGTCCGAGCTGCCGACGGGCTTCCGCCAGCGGGTGCTCTACCTGGAGCCGGAGGCGCTCGGGGCCGAGCGGGTGGGGCGGGCCGTGGACCGGCCGGAGTTCGCCGACGACGTGCTGCGCGACCGGGTCTCCCGGCTGCACGCGGCGCTCACCCCGCACTCGGAGGACCTCGAGGCGCAGAGCCGGCTGGCGTTCGTGATCGAGCGGCTCGGGCAGCAGCTGGACCGGGTGGTCGCGCCGCCCGGCACCGTCCGCGACTCCCGGGTGGCCGACGCGCTGCGGGAGCTGCTGGACGCGCGGCTGGTCGAGGGCGTGGACCTGGGGGTGGCCGCCGGCCGCTTCGGTGTCACCCCGACGCATCTGGTCCGGGCGTTCACCCGGCGGCACGGCCTGCCGCCGCACCGCTACCTGACCGGCCGGCGGATCGACCTCGCCCGCCGGCTGCTGCTCGACGGGGTGCCGGCCGCGCAGGTGGCGACGGCGGCCGGTTTCTACGACCAGGCCCACCTGACCCGGCACTTCCGCCGGATGCTGGCGACGACGCCGGCCGCCTACGCCCGCTCGGCCTGAGCTCCGGTCGCCGGGCGGGCGCGGACGTGCATCCGCTCGCCCTGCGGGCCGAAGAGCACCAGCGCCTCGGCCGGCTCCGGGAACGGGTTGGAGAAGGTGTGGGGCACGCGGGTGTCGAACTCGACCACCTCGCCCTGCCCGAGCACGAAGTCGCGCGCGCCGAGCAGCAGCCGGATCCGGCCGGAGAGCACGTAGAGCCACTCGTAGCCCTCGTGCGTCTTCTGGTCGGTCTCGGTCACCCGCCACCGGGCGGGCAGGATCATCTTGAACGACTGCAGGCCACCGGTCTGCCGGGTCAGCGGCACCATCGTCATGCCGTCCTCCCGCTCGATCGGACGCCCGTGCACCCGTGGGTCGGCCGGCGCCGGGGTGTCGACCAGGTCGTCGATCGCCACGCCGTAGGCGCGGGCCAGCGGCAGCAGCAGCTCCAGGGTGGGCCGCCGCCCGCCGGACTCCAGCCGGGACAGCGTGCTCACCGAGATGCCGGTGGTGGCGGCGACGTCGGAGAGGGTCGAGCCGCGCTCGGTGCGCAGCGCGCGCAGCCGCGGGCCCACGGTGGCCAGGACGTCGTCGTCGGTCATGCCGCCAAGTTTGCCACTCCGGCAATCATGCTTGCCGGAGCCGCCGCCTGGGCCGACAGTGGGCGCCATGGACGAGCGGTACGACGTGGTGGTCATCGGAGGCGGCGCGGCGGGCCTGAGCGGAGCGCTCACCCTGGCCCGCGCCCGGCGCAGCGTGCTGGTGGTGGACGCGGGGGAGCCCCGCAACGCCCCGGCCGGGCACGTGCACAACTACCTCGGCCGGGAGGGCACGCCCCCCGCCGAGCTGTACGCGATCGGCCGGGGCGAGGTGGAGGGCTACGGCGGCACCGTCGTCCCCGGCCGGGTCGTTGGGGTGCGGCGCGAGGGCGGCGGCTTCCGGGTCGCCCTGGAGGGCGGCGGGTCCGTGCGCGCCCGCCGGCTGCTGCTGGCCGCCGGCCTGACCGACGAGCTGCCCGCGATCCCCGGCGTCGACGAGCGCTGGGGCGGCACGGTGCTGCACTGCCCCTACTGCCACGGCTGGGAGGTCCGGGACCGGGCGGTCGGCATCGTGAGCACCGGCCCGATGGGGGTGCACGCCGCGGGGCTCTGGCGGCAGTGGACCGACGACGTGGTGCTCTTCGTGCACACCGGCGCCGAGCCGACCGAGGAGGAGCGCGAGCAGCTCGAGGCGCGGGGGGTGCGCATCGTCCACGGCGAGGTGGCCGGGCTGGAGGGCGCCGCCGCGGTCCGGCTGGCCTCCGGCGAGCTGGTCGAGCGGGACGCCGTCGTCGTCGCCACCCGGATGGTCGCCAACGCCGAGCTGCTGGCCGACCTCGGGGCCGTGCCGGTGCCGGTGGAGATGCACGGCGCGGTGCTGGGTACGCACCTGCCCGCCGACCCGACCGGGCGCACCGACGTGCCCGGCGTCTGGGTCGCCGGCAACACCGGCGACGTGAGCGCGCAGGTGGTCGTGGCCGCGGCGCAGGGCCTCCGCGCCGGGGCGATGATCAACGCCGACCTGGTCCAGGAGGACGCCCGGGACGCGGTCGCCCGGCGGCGGGAGGTGGCGGCGTGAGCGCCACCGACCGCGAGACCTACGACGAGCTGTACCGGTCGGCACCGGCGGTGTGGAGCGGCCGGCCCAACCGGCAGCTCGTCGAGGAGGCGGCCGGGCTGCCGGCGGGCACGGCGCTGGACGCCGGGGCCGGCGAGGGCGGGGACGCCCTGTGGCTCGCGGAGCGGGGCTGGCGGGTCACCGCGGTGGACTTCTCACCGGTGGCCCTGGAGCGGGCCGCCGCGGCGGCGCGGGCCCGCGGGCTGGCGGACCGGGTCGAGTGGGTCCACGCCGACCTGGAGCAGTGGGCCCCGCCGGCGGGCGGCTTCGACCTGGTGGCGGCGCACTACCTGCACGCGACCTGGGCGGACCGTGCCGAGGTGTTCCGGCGGCTGGCGGCGGCGGTGGCGCCCGGCGGGACGCTGCTGGTGGTCGGGCACCTGCTCGGCGACGGGTGGGGCCACGGGGAGCACCACGCCCACGAGCCCGGGGTGCTCTACACCGCCGAGGACGTCGCGGCCGTGCTCGACCCGGACGAGTGGTCCGACGTCGTCACCGAGGTCCGCGTGCGCGACCCGGGGGCGGCGGAGCGGACCGGCAACCCGGTGCCCGACACCGTGCTCGTCGCGCGGCGGGCGTCGAGGAGCCGGTAGCGGCGGGGGAGGGATTCCCCGAGGGCCCGGCGGTGGTGCGCCTCCTCGGCCAGCTGGCGCGCGGCGACGACGGCTGCGCTCTCCGGCCGCGCGTGCCGGCTGACGGGCATGACGGGCTCCCTCCGGGTCCTCTGCCGGGGAAGACGTGCCGGGGAGGGCGGTCGGCACCACCGCCCGGATCACGAAGCGGTGACGATCCGGCGGGTCAGCTGCGCGGGAGGCCCAGGTCGGCGAGCGCGGCGGTCACCGCGTCCTCGCGGAGCACCTCCAGCACGAGCAGCCGGTGCACGAGCACCCCGCTGCGGGTCAGCCGCAGGTCGGCCATCCGGAGGCGGGGCAGCGCCGCGCCGCCGGGTCGCGGCTGGGCCGGCGCCGGGTCGAGCAGCCCGGTGCGCTGCAGCTCGGCGACGTCCTCCCGCGCAGCCCACGTCGTCCAGCCGCGCGGGTCGTCGTCGAGCGGGGTCATCGGCAGCGGCACCCGGTCGCGGCGGCCGACCGCGGCCAGCAGCGCGAGCTGCCGCCAGCCGAGCGCGCCGGCCAGCCGCAGCGCCCGGCCCACGACCCCGGGGTCGAGGTCGGGGGAGACGGCGACCTCGGCGAGCAGGTAGCCCAGGTGCCGCACCCGGCGCTCGTCGGTCGAGGCGCGGGCGGCCAGCAGCACCGTCTCGGTCAGCTCGTCGGCGACCGGCCGGTTGCCCGGGCGGCCGGCGAGGAAGTCGTCGCCGCGCACCGCCCGCCCGGCGCGGTGCAGCGTCACCGCGTGCTCGACCGCGAAGGCGAGCGCGGCCCCGGCCCGCACCCGCTCGCGGCCGGTGGGCAGGCCGGCGGCGTCGGCGGCGGCCCGGCGGAGCACCGCGGCGAACCCGTCGTGCACCTGCACCCGGGCGGCGGCGGGCTCGAAGACCACGGTCGCCGCGGCGGCGCTCATCGACCCCGCCACCGGGGCCCCGGCCTCGATGAGGCTGCGCCCGGTCGTGGTCTCCTCGGCTGCGGTCACCCGGCGATCTTCGTCGGTCGGGACGTCCGGCTGCACCCCGGGACGGCGCCGGCTCACCCGCGCGGGCCACGGGAGGCCCGGTCCGGGGGCCGCCGGCCGCTCACACGCCGGCGCGCTGCATCAGCGTGCCGCGCCGCAGGTAGACCGCCCAGGTGACCGCCACGCAGAGGACGTAGAAGCCGCAGAAGGCCAGCAGCGCCGTCTCCACGCCACCGGTCGCGCCGTAGGACTCCGACACGACCCGCGGGATGAACACCGCCCCCAGGGCGCCGACCGCCGAGATGATGCCGACGGCCGCCGCCGTGTCGCGCCGCGCGCGGTAGAGCACCTCCGCGGTGCTGTCCCCGGGGTGCGCGGCGGCCGCCTCGGCGCGGTAGATGATCGGGATCATCCGGTAGGTGGAGCCGTTGGTCATGCCCACGACCGCGAAGAGCACCAGGAAGCTGGCCAGGAAGCCGCCGAAGCTGCCGGCACGCAGGAACGCGATCGCCGTGCCGATCGCCGCGGCCTGGCCGACGAAGGTGACCACGGTGACCTTCGCGCCGCCCACCCGGTCGGCCAGCCAGCCGCCGAACGGCCGGGACAGCGAGCCGACCAGCGGGCCGAGGAAGGCGTAGCGGTAGGTGTCGGCGGCGAACTCGTTGGCCAGCACCAGCGGGAAGGCGCCGGAGAACCCGATGAAGGAGCCGAACGCGCCGATGTACAGGAAGGACATCACCCACGTCTGCCTGCGGCGGGCGATCGCGGCCTGGCCGGCGATGTCGGCCCGCGCGCCGGAGAGGTTGTCCATCCCGTACCAGGCGCCCACCACCGCCAGCACGATGAACGGCACCCAGATGAGGGCCACGTTCTGCACGAAGCGGGCCCCGCCGTCCGCCGTCGTCCCCGTGCTGCCACCGACGACGGCGATCGCGCCGGCGGTGACCGCCAGCGGGCCGACCAGCTGGATGATCGCGACGCCGATGTTCCCGCCGGCCGCGTTCAGCCCGAGCGCGAAGCCCTTCTCCTTGTCCGGGTAGAAGAACGAGATGTTCGCCATCGAGGAGGCGAAGTTGCCACCGCCGAAGCCGCAGGTGACCGCCGTCAGCACCCAGAACCAGTAGGGCTGATCGGTGGTCGCGGCGACCGTGAGCAGGGTGACCGGGACCAGCAGCAGCGCGGCGCTGACCACGGTCCAGTTGCGGCCGCCCAGGAGCGCCGGCATGAACGTGTACGGCACCCGCATGACCGCGCCGACCAGCCCGGCGGTGGCGACCAGCCAGAACAGCTGGTCGCTCGTGAACCCGTAGCCGATCGAGGCGAGCACCGCGGTGGCGACGCTGAACATCTGCCACACGCTGAAGCCGATGTTCTCGGCGAGCACCGACCAGGCGAGGTTGCGCCGCGCCACCGGGCGGCCCTGCGGCGAGTCCCAGAAGCGCGGGTCCTCCGGGTCGTAGTGGTCGATCCACCGGGAGCCGCGCCGGGCCTGGGGCGCGGGCGCGGGCGCGGCCTCCTCGCCGGTCGTCCGGGCGGTGGGGGTGGTGGTCATCGGCGCATCCCTCGCACTCCGGGGCCGCCCGGGCGGGTGGCTCCTGTGCCGCCCGACGCTAGGAACGGGCCGTTTCCGGACCGCCGCGCCCGTGTGACCTCTCGGGAACGACCCGCTCACCCCCGGAGCGGTCGCGCGGTGAGGCGCGCGCGACCCGCCGGGGCGTCGGTGCGCGGTGCCACGATCCGGGGCATGGCGATCGAGGTGCGGCCGGCGAGCAGCTTCCCCGACGTGGCGGCGGTCCTCGGCCCGAAGCGGCCGGACGCCAACGTCTGCTGGTGCCTCAGCTACCGGCTGGCGACGTCCAAGGAGAACCGGGAGCTGGTGGGGCCGGCGCGCGGTGAGCGGGTGCGGCAGCTGGTGGCCGAGGACCCGCCGCCCGGCGTGCTCGCCCACGACGGCGAGGAGGTCGTCGGCTGGGCGGCGGTGCACCCGCGGGCGGGCACGAGCTTCGCCCGCAACCGCAGGATCCCGCACGTCGACGACCTCGACGTCTGGTCGCTGTGGTGCGTCCGCGTCCGCCCGGGCCACCGGGGGCAGGGCATCGCCCACCACCTGGTCGCGGGCGCCGTGGAGCTCGCCCGGGCGCACGGGGCCCCGGCGGTCGAGGCCTACCCCGTGGACAACGACGGGCGGAAGGTCGACCTGACGATGGCCTACGTCGGCACCCGGGCGCTGTTCGAGCGCGCCGGCTTCGTGAAGGTCGCCGACACCGGGTCGGTGCTCGACGGGTTCCCGCGGGTCCTCCTGCGACGCGACCTACGGGCGGAGAGCTAGACCGCGAGCCGGTAACCGCGCTTGACGACCGTCTCCACCAGCGGGGCCCCGAGCGCCGCGCGCAGCCGGGTCACCGCCATCTCCACCGCGTGCCCGTCCCCGCCGCCGGGCAGCGCGGTCACCAGGTCGGTGCGGGGGACGACGCGACCGGGCCGGCGGGCCAGCTCCCGCAGCACCGCCAGCGGACCGGGGGGCAGCTCGACCACCCGGCCGTCGACGACGGCGGCGTGGCCGCGCACCTGCAGCGTGTGCGGCCCCACCTCCAGCACCGGGTCCCGCTCGGGCAGCCGGGCCACCACCTCGCGGGCGAGCGCGCCCAGGCGCGCGCGGGCGGGCTGGAAGGAGTTGATGCCGGCGGCGTCCAGCGGCCCCGCCGTCACCGGGCCGACCGCGACCGCCTGCACCCGGTCGCCGAACGCGGCCACCAGCGCCTCCCGCTGACCGGCCTCCTCGGCCACCCGCAGCAGGCTCGCCGCGGCGGGTGCGCTGGTGAAGGTCACCGCGTCGACCGAGCCGGCCACGATGGCCGCGACCAGGCGGCGCACCGGCGTCACGTCCTCGGGCAGCACCCAGCGGTACACGGGGACGGTGAGCACCTCGGCGCCGGTCTCCCGGAGGCCGGAGACCAGGTCGGGCAGCGGGTCGCCGTGCAGCTGGACCGCGATCCGGCGGCCGGCCAGCGGGCCCTCGGCCCCCGACAGCAGGTGGGCGAGCACCTCGGCGGAGGACTCCGACTCCGGCGACCAGGCGTCGACCAGCCCGCCGCCGCGGATGGCGCCGCGCGCCTTGGGGCCGCGCGCCAGCACCCGGGCGCCGGACAGGTGGGCGACCAGGGGCAGGTCCCAGGCGTCGGCGGCCTCCAGCCAGCCGCGGAAGCCGACGCCGGTCGTGGCGATCACCAGGTCCACCGGCGCGGCGAGCACCCGGCGCGTGGCGGCCACCAGCTCGGTGTCGTCGGCCAGCGGCACGATCCGGATCGCCGGCGCGTGGACCACGCGGGCGCCCCGGCGGTCCAGCAGCGCCCCCAGCTCCTCCTTGCGGCGGGCCGCGGTCACCGCGACGGTGTACCCGGCCAGCGGGAGGTCCGGTCCGGCCGCGTGCTCGTCCTGCTCGATCACATCTCTCCCTCGCGCCGGTGCCCCACCATGGTGCGGCCTCGGGGTTACGGCGGCGTGACGACCCTCCGGGCAGGGCGCGCGACGGCGGTCGTCACGGCTGCTTCCACCGGGCCAGCAGCACGGTGGCGTCGTCCTGCAGGAGGCCCCCCTGGTGCTCGAGGACGGCGGCGGTGAGCCGGCGGACCGTCTCTGCGGGCGGCTGGCCGGCGCTGATGGCGCGGGTGAGGAACTCGGCGAGGCGCCGTTCGCCGAACCACGTGCCGCCGGCGTCCCGGGCCTCGGTGATGCCGTCGGTGTGGAGCGCCAGCCAGTCGCCGGGCTGCAGCATCTCCTCACCCACCGTGAGGTTCCGGTCGCCCAGCCCGAAGGGCAGCCGCCGGCCTCCCTCGAGCTCCTTGACCACCCGGCCGCCACGCAGCAGCACGGGGGCCGGGTGACCCGCGTTGACGTAGCGCAGCCGACCGGACGCCACGTCGACCTCGCCGATGACGCCGGTGACGAACTCGCCACCCGGGAAGTTCTGCGCGACGACGTCGTCGATCGCGCCGGCCTGGTGGAACACGCTGCGGTCGTCCCGGCGGGCGCTGCGGTACCCGGCCAGCGCGGCCGCGGTCACGAGCCCGGCGCGGACGCCGTGCCCCACCGCGTCGAAGATGCCGAGGGAGACCGTGCTCTCGGACAGGGCGTAGTCGAAGGCGTCGCCGCCGACCTCGTAGCTCGGCTCCAGTCTGCCCGCGAGCACGAAGGAATCCGTGGCCGCGGTCAGCGGCGGGAGCAGTTGCCAGATCAGCTCGGCCGAGGGCGACATGGGCCGGATCCGCCGCCGGCGCTCCAGGTCGTCGCCGTATGCCTCGAGCGAGACCAGGACGTGGGCGAGCAGGGAGGCCAGCCACCAGCACTGGTCGCGCAGCGCCGGGTCGTGCAGGTCTGCCTCCTCCTCGACGCGGACCTCCAGCACGCCCAGCCGGTCGGCGCCGTCGAGCACCGGCACCCACAGGCGCGGCCGGCCGTCCCGGTCCGAGGCGACCACCTGGACCGTGCGGAACGCCCGGCCGGCCATCGTGCTGTCCAACCCCAGGCCGCGCCGGTCACCGGACCCCGGGGCGTCGAGCCGCACGAGGCAGCTCTGCGCGTGGTCGATCCGGTGCACGGTGACCTCGACACCGAGCTTCCGGCCCGCGGCCGCGACGAGGGCGGGCAGCCGCTCCGGCGGCGCGGCGCCCGCCACCTCCAGGAGGGTGACGACCGCGGCCAGCGGGCCGCTGGCCGGCCGCCCGGCCCGGAAGGTCCGCGTGTACGGCACCCGGTGGCGGGTGAGGAGCTCGTCGAGCCGCTCGTTGACGGCGTGCGCCAGGAGGTCGTGCTGGGTGTCCGGGACTGGGGCGAGGCCGTTGAGGTAGGCGTCGACCTCCATGAGATCGGCGGTGCCACCGAGCGCGAAGTACCGCACCCACAGCTGCTCCAGGCCCAGATCGGCGTGCGCGTAGCCGGCGGCCAGGGCCGGCTGCTGCGCGTCCTGCGTCACAGCCGGCGGCGGCGGGCGGCCGGGTCGACCACCGCGCGGGCCGCGTCGGCGAGGGCGACGCCCTGGTCGCGGCTCCGGGAGAAGAGCATCCGCAGGGCGGTGTCCTCGTCCACGGAGTGCCGGCCCATGAGCACGCCCTTGGCCGTGCTGACCACATCCCGGTCGCGCACCGCCTGCCGCATGCCCTCGCTGAGCCGCCGGGCCCGGTCGTGGGACTGGACGTTGGCGACGAGGAACGCGGCCTGGGCGGAGAACAGGGTGAGCAACTGCTCGCTGCGCCGGTCGAACGTGCCGGGGTGGTCGGCGTAGACCTTGATGGCGCCGAGCCCGGCGTTCCCGGCGACCAGCGGGGCGCTCAGCGCGGCCCGCAGACCCAGGGAGCTCGCCGCACCGGCCCAACGCGGCCAGCGGCGCTCCCGCCGGAGGTCGTCGACGCGGACCACCTCGCGCGCGGTCGCTGCGGCGAGGCAGGGACCTTCGTCCATCTCGTACTGCAGCGCGTCCGCCGCCCGCACCCGGTCGTCGGTCGACCCGGAGGAGACCCGGTGACGGCCCTCGATCACCGAGACACCGGCCCCGCAGGAGCCCGTGACGCTCTCCTGGGCCAGCGAGCTGAGCAGGCTCAGCGACGTCTCCACCGTCTCGGCGGACAGCAGGAGACCCGACATCCGTGCGAAGACCCCGGCCAGCTCGTCGGTGAGGGGGACGGTGGGGCCTGCGGTTCGCTTGCCGTTCACGAGGTGCCTTCCACGGACGGCGCGCGGCCGCGTTCTCGATCGGCGTCGTCCCCGGTGGCGGGGTACGCAGCGCGGCTGCTCCGCAAACGTCGCCGCCCTGCCGGGCCCGCCCGACCTCAGGGCAGCAGCACGAACCCGTCGGCCGCACCGTCCGCCGCACCGTCCACGCGGAGGCCGGCCCGCCGGCGGGTGTCCTCCGCGGCGAACGCGACCGCCTCGGTGACCAGCCACCGGCGCCACTCCTCGGCCATGCCCTGGCCGTCGCGGGCCAGCCCGCGGGCCAGCCGGAGCGGCTCGGGGGCCTCGACCCAGACGCGCGTCGCCGTCCACGGGTCCAGGCGCCGCGAGGCGCTGCCGCAGCCCTCGACGAGCAGGACCGGCGCCGGCGGGACGGGCACGAGGTCGGCGGAGAACCGGCCGGCCGCCCAGTCGTACCGGTGGTACGCGCCCGCCCGGCCCTCCGCCAGCGGGCGGAGCACGCCCGCGGCCAGCCGGGACACCGCGCCGGTCAGCGTCCAGCCCGCGTAGAGGTCGTCCATGTGCACGACCGGCGTCCCGGGCCCCAGCGCCGCGGCGAGCCGGGCCGCGAAGGTGGTCTTGCCGGAGCCGGCCGGGCCGTCCACGACCACCAGGCGGGTGCCGCCGAGCCGCGGGGCGAGGCGGAGCGTGCGGCCGGCCAGCGCGGCGTAGGTCTGCCGGGTCAGCGGACGGCCAGGGTCCACGTGGGTACCGCCCCGCCGTCGCCGACCACCAGCCCCCGGCTGGCGAGCAGCCGCAGGTGCGCATCGGTCTCGGTCACCGCGAAGATCCGCATCCGCCGTGCGTACTGGTCCCACGGCCGCGACCAGGTCAGGTACGCCGCGAGGTCCCACGGCGTCGAGCCGGGGTGCTCGCGGATCGCGCCGAGCAGTTCGGTGAGCCGCCGCTCGTGGTGGGCGGTCAGTGCGTCGGTGCGCTCGGCGAGGCCGCGGAAGCGCCACTCGTGCCCGGGCAGCACCTCGCTCGCGTCGAGGTCGCGGACGGCGGCGAGGGAGTCGAGGTAGTCGCGCAGCGGGTCCGGGGAGCCGCCGGAGGTGCTGGAGACGTTCGGGCTGATCCGCGGCAGCACGTGGTCGCCGGAGAACAGCAGCCCGGTGCGCTCCTCGGCGAAGCAGAGGTGACCGGGCGTGTGGCCGGGCGTGTGGACGGCGCGCAGCGCCCATCCCGGGAAGGCGGCGTGGTCGCCGTCCTCGAGCAGGCGGTCGGGCACGGCCATGCGGTGGAAGCCGGACAGGTTCTCCGCCCCGCCGACGTCGGCCAGCGCCTCCTCGCGGGGAGCGCCCAGCCCGACGAGGAAGGCCACCTCGGTGTCGACGGCGGCCTGCGCCTCCGTGGCGGTCAGCCGGCGGACGGCGTCGGCGTCGGCCGGGTGCATCGCCACCCACGCGCCGCTGGCCTCCCGGACGCGGGCGGCCAGGCCGAGGTGGTCGAAGTGCAGGTGGGTGACGAGCACCCCGCGGACGTCGGTGATCGAGCCGCCGACGGACGCCAGCCCCTCGGTGAGGGCCGACCAGCCGTCCTCGCTGTCCCACCCGGTGTCGAGCAGCCCCAGCCCGCCGCCGGCCAGGGCGAAGAGGTAGACGTTCACGTAGCGCAGCGGGTTGTGCGGGATCGGGACGGGCACCGACCACAGGTCGCTGCGCAGCTGCTCGACCGGGGGGAGGCTGCGCTGCTCCCACGCCGTGCGCTGGGCGGTGCCGGTGGTCTCCACGACGCCGCACTCTGCCAGCCGGGTCCCGGGCGCCGGCTGTCACCATGGGGGCGTGAGCGGTCCCCACGCCCCCCTGCCCGCCGTCTCGGCCGTCCCGCACCGGTTGCGGCTGCTGCTCGCCGTCGTCGCCGTCGTCGTCGCGGTGGTGGGGCTCCTGGTCGCGCTCAGCCTGCCTTCCACGCAGAACTCCGTGGTCGCCTACGGGCCGGTCGACCAGATCGCGATCGCCGGTCTGGGCCTGGCGCTCGCCGCGGGGGTGCTCCTGCTGGGGCGGTCGCGGGTCGACGCCGACGAGCACGGGGTGCGCGTCCGCAACCTCGCCGTCCACCACGAGCTGCCGTGGACGGCGGTGCGGGCGGTGCGGTTCGAGCGGAAGTCGGCCTGGGGGTCGCTCGCCCTGGAGAACGGCGACGAGATCTCGATCCACGCGCTGCAGGCCGCCGACGGCGAGCGCGCCGTCCGGGCCGTCGAGGGGCTGCGCGCCCTGCACGCCGCCGCCCGGGCGAAGGACCCGGTCCGGCCACCGCTGCTCTACGAGGACTGAGCGGAGGACCCCGTCCTCATCACCCGTCGCGCCGCTCAGCGCGAGCCCCTGGGCGGGGCCGATCCAGCACGGCACCATGCGGCAGGCAGGGGGGAATGCCTGCGGCTGCCGGGACGCTGTAGCATGGGCGAGCCTCCCCGCTACACGAGGCGCGCGAACCACCCAGCGGCCCTGCCCCGGGCCGCTATCCAAGAGGAGCCCGCTCCCACCTGACGCCGTCCAGGCGCCCAGGTCCCGGATCGCGAGAACCGGCCACCGGTCGGCGATCGCGTGCGCACGACCCCACGGGTCGTGGGCCACCGGCGAGTGGGCCCCGTGAGCAGACGCTCGCGGGGCCTTTCCCGTCGGCGCCGGGGTGGGCCAGCGACTCCTCCCACGCAGCAGCGTAAGGAGAGGCCATCACCGAGCCCCGCATCAACGACCGCATCCGTGTCCCCGAGGTCCGCCTGGTCGGCCCCGAGGGCGAGCAGGTCGGCATCGTGTCGATCGGCGAGGCGCTGCGCCTGGCACAGGACTCCGAGCTCGACCTGGTCGAGGTCGCTCCCATGGCCCGGCCGCCCGTCGCCAAGCTCATGGACTACGGGAAGTTCAAGTACGAGTCCGCCCAGAAGGCCCGCGAGGCCCGGCGGAACCAGGCGCTCACCGTCATCAAGGAGATGCGGCTGCGCCTGAAGATCGACCCGCACGACTACGAGACCAAGAAGGGCCACGTCGAGCGCTTCCTCAGGGGCGGCGACAAGGTCAAGATCACCGTGATGTTCCGAGGCCGCGAGCAGTCGCGCCCGGAGATGGGCTACCGCCTCCTGCAGCGGCTGGCCGCCGACGTCAGCGAGCTGGGCGTCGTCGAGTCCAACCCGAAGCAGGACGGTCGGAACATGGTCATGGTGATCGCCCCGCACAAGGGCGCGCAGACCGCGCAGGAGAAGCGCCGGCCCAAGGGCGAGCAGGCCGAGGAGCAGGCGCCGAGCGCCTGACGCAGGAGCCTCCCGCCTCTCGCCGCGAGCAGGCTCGCGGCGGGACCGCGCAGGGGGCGGAGACCAGCACCACCGAAGACGGCCGGTGCGTGCGGCAGCCGGGTGCTGCCGCGCGCACCGACACCAGATGACAGGGACCGAGGACATGCCGAAGCAGAAGACCCACAAGGGCACCGCCAAGCGGGTGCGCATCACGGGCACCGGGAAGCTCATGCGCGAGCAGGCGAACAACCAGCACAAGTTCGAGCACAAGTCCGGGACCCGCAAGCGCCGGCTGGACCAGGACCAGGTCGTCTCCCCGGCCGACGCCAAGAACCTGAAGAAGCTTCTGGGCCTCTGAGCGCCCCTCCCACCGACCTTTAGAAAGACAGGAGCACTCACGTGGCACGCGTGAAGCGGGCGGTCAACGCCCAGAAGAAGCGCCGGACGACCCTCGAGGCCGCGAGCGGCTACCGCGGTCAGCGGTCGCGGCTGTACCGCAAGGCCAAGGAGCAGATCCTCCACTCGGCGACCTACAGCTACCGCGACCGCAAGGCGCGCAAGGGCGACTTCCGCAAACTGTGGATCACCCGGATCAACGCCGCGGCCCGCCTCAACGACATGACCTACAACCGGTTCATGCAGGGGCTGAAGCTGGCCGAGATCGAGCTGGACCGCCGTGTCCTCGCCGAGCTCGCCGTCAACGAGCCCGCCGCCTTCGCCGCCCTGGTGGAGTCCGCCAAGGCCGCGCTCGCCGCGAACCCCGAGGCGACCGGCAAGCAGGCCGCCTGAAGCTAGGATCACCCTGCCCGCCACGCCTCGCACGCTCGGCGCGGACCTGCAGGACGGCCGTTCCAGCACTTCACCTGACGCCGTCGGTGACCGTCCCTCCGGGGCCGGCGCCGGCGGCGTCGGCGTGTGCACGACCACGGAGGAGACCGCGTGACCGAGCCGCTCACCGAGCGCTCCGCGAGGATCGTCGCGGCCCGCAAGCTCACCCGCCGCGCCGGCCGCGACGCCGCCGGGCTGTTCCTCGCCGAGGGGCGGCAGGCCGTCGCCGAAGCGCTGGCCGACCCCGCCGGGGTGCGGGAGGTCTTCGCCACGACCGCCGCGGCGAACGCGCACGCGGACCTGCTGTCCGCCGCGGAGGTGCCGGTACGGCTGGTCACCGACAAGGTGGCCGCCGGCCTGTCGGAGACCGTGACGCCGCAGGGGCTGGTCGCCGTCTGCACGCTGCGCGACGTCGCCGTCGGCGCCCTCACCGCGGCCCCGCCGCGGCTCGCCGTCGCCCTCGCCGAGCTGGCCGATCCGGGCAACGCCGGCACCGTGCTGCGCACGGCGGACGCCTGCGGGGCCGGTGCCGTCGTCTTCGGCGCGGGCTCGGCCGACCCCTACGGCGGGAAGGCGGTGCGGTCGAGCGCGGGCAGCCTGTTCCACCTCGACGTCGTCCGCGGTGCGCCGCTGGGCACCCTGCTGCCGGAGCTCCGCGCGGCCGGGGTGACCGTGCTGGCGGCCGACGGCGGGGGAGAGGTGGAGCTCCCGGCGCTCGTCGCCGGCGGCCGGCTGGCCGGGGCGGTGCTGTGGCTGTTCGGCAACGAGGCCCGCGGCGTGCCCGCCGAGCTCGCCGAGCTCGCCGATGCGCGGGTGCGGATCCCGATGCGGGGCCGCGCGGAGAGCCTCAACCTCGCCGCGGCCGCCGCGATCTGCCTGTACACCACCCAGCTCGCCCAGGGATGAGGCCTGGGCCGGGGGACGGCGTGGGCGGCGACGGCACGCGCCACCGGCCCGTCGGACCGGACCCGGACGCCACGACGGTGTCCCGCGGGCCGCCGGACGGGAGGATGGTGGGCACGGGCAGGCTCCGCCGGGACGACGACCGGGGCCGCGAGGGAAGGTGGCTGCTGCCGTGGAGGACGTGAAGATGGTCGCCGACGCACCGGCGACCGCACCGACGGACGGACGCCGGTCCCGCTGGACCGAGCACCGGCGTGCGCGCCGGGAGGACCTCGTCGGGGCGGCCGTCGAGGCGGTCCGCCTGGCCGGCCCGGACTTCTCCGTCGACGACGTCGCACGCAGCGCCGGGGTCTCCAAGACGGTCATCTACCGGTACTTCAGCGACAAGGACGAGCTGATCGACGCCGTCCTCGAGCGCATCTCCCAGGCCATCCTGCTGCCCCGGCTGCTGGGCGAGCTGGCCGCCGACCGCGCCGACGGCCGCGCGCAGCTGCGGGCGGTGATCGCCGCCTTCGTGTCGCTCATCGAGGACGAGCCGGCGCTCTACCGGTTCGCCTACGCGCAGGCGGGCCGGGCGGGCCGGGCGGACCTGGTCGCCGCCACCGAGCACGCCGTCGCCACCGCGCTCGGCGGCCTGCTGGCGGCCCGGCTGGCCGACGCCGGCCGCCCGGCCGACGGTGCGATGACCTGGGCCTACGGCGTGGTGGGCATGGTGCAGCTGGCCGCCCACTGGTGGTCGGGGGACCGGAGGGTCTCCGCCGCCGAGCTGGTCGACCAGCTGACGGACCTGGCCGACGGCGGCCTGGGCAGGTTGCTGCCGCCGCGGAGCTGACCGGAGGAGGCCGCTGAGGTCGCTCCCGCACCGGCCTGCTCGACGCCGGCGCCCGGAGGCCGGCCGGGGGTCAGCTGGGCGAGACCGGCAGCCGGCCGGCCGCGCGCTCGGCGACCACCAGCAACCCGGTGACGTCGTCGCCGTCGGCGGGGAAGCAGGCGGCGCCGGTGCTGACCTCGGTCACCACGGGGGCGCCGGCGAGCAGGACGGGCCCGCGTGCGGCCTGCGCCAGCTCGGTCCGGACGCGGTCCGACTCCCGGCCGGCGCTGCCGGCCGCGAGCCCCGGCAGCACGACGACGAACGAGTCCCGGGCCCAGCGGGCCACCAGGTCGCCGCGGCGCAGCCGGGCGCGGAGGCGCTGCCCCGTGGCGGCGAGCAGTTGCTCGGCGGCGGTGGCCCCGTAGCGCTCCTCGATCGACGCGAACGCGTCGAGGGCCACCACGACCAGCGCCACGGCGTCGCCGGCGCACCGCGCGTTCCACAGCGCGGTCTCGGTCTGCTCCTCCACGTGCCGGCGGGTGGCGAGCCCGGTGAGCGGGTCGGTGACCGACAGCTCCTCGATCCGGGCCAGGTACCCGCGGGTCCGGTCCCGCTCCTGCTCGAGCGCCCGCTGCGCCAGCACCTGCTCGGTGACGTCGACCTGGACGCCGATGTACTGGACGACGGCCCCGGTCGCGTCGGTGACGGGCGCCAGGTGCAGCTCGTTGTACCAGGGCGTGCGGTCGGGGCCGCGGTGGTTCAGCAGCACCTCGCGGCACTCCTCGCCGGCGGCGATGGCGGCGCGGATCCGCGCCACGGCCCCCGGGTCGGTGTCCGCCCCCTGCAGGAACCGGCAGTTGCGGCCCAGCAGCTCCTCGGCCGGCATGCCGGCGAGCCGGGCGAAGGCCGGGTTGATGTAGACCAGCGGCTGGTCGGGGAGCCGGACGTCGACCAGGCACACACCGCTCGGTGTCGCCTCCAGCGCCCGGCGCACGAGCGCCGGGTCACCCAGCAGCTGCTCGCCCAGGACCGCCGGGGCGGCGGCCGGGGTGGCGGCCGGGGTGGCGGCCGTCGCTGCGGTCCGCGCCGGCGCGGCACCGTGGGCGCGCGGGACCACCCGGCCGAGCAGGCTGCGCGCCGCGCGGACCGCGACGTCGCGGTCGTAGGTCAGCGCGTACTCGAACTCCCGCTGCAGGTCCGGCCCGGGCGTGCCGAGGTCGCGGGCCAGCAGGGCGACGCTGAAGTGCGGGGCGAGCACCACGACGTCCCACTCGCCGCGCACCGGGTCGCCCGGGGCCAGGTCGGCACCGCGCAGACCGGGCAGCGGCTCGGTGGGGAGCCCCTCGCCCAGGGCGCACACGAAGCCGGTGCGCTCGACCAGGTCGCGGTAGCGCTGCGTCGTCGACGGGGTGAAGTGCCGCGCCTCCTGGAAGGTCGCGGTGACCACGCAGGTCTCGCCGAGCCGCAGCGCCTCCCGCTCCAGCTGCTTGCTGAGCTCGATGAGCAGCGCCTTGGGGGAGCGGCGCAGCGGGGTGCCGGCGGGCAGGCAGGCGAACGGGGAGCCCGGCTCGACCTCCGTCGCGGTGTCCTGGACCGGCGGCGGCAGGGAGCCGAGCGGCCGGTCGCAGGCGGGCTCGGGCGCGGGGCGGCCGAACAGCCAGCCCTGGCCGAGGGTCGCCCCGAGCGCCCGGGCCATGGCCAGGTGGGCGTCGTTCTCGATGCCCTCGGCGAGCACGGCGGCGCCGGAGGTCTGCGCATAGGCGTTGACCGCGTTCATAATCTCGGCGATCGCGGGGCCGGGGCGCTCCTGCACCAGCCGCAGGTCGAGCTTGACCACGTCGGGGCGCAGGATCGGCATGAACGCCAGCGACATCGCGTCCGCGCCGACGTCGTCGAGGGCGACGCCCCAGCCCAGCTCGCGGACCCGGGCGACGGTGCGCAGCAGCTCCGCCGGGCGGGTGGCCAGCGCTCGCTCGGTGATCTCCAGGACGACGCGCATCCCGCCGGGGGCCTCGGCGGCGATCGCCAGCAGCTCGTCCAGGGGTGCGGTGTCGAGGACCTCCGGCTCCACGTTCACGAACAGGGCGAGCGGTGCGGGCAGCCCGTGCCGCACGGCGCCGGAGAAGGCGGCGACCCGGCAGGCGGCGTCCAGCTCGGCGAGCGCGCCGGCCTGGCGGGCGGCGGCGAAGAGCAGGTCGGGGCGCTGCAGCGGGCCCTCGGGGCCTCGCGCGAGGGCCTCGTAGGCGACCACCGCGCCGGTGTCGAGCTCCACGATGGGCTGGAAGACGCTGCGCACGCCGCCGGGGCGGAGGGCGGCGGCGAGGGCTGCGTCGGTGTCGGGGCGCACAGGGCTCACGGAGGCGTATTCGGCCCCGGGCGGTCCGGGCCGGAGCCGAGCGGGCCCTGCCTGCCCCGAACGGGTGGTCGACCGGGCAGCGGGCCCGGGCCCCGGCCACGATCAGCCGGACCTGATCATGCGCGTCCTCCCTCGGCGTCCGCGGTGAGGGAGGACGCCGTGCTATGAGGGAGGACCCGGCTGCCCGGGGCGCCGTCGTCGTCACCCCACCGGAACCCAGGCGCGCGCGGGGGCGGGCGCCGGGCAGAATGGCGTCCCGTGTCTGGCGCCAACGATCCCTACGACCCCAAGCAGGTCGCCGCCCTCTCGCCCGAGGCCCTCGACGAGGCGGTCCGCGCCGCGCTCGGGGCGTTCGCGGCGGCCGCGGACCTGGAGGCACTGGCCGCCGCCCGCCCGGCCCACCTCGGCGACCGCGCGCCGGTGCTGCTGGCGCGGCGGGAGCTGGGCGCGTTGCCCCCCGCCGCCCGCAGCGACGCCGGCAAGCGCGTGAACGCCGCCCGGGTCGCGGTCACCGAGGCCTACGACGCCCGACGGGCCGAGCTGGAGGCCGAGCGCGACGCCCGGGTGCTGGCCGAGGAGCGGGTCGACGTCACGCTGCCGTGGGACCGCACCCCGCGCGGCGCCCGGCACCCGCTGACGACGCTGGTCGACCGGATCGCCGACATCTTCGTGGGCATGGGCTACGAGGTCGCCGACGGGCCGGAGCTCGAGGCCGAGTGGCTCAACTTCGACGCGCTCAACTTCGGCCCGGACCACCCGGCCCGCTGGCTGTCCGACACGTTCTTCGTCGCACCCGAGGACTCCGGCCTGGTCCTGCGCACCCACACCAGCCCGGTGCAGGCGCGCACGATGCTGGAGCGGCAGCCGCCCATCTACGTCGTCGCCCCGGGGCGCGTCTACCGCACCGACGAGCTCGACGCGACGCACCTGCCGGTCTTCCACCAGGTGGAGGGCCTCGCCGTCGACCGAGGGCTCACCATGGCGCACCTGCGCGGCACGCTGGACCACCTGGCCCGTCAGCTGTTCGGCCCGGACGCCCGCACCCGGTGGCGGCCGCACTTCTTCCCCTTCACCGAGCCCTCGGCCGAGTTCGACGTCTGGTTCCCCGAGCACCGCGACGGCCCGCAGTGGGTCGAGTGGGGCGGCTGCGGGATGGTCAACCCCCGGGTGCTGCGCGCCTGCGGCGTCGACCCCGACACCTACACCGGCTTCGCCTTCGGCATGGGCATCGAGCGGGCGCTGCAGTTCCGGTCGGCCGTCTCGGACATGCACGACATCGCCGAAGCGGACGTCCGCTTCACCAGCGTCTTCGGAGTTGAGCAGTGAAGGTCCCCGTCAGCTGGCTGTCCGAGCTCGTCGACCTCCCGGCCGGCACCACCGTCGAGGAGCTCGACGCCGCCTTCGTGCGGCTCGGCTTCGAGGTGGAGGACGTCGTCCGCCCGCCGGTGACCACCGGCCCGCTGGTGGTGGGCCGGGTGCTGGACATCGAGGAGCTCACCGGCTTCAAGAAGCCGATCCGCTACTGCCAGGTGGAGGTGGGGGAGGCCGAGCCTCGAGGGATCGTCTGCGGCGCCCGGAACTTCGCCGTCGGCGACCTCGTGGTGGCCGCGCTGCCCGGCGCCGTGCTGCCCGGCGACTTCGCCATCGCGGCGCGGAAGACCTACGACCACGTCTCCGACGGGATGATCTGCTCGGTCCGCGAGCTGGGCATCGGCGAGGACCACGCCGGCATCCTGGTGCTGGGGCAGGCCGGCTACGTGCCGGGGACCCCGGCCGCGGACGTCCTCGGTCTGGACGACGTCGTCTTCGACCTCGAGGTGACGCCGGACCGCGGCTACGCCATGTCGATGCGCGGGATCGCCCGCGACCTGGCCGGTGTGCTCGGCGTGACCTGGCGCGACCCGGCCGACCTCCCGCTGCCCGGCTGGGCGGGAGCGCCGGCGTGGGAGGTCACCGTGGCCGACCCCGACCGCTGCGACCGGTTCTCCATGCTCGCCGTCGAGGACCTCGACCCGGCCGCGCCCAGCCCGTGGCCGCTGCGCCGCCGGCTGGCCCAGTGCGGCGTCCGCAGCATCTCGCTGGCCGTCGACGTCACCAACTACGTGATGCTCGAGCTCGGCCAGCCGATGCACGCCTTCGACCGGGCCACCGTCACCGGGCCGATCACGGTCCGCCGGGCGACGGCGGGGGAGCGGCTCACCACCCTCGACGGCGTCGACCGCGCGCTCACCGACGACGACCTGCTCATCACCGACGCGTCGGGCCCCATCGGGCTGGCCGGCGTCATGGGCGGCGCGTCGACGGAGATCGGCGACACGACGACGGCGGTGCTGCTGGAGGCCGCGCACTGGGAGCCGACCGGCATCTCCCGCGGCGTGCGCCGGCACCGGCTGCCCAGCGAGGCCGGCAAGCGCTTCGAGCGCGGCACCGACCCGGAGGTCACCGTCGTCGCGCTCGCCCGGGCCGCGGCGCTGCTCGCCGAGCACGGTGGCGCCCGCATCGTCGGCGCGCCGGTCGACGTCGACACCCGGGCCCCGCGGCCGGCGATCGCGCTCGACGCCGGGCTGCCGGGCCGGATCGCCGGCGTGCCCTACACCCGCGACCAGGTGCTCGAGGTGCTGACCGCGGTCGGCGCCGAGGTGTCCGGCGACGGCGACGCCCTGCACGTCACCCCGCCGTCCTGGCGCGGCGACCTGCAGGAGCCGGCCGACCTGGTCGAGGAGGTCGTCCGCTTCCGCGGCTTCGACGAGATCCCCTCGATCCTGCCCACGGCCCCGCCCGGCGGCGGGCTCACCGAGCGGCAGCGCCGCCGCCGCAGCATCGGCCGGGCGCTGGCCGAGGCCGGCTACGTGGAGGCCCCCGCGTTCCCCTTCACCGGGCCGGCGCAGCTCGACGCGCTGGGGCTGCCCGCGGACGACGACCGGCGCCGGGTGATCACCGTGCGCAACCCGCTGTCGGAGGAGGCCCCGGCGCTGCGCACCACGCTGCTGCCCGGCCTGCTGGCCGCCCTCGCCCGCAACCTGGCCCGGGGGCTCCGCGACGTCGCCCTCTTCGAGCACGGCTCGGTGTTCCCGGGTGGGGACGGGACCCCGGCGCCGCTGCCCGGCGCCGACCGCCGTCCGGACGACGCGACGCTCGCGGCGCTGCTGGGTGCGGTGCCGGCGCAGCCCTGGCACGTCGCGGTGGCGCTCACCGGGCAGCGCGAGCCCCGCGGCTGGTGGGGACCGGGCCGGCCGGCCGCGTGGGCCGACGCCGTGCAGGCCGCCCGACTGGTGGCCGCGGCCGCCGGGGCCGAGCTCACCGTCGAGCAGGCCGAGCAGGCCCCGTGGCACCCCGGCCGGTGCGCCGCGCTGCTGGTCGGCGACCGGGTGGTCGGGTACGCCGGCGAGCTGCACCCCAAGGTGTGCGAGGTGCTGGGCCTGCCCGCCCGGACCGCCGTGATGGAGCTGGACGCCGACGCGTTGCCGGAGCCGACGGTGCCGCAGGCCCGGTCGATCTCCACCTTCCCGCCGGTGCGGATGGACCTCGCGCTCCTCGTCCCCGAGGACCAGCCGGAGGACCGGGTGCGCCGGGCGCTGCGTGACGGGGCCGGCGAGCTGCTGGAGGACCTCCGGCTGTTCGACGTCTACACCGGCAGCTCGGTGCCCGGGGGGCAGAAGTCGCTGGCGTACTCCCTGACCTTCCGGGCGCCGGACCGGACGCTCACCAGCGAGGAGGCCCGCGTGGCGTTCGACGCCGCGGTGGCCGCAGCGGTGGCCGCCAACGGCGCCCAGCTCCGTGGCTGAGCCGGCGGGGGTCGCCCTCGTCACGGGCGCCTCGACCGGGATCGGCCGGCACCTGGTGGAGGGGCTGGCCCGGCGCGGGATGGCCGTGGCCGGGCTGGCCCGGGGCGGGGAGCGGCTGCGCGTGGCGATGGCCGAGGTCGCCGAGGTCACCGGGGGCCGCACGCTGGCCGTCGCGGCCGACGTCACCGACCAGGCGTCGGTCGAGGCGGCGGTCGGCGAGGTGCGCGAGCAGCTCGGGCCGGTCGACCTGCTGGTGAACAACGCCGGCCTGGTCGACGAGGCCGAGGTGCCGCTCTGGGAGGCCGACCCCGACCAGTGGTGGGGCGTCGTCACCAGCCACCTGCGGGGCAGCTTCCTGCTCAGCCGTGCGGTGGTCCCGTGGATGCTCCTGCGCA
This sequence comes from Blastococcus sp. MG754426, assembly GCF_021699055.1. GTDB lineage: Bacteria > Actinomycetota > Actinomycetes > Mycobacteriales > Geodermatophilaceae > Blastococcus. The sequence continues at coordinate 6,395 of NZ_SSXC01000054.1, read as the reverse complement.
ACCGCGGGCGGGTGGTCAACCTCGCCAGCGGCATGAGCACCCGCGCCAACCCCGACTACTCCGCGTACTCGGTGGCCAAGACCGGGCTGATGCGGATCACCGAGTCGCTCGCCCTGTCGCTGGAGGGTTCCGACGTCCGGGTCTTCGACGTGGCGCCCGGCGTCGTCGACACCCCGATGACCCGGTCGATGCGCATGTGGCAGGGCTTCACCGACTGGACACCGCCGGAGGAGGTCGTGGGGATCGTCGCCGCGATCGCCGGGGGTGAGCTCGACCAGTGGTCCGGCCGGTTCGTGCGTGCGGGCAAGGACGACCTCGAGACGTTGCGCTCCACCACCCCCGAGGGCGCCGCCCGGCAGCTGCGCCTGCGCCCCTACGGCGGGGGCGACCCGCTCGCCTGACCACCGCTCCTTCGCCGGGTGCGCGGATGCTCGTCGCGTCCGCGCTCGGGTGCCTCGTCGTCGTGACCGCCGTGCTGGGGCGGGCGACGTGGGGCGGACCGCGGGGCGTCCGCCTCGGTGCTCTTCGGCGTCCCGCCCGCCGCCTGGGGAACCCGGCGGGACCGGCCGCGGCCGTTGCGGAGCTGACCTCCGTCCGGGGCGGCGCCCCGCGCCCCGGTGAACGGTCATGCATGGTGATGTATGGTCATGCATCGTGAACGCAGCGCAGACGTGGACGGTCGGGGTCACCGGCGCCACCGGGTATGCGGGGGGAGAGGTGTGCCGGCTGCTGGCCGGGCACCCGAACCTCCGGCTGGCCGGGGTGCACGCCAACTCGAGCGCCGGCCGACGCCTGGGTGAGCTCCAGCCCCACCTGCTCCCGTTCGCGGGCATGACCGTGCAGCCCAGCGACGCGGCGAGCCTCGCCGGCTACGACGTCGTCGTCCTGGCGCTGCCGCACGGGGAGTCCGCCGCGATCGCCGACCAGCTGCCCGCCGAGACCCTGGTCGTCGACTGCGGCGCCGACCACCGGCTGAACGACCCGGCGGCCTGGGCCCGCTGGTACGGCGGGGTGCACGCCGGCACCTGGCCCTACGGCCTGCCCGAGCTGCCCGGCCAGCGCGAGAAGCTCGCCGGGGCCACGCGGGTCGCCGTCCCCGGCTGCTACCCGACCTCGGTCACCCTCGCGATGGCCCCGGCGCTCGCCGCCGGCCTGGTCGAGCCCGACGTCGTCGTGGTCGCCGCCAGCGGCACCAGCGGGGCGGGGAGGTCGCCCAAGGCCCACCTGCTCGGCAGCGAGGTCATGGGTGCGGCGAGCGCCTACGGCGTCGGGGGCGTGCACCGGCACACGCCGGAGATGGTCCAGGGCCTGACGCAGGCCGCCGGCGCGCCGGTCGGGGTCAGCTTCACCCCGACCCTGGTGCCGATGAGCCGCGGCATCCTCGCCACCTGCTCGGCGCCGCTGCGGCCCGGGGTCGACGCCGCGGCCGCCCGCGCCGCGTACGAGCGGGCCTACGCCGACGAGCCCTTCCTGCACCTGCTGCCCGAGGGCCAGTGGCCCACGACGGCGCAGGTGCTCGGCGCGAACACCGTCGCGCTGCAGCTGGCCGTCGACGCCGACGCGAACCGGCTCGTCGTCGTCGCCGCCGTCGACAACCTCACCAAGGGCACCGGGGGCGCGGCGGTCCAGTGCGCCAACATCGCCCTCGGCCTGCCCGAGACCACCGGCCTCCCGGTCGTAGGAGTGGCACCGTGATCCCGTTCGCACCAGAGGATGCCCAGTGACCGTCACCGCCCCCCGGGGATTCAGCGCCGCCGGCGTCGCGGCCGGCCTCAAGTCCTCCGGCGACCCGGACGTCGCCGTCGTCCTCAACACCGGCCCCGACGACGCCGCGGCCGCCGTCTTCACCACCAACCGCTTCCCGGCCGCGCCGGTGCAGTGGAGCCGCCAGGTGCTCGCCGGTCAGCGGGCGCGGGCCGTCGTCCTCAACTCCGGCGGCGCCAACGCCTGCACCGGGCCCGAGGGCTTCCAGGACACCCACGCCACCGCCGAGCACGCCGCCGCGGAGCTGGGTCTCGGGGCGATCGACGTCGCGGTGGCGAGCACCGGCCTGATCGGCGTCCGGCTGCCCATGGCGAAGCTGACCGCGGGCGTCACCGCCGCGGCGCAGGCGCTCTCCGAGGACGGCGGGGGCGCCGCGGCGCGGGCGATCATGACCACCGACAGCGTGCCCAAGACGACGGCGCAGCAGCGCGCCGGCTGGACCGTCGGCGGGATGGCCAAGGGCGCCGGCATGCTCGCCCCGAGCCTGGCCACGATGCTCGTCGTCCTCACCACCGACGCCTCCGCCGACCCCGACGTGCTCCAGCGGGCGCTGAAGGCGGCGACCGCGGTCAGCTTCGAGCGGGTCGACTCCGACGGCTGCCTGTCGACCAACGACACCGTGATCGTGCTGGCCAACGGCGCGTCCGGCGTCACGCCGGCCGAGGACGAGCTCACCGCGGCGCTCACCGCGGCCGCGACGGACCTGGCGATGCAGCTGCTCGCCGACGCCGAGGGCTCCACCAAGGACATCGCGATCACGGTCCGGAACGCGGCCAGCGTCGAGGACGCCCTCACCGCCGGCCGGGCCTGCGCCCGCAACAACCTGCTCAAGACGGCGCTCTTCGGCAACGACCCCAACTGGGGCCGGGTGCTCGCCGCGATCGGCACCACCGACGCCGCCTTCGAGGCCGACCGGGTCGACGTGACCATCAACGGCGTCACCGTCTGCCGCGGCGGCTCGATCGGCGACCCTCGCGAGGGCGTCGACCTCACCGGCCGGCAGATCACCATCGACGTCGACCTGGGCGCCGGCGCCGAGCAGGCCACGATCTGGACCAACGACCTGTCCATCGCCTACGTGCACGAGAACTCGGCGTACTCCACATGAGCCAGCAGGACCCCACCCCGCCCGACGTCCGCATCGACGAGCCGGCGCCGCCGCCCAAGCTGCCCCGCCGGGTCGGCACCAGCCGCGTCATGCGCCGCCACGACCCCGAGGGCGACGCCGCCAAGGTCGCCGTCCTCACCGGCGCGCTGCCCTGGCTCAAGGAGTTCCACGGCAAGGTGGTCGTCATCAAGTACGGCGGGCACGCCATGGTCGACGACGAGTGCCGGCGTGCGTTCGCCGACGACATGGTGTTCCTCCGGACCTGCGGCATCCTGCCCGTGGTCGTGCACGGCGGCGGGCCGCAGATCACCGAGATGCTCGGCCGGCTGGGCATCGCGAGCGAGTTCCGCGGCGGGCTGCGCGTGACCACGCCCGAGACGATCGACGTCGTCCGCATGGTGCTCACCGGTCAGGTCGGCCCCGACATCGTCGGCCTGATCAACCAGCACGGACCGATGGCGGTGCACCTCTCCGGCGAGGACGGCGGCCTGTTCACCGCCCGCCGGACGACGGCGGTCGTGGACGGCGAACCGGTCGACATCGGGCTGGTCGGCGACATCGCGGCCGTCGACACCACCCCGGTCGCCGCGCTGCTGGAGGCCGGGCACATCCCGGTCGTGGCGAGCGTGGCCCCGGACGCCGACGGCGTCGTGCACAACGTCAACGCCGACACCGCCGCCGCCGCGCTGGCCGCGGCGCTGGGCGCGGTGAAGCTGGTCGTGCTGACCGACGTCGAGGGTCTCTACGCCGACTGGCCCGACCGGGGCTCGCTGGTGCAGCAGATCGACGCCCGCGAGCTCGCGGAGATCCTGCCGTCGCTGGACGCCGGGATGATCCCGAAGATGGCCGCCTGCCTGCGGGCGGTCGAGGGCGGGGTGAAGCGGGCGACCGTCGTCGACGGCCGCACCCCGCACGCCCTGCTCCTGGAGACGTTCACCACCGAAGGCACCGGGACGATGGTCGTCCCGGCGAAGGACCAGGAGGAGGGCACGGCATGACCACGCGCACGGAGGAGCTGGCCCGCCGCTGGTCGGCCGTGATGATGAACAACTACAAGGCGCCGCCGGTCGCGCTCGACTCCGGCTCCGGGGCGTCCGTCACCGACGTCGACGGGCGGGAGTACACCGACCTGCTCGGTGGCATCGCGACCACCATCCTCGGGCACGCGCACCCCCGGGTGGTCGAGGCGATCAGCACCCAGGCGGCCAAGCTCGGCCACGTCTCCAACCTCGCCATGCACGAGCCGGGCATCCGGCTCGCCGAGCGGCTGCTGGAGCTGGCCGGGCGGCCCGGGCGGGTCTTCTTCTGCAACTCCGGCGCCGAGGCGAACGAGGCGGCGTTCAAGGTCAGCCGGCTCACCGGCCGCACCAGGGTGGTCACCGCCGAGGGCGCCTTCCACGGCCGCACGATGGGCGCGCTCGCGCTCACCGGCCAGCCGTCGAAGGCCGCCGCCTTCGCGCCGCTGCCCGGTGGGGTCTCCTACGTCCCCTACGGCGACGCCGACGCCCTGCGCGCGACGGTGTCGGCGGAGACGGCCATGGTGCTGCTCGAGCCGATGCTGGGCGAGGGCGGCGTGCTCCCCGCGCCGGCCGGCTACCTTCCCGTGGCCGCGGCCGCCGCGGCCGATGCCGGCGCGCTGTTCGCCGTCGACGAGGTGCAGACCGGGATCGGCCGCACCGGCTCGTGGTTCGCGCACCAGGCCGAGGGGCTGCGGCCCGACGTCATCACCCTGGCCAAGGCGCTCGGCGGCGGGCTGCCGATCGGCGCGATGCTCGCCTTCGGCGACGCCGCGGAGCTGCTCACCGCCGGCTCGCACGGCTCCACCTTCGGCGGCAACCCGATCGCCGCCGCGGCCGCGCTCGCCGTGCTCGACACCATCCGCGACGAGGGGCTGCTGGAGCGTGCCAAGGAGCTCGAGCACCGGTTCACCGCCGGCATCGAGGCGCTCGGCCACGCCGGCATCAGCGGCGTCCGGGGGAGGGGCGCGCTGCTCGGCGTCGTCCTCACCGCCGACGTCGCCCCCGCCCTGGAGGCGCAGCTGCGCGCGGCCGGTTTCCTGACCAACGCGGTCGCCCCCGGCGTGCTCCGGCTCGCCCCGCCGCTGGTCCTCACCGACGCGCAGGTGGACGCCTTCGTGGCCGCGCTGCCCGCCGCCCTCGACACCGCTCTGGAGACGGACCAGTGACCCGGCACTTCCTCAAGGACGACGACCTCACCCCGGACGAGCAGGCCGAGGTGCTCGCCCTGGCCGCCTCGCTCAAGGCATCGCGGCACACCGACCAGGCGCCCACCCCGCTGCGCGCCGCCAACGGGGTGCCGCGGGCGGTCGCCGTGCTGTTCGACAAGCCCTCCACCCGCACCCGGGTGTCCTTCTCCGTGGGGGTCGCCGAGCTCGGCGGGTACCCCCTGGTCATCGACGCCGGGAGCAGCCAGCTGGGTCGCGGGGAGCCGATCGAGGACACCACCCGCGTGCTCGACCGGCAGGCCGCCGCGATCGTGTGGCGCACCTTCGGCCAGGACCGCATCGAGGCGATGGCCGCGGTCAGCCGGGTGCCGGTGGTCAACGCGCTCACCGACACCTACCACCCCTGCCAGATCCTGGCCGACCTGCAGACGGTGATCGAGCGCAAGGGCTCGCTCGCCGGCCGGTCCATGACCTACCTCGGCGACGGCGCCAACAACATGGCGCACTCCTACCTGCTCGGCGGTGCGACGGCGGGCATGCACGTGCGGATCGGCTCACCGGAGTCCTTCCGGCCCCACCCCGAGGTGCTGGACCGCGCCGCGCGGATCGCCGCGGGGACGGGCGGCTCGGTCGCGTGGACGCCGGATCCCGCGGCCGCCGCGGACGGGGCCGACGTGCTGGTCACCGACACCTGGGTGTCGATGGGGCAGGAGGACGAGTACGACACGCGCGTCGCGCCGTTCCTGCCCTACGCGGTGGACGCCGCGGCGCTCTCCCGCGCCGCCGACGACGCCGTCGTCCTGCACTGCCTGCCGGCCTACCGCGGCAAGGAGATCGCCGCGGAGGTGATCGACGGGCCGCAGAGCGCGGTCTGGGACGAGGCGGAGAACCGGCTGCACGCGCAGAAGGCCGTGCTCATCTGGCTCCTGGAGCGCGCATGACCGCTGCCCTCAATCGCTCGGCGCGCCAGGCGCGCATCCGCGAGCTGATCGAGGCCCGGCCGATCACCTCGCAGACCCAGCTGGCCGTGCTGCTGGCCGAGTCGGGCATCGAGGTCACCCAGGCCACCCTCTCCCGGGACCTGGAGGAGCTCGGTGCGGTGAAGCTGCGCGGCTCCGACGGCGCACCGGCCTCCTACGTGCTGCCGCCGGAGAACGCCCCGCTGCGCCCGGCGCAGGCCGCGCCCGCCCGGCTCACCCGCCTGCTGGCCGACCTGCTGACGGCCGCCGAGGGCAGCGCCAACCTGGCGGTGCTGCGCACCCCACCGGGTGCCGCCCAGTTCCTGGCCTCGGCGCTGGACAAGGTCGGCCTCCCCGACGTGCTGGGCACGATCGCGGG
>NZ_SSXC01000053.1 GCF_021699055.1 Blastococcus sp. MG754426 | reverse complement strand
CCAGATCGCCCGCGAGTTCGAGCGCTACCTGCGCCGCCGCGGCGGCGCAGGTAGCGCTCGAACTCGCGGGCGATCTGGTCGCCGTTGGCCTGGGAGAGGTCGACCTCGGTGGCCCGCTCCTCCAGCGAGCGCACGTACTCGACGACCTCGGCGTCCTCGCTGGCCATCTCGTCGACCGTCTTCACCCAGTCGTCGGCCTGCTGGGGCAGCGCGCCGAGCGGCACGGTGATCTCCAGGACCTCCTCGACCCGCTGCAGCAGCGCGACGGTGGCGCGCGGCGACGGCGGCTGGGAGACGTAGTGCGGCACGGCGGCCCAGAAGCTGATCGCCGGGAGCCCCGACTGCACGCAGGCGTCCTGGAATACCCCGAGGATGCCGGTGGGGCCCTCGTAGCGGGAGGTCTCCAGCCCGTAGGCCCGGGCCGACTCGCCGTCGTAGGCCGACCCGGTGACCGGCGTGGGACGGGTGTGCGGGGTGTCGGCCAGCAGGGCACCGAGCGCGACGACGATCGAGGCGTCGAGCTCGTCGAGGATCTCCAGCAGCTCCTCGCAGAAGCTGCGCCAGCGCATGTTGGGCTCGATGCCGCGGATGAGCACGACGTCCCGGTCCAGCCCCTCGGGCCGCGCCACCGAGATGCGGGTGGTCGGCCACTCGACGCGCCGGCTCACCCCGCCGACCAGGGAGACCGTGGGCCGGTTGACCTGGAAGTCGTAGTAGTCCTCGGGGTCCAGGGCGGCCAGGGGCTTGGCGTCCCAGATCAGCTCCAGGTGCTCGACGGCCCCGGTGGCGGCGTCCCCGGCGTCGTTCCAGCCCTCGAACGCCACCACGACCACCGGGTCGGTGAGCTGCGGCAGGTCTTCTGCGTCGGGCTTCGGATCGATCACCTCTGCCAGCCTACGTCGATCCCGCCGTCCCGCCCGGCGCACGCCCGCGGTTCACCCACCGGCGGGGTCCCCGTCCGCGACGCCCGCTGCACCTCGGGTGCCCCGGGTGCGAGAATGGGCGCCGACATCGGGAACGCCCAGGCCTGGGCCAGCCCGCCGGGGTGACGGAGCGCGAGGCCCGCACGCCCATCCAGCAGAACCTCTGGGGATCACCGTGTCCGAGTCACCCGACCTCCGCCCCGATGCGACAGCGGCGCTCACCGCCCTGCTGCAGGAGCGGATCCTGGTGCTCGACGGCGCCATGGGAACGGCGATCCAGCGGGACCGCCCCGACGAGGCCGGTTACCGCGGGGAGCGCTTCGCCGACTGGCCCACCGACGTGCAGGGCAACAACGACCTGCTGAGCATCACCCGGCCCGAGCTGATCGCGGGCATCCACCGCGAGTACCTCGAGGCCGGAGCGGACCTCGTCGAGACCAACACCTTCAACGCGACCACGATCTCGCTCGCCGACTACGGCATGCAGGACCTCGCCTACGAGCTCAACGTGGCCTCGGCCCGGCTGGCCCGCCGCGAGGCCGACGCGATGACCGCCCGGACGCCGGGGAAGCCCCGATACGTGGCCGGGGCCATCGGCCCGACCAGCCGCACGGCGTCGATCTCGCCCGACGTCAACGACCCGGGCGCCCGCAACGTCACCTTCGACGAGCTGGTCGCGGCCTACCTCGAGCAGGCGAAGGGTCTGGTCGACGGCGGCGCCGACGCCCTGCTGGTCGAGACCATCTTCGACACGCTCAACGCCAAGGCGGCGATCTTCGCGCTGGAGGAGCTGTTCGAGCAGGCGGGCCGGCGCTGGCCGGTCATGATCTCCGGCACGATCACCGACGCCTCGGGGCGGACCCTGTCGGGGCAGGTCACCGAGGCCTTCTGGCACTCCGTCCGGCACGTGCGGCCGCTGCTGGTGGGGCTGAACTGCGCGCTCGGCGCCGCGGAGATGCGCCCCTACGTCGCCGAGCTCTCCCGGGTCGCCGACACCTTCGTCTCCTGCTACCCGAACGCGGGGCTGCCCAACGCCTTCGGCGAGTACGACGAGTCGCCCGAGCAGACCGCGGCGATCGTCGCCGAGTTCGCCGAGGCCGGGTTCGTGAACCTCGTGGGGGGCTGCTGCGGCACCACCCCGCAGCACATCGCGGCGATCGCCCGGTCGGTGGAGGGCACGGCCCCGCGGACGCCGGCCGGGTCGCGCCCCGCGCTGCGGCTGTCCGGGCTCGAGCCGCTGGTGGTCACCGAGGAGTCGCTGTTCGTCAACGTCGGCGAGCGGACCAACATCACCGGGTCGGCGCGCTTCCGGAACCTCATCAAGGCCGGCGACTACCCGGCGGCCCTCGCCGTCGCCCGCCAGCAGGTGGAGGCCGGCGCCCAGGTCATCGACGTCAACATGGACGAGGGGATGATCGACGGCGTCGAGGCGATGGACCGCTTCACCAAGCTGATCGCCGCCGAGCCGGACATCTGCCGCGTGCCGACGATGATCGACTCGTCGAAGTGGGAGGTCATCGAGGCCGGGCTGAAGAACGTCCAGGGCAAGGCGATCGTCAACTCGATCTCGCTGAAGAACGGCGAGGAGGAGTTCGTCCAGCAGGCGGCGCTCTGCCGCAGGTACGGCGCAGCCGCCGTCGTCATGGCCTTCGACGAGCAGGGCCAGGCCGACACCCTCGAGCGGCGGATCGAGATCTGCCGGCGGGCCTACGACGTGCTCACCGAGCGGGTCGGCTTCCCCGCCGAGGACATCATCTTCGACCCGAACGTCTTCGCCGTCGCCACGGGGATCGAGGAGCACGCGCGCTACGGCCTGGACTTCATCGAGGCGACCCGCTGGATCAAGCAGCACCTGCCCGGCGCGCTGGTCTCCGGCGGGGTCTCCAACGTCTCGTTCTCCTTCCGCGGCAACAACCGGGTGCGCGAGGCGATCCACGCCGTCTTCCTGTTCCACGCGATCGCCGCCGGCATGGACATGGGCATCGTCAACGCCGGTGCGCTCGAGGTGTACGACGAGGTGCCCGCCCAGCTGCGGGAGCGGATCGAGGACGTCGTCCTCGCCCGCCGGCCCGACGCCACCGAGCGGCTGCTGGAGATCGCCGGCGACTACGCCGGCGACGGCGCGGCCAGGGAGATCGCCACCGAGGAGTGGCGCGCCCTCCCGGTGGGGGAGCGGATCACCCACGCCCTGGTCAAGGGCATCGACGCGCACGTCGAGGACGACACCGAGGAGCTCCGCCGGGAGATCTCCGCGCGCGGCGGGCGGCCCATCGAGGTCATCGAGGGCCCGTTGATGGACGGGATGAACGTCGTCGGCGACCTCTTCGGCGCCGGGAAGATGTTCCTGCCGCAGGTGGTGAAGTCCGCCCGGGTCATGAAGAAGGCCGTCGCCTACCTCATCCCGTTCATCGAGGCGGAGAAGCAGCCCGGCGATGCCCAGCGCAGCAACGGCAAGGTCGTCATGGCCACCGTGAAGGGCGACGTCCACGACATCGGCAAGAACATCGTCGGCGTCGTCCTGCAGTGCAACAACTACGACGTCGTCGACCTCGGGGTCATGGTGCCGGGGCAGCGGATCCTGGACGCCGCCAAGGAGGAGGGCGCCGACATCATCGGGCTCTCCGGGCTGATCACCCCCTCGCTGGACGAGATGGTGGGCCTGGCCTCGGAGATGGAGCGGCAGGGCTTCGAGATCCCGCTGCTCATCGGCGGCGCCACCACCTCGCGGGCGCACACCGCCGTGAAGGTGGCGCCGAAGTACCACGGCCCGGTGATCTGGGTGAAGGACGCCTCGCGGTCGGTGCCCGTCGTCGCCGCGCTGCTCTCGGACGAGCAGCGGCCGGCGCTGCTCGCCGAGACCGCGGCCGACTACGCGGCGCTGCGGGAGCGGCACGCCGCCCGCCAGGACAGCCGCAGCCTGCTGCCGCTGGCCCAGGCGCGCGCCGCCGCGACGCCGGTGGACTGGAGCGGTTACACCCCGCCGCGGCCGCGGATGCTGCTGCAGCAGGCCAGGGACGTCTGCGAGGGTCCGGCCTGCGCGCTGGGGGAGGTCACCCAGTTCGTGCGGCACTTCCACGACTACCCGCTGGCCGAGCTGCGGGAGTACATCGACTGGCAGCCGTTCTTCAACGCGTGGGAGATGCGCGGCCGGTTCCCCGACATCCTGCACAACCCGGCGACCGGGGAGGCCGCCCGCCGGCTGCACCAGGACGCCCAGGCGATGCTCGACCGGATCGTCGACGAGCGGTGGCTGCGGGCCAGCGGCGTCTTCGGGCTGTTCCCGGCCAACCGGGTCGGCGGCGAGGACATCGAGGTCTACGCCGACGAGTCCCGCACCGCCGTCCGGGCGACGCTGCACCAGCTGCGCCAGCAGACCGAGGGCCGCGACGGCTCGCCGCGCAAGTCCCTCGCCGACTTCGTGGCGCCGAAGGAGACCGGCCTGCGCGACTACGTCGGGGCCTTCGCGGTGACCGCCGGGCTGGGCTCGGCCGAGCGGGTGGCGGCGTTCAAGAAGGACAACGACGACTACAGCGCGATCATGCTCGAGGCGCTGGCCGACCGGCTGGCCGAGGCCTTCGCCGAGCGGCTGCACGAGCGGGTCCGCCGGGAGTTCTGGGGCTACGCCACCGACGAGTCGCTGGACAACGAGGCGCTGATCGCGGAGAGGTACCGCGGCATCCGCCCGGCGCCGGGCTACCCGGCGTGCCCGGAGCACACCGAGAAGCTGACCATCTGGGACCTGCTCGACGTCGAGGCCGCCACCGGCATCCAGCTCACCGAGAGCCTGGCCATGTGGCCCGGCGCCGCGGTGAGCGGCCTCTACCTCGCCCACCCGCAGGCCCGGTACTTCGTGCTCGGCCGGGTCGGCCGCGACCAGGTCGAGGACTACGCCGCCCGCAAGGGGTGGACCGTCGCCGAGGCCGAGCGGTGGCTCTCGCCCAACCTGGGCTACCGCACCGAGGACGACTGAAGGACCCGGGTCCCCTCGCCCTTCGCAGGCTCAGGGCGGGCCTCTGGACCCGGGCCGTCCTATCGCCTCACCGGACGAGGAGGACGTCGGCGAACGCGGGGGAGTGGCGGCTGGAGAAGGGGTGGGCGCCGGGTTCGGCGGGGGCCGGGAAGGTGGTCAGCGTCCCGGCGGGGACGACGACGTCGAAGGACCCGTCGGCCGCGGTGAGCGTGACCTCCGAGGCGGACGAGTTGAGGACGCTCACCCGGGCCCCCGGCGCGACCGGGCCGGCGACGTGGAAGCGCGCGTCGTCGACGAGCACCCCCACCGACAGCTCGCCGTGGTCGTGCCCGGCCATCGGGTCGGCACCCGCCGCCGGGGCGGCGGTGGACGCGGCCGCGTGCCCGGCGCCCGCCGGCGGCGGTGAGGCCGCCAGCGCGACGGCCAGCGCCACCGTCGCCAGCATCAGCACGACCTCGCCGGCCGCGAACCGGCGGAACTCCCGGCCGTCACCGGCGTGCAGCCGGGGGAGGGTGTGCCGGCGGTGCAGCGCGCCGAGGACGCCGAGAACGGTCAGCCCGGCGGCCTTGGCCAGCAGCAGGGCGCCGTAGCCGGTGCCCAGTGCCGCCAGCGTGCCGGCGCTCCCGCCGAGCAGCAGCCCCGCGGCGAGCGCCCCCGAGGCGGTCACGGCGAGGAAGCAGACCAGCGCCAGGCGGCTGAACCGGGGCGCCGCCACCCGCGCCGCCGCTCCGTGGGGGGCGTGGACGAGGAGGGCCAGCAGCCCGCCCACCCACGCGGTCGCCGCGACGACGTGGACACCGAGGGTCGTGACCGCCAGGAGGTGGTCCTCCGCCGCGGCGGAGTGACCGGAGAGCGCGACCGGGACGACCAGCGCGGCACCCGCCACGAGCAGCAGCGAGACCGCGGCCGGGACGCCGGCGCACCGGCGCGCGGCCACCCCGACCAGCCCGGCGAGCGCCACCACCAGCAGCGCGGCGCGTCCCGCGCCGGTGTCCTCGAGGAAGACGCGCAGCGGGGCCCAGGTGAGTGCGGCGGGGGCGACCCCGAGCAGCCGGCTCACGGTGAGCAGCGCCCCCAGGGCCGCCGCCGCGGCCCAGACCAGCGCCCAGGACGACGCCGCGCGCAGCGCCCGGAGGGACTCCGCCGGCAGCCCGTCCCGGCCGGGGAGCAGGACGGCGGCGAGCAGCAACGAGCCGACGGTGCCCACCGCGGCCACCCGCCCGACGAGGGTGACCAGCGGCTGCCCCCACTCGACCAGCGCGCCGGCGCCCGCCGACGGGTCCGCGTCCGGTGCCCCGCCGCCGGCCACCAGGGCCCCGGCCAGCAGCGCGACGAGGCCCGCGGCGAGGAGCGCGAACCCGACCCGCGGGGACCGGCTGCGGGTACCCGGCGTGCGCACCGGCACGACGGGCACGGTGCCCGTCACCGGCGCCCGCGCTGCCGGCCCACGAGGAGGACGCCGAGCCCCACCAGGACGACCGCGCCGACGGCGACCCAGATCCCGGCGACCGGGGCGCCCGAGGACGCCGGCCCCACGTCCTGGACCGCAGCCGCGGGCGAGGGCGCGACGGGCTCGGGTGCGGGCACGGCGGGGGCCGGCGGCTCGGCGGCGGGCGTGCTCGGGGCGGCGACGGCGAAGTCGAAGGAGCCCGTCAGCGCGTGCCCGTCGGAGGAGGTGCTGCGCCACCGGACGTGGTAACCACCGGCCGGCAGCTCGGCGGCGAGCGCCTGGACGACCGTCGTGCCCCGGATCTCCGGGTCCCCCGCGGAGACGACGGCACCGGCGGCGTCCGTCACCTCCACGAGGGTGCCGAGGGGGAGCGGTGCCCCCGTGAACGCCACCTCGACCGTGGCCGGGGGCGCGGGGACGGTGGTCCCGGCCGCCGGGGTGGTGCCCACCAGGCCGTCGTGCGCCAGCGCGGCCGGTGCCGCACCGAGGAGGAGGACGCCGGCCAGCACGGTGAGCAGGAGCGCCGTCCGCCTCGGCCGGCGGACCTGTCGCGAAGCGGTCATGCCCGTCCTTCGTTCCCAGCCGGGTTTCCGGATCCCCGGGCGCGACCAGCCTCCGGCACCGTCCCGTCTCGGTCGACCACCACCCGCGGGGGCACGGCCTCCCCAAAAGCGGGGTGAACCGATCCGCGGCCGGCCTCCGAATGCAGGTCGTGCAGCGAGCCGCCGGGAGACCGGCGCTGCTGCCCAGGTCCCCGGAACGGGACCACGGCCGGTGCAGAGCGCACCGGCCGGCACGAGGGTGGACGGTCGCCGGCCGCCGCCTCTCTCCGACCACGAGGAGCACACCTTGCGCAAGGCACTCGCACTCCCGACCGTCGCCCTGGCCGCCGCGGCCTTCCCCTTGCTGGCCGTCTCCACCGCCTCGGCGCACGAGGGCACGCACAGCTACCAGGCCGACCTCGCCGCGCTGAACGCGTCCGGTGTCACGGGCACCGGCATGGTGACGCTGGACGGCAGCACCGCGACCGTCATGATCGAGGCCACGGGGCTGCTCGCCGGTTCGCCGCACGCCCAGCACGTCCACATCGGCGCCCAGGGCGCGTGCCCGACCGACGCCGACGACGAGAACGGGGACGGCTTCGTCAGCGTCACCGAGGGCGCCCCCTACTACGGGGCGATCGGGTCGTCGCTGACCACGACCGGTGACACCGGTCCGGACAGCGGTCTGGCCATCGACAGGTTCCCGACCGCCGAGGGTGGCTCGATCAGCTACGAGCGGACGTTCGAGGTCACCGACGACGTCCACCAGGCGTTCGAGGACGGCACCGCCGTCCTCGTGCTCCACGGCGTGGACGCCGACGGTTCGGGCGCCTACGACGGCGACGTCATGAGCGATCTGGACCCGGCGCTGCCCATGGAGGCCACCGCCCCGGCCGCGTGCGGTGCGTTCGAGGCCGCCCAGACGGGTGCCGCTCCGGCGGGCGGTGCCGAGACCGGCGCCGGCGGCACGGCCGGCACCGAGAACCAGGCGGCCATCGGCGTGGGGGCCCTGGCCGCGGCCGGTGCCGTCGCCGCGGGCACCGTCGCCTACCGCCGTCGTCAGGCCGGCCAGGCCTGACCCGGCTGCGGGCCGCGCGGGGGCAGCACGCCCCGGCGCGGCCCGCACCCCGCCCACCAGCACCCCCGGAAGGACCTCCCGTGACCGAGCAGGACACCCGCCGACCCAGCCCCCGCCGGTGGGTCGCGCTCGCCGCCGGCCTGGCCCTCGTCGCCGTCGTGGCCGTGGTCGTGGCCGTGACCGGGCAACGGCAGGCACCCCAGCCGGCGGTGGCCGGGGGTCCCGCACCGGCCGCACCCTCGTCGGCCTCCGCACCGGCCGGCCCGCAGGCGCCGGCCGCCGGACCGCCGGCGGACAGCGTGGCCGAGCCGGTCTCGGTGCGCGTCCCCGCCATCGACGTGACCAGCGACCTGCTGCGGCTCGGCCTGGACGACGACGGCGCCGTCGAGGTCCCGCCGCTCGGCCCCGACGACCGGGCCGGCTGGTACGAGCGCGGACCGGCTCCCGGCGCGGTGGGCCCGGCGGTGCTGCTCGGCCACGTGGACTCCGCCGAGCACGGGCCGGGCGTCTTCTTCGACCTGGGTGCCCTGCAGCCCGGTGACGAGATCGAGGTGGCCCGCGCCGACGGCACGGTCGCCGTCTTCGCCGTCGACCGGGTGGAGCGCCACGCGAAGGACGACTTCCCGACCCTCGAGGTCTACGGCGACACCCTCGACGCGCAGTTGCGGCTGATCACCTGCGGCGGGGACTTCGACTCCTCCGCCCGCAGCTACGAGGACAACGTGATCGCCTTCGCCACCCTCGTGGGGACCCGAGCCGCCTGATCAGCTCCGCCGGGCCGGCCGGCGGTCACCGGGACGCGGCGGCCTCGGGGAGTCGTCGCTGTGCAGCGCCGCCGCGCCGCGGCCGCCGGCCTTCACCCGGTAGAGCGCCAGGTCGGCGCGGCGCATGAGCTGGGCGGCGGTGTCGCCGGGGCAGCGCTCGGCGACGCCGGCGGAGACGCCGACCTCGGGCACGAGCGCGCACAGGTGCCGGACCAGCGCGAGCGCCGCGGTGCCGTCCAGGCCGGGGAGCAGGAGGGCGAACTCGTCGCCGCCGTGGCGGGCCAGCAGGGCTCCGGCGGGCAGCGCCGGCCGCCAGCTCCCGGCGACCCGGCGCAGCAGGTGGTCGCCGGCCTCGTGCCCGTCGGTGTCGTTGATCTGCTTGAAGTGGTCGAGGTCGAGCAGCGCCGCGGACAGCGCGACGTCGGGGCGGCGGGTGTGCTCACCGAGCGCCTCGTCGAAGGCCCGCCGGTTGGCCAGCCCCGTGAGGGAGTCGCTGCCCGCATCGGAGGCGCGCAGGACCAGCGCCCGGGTGACGCAGGCCAGGGTGCTCACGACGACCGCCAGGGCCGCGGCGGTCACGGCCGACGCGTCACCGCGGAGCAGCAGCGCACCCGTGGTGACGCCGACGACGGTCGAGACGTGCGCCACGGCCACCCGGCGGTCGGCGAAGAAGCAGGCGATGACGCCGACGAACGCGCTGATCGACGCGCAGATGACAGCGGTGGCGGCATCGGGCGAGAGGACGACGACGGTGCCGATGAGGCAGCTGCCCGCCGTCACCAGCCCGCCGAGGACCACCCGCGGGGGCACGACGTCCCAGCGGAAGATCCCAGCGCCCACCACCACGGCGAGCAGGCCGATCCCGGCGACCAGCCAGCGGCTCCCGGGGTGGTCGCTCCCGCCGCCCGCGGCCAGCACGGCCGTGCTCCCGCCGGCGACGTAGAAGAGCGCCAGCGTCCGGGCCATCACCCGCGGCGAGGTGACGTCCCGCGGGAACGGCTCGGCCGGCACTGCGCTCACCCGGTCCCCATCGGTGCGCGCCCGGAGCTGCTGGAGCGATCCCGGCCGGTCTGCCCCCGACGAGGGGGTCGGCTGCGGGGCACCGTCCGTCCCGGTCCGGCGGGCTGGGAGACTGGCACCCGCGGAACACCCACCGCGTGGACGTCTGCCGGGGACGGTCGAGGCCTCGTCCACCCGTCCCCGCCGTGCGCCTCGCGCACCCGGGGCCCACCGCGAAGGAACGTCGCAGCCTGATGCCGAACGAGCTCGCCGCCGTCCTGTTCGACATGGACGGCACCCTGGTGCAGACCGAGGAGTACTGGGGCGAGGCGATGTTCGAGCTCGCCGCATCGCTGGGCGGCCGCATGTCGCCCGAGGCGCGCGCACGGACGGTCGGGACGAGCATGCGCCGCTCGATGCAGGTGCTGCACGCCGACCTGGGACTCCTCCGCACCGAGGAGCAGCTGCAGGCCGACGCCCGGTGGGTGGAGGAGCGGGTAGCCGAGCTCATGGGCGCCGGGATCACCTGGCAGCCGGGAGCCCGGGACCTGGTGGCGGCGGTCCGGGCCGCGGGGCTGCGCGCCGCCCTGGTGACGACGACGCCGCGCCGGCTCGCCGACATCGTGCTGGGCCGCATCGCGGCCGACCTGGGCGGCAGCCCCTTCGACGTCACCGTGTGCGGCGACGAGGTCCCCGCCCGCAAGCCCGACCCGGCGCCCTACCTCCAGGCGGCCGCCGCGCTGGACGTGGTGCCGTCCGCCTGCGTGGTGGTCGAGGACTCGCTGGTCGGCGTCACCGCCGGGCTGGCCGCCGGGATGGCGGTGCTCGGGGTGCCGGCGATGCAGCCGGTGCCGCCCGCGCCCGGGCTCACGCTGGTGGAGACGCTGACCGGTATCGGCGTGGACGAGCTGGCGGAGGTGCTGGCGGCGGCGCCGGTCGAGCTCGCCGAGCGCTGACGCGCCCCGCGGGCCGCAGCCGGGACCGGCCGGCCGGCCGGAGTCACACCGGGGTGACCGGCAGCGTCGTCCGCCAGCCGGCCGCCGCAGCGGCGTCGGCCGGGAACGGCGGGGGAGTGCCACCGAACTCCGGGCACAGCGCCTGGTGGTCGCACCAGCCGCACAGCCGGCTCTTGTTCGGCCGGAACTCGCCGGTGGCCACCGCCCGCTCGATGGCCGACCAGATGGCCAGGAGGGTCCGCTCGAAGCGGACCAGCTCCGCCTCCTCCGGCGCGTAGGTCAGCGCGTCGCCGTCGCCGAGGTAGAGCAGCTTCAACTGCGCGGCGACGACCCCGCGGGTGCGCCACAGCACCAGCGCGTAGAACTTCATCTGGAACAGCGCCTTGGACTCGAACGCCTCGCGCGGCATGGAGCCGGTCTTGTAGTCGACCACCCGCAGCGCACCGTTCGGGGCGACGTCCAGCCGGTCGACGTAGCCGCGCAGCAGCAGCCCGTCGGGCAGGGTGACCTCGACGAGCTCCTCGCGGCCGGCCGGCTGGATGCGGCGCGGGTCCTCCAGCGCGAAGTACTTCTCGACCAGCTTCCCGGCCGAGGCCAGCCAGGCCGCCACCGACTCCGGGGCGTTGGCGTCGCTCTCGGCGCCGTCCTCCTGCCCGGTCTCGAAGAGCTCGGCGATGCCCGGCTCGTCCCGCAGTTCGGCCCAGGCCGGCTCCACCAGCTCCAGGGCGCTCTCGGGGGTGCGCTGCGCCGGGGGCAGGTCGTAGAGGCGCTCCAGCACCGAGTGGACGAGCGTGCCGCGGACGGCCGCGAGGCTCTCGCGCTCGGGCAGGCGGTCGATGGTGCGGTAGCGGTACAGCAACGGGCAGGTCTTGAAGTCCGCCGCGCGGCTGGGGGAGAGGGAGGGGCGGCGCGGGGCGGCCTCCTCGGCCGGCGCGACCGCTGCCGCGGAGCCGTCGGTCGTCGGGTCGGTCTGCACCATCGCCGTCATGGTCCCGAGGCTAGGTGGCCCCTCCGACAGTTCGGAGCGCCCGCGCCGCATCGGCGTCCGGGGTCGGGGGACGCCGTCCGTAGGCTGACCGCCCGTGACCAGTGAGCAGGAGCCCGGGACCGACGTCGTCGACGAGGCGCCGACCGCGCCGGAGGACGCGCCCGGGGAGGTCCCCGCGCAGCGGGCCGAGCCCGTCGAGGGCGCGTTCGCGGCCGGCGACCGGGTGCAGCTGACCGACCCCAAGGGCCGGTTGCACACGATCGTCCTGACGCCCGGGAAGCAGTTCCACACCCACCGCGGCGCGATCGAGCACGACGACCTCATCGGGGCGCCGGAGGGATCGGTGGTCCACTCGACGGCCAACACCGGCTACCTGGCGCTGCGGCCGCTGCTGGCCGACTACGTGCTCTCCATGCCCCGGGGCGCCCAGGTCATCTACCCGAAGGACGCCGCCCAGATCGTCGGCTTCGGCGACGTCGGGCCGGGGATGCGGGTGCTGGAGGCCGGCGCCGGGTCGGGCGCCCTGAGCTGCTCGCTGCTGCGCGCCGTCGGCTCCGAGGGCTCGCTCACCAGCTACGAGCGGCGCGAGGACTTCCTCGACGTGGCGCGGGCCAACGTCGGCGCCTTCTTCGGGGAGGTGCCGGCCAACTGGAGCCTGCGGCAGGGCGACCTGGCCGACCACCCGGCCGAGGAGGTCGTCGACCGCGTCGTGCTCGACATGCTGGAGCCCTGGGCGGTGCTGCCCACGGTCGCCGCGGCGCTGCGCCCGGGCGGCGTGCTGGTCGGCTACGTGGCGACGGTGACCCAGCTGTCCACCTACGTGGAAGCGCTGCGCGCGCAGGGGGTGTGGACCGAGCCCTACGCCTGGGAGAGCCTGCTGCGGCCGTGGCACGCCGTCGGCCTGGCCGTCCGCCCCGAGCACCGCATGGTCGCCCACACCGCGTTCCTCGTCACGGCGCGCCGCCTGGCCGAGGGCACGGTCGCCCCGGTGCGGCAGCGCCGCGCGCAGAAGCACTGACCCGCCCGGGAGGAGACCAGCCGTGACCGACCCCGCGCCCGGCGCCGCGCGCCCCGACGCCCCGGACG
Source organism: Blastococcus sp. MG754426 (assembly GCF_021699055.1). Classification (GTDB taxonomy): domain Bacteria; phylum Actinomycetota; class Actinomycetes; order Mycobacteriales; family Geodermatophilaceae; genus Blastococcus. Next base: position 29,806 of record NZ_SSXC01000053.1, on the reverse strand, counting down.
ACGCCGCCCTGCGGGAGATCGAGCAGCGGGTGCTGTGGCTGGCGACGGCGATCGTCGACCACGCCAACCGCGTCCGGCCCAACCCCTCGGGCCTCAAGGTCGGCGGTCACCAGGCGTCCAGCGCCTCGATGGTCACGATCATGACGGCGCTGTGGCTGGAGCAGCTGACCGCCGAGGACCGCGTCTCGGTCAAGCCGCACGCCAGCCCGGTGCTGCACGCCCTGGAGTTCCTGCTCGGGCAGCTCGACGCCTCGTGGCTGACCACGCTGCGCGAGTTCGGCGGCCTGCAGTCCTACCCGTCCCGGCTGAAGGACCCCGTCCCGGCCGACTACTCGACCGGCTCGGTCGGCATCGGGGCCACCGCGCCGATCTGGGGGGCGCTGGCCCGCCGCTACGTCAACACGCAGTTCGGCGCGGGCGGCACCGGGCGCCAGTGGTCGCTGGTCGGCGACGCCGAGCTCGACGAGGGCGCCGTCTGGGAGGCCGTGCTCGACCCGATGGTCGCCGAGCTCGGCGAGGTGAACTGGGTCGTTGACCTCAACCGGCAGTCGCTGGACCGGGTCGTCCCCACCATGGGCGCCACCCGGCTGCAGGGCATGTTCACGGCGGCCGGCTGGCAGGTGCTCACCGTCAAGTACGGGCGGCTGCTCGAGGAGCTGTTCACCCGGCCCGGCGGCGCGGAGCTGCGCGACCGGATCGACGGCATGAGCAACGCCGAGTACCAGCGGCTGCTGCGCCGCACCGCCGACGAGGTCCGCCGCGAGCTGCCGGGGGAGGGGCCGGGGGCGGCCGCGGTCTCCGGGCTGGTCGCCGACGTCCCCGACGCCGACCTGCTCGCCGCGGTGCGCAACCTCGGCGGCCACGACCTGACCGCGCTGCGGGCGGCCTTCGCGCAGATCGACGACACCCGCCCCACCGTCGTCATCGCCTACACGCTCAAGGGCTACGGCCTGGCCACCGAGGGCCACCCGCAGAACCACTCCGCGCTGCTCACCGAGGCCCAGCTGCACGAGCTCGCCGCTCGCGTCGGCGTCGACCCGGCCGAGCCGTGGGCCGGCTTCCCGCCCGGCAGCGCTCCGGCCACGCTGCTCGCCGGCGCCGCCGCGCGCCTGGCCCGCCCCCCGGTCGACGACGGCGGCGCACCGGCCGTCCCCGTCGACCTGGGCCGCACCCCCTCGGGGACGGCGACGACGCAGGCGGCGCTGGGGCGCACGCTGCTCGACCTCAACCGGGCCGCGCCGGAGGTGGGCCGGCGGGTGGTCACCGTCAGCCCCGACGTGTCCAGCTCGACCAACCTCGGCGGCTGGGTCAACAAGGTCGGCGTCTGGTCCCACGAGGACCGCCGCGACTGGTTCGCCGACGACGCCGAGACGATCCTGCACTGGCGCGAACGGCCCTCGGGCCAGCACGTGGAGCTGGGCATCGCCGAGACCAACCTCGTCGGCGCCATCGGCGAGCTCGGGGCGACCTGGTCGCGGTGGGGGCAGCCGCTGCTGCCGATCGGCGTCCTCTACGACCCGTTCGTCGAGCGGGCGCTGGAGCCGTGGTCGTTCACCATCTACGCCGGCGGCCAGTCACTGCTGGTCGGCACCCCGTCCGGGGTGACGCTGGCGCCCGAGGGCGGCGCCCACCAGTCGATCACGACCCCGTCGATCGGCCTGGAGCAGCCCGGCTGCCTGTCCTACGAGCCCGCGTTCGCCCTCGACACGGAGTGGTGCCTGCTCGCGGCGCTCGGCCGGATGGGCCGCCCGGGCGGGCAGTCGGCCTACGTGCGGCTCTCCACCCGCCCGGTCGACCAGGCGCTCGCCGCCGTCCCGGCCGACCCGGCCGCCCGCGAGCGGCGACGTCGCCAGGTGGTCGCCGGCGCCTACCCGCTGCGGCGGGTGCCCCGCCCGGCGGTCACGCTGGCCGCGATGGGCGCGGTCGTCCCGGAGGCGCTGGCGGCCGCCGAGCGGCTCGACGGGCTGGGCTTCCCGGCCGACGTCGTCGTCGTGACCAGCCCGGGGCTGCTGTTCCGGGCCGCGCAGGCCCGGCGGGGGCTCGACGAGGCGTCGCCGTGGGTGCTCGACAGCGTCTTCCCGGCCGACCGCGCCACCCCGCTGGTCACCGTCCTCGACGGGCACCCGCACACGCTGGCGTTCCTCGCCGGCGTCCGCGGCGCACCGGCCGCGCACCTGGGCGTGACCCGCTTCGGGCAGAGCGGTGACCTGGACAGCGTGTACCGGTACCACGGTCTGGACGTCGACTCGCTGGTCGGCGCGGCGCTCGACCTGGTCGACTGAGGGGACGTGCCGTCCGCCGGCGCACCGGCGCGGGCACCGACCCCTCGCGCGGCACCCGTGGCGGCGTCCCGCAAGTGCCGTTAGCAGGCGGTCGCGACCTCCGCGAGCCCACGGCGAACTGTCCGCCCGCGTGTATAGATTTGCGTCCTGGCTCCCCCGACAGTGCGGAGGTGCGTGATGGGCCTGGGTCCTGACGAGCTGAAGGCGCGGCGTGAGCGTGACGTCGCCTCGCTGCTCAGCCAGATCTCCTACCTTGAGGAGGAGATCGGCCTGCTCCGCCGCAAGGTGGCCGACAGCCCGCGCCAGGTGCGCGCGCTGGAGGAGCGGATCGCCGAGGCGGAGGGCCGGGCGGCCTTCCTCTCCGAGCGCAACGACAAGCTGGCCGGCACGCTGCGGGACGCCCGCGAGCAGCTGGTCACGCTGAAGGAGGAGGTCGACCGGCTGGGCCAGCCCCCGTCGGGCTACGGCGTCTTCCTCACCTCCTACGAGGACGGCACGGTCGACGTCTTCACCGGCGGCCGCAAGCTGCGGGTCTCCGTCTCGCCCAACGTCGAGGTGGAGGGCCTGCGCGCCGGGCAGGAGGTCATGCTCAACGAGGCGATGAACGTGGTCGAGGCGCGCGACTTCGAGCGCCAGGGCGACGTCGTCATGCTCAAGGAGCTGCTCGAGCCGGTCGACGGCGTCACGCCGCGCGCGCTGGTCATCGGGCACACCGACGAGGAGCGCGTCGTCTACCTCGCCGACTCGCTCACGGGGCAGCCCCTGCGCGTCGGCGACTCCCTGCTGCTGGAGAGCCGGTCGGGCTACGCCTACGAGCGGATCCCCAAGAGCGAGGTCGAGGAGCTCGTCCTCGAGGAGGTCCCCGACATCGACTACGCGGACATCGGCGGCCTCTCCCGGCAGATCGAGCAGATCCGCGACGCCGTCGAGCTGCCGTTCCTGCACGCCGACCTGTTCCGCGAGTTCCAGCTGCGCCCGCCGAAGGGGATCCTGCTCTACGGCCCGCCCGGGTGCGGCAAGACGCTCATCGCCAAGGCGGTGGCCAACTCGCTGGCCAAGAAGGTCGCCGCGGTGCGCGGCGAGGGCGTGAACCAGGCCAAGTCCTACTTCCTGAACATCAAGGGCCCCGAGCTCCTGAACAAGTACGTCGGGGAGACCGAGCGGCACATCCGCCTGGTGTTCCAGCGCGCCCGCGAGAAGGCCAGCGAGGGCACGCCGGTCATCGTGTTCTTCGACGAGATGGACTCGATCTTCCGCACCCGCGGCTCGGGGGTCTCCTCCGACGTCGAGTCGACGATCGTGCCGCAGCTGCTCAGCGAGATCGACGGCGTCGAGGGGTTGGAGAACGTCATCGTCATCGGCGCCTCCAACCGGGAGGACATGATCGACCCGGCGATCCTGCGCCCCGGCCGGCTCGACGTGAAGATCAAGATCGAGCGGCCCGACGCCGAGGCCGCCCGCGACATCTTCAGCAAGTACCTGGTGCCCGACCTGCCCCTGCACGCCGACGACCTGGCCGAGCACGGCGGCAACCGGGAGTCGACGATCGCCGGGATGATCCAGAGCACCGTCGAGCGGATGTACACCGAGAGCGAGGAGAACCGCTTCCTCGAGGTCACCTACGCCAACGGTGACAAGGAGGTCCTCTACTTCAAGGACTTCAACTCCGGCGCCATGCTGCAGAACATCGTCGACCGCGCGAAGAAGATGGCGATCAAGGAGCGGCTGGAGACGGGCACCGGCGGGCTGCGCGTCGGCCACCTCATGCAGGCGTGCCTCGACGAGTTCAAGGAGAACGAGGACCTGCCCAACACGACCAACCCGGACGACTGGGCCCGGATCTCGGGCAAGAAGGGCGAGCGGATCGTCTACATCCGCACGCTGATCAGCGGGAAGGGCAACGAGGCCGGCCGCGCCATCGACACGGCCACCAACACCGGCCAGTACCTCTAGCCACGACGCCCCGGAGGCCCGGCCACCTGCGCGGTGGCCGGGCCGCCCGTCTGTCCGCGGCCGCCCCGAGCCGGCGGCTCGCTGATGATCAGGTGACCTGATCATCAGGGGTCCTGGCTCACGATCGGTGGTGAGCCAGGACCCCTGATGCTGAGCCAGGACGGCGACGGGCCTCAGCCCAGGCGGAGCACCTGGCCGGGGTGGATGAGGCCGGGGTCGGCGCCGATGACGTCGCGGTTGGCGTCGTAGACGGCGGTCCAGTCCAGGCCGGTCGATGCGGCGATCCGCGACAGGGTGTCCCCGGCCTGGACGGTGTACTGCTGCCCGGCGTCGGCCGGCGCGGGAGCGGGTGCCGGGGCCGGGGCCGGGGCCGGTGCCGCGGCACTACCTGCCTTGTCGGCCTCGGTGAGCCCGAGCTTCGCCGAGCACGCCGGCCAGGCGCCCCAGCCCTGCGCGGCGAGGGTCTTCTCGGCGACCGCGATCTGCTGCTCGCGGGTCGCCAGGTCGGCGCGCGAGGCGTACTCCAGGCCGCCGAACGCCTCCCAGGTGGGCTGGTAGAACTGCAGGCCGCCGTAGTAGCCGTTGCCGGTGTTGATCGCCCAGTTGCCGCTGCTCTCGCAGTCCGCGAGGCGGTCCCACGTGGCGCCGTCAGCGGCCGCGGCCGTGCCGGCGCCGAGGAACGGGGCGACCAGCGCGGCCCCGGCGACGGCGACGCCGGCGGCAGTGCGGCGGATGGTGCGGGTGGACGTGCGGGTGGTGCTGCGCTCGGTCATGGTCCTCTCAGAACGGCGGGCGCCCGGACGGCCGGGCCAACGGAGGGCACGGCGCGCTCCACCCACGGAGCCGGATCGACGGAGGAGGCGCGGCCGCTGGGCGGAGAGGGCGCGCGGCGCGTCCTGAGCCTGCGGCGGACCGGCTCGACGGCCGTGATCCGCGCAGGACCCCGATGACCGCTCGGTGCGGCCGGGGCACGACCGAGGCTACGGAACCGTTCCGGCATGTGCCAGGGCACCGGTGCGGCACCCGGGGGGTGGGCGGCCGCGGCCTAGGGTTGGGCCATGAGCGTGCGGCGGGTCATGGGCACCGAGGTCGAGTACGGCATCTCGGTGCCGCGGCAGCCGGGCGCCAACCCGACGACGCTGTCCAGCCTGGTGGTGAACGCCTGGGCGGTGGCCGAGGCGCCCACGCCGCGCCGGCCCCGGTGGGACTTCGAGGAGGAGTCGCCGCTGCGCGACGCCCGCGGCTTCGACCTGACCCCGGCGCAGGCGCTGGACCACAACGACCTCGACGAGGACACCGGGATGGCCAACGTCATCCTGACCAACGGCGCCAGGCTGTACGTGGACCACGCGCACCCGGAGTACTCGACGCCGGAGGTCACCACCCCGCGCGACATCGTGCTGTGGGACAAGGCGGGGGAGCGGGTGATGGCCGAGGCCGCCCGGCGGGCCGCGCAGGTCCCCGGCACGCAGCCCATCCAGCTGTACAAGAACAACACCGACGGCAAGGGCGCCTCCTACGGCGCCCACGAGAACTACCTGATGGACCGGCGGACCCCGTTCATCGACATCATCCGCGGGCTGGTGCCGTTCTTCGTGACCCGCCAGGTGTTCGCCGGGTCGGGCAAGGTCGGCATCGGGGTGGAGAGCCGGACGCCGGGCTTCCAGCTCTCGCAGCGCGCCGACTTCTTCGAGGTCGAGGTCGGCCTGGAGACGACGCTGAAGCGCCCGATCATCAACACCCGCGACGAGCCGCACGCCAACCCCGACGAGTACCGCCGGCTGCACGTGATCATCGGTGACGCGAACCTCGCGGAGCTCTCGACCTACCTGAAGGTCGGGACGACGTCGCTCGTGCTGGCCATGATCGAGGGGCGGGCGCTCCCGCCGGACCTCGCCGTCGAGGAGCCGGTGGCCGAGCTGCAGGCGGTGAGCCACGACCCCTCGCTCACCCACAAGCTGCGGCTGCGCGACGGCCGGCGGCTGACCGCGATCGAGGTGCAGCGGCTGTACCTGGAGCGCGCCGAGCGCTTCGTCGAGACCCGCGGGGAGCGCGACGAGCAGACCGACGACGTGCTGCGTCGCTGGGCCGCGGTGCTCGACGACCTCGAGGCCGACCCGATGCGCCTGGCCGACCAGCTGGACTGGCCGGCCAAGCTGCGCCTGCTGGAGGGCTACCGGTCGCGCGACGGCCTCGAGTGGACCGACTCGCGGCTGCAGATGGTGGACCTGCAGTACTCCGACGTCCGGCCGGACAAGGGGCTGTACAACCGGCTGGTCGCGCGCGGGGCGATGCAGCGCCTGCTCACCGACGAGGAGGTGGCCCGGGCCGTGCTCGCGCCGCCGTCGGACACCCGGGCGTTCTTCCGCGGCGAGTGCCTGCGCCGCTTCCCCGCGCAGATCGCCGCGGCCTCGTGGGACTCGGTGGTCTTCGACCTGGGGCGGGAGAACCTGGTGCGCATCCCGACGATGGAGCCGCTGCGCGGCACACGGGAGCACGTGGGGGCCCTGTTCGAGGCCTCGGCGACCGCGCAGGAGCTGGTGGACACGATCACCGGCCCCTGACCGGCCGTCCACGGGCACCTCGGCGTCCACCGCGCCCGGCCGGTGGCCGCCGGATGTCGGCTGCTGCGGGTAGCTTCTCGATCAGCACCAGCCACGAGAAGGACCGGAGGGCAGCATGGCCACCAGGGACACCGGCGGGCAGCAGAAGGCGACGCGGTCGCGCGAGGAGAACGAGGAGATCGAGGCCTCGGTCGACTCCGACGTCGCCGAGCGCCACGAGAAGATGTCCGAGGACGTCGACTCGCTCCTGGACGAGATCGACGACGTGCTCGAGGAGAACAGCGAAGAATTCGTGCGTGCTTACGTACAAAAAGGCGGCCAGTGATCGATCTCGTTCGTAACTGCTGCTGATGGACACGAGGTTCTGTCGCGATTGCGGCCGGCATCGTCCGGCCAGCGCATCCACAGCGAACAAGCATTCTCGCGACGGCCTCGCGTTCTACTGCCGGAGCATCTCGCCGATCGGCCCGCGCGCAGCCGGGACGCGCGGCGGGTGAAGCCGCGCGTCAACCGACGCGCACCGGACGGCCTGGTGGCGGTCCCGAGCGAGCTCGAGTGGTTACGCGACCTACTGCCCGCCCTGCCACAACCAGCGGGGCAGGGCGTCACGGGCGAAGGTCGGTGGATCTCGCACTCATCACTTGTCCCGTCGGTACGGGACCACTGCCCCCGAGGCTGACCTCATGCTCGAGTCGCAGGGCGGGGTGTGCGCCATCTGCCGCACCGCGTCGCCGACGCACGTCGAGCACGACCACGCGACCGGCGCCGTTCGCGCGCTGCTGTGCTTCACCTGCAACGGCGGCCTCGGTCAGTTCCGCGACGACCCAGCGCTCCTCTACATGGCCGCCTTCCACGTCGAGCACCACGAGCAGCAGCAGGCGATGGCTCTCCTCCGGGAAGCCATCACGGAGGACCCGGACGGCCGAGCCGACGTCAGCGGCCGCCGGTAGGGTCGCTGACGACGTCCGGGACCGCGTCCGAGCAGCACGGAGCGGTACCCGGCAGGCTGCGGTGCACGCCGGCGGGAGCAGGCGGGAGAGGCGGATGGGTGAACGAGTCGTCAGCTGGCCGGAGCGGGTTCCCGCCCGCCTACCTGGACCGGGTGGGTTCCTCGTTCACCGACTTCCTGGCCGCGTCCGCGCCCGACCTGCTGCCCGGTCGGCGCCCGGTCCCGCAGCTGCCCGTGGGTGACGTCGCACCGCACGGCACCACGATCGTGGCGGCCACCTACGAGGGCGGCGTCCTCATGGGCGGCGACCGGCGCGCCACCATGGGCAACCTGATCTCCAGCCGCGACATCGAGAAGGTCTACCCGGCCGACTCCTACAGCGTCATCGGCATCGCCGGGGCCGCGGGCATCGCCATCGAGATGGTCAAGCTCTACCAGGTCGAGCTCGAGCACTACGAGAAGATCGAGGGCCTCACCCTCAGCCTCGACGGCAAGGCCAACCGGCTCGCCCAGATGATCCGCGGCAACCTCGGCGCGGCGCTGCAGGGCCTGGCCGTCGTCCCGCTGTTCGCGGGCTTCGACCTCGACGCCGCGCCCGGCGAGCTCCCGGGCCGCATCTTCAGCTACGACGTCACCGGCGGGAACTACGAGGAGCGCGGCTACTCCGCCGTGGGCTCCGGCTCGCTGTTCGCCCGCAACAGCCTCAAGAAGACCTGGCGCCGCGGCCTGGACGCCGCAGAAGCGACCCGCACCGTGGTCGAGGCCCTCTACGACGCCGCCGACGACGACTCCGCCACCGGCGGCCCCGACCCGGTGCGGCGGCTCTACCCGATCGTCTACCGGGTGGACGCCGAGGGCACCGTCCGGCTGACCGACGCCGAGGTCGCCGCCGTCGCGGACGCCATCGTCGCCGAGCGCGCGGCCGCCGAGCGCCAGAACTCCGCCGGGGAGGCCTGAGCCATGACCATGCCGTACTACGCCTCAGCCGAGCAGGTCATGCGCGACCGCTCGGAGTACGCCCGCAAGGGCATCTCCCGCGGCCGCAGCGTCGCCGTCGTCACCTACGCCGACGGCGTCCTGTTCATCGCCGAGAACCCCAGCTCCACGCTGCACAAGGTCGGCGAGATCTACGACCGCATCGGCTTCGCCGCCGTGGGCCGCTACAGCGAGTTCGAGAGCCTGCGGGTCGCCGGCGTCCGCCTCGCCGACGTGCGCGGCTACTCCTACAACCGGCGCGACGTCACCGGCCGGGTCATCGCCAACGCCTACGCCCAGACCCTCGGGGCGATCTTCACCGAGCAGATGAAGCCCTACGAGGTCGAGCTCTGCGTCGCCGAGGTGGGCGAGAGCCCCGAGCGCGACCAGCTGTACCGGCTCACCTTCGACGGCTCGGTCGTCGACGAGCCCGACTTCGTGGTGATGGGCGGGCAGGCCGACACCGTCACCACCCACCTGCGCGAGAACTTCCACCGCGGCATGGGCCTGGCCGACGCGCTCCGCGTCGGTGTCGACGCGCTCTCGGCGGTCAGCCCGGCCACCGCCGGGGCCGGTGACGGCGGCCCCACGCGGCTGACCGCCCAGCAGCTGGAGGTCGCCGTCCTCGACCGCCGGCGGCCCAAGCGGGCGTTCCGCCGCGTCGTCGGCGCTGCGCTGCACACCCTGCTCGGCGACGGCCAGACCGGCGAGACGGAGGCACCCCCGCCCGGGCACGTGCCCAGCCACCCCGCGCCGGGCACGCCCGCCGGTCTGGGTGATCCGGCGGCGCCCGACACCGCCGGTGGCACGCCCGACACCGGCGAGGGGCACCCGCAGAGCGATCGGTGAACGCCGTCGGTGGCGGGGTAGGGGAGCGGGCATGCCGGACTACGAGCTCAACGACGACGCGGTCACCCGGGCGAAGAAGCTGATCGACGACGGCGAGTTCGACGACCGGACCGAGTGGTCCGACGCCGCACCGTCGGCCGACGACGGCAACGCCGAGATCGACGCGCACGGCTGGGAGGGCTACGCCGCCTGGCACCTCGCCGTCGACCCGGACGCCGGGGAGCAGACCAAGAAGCGCTACCACTTCCCGTACGGCGACTTCTCGAAGGTCAACCGGGCGGCGCTGATCCACGGCAAGCAGCGGGCGTCGCAGAACGGGCACGACGAGATCGAGCGCGCCTTCGACGGGCTCCTGCAGCGGCTCGACGCGAAGCGGTAGCGCTCCCGCGGTCCGGCGGCGGGCCGCTGTCGCTCCCGGCGCCTAGTCTCGAACCGTGGAACGACGGATCTTCGGCATCGAGACCGAGTACGGCGTCACGTGCACCTTCAAGGGGCAGCGGCGGCTCTCGCCGGACGAGGTCGCCCGCTACCTGTTCCGCCGGGTCGTGTCGTGGGGCCGCAGCTCCAACGTGTTCCTGCGCAACGGCTCGCGGCTCTACCTCGACGTCGGCAGCCACCCCGAGTACGCCACAGCGGAGTGCGACGACCTCGGCGAGCTCGTCGTCCACGACAAGGCCGGCGAGCGCATCCTCGAAGGGCTGCTGGTCGACGCCGAGCAGCGCCTGGCCGAGGAGGGCGTCACCGGCGACATCTACCTGTTCAAGAACAACACCGACTCCGCCGGCAACAGCTACGGCTGCCACGAGAACTACCTCGTCGGCCGGCACGGCGAGTTCGGCCGGCTCGCCGACGTCCTGATCCCGTTCCTGGTCAGCCGGCAGATCGTCGTCGGCGCCGGCAAGGTGCTGCAGACCCCGCGCGGGGCCCTGTACTGCGTCAGCCAGCGCGCCGAGCACATCTGGGAGGGCGTCTCCAGCGCCACCACCCGGTCCCGGCCGATCATCAACACCCGTGACGAGCCGCACGCCGACGCCGAGCGCTACCGCCGCCTGCACGTGATCGTCGGAGACTCGAACATGAGCGAGACGACCACGCTGCTCAAGGTCACCATGACCGACCTCGTGCTGCGCATGATCGAGGCGGGCACCCCGATCCGGGACATGACGCTGGAGAACCCGATCCGGGCGATCCGCGAGATCAGCCACGACATGACCGGACGGCGCAAGGTGCGGCTGGCCGGCGGACGCGAGATGTCGGCGCTGGAGATCCAGTCGGAGTACCACAGCCGGGCCACCGAGTTCGCCGACCGCGAGGGCGCCACCCCCGTGCACCGCCAGATGCTCGAGTTGTGGGGGCGGGTGCTCAAGGCCGTCGACAGCGAGGACCTGAGCCTGATCGACCGCGAGATCGACTGGGCCATCAAGTACAACCTGCTCGAGCGCTACCGGGCCAAGCGCGACCTGCCGCTGTCCTCCCCGCGCATCGCCCAGATGGACCTCGCCTACCACGACATCAGCCGCACCCGCGGGTTGTACTACCTGCTCGAGCGCAACGGCCAGGTCGACCGCGTGGCCCACGAACCGCGCATCTTCGAGGCCAAGAACGTGCCCCCGCAGACCACCCGGGCCCGGCTGCGCGGCGAGTTCATCCGCAAGGCGCAGGAGAAGCGGCGCGACTTCACCGTCGACTGGGTGCACCTCAAGCTCAACGACCAGGCCCAGCGCACCGTGCTGTGCAAGGACCCGTTCAAGTCCGTCGACGAGCGCGTCGAGAAGCTCATCGCGTCGATGTGATCTGCGGTCCTCCGGACCGCACCGCGGCCAGGTGCCGTCCCGGCCTGCGTGGAGCCGCTGCTTCGCGCCTGCGCGGGACCCTCCGGGCCCCACTCGGCGCGATCTCACTCGCCGGGGGCGGTCCCTCCCGTCTCCACGGCCGCAGGCGCGGTCTCGAGGTCCACGGGCACCTGGAGGGCGGCGTAGCGGCCGGCGGCGGCCGCCGCCAGGAAGTAGGCGCGCTCCTCGGGGTAGCCGCGGCCCATCGTGCTCAGCGGCACCGGCGAGAGCCCCAGCGCCGTCTCCAGCCCGTCGGTGTCCACCCAGACGACGGTGTTGCGCTCCGGCTGGCTCGCGAGGTCCTCGTCGACCTGCCCGCCGAGCTCGGAGGAGAGCCCCCGCGGCGCCACCAGCGTCACGCCGCCCAGCGCGACCCGCCCGAACGCGGTCAGCGAGTGGTGCGAGACGCCGCGGTGCCGCGGGCGGGGGTCGGCGTCGGAGATGCGCAGCGCCCCGACGGGCACCCCGCCGAGCACGCTGACGGCGTTGCACGCCTCACCGGCGGCCACCCCCGAGAAGCCCCACGGCGTCCCCGTGCCCAGGTTCCCGGGCCCCTGGGTGACGATCGCCAGGTCGGCGCCCAGCACGTGCCGGGCGGCCAGCAGCCCGGTGTGCAGGGTGACCGCCTCCAGGTCGCCCCCGAAGGCCTGGCCCACGGTGACCACGCCGGCCAGCGAGTTCTTCAGCGCGCCCACCGTGCGGGAGAACGCCGCGGGCAGCGCCCCGCCGTCGGTCATCACGTAGGCGACCTTCAGGTCCGGGTCGGTGGCGAGCATCCCGATCAGCACCGCCGGCAGCGCCGAGTGCAGGTCCGCCACGACCACCGGCATCCCGTCGAGGTCCTCGGCGTCGGCGATCGTCGCGTGGTGCTCGGTCTCCTGCTCGTCGACGCCCTGCACCATCACCTGCAGCGGCGTGTACCGGGCCTTCACCAGGTGCCCGGGGCCCTCCGGGTCCGGCGGCAGCCGGTCGGGGACGGCGACCACGAGGGCGTAACCGCCGGTGCCCAGGCCCCGGGCCAGCGCCGTCGTGTTGAGCAGCACGTCGTCGCCCACCTCGGGCACGCCCACCAGCGAGGGGTACGCCAGCGCCCGCAGCTCGCCCTCGCCGGCCACCTCGGCGGTCAGCTCCAGCGCGTCCCGCCAGGAGCGACCGGTCGCGGTGACCCGCCCGCGCCGCCAGCGGATCCGGGACGCGGGCGCGGGGGGAGCAGCACTGGTCATACCCGCAGGCTATCCAGGGGGCCGGCGCGCGGCCGGGCGGCAGCGGGCCCGCGGCGGCCTGACTAGCCTGAGGGCCATGGCGGCCAAGCGGGCGGAACGACTGGTCAACCTGGTCATCGCGCTGCTGAGCACCCGGCAGTACGTGACGGCGGCGCGCATCCGCGCCACCGTGCCGGGCTACGAGGCCGACGACGGCACCGACCGGGCCGACGAGGCGTTCAAGCGCATGTTCGAGCGCGACAAGGCCGAGCTGCGCGAGATGGGCGTGCCCCTGGAGACCGGCCGCACCAGCGTCTTCGACACCGAGGACGGCTACCGCATCGCCCGGGCCGACTACGAGCTCCCCGAGATCCACCTGACCGGCGAGGAGGCCGCCGCCGTCGGCCTGGCGCTGCGCTTCTGGGAGTCCGCGCAGCTCGCCGGGGCCGCGCAGAGCGCCCTGGTCAAGCTGCGCGCCGCCGGGGTCGACGTCGACTCCTCCCGCACGCTGCCGATCAAGCCCCGGATCGACCGCGGCGAGGCCGCCTTCGAGCCCTGCTACGCCGCGGCACGCGACCGGCGCCGGCTCCAGTTCGACTACCGGCGCCCCGACGAGGACACCGCCGTCCGCCGCGACGTGCAGCCGTGGGGCGTCGTCGCCTGGCGCGGACGCTGGTACATGGTCGGCCAGGACCTCGACCGCCAGGCACCGCGGGTGTTCCGGCTCTCCCGCGTCGTCGGCCGGCCCGCGGCCGTGGGCCCGGCCGGGGCCTTCGAGCCGCCGGCCGACCTCGACCTGACCGCGGTCGTCGCCGGGCAGCAGGTGCAGGGGGAGGAGCAGCTGGTGGTGGTGCGGGCCCGGCCCGGCACCGCCGTGGGGCTGCGCCGGCACGCCACCTCGCTCGGCCCGGCCGACGACGGCAGCGGCGGGGTGGAGGACCGGCTGGAACTGCGCACCACCGAGCCCCGGGCGCTGGCCGACCAGATCGCCGCCCACGGCCCCGACGTCGTCGTGGAGGCGCCGACCTCGATGCGGGACGCCGTCGTCGCCCGGCTGACCCGCCTGGCCGCGCTGGAGGTGCGCGCGTGACCGCCACCGGCACCACCGACCGGATGACGCGGCTGCTGGCCCTCGTCCCGTACCTCACCGCCCGCCCCGAGGGGGTGGCGGTCGCCGAGGCCGCGCGCGACTTCGGCGTGCCGGAGCGGCAGCTGCAGCGCGACCTCGAGCTGCTGTGGATGTGCGGCCTTCCCGGCTACGGCCCGGGCGACCTGATCGACGTCGCCTTCGAGGGCGACCGGGTGCGGGTCACCTTCGACGCCGGGATGGTGCGCCCGCTGCGGCTGACCACCGACGAGGCCGTCGCGCTCGTCGTGGCGCTGCGCACGCTGCTGGAGCTGCCCGGCCTGGCCGAGCGCGACGCGGTGAGCCGGGCGCTGGCCAAGGTGTCGGCGGCGGCCGGGGACGCCGCGGCCCGGATGGCCCCGCTGGCCGTGAGCGTCGACGCCCGCGAGGAGACCCTGGCGATCGCCCGCCGCGCGCTCCAGGACGGGCGGGCGGTGCACCTGCACTACTACGTGCCGGCCCGCGACGAGCGCACTGAGCGGACGGTGGACCCGATGCAGCTGCTGTACGTCGACGGCCACTGGTACCTGGAGGCCTGGTGCCGCCGGGCCGAGGGCGTCCGGCTGTTCCGGCTGGACCGGGTCGACGAGGCGACGGTCCTGGACGAGCCGGCCGCGGCACCGCCCCAGGCCACCAGCCGCAGCATCGACGACGGCCTGTACCAGCCCGGGCCCGGCACCCCCGCCGTCCGGCTCCGGCTGGACCGCAGCGCCCGCTGGGTCGCCGACTACTACCCGACCGAGGACGTCACCCCCGTGGACGACCCGCCCGGCGGGCTGGCCGTCACGGTCCGCACCGCGGACCTGGCCTGGGCGCGGCGGCTGGTCGCCCTGCTGGGCGGCAGCGCGGTGGTGGAGGAGCCGGCCGAGCTCGGGGCCCAGGTGGCCGCCGAGGCGCGGGCCGCCCTGGCCCGGTACGGGCTCGCGCCCGGCGACGCGGGCTAGGGTGCGGCCGTGGTGTTCTGGATCGTGCTCGGCGTGGTCGTCGTCCTGGCGTTCGCCGTCCTCGGCGTGGTCGTCCACGGGGTGCTCGGGGCCGTCGGCCGGCTCACGCGGGAGCTGGCCGCAGCCGAAGCGGAGGTCGCCCCCGTGCGCGCCGGGCTGCAGGACTCCGCCGACCGGGCCGCGCGGCTGCGCGACGCCCGGGCGTCGGTGGGCTGAACGCCCGACGAACCCGCGCGCAGGCCTCTGGGAATCGGCGCCCGGCGGCGTAGCATCGCCGCAGCACCCACACCTCTGGAGGACGCGCCATGGCCGGACTCGGCCCCCTGGAGATCGGCCTGATCATCCTGGCCATCCTGCTGCTCTTCGGCTACAAGAAGCTGCCCGACGCCTCGCGCTCGCTCGGCCGCTCGCTGCGCATCTTCAAGGGCGAGATGAAGGGCATGAAGGACGACGACGTCCGCAGCAAGGACGCCGCGCGCACCACGCCGGTGCGCGGGGAGATCGTCGCGCCCGCGTCGCCGGCCTCGGACGACCAGGCCGCGCGGCTGCAGGAGGAGGCGCGCCAGGCCGAGCTGCGGGCCGCGGAGCTGCGGGCCCAGGCCGACCAGGCGCGCGCCGCCGACCGCACCCGCTGACCGCACCGCACCTGGGGGGACGGCGGTGAGCGAGGCGACCCGTGGCGCACGGCGGCGTCGGCGGCCACCCCGCGACGCCCAGGCGACGATGAGCCTCATCGCGCACCTGACCGAGCTGCGCAACCGCATCCTCAAGGCGGGGCTCGCGATCCTGGTCGCCACCGCGATCGCCTTCTGGTGGTACGGCCACGGGCTCGGCGAGTTCATCCGCGCCCCGTACTGCGGCCTGCCCGAGGACCTCCGGTACGCCGGGGACGACGCCGGCGGCTGCGGGCTGCTGATCACGAACGTCTTCGGCGGCGTCTTCATCCGGCTCAAGGTGTCCTTCCTCGCCGGGGTGGTGCTCTCGGCGCCGTTCTGGCTCTACCAGCTGTGGGCGTTCATCACCCCGGGCCTCAAGCGCAACGAGAAGCGCTACGGCGTCGGCTTCGTCGCGGTCTCCTCGACGCTGTTCGCCCTCGGCGCCGTGCTGGCCTACGTCTCGCTGTCGGCGGGGCTGGAGCTGCTGCTGAGCCTGGCCGGCGACGGCGTGGTCGTGGCGCTCACCGCGCAGGACTACATCGGCTTCGTGCTGTCGCTGCTGGTCGCGTTCGGGGTCAGCTTCGAGGTGCCGCTCATCGCCGTGGCGCTGAACCTCGCCGGGGTGCTCAGCTACGAGGTGCTGTCCAAGAGCCGCCGGTGGATCTTCTTCCTCACGATCGTCTTCGCCGCCTTCGTCACCCCCACGCAGGACCCGTTCACCATGCTGCTGATGGCCGGGCCGATGATCGTGCTGTTCGAGCTGGCCATCCAGCTCGCCCGGATCGTCGACCGGCGCCGGGCCCGGCGCGCCGCCGCCGAGCACTTCCACGACCTGGACGACGACGTCGCCTCGCCGCTGGACGCCACGCCGTCCCGGCTGGACGCCCAGCCCTCGCAGCTGGACGAACCGGCCGAGCGCGCGCCGTCGGCCCGCAGCTGACGGCGGTGCAGGCCGCGGTCCTGGTCAGCCCGGCGGCCGGGCGGGGCCGCGCCCGCACCGTGGCCCGGGCCGTCCTCGACGCGCTCCGCGCGGAAGGCGTCGCGCCCCGGGTGCTGGACGCGACCACCCGGTCCGACGCGGAACGCCAGGCGGCGCGGCCGACCTGCTGGCCGGGCGTTCCCGGGCGCTGGACGCGGGCCGCACCGCCGGCCGCTGGTGGGCGACCGTGCTGTGCTGCGGCTTCGACTCGGCCGTCACCGACCGCGCCAACCGGCTGCGCTGGCCCCGTGGCCGCCGGCGGTACGACCTCGCCGTCCTGGCCGAGCTGGCCCGGCTGCGCCCCTACGAGGTGACGCTGGCGCTGGACGGCGTCACCCGCACCCTGCCCGCCACGATGGTCGCCGTCGGCAACACCGCCTGGTACGGCGGGGGTCTGCGGATGTGCCCGGGCGCCGACTACGCCGACGGGCTCTTCGACGTCACCGTCGTGGGGCCGGTCTCGCGCCGGGAGCTGGTGCGCACGCGCCCCCGGCTGGCCGACGGCACGCACGTCGAGCACCCCGCCGTGACGGTGCACCGCGCCGCCCGCGTGGAGCTCTCCTGCGCCGGGGTCAGCACCTACGCCGACGGGGAGCTCGTCGCGCCGCTGCCCGCCGTCACGGAGTGCGTGCCGGGCGCGCTCACCGTCGTCGGCGGCGGCCCCGCCTCGATCCGCTGAGCTGATCGTGCGGTGTCCTCCCTCGGCGTGGGCGGTGAGGGAGGGCCCCCGGTGGTCAGGGGAGCTGATCGCCGCCAACCGCCGTGGCGCGCCGTCCCGCGGGCGCGCGCCTAACGTGGAGGCATGTCCAGCCCCGCTGAGCGGTACGCCGCTGCCCGGCGGCGGACCTCCCACCCGACGCTGGCCGACTTCACCGCCGAGCTCGGCTTCTCCCTGGACCCGTTCCAGGTCGAGGCGTGCGAGGCGCTGGAGGAGGGCTCCGGCGTCCTGGTCTGCGCGCCGACGGGCGCCGGGAAGACCGTGGTGGGCGAGTTCGCCGTGCACAAGGCTCTCGCCGAGGGGCGCAAGGCCTTCTACACGACGCCGATCAAGGCGCTGTCCAACCAGAAGTACAACGACCTCGTCGAGCGCTACGGCGCC
The DNA here is from genome assembly GCF_021699055.1 of Blastococcus sp. MG754426. Taxonomy (GTDB): domain Bacteria; phylum Actinomycetota; class Actinomycetes; order Mycobacteriales; family Geodermatophilaceae; genus Blastococcus. The sequence continues at coordinate 12,396 of NZ_SSXC01000053.1, read as the reverse complement.
GACCGGGTCGGCCTGCTGACCGGCGACAACGCCGTCAACGGCGACGCCCCCGTGGTGGTGATGACCACCGAGGTCCTGCGCAACATGCTCTACGCGGAGTCCCCGGCGATCGCCGGCCTGGGCTACGTGGTGATGGACGAGGTCCACTACCTCGCCGACCGGTTCCGCGGGGCGGTGTGGGAAGAGGTCATCATCCACCTCCCGCAGTCGGTCACCCTGGTCTCGCTCTCCGCGACGGTGAGCAATGCCGAGGAGTTCGGTGAGTGGCTGGTGACCGTGCGCGGCCACACGAAGGTCGTGGTCAGCGAGGTCCGTCCGATCCCGCTCTGGCAGCACATGCTCGTCGGCAACCGGGTGTTCGACCTCTTCTCCCTGCGCCCCGCCGCGCACGCGGGCGAGCACGGGGAGGGGCCGCGGCCGCTGTCCACGCGGGAGCGCGGGGCCTCCGTCGTCGACCCGGAACTGGTCCGCTTCGTCCGGGAGCAGGAGCGCCGGCTCGACAGCTGGGGCGGCTCCGGCCGCCGCGAGGGCCACCACCGGCCCCGGTACCGGCCCCCGGCCAGGTCCGACGTCGTGGAGCGCCTCGCCCGGGCGGGGCTGCTGCCGGCGATCACCTTCGTGTTCAGCCGCAACGGCTGCGACGCCGCCGTGCACCAGTGCCTGCTCAGCGGCCTGCGCCTCACCGACGAGGCCGAGCGCGCCGAGATCGCCGCGATCATCGACGAGCGCACCGGCTCGCTGCCGGAGGAGGACCTGCACGTCCTGGGCTTCTGGGAGTGGCGCGAGGGGCTGCTCGCCGGCCTCGCCGCCCACCACGCCGGCCTGGTCCCGGCCTTCAAGGAGACCGTCGAGGAGTGCTTCGTCCGGGGCCTGGTCAAGGCCGTCTTCGCCACCGAGACGCTGGCGCTGGGCATCAACATGCCGGCGCGCACCGTCGTCCTCGAGCGGCTGGTGAAGTGGAACGGCGAGGCGCACGTCGACGTGACGCCGGGCGAGTACACCCAGCTCACCGGCCGGGCCGGGCGGCGGGGCATCGACGTCGAGGGGCACGCCGTCGTCGTCTGGGCGCCCGGCATGGACCCGAGCGTCGTCGCCGGGCTGGCCAGCACCCGCACCTACCCGCTGCGGTCCTCCTTCCGGCCCAGCTACAACATGGCGGTCAACCTGGTCAGCTCCTTCGGCCGCGCCCGCGCCCGGGAGCTGCTGGCCAGCTCGTTCGCGCAGTTCCAGGCCGACCGCTCGGTCGTCGGGCTGGCCCGCGCAGCGGCCCGCCACGAGCGGGACGCCGAGCAGTTCGCGGCGGAGATGCACTCCGACCGCGGCGACGTGGGCGCCTACGCCCAGTTGCGGCGGGAGATCGCCGAGCGGGAGAAGGAGCTCTCCCGCGACTCCCAGGCCAAGCGCCGGCTCGAGGCCGCCGACGCGCTGGCCGCCCTCCGCCCGGGCGACGTCATCCGCGTGCCCAGCGGCCGGCGGCAGGGGCTGGCCGTCGTGCTCGACCCCGGCATCACCGACCTGGCCGATCCGCGGCCGCTGGTGCTGACCGAGGACAAGTGGGCGGGCCGGCTGGGGTCGGTGGACTTCCCGACCCCGGTGCAGGTCCTGGCCCGGGTGAAGGTGCCCAAGAACTTCAACCACCGCAGCCCGCACGCGCGCCGCGATCTCGCCTCGACCCTGCGCAACGCCCGGGTGGAGCACGACCTGGGCGCGCGCCGGGTGAAGAAGGGCCGCTCCGCGGCGGCGGACGACCCGGTGCTGGCCGACCTGCGCCAGGCGCTGCGGCACCACCCCGTGCACCAGCTGCCCGACCGCGAGGAACGGGTGCGGGTGGCCGAGCGCTGGCTGCGCGCGGTGCGCGAGGCGGAGTCGTTGCAGCGCACGATGGCCGAGCGCACCGGCTCGCTCACCCGCCAGTTCGACCGGACCTGCGACGTCCTCGAGGAGCTGGGCTACCTGGTCCCGGAGGCCGCACCGCTGGTGCCGGCCGACACCGAGGTGGCCGGGGCCCTGGACGACGTGCCGGTCATCACGGACGACGGCCGGCGGCTGGCCCGCATCTGGTCGGAGGCCGACCTGCTCACCGCCGAGTGCCTGCGCGCGGGCGTGTGGCGGGGCCTGAACCCCGCCGAGCTGGCGGCCGCGGTCTCCACGCTGGTCTTCGAGGCGCGGCGGGACATGCCCGGGCTGCCCGCGGTGCCGGCGGGCAAGGTCGGCGCCGCGATCGGGGCGATGCGCGGCATCCGCTCCCGGTTGCAGGACGTCGAGCTCGACCACGGCGTGCCCGCCGGCCGCGACCTGGACCTGGGGTTCGCCTGGGCCGCGTACCGCTGGGCCGACGGGCAGAGCCTGGACCGGGTGCTGGCCGGCGCGGAGCAGGCCGGCACCGAGCTCTCCGGCGGGGACTTCGTCCGCTGGGCGCGGCAGCTGCTGGACCTCCTCGACCAGCTCGGCAAGGTCGCCGACGACCCGGTCGCGCGCACGGCGCGGGCCGCCGTGGACCGCATCCGGCGCGGGGTCGTGGCCGTCGCCGTCGGCGGCTGACCGGCGGGTCGCCGCCCGCGGCGCGGCCGGCGGGTGGGGCAGAATCCGATCGGCCCCGACGGGGCACCCACCGACCCGGGAGCGACGATGACCCAGCCGCCCTACGGCGACCGGCCGCAGGAGGGGCCCGGGCCCTCCGGTCCGCCCGCGTACGGGCCGCCCCGCGCCCCGCAGCGGCCCGGCTGGTCGCCTCACGGCGGCTCGCCGCCGCAGTCCACGCGTCCGGTGCCGTACCCCGCACCCGCGCCGCACGGCGTCCCCGGCTACGGCCCGCCCGGCTACGGCCCTCCGGCGCCGCGGTCGTCAGGGAGCCGGCGCCGCGCGGGCCTGCTCCTGCTGCTCGCCGCCGTCGCACTCGCGCTGGTCGCCGGGGTGGCGCTCCTGGCGGCGACGACCGGGCCGACCGTCCTCTCCCGCTCGGCCGTCGAGCGGGATGTGGCCGAGCAGTTCCAGCAGCGGGAGGGTGTCGCCGTCGACCTGGACTGCGAGCAGGAGATGCACGTGGAGCCGGGGGCCACCTACGAGTGCACCGGCGTCACGGCCGACGAGGAGCAGGTCACCCTGCGGATCGAGATCACCGACGCCGACGGCGCCCGCTACACCTGGAGCGAGCCCTGACCGGCGGCTGAACCCGGATCAGCCCACCGCGTCGGCCGGCCAGCCCAGCGCCGCGCCCAGGCGCCCGAGCGAGGACTGCAGGCCGTGCCGCTCGGCGAGGGCGGCCAGCGCCGCGGGATCGGCGGGGGAGCGGGGGAGCGTCCCCTCCACGGCCGGCAGGTCGACGTCGCGCGCCACCGCGACCACCACCGGGGCGGCGTCGAGGTAGCCCGCAGCCGCGTGCAGCTTCTTGAGCACCGCGGCGGTCAGCGGGGGGGACGGGACGACGGTCCGTGCCACGGCCGCGCGGATCCCCGCCAGGTCGCCGAACTCGCCGATCAGCGCCGCCGCGGTCTTCGCGCCCACCCCGGCGACGCCCGGCAGCCCGTCGCTCGGGTCGCCGCGCAGCACCGCGAAGTCGGCGTAGGCGCGGCCGGGGATGCCGTACTTGGCGGTGACGGCGGCCTCGTCCACGTACTCCAGGTCGGAGATCCCGCGGGCGGTGTAGAGGACGCGCACACCCCGCGCGTCGTCCACGAGCTGGAACAGGTCGCGGTCGCCGGTGACGACGTCGACCGGGCCGCGGGCCCGGGTGGCGAGCGTGCCGATCACGTCGTCGGCCTCGTAACCGGGGGCGCCGACGCGGGCGATCCCCGCTGCGGCCAGCACCTCGACCAGGACCGGCACCTGGGGCCCCAGCTCGTCGGGGGTCTCCTCGCCGCCGTCGGGCGCCAGGCGGTGCGCCTTGTAGGAGGGCAGCGCCTCGACCCGGAAGGCCGGCCGCCAGTCGTCGTCCCAGCAGGCGACCAGCCGGTCGGGGGCGTGCGCGGTGACCAGCCGGGCCGTCATGTCCAGGAAGCCGCGGACGGCGTTGATCGGCCGCCCGTCGGGCGTGGTGACGCTGGTGGGGACGCCGTAGAAGGCCCGGAAGTACAGCGACGCGGCGTCCAGCAGCATGGTGGTCACGCCTGCGCACCCCCGACACCACGTGCCGTCGTCCGCCCGTGCCTCGCGCGCTCGCCCACGTCCGCGGACGGTAGCGGTACGGCAACGATTCGGGAGCACCCCCGTCCCGCCTGGCTACTCTGCGCCGGTGGGAAACGCGCCAGAACCCGGATCCGGCCCGCTCGTGACGCTCGACCGGCTGCACGCCGCCCGCGCCGTCGCCGGGGAGCTGGGCATCGACCTGCTCGTGCTCACCCCGGGTGCCGACCTGCGCTACCTGTGCGGGTACGCCGCCCACGCGATGGAGCGGCTGACCGCCCTGGCGGTGCCGCGCCGCGGCGAGCCGTTCCTGGTCGTGCCGCGGCTGGAGGCCCCGATGGTCGACGCCGGCCCCGCGGGCACGCTCGGGCTGGAGGTGCTCGCGTGGGACGAGACCGACGACGCGTTCGCCGTCCTGGCCGGGGCGTCGGTCAGCCGACTCGGCGCGGCTCCCGCCCGCGTCGCCGTCGGGTCGCGCACCTGGGCCGAGCACGCCCTCGGCGTCCAGCGGGCGCTCCCCGGCGCCGCCCTGGAGCTGGCCTCACCGGTCGTCGACCGGCTGCGCATGGTGAAGACCCCGGCCGAGGTGGAGGAGCTGGCCCGGGCGGGCGCGGCGATCGACCGGGTGCACGCCCGGATGGGGGAGTGGCTGACCGTCGGGCGCACCGAGGCCGAGGTGGGGGCGGACGTCGCCGCGGCGATCCTGGCGGAGGGGCACGTCGCGGTCGACTTCACCATCGTCGGGTCGGGCCCGAACGGGGCCAGCCCGCACCACGAGCTCTCCGACCGCGTCGTCGAGGCCGGTGACCTGGTGGTGGTCGACATCGGCGGCGAGACCTCGACCGGTTACCGCTCCGACTGCACCCGCACCTACGTCGTCGGGGGCCGCCCGGACGCCGAGGTCGCCGAGTGGTACGCGGTGCTGCACGCCGCGCAGCAGGCGGCGACCGCCGCGGTGCGCCCGGGCGTGCCGGCCGAGGAGATCGACGCCGCCGCCCGCTCGGTCATCACCGGTGCCGGCTGGGGCGGGTACTTCATCCACCGCACCGGCCACGGCATCGGGCTGGACTCCCACGAGGCGCCCTACATCGTGGCCGGCAACGGGCTGCCGCTCGAGCCCGGCATGGCCTTCTCCGTGGAACCGGGCATCTACCTGCCCGGCCGCCACGGCGCCCGCATCGAGGACATCGTCGTCTGCACCGACGACGGTGTCCGCGTGCTCAACAACGGTCCCCGTGAGCTCGTCGAACTCCCCGGCTGAGCCAGGCGCGGTCGACGTCGACCGGGCGCTCATGGCGGCACTGGCGCGCGACGGGCGGGCCAGCTTCACCGAGCTGGCCGACCGGGTCGGCCTGTCGGTCTCGGCGGTCCACCAGCGGGTGCGCCGGCTCGAGCAGCGGGGCCTGATCACCGGGTACCGGGCCACGCTGGACGCGACCCAGATCGGGCTGCCGCTGACGGCGTTCGTGTCCATCACCCCGACCGACGTGCAGACCGACGACGCCCCCGCGTTGCTGGCGCACCTCGACGCCATCGAGGAGTGCCACGCCGTCGCCGGGGTGGAGAGCTACATCCTCAAGGTGCGGGTGGCCTCGCCCGACGCGCTGGAGAACCTGCTCAAGGAGATCCGGTCGGCCGCGAACGTCACCACGCGCACCACCGTCGTGCTCTCCACCTCCTACGAGGCCCGACCGCCGATCTGACGCAGCTGGACACCGGTTCGAACGTGTGTTCGGATGGGGTCATGCGGTGGGACGCGCAGCGGCTGGACCTCGACGAGCCCGGGGCGCTGCCGGGCATGCCCAGCATCCGGGGCCTCCTGCGCAGCGTGCAGGTGCAGGAGTTCCCGGGGCTGACCTTCCACGAGGTGCGGTCGAAGAGCGCGCTGAACCGCGTGCCGGGGGAGTCGGCGATGCCCTTCCCGTGGACGATCAACCCCTACCGGGGCTGCAGTCATGCCTGCCGCTTCTGCTTCGCCCGGCGGACGCACGAGTACCTGGAGTTCGACAGCGGGCGCGACTTCGACCGTCAGATCGTGGTGAAGACCAACCTGGTGGAGGTGCTGCGGCGGGAGCTGGGCCGGCCGTCGTGGCAGCGCGAGCACGTCGCCCTGGGCACGAACACCGACCCCTACCAGCGCGCGGAGGGCCGCTACCGGCTGATGCCCGGTGTCATCGGCGCGCTCGCCGGCTCCGGGACGCCGTTCTCCGTGCTCACCAAGGGCACGCTGCTCCGCCGGGACATCCCGCTCCTGGCCGCTGCCGGCCGGGAGGTCCCGATCGGCCTCGCGATCTCCCTGACGACCTGGGACGACGACCTGCACGCCGCGCTCGAGCCGGGGGTGCCGACACCGAGGGCACGGCTGGACCTGGTCCGCGCCCTCGCCGATGCCGGGCTGCCCTGCGGCGTCTTCCTCGCGCCGGTGCTGCCCGGCCTCACCGACACCCGGGAGCACCTCGACGCCGCGCTCGGCGCGATCGCCGCGGCCGGCGCGACCGGGGTGACCGTCATCCCGCTGCACCTGCGCCCCGGCGCCGGGGAGTGGTTCATGGCCTGGCTGGGCCGCGCCCACCCGGAGCTGGTGCCGCGGTACGAGCGGCTCTACGCCCGCCGGGCCTACGTGCCGGCGGAGTACCGCACCTGGCTGGCCCGCCAGGTGGCACCACTGCTGGCCCGGCACGGCCTGGACCGGCAACCCGGTGGAGCGGCACGCCAGGTGGAGGTCCAGGGTGTCCCGGGGGACGAGGAGGTGGGCTTCCCCGCCGGCAGCCTGCCCGAACGGGCGTCGGGCTCCGCAGCGGTGACCCGCCCGGCCGAGCAGCTGACGCTGCTGTGAGCCGCCCTCAGCCGCCGGCGCGGGCCGCCCGGGCGGTGGCCCGCGCGGCCCGAACCACGCCCCGGGCGCCGACCGGCGGTGCGCCGGCCGCCAGGGCCAGCCGGCGGTAGCTGTCGTAGGAGAGCAGGCGGTAGACGGCGGCGAGCTCCTCCACCGCCTCCCGCCGGGACGGCGTCACCGTCGCCCGCAGGTAGCCCACGGTGGCACGCACGTGCTTGGTGAAGGTCGCCTGCAGCGCCTGGTTGGACAGCCGACCCCCGACGCGGGAGTCCAGCCCCGGGCCGCGACGCAGCGCAGGGAGCACCCACGGGCTCGCGGCCAGCGCCGGGAACTGCCCGCGCGTCGCCTCCCAGGCGTGCCAGGCGGTGAGAGCGCCGGGCACGGCCCATTCGCCGTCGTCGGTCGCGATGAGCAGGCGGCGCGCGGTCGCCCGCACCTGGTCCCGCCGCAGCGAGCGGAACGTCCCGACGGGGGCCGGCCAGCCCAGCGCCAGCGCGCACCAGGCCACCGACCGCAGGTGCTCGGGATCCTCGGCCCGGATCCGGGTGAGCGGTCGCAGGTCCAGCCGCGGCGGGTCAGGCTCGGGGGTGACGGGCAGCGGCAGCGCCAGGCCGCCGTAGCGGGCGACCTTGCTGTACAGCGCGACGGTGGCCGGCTTCCACCCCCGGGCGGCGGCCAGCACGTCGAGGCCCTCGGCCGCCAGCTCGTCAGGCCCCCGGTCGAGCTCCACCGCGGCGTCGGCGAGCCGGCGCCACTGGTCCTCGTACCCCGGCGGCGGCCGCAACCGGGCCCAGGCGCGCGCCGGAGGTAGGGCGGGCATCTCGGGCAGCGGCTGCTGCCACGCGCGTGGCATGGTCGCACACTACCGTTATCCCCAACAAAATCACGACAATTGTTTGTCGTCACCTGCCGAACCTCCTCAGAGGCGCCCTCCGGGCGCCGGAGCAGCAACACCCCCGGGAGGGTGACGCCGGCCTTGACGCTGCGCCCGTCGACCACGCTCCGGATCATGGAGCAGTGCGGACGGTGGGCGTCGAGGAAGAACTGCTCGTGGTCGACGCGGACGGCAGCCCCGTCGCCCGGGCACCGGAGGCGCTGGCGGTCGCGGCACGGCGGGGCGAGGGGGAGGACGTGCACCAGCACGACCTCGAGGAGCGGGGCGACGACGCCGACGTCCCGGAGACGGCCCACCTGGTGCCCGAGCTCAAGGCGCAGCAGCTCGAGCTGGGGACGCCGGTGTGCTCCACGCTGGCCGAGGTCGACACCCAGCTGCGGCACTGGCGCTCCCGAGCCGACGCGGCCGCGCGTGCCGTGGGCGCCCGCGTCGCCGCGCTCGCCACCTCACCGGTCGACGTGAGCCCGGTGCCGACCAAGGGGGAGCGGTACGCACGGTTGCACGAGGCGTTCGGGCGGACCGCCGAGGAGGTGCTCACCTGCGGCTGCCACGTGCACGTGCAGGTGGTCGACGACGAGGAGGGCGTCGCGGTGCTCAACCGCATCCGCGTCTGGCTGCCCGTGCTCACGGCGATCAGCGCGAACTCGCCGTTCTGGCAGGGCCGGGACACCTCCTACGCGAGCTTCCGGTCGCAGGTCTGGCACCGGTGGCCCTCCGCGGGGCCCACCGGTCCGTTCCGCGACGCGGGGGAGTACCACCGGCTCGTCGAGGCGGTGCTGGCGACGCGGACCGTCCTCGACGACGGGATGGTGTACTTCGACGCCCGCCTGTCGGCCGGCTGGCCCACCGTCGAGGTCCGCACCGCCGACGTGCTGCTGCGGGTGGAGGACGCCGTCACGCTCGCGGGGCTGGTGCGCGGCCTGGTCGAGACCGCCGCGCGCGACGCCCGCGCCGGGGGAGCGGTCCCCGAGATGCCGTCCGAGGTGCTCCGCCTGGCCGGCTGGCGCGCCTCCCGCTCAGGTCTGTCCGACGCGCTCGTGCACCCGCGCACCGGCCGGCCGGCCCCCGCGGGCGACGTCCTCGCCGATCTGCTGGAGCACGTCCGCCCCGCCCTGGCCGACGCGGGGGACGAGCAGCGGGTGCGCGACGGGGTGGGCGCGCTGCTCACCCGCGGGACGGGAGCGGAGCTGCAGCGGCAGGTGCACCGGGAGACCGGGGACCTCGCCGCCGTCGTCCGGGCGGCGGTCGACGCCACGGCGGGGCAGGAGACCCCCCGGGCAGCTACCGTGGCCAGCCGTTAGATTCCCGCCATGTACACCGCGAGCTGGCGCGACGTCGTCCGTCCCGGCCTCTTCGGGTCCTCGCCCGACCCGCGGGACCGGCCCTACCGCGCCATCATCCGGCTGGCGCTGGTGGTCTTCCGCCTGTTCCGGTTCCGCTTCGACGTCCGCGGTTCGCAGCACGTGCCAGCCACCGGCGGCGCGATCATCTGCAGCAACCACGTGAGCTTCTTCGACTTCACGTTCCTCGGTCTCGCGGCTCTCCCGCAGCACCGGCTGGTGCGGTTCATGGCGAAGTCGCCGGTCTTCGAGCACTGGTTCGCGGGCCGCTTCATGCGGGCGATGAAGCACATCCCGGTCGACCGGAAGGCGGGCTCGGCCGCGTTCGAGGCGGCCGTGCGGGCGCTCAAGGACGGCGAGGTCATCGGCGTCTTCCCCGAGGCGACCATCAGCACCAGCTTCACGGTCAAGGACCTCAAGGCCGGGGCGGCCCGCATGGCCGTCGACTCGGGGGCGCCGATCATCCCGGCCGCCGTCTGGGGCGGGCACCGCGTGGCCACGAAGAACCACAAGGTGGAGCTGCGCCGCGGCGTCCCCGTGACGGTGCTCCTGGGCGAGCCGATCGTGGCCGAGCCCGGCGAGCAGATCGGCGCCCTGCTGGACCGCACCCGCACCGCCATGGAGGCCCTCCTCGACGAGGCCCAGCGCGGCTACCCCGACCGGCCGGCCGGGGACGACGACCGCTGGTGGCTCCCCGCCCACCTCGGGGGCACCGCACCGACGCCGTCCGAGGCGGCCGCCGCCGACACGGTCCGCGCCGCCGGCCGCGAGGTGAAGAAGAAGCAGGAGAAGTCGCCGCTCGGACGGCTCACCGCGCTGCTCCGCCGCTGAGCCACCGGCTCACTCCACGACGACCGGCGCCATGAGGCGGTAGGTCTCCAGCTCGACGTCGTACCAACGGCGCAGCCGCCCCAGCGGAACCATGCCCAGGCGCCGGCACACCGCCGTCGACGGCTCGTTGCCGGGCCGGACGACGGCGTACACCTCCGGGAGCCCGAGCCCGAAGGCGCGGTCGATGACCGCCCGCGCGGCCTCCGTGGCGTAGCCGCGCCCCCAGGAGTCCGGGTGCAGGTGCCACCCCACCTCGACCTCGCCCACCCCGTCGGGCAGCGGCTTGAGCAGCACCGTGCCCGCCGGGACGCCGTCAGGTCGTTCGATCGCCCAGCAGAGGAAGCGTTCGTCCCGCCGGTGCACCTCCGCCCAGCGGGCGACGAGCTCGGCCGGCGCGACCGAGGGGGCGCCGCCCAGCCAGCGGGTGACCTCCGCGCGGCCGTAGAGGTCCCGCAGCCGCGCCAGGTCGGCCGGTCCCGTGGTCCACGGGCGCAGGCGCAACCGCTCCGTGCGCAGCTCCGTCCTCCCCTCACGCATCGGTCCTGCCTACCGCCGGCCCGCGCACCCGGCCACCCGGATCCCGCCCGAGGTGGTCGTGGTCTCCTGTCGTCGGCCCGCCGTCCCGGCAGGCGACGGCGAGGAAGGGGACCGACGTGAGCCTGCTGCTCACCGACGTGCGGGTGGGCGACCGGCCGGGGCGTGCGCTGCACGTCGTGGACGGGCGCATCGCCTGGAGCGGCGCCGCGGGGGATGCACCTGCGGCGGACCGGGTGATCGCGGCGCAGGGGGCGCTGCTCACCCCCGCCTTCGTGGACGCGCACGTGCACGCGACGGCGACCGGCCTCGCGCTCACCGGTCTCGACCTCCACTCGAGCTCGAGCCTTGCGGAGGCCATGGCCGCCCTGCGCGACCACGTCGCCGCGGCGCCCGGCGGCATCGTCCTGGGCACCGGGTGGGACGAGACCGGCTGGCCGGAGGGGCGAGGGCCCACCCGCGCGGACGTCGACGCGGTGGCCGGTGGCCGGCCGGTCTACCTGGCCCGGGTCGACGTCCACTCCGCCACGGTCTCCACCGCGCTGCTCGACCTCGTCCCGGGGATCGCCGCGCTCCCGGGGTTCTCCCCGGACGGGCGGCTCCGCCTGGACGCCCACCACGCGGCCAGGCAGGCCGCCTACGGGGCGGTCGGGCCGGCGCAGCGCGCCGCGGCCCAGCACGCCACCCGCCGGGCCGCGGCCGCGCTGGGGGTCGGCAGCCTGCACGAGATGGCCGGCCCGGAGGTGTCCTCGGCCGACGACCTCCGCGAGCTGCTGGCCCTGGCGGCGCAGACCCCCGGTCCGCGCGTCGTGGGCTACTGGGGCGAGCTCTCCGAGCGCGGCGGGCTGGACCTGGTGCGTGAGCTCGGCCTGGCCGGCGCCGGGGGAGACCTCTTCTGCGACGGCGCGCTGGGATCGCACACGGCGGCGCTGACCACTCCTTACAGCGACCGGCCCGACACCTCCGGCGCGCTGCGGTTCGACTCCGCCTCGCTCGTGGAGCACGTGCGCGCCTGCACCGCTGCGGGCATCCAGGCCGGCTTCCACGTCATCGGCGACGCCGCCGTCGAGCAGGTCCTGGACGCCGTGGGCGTGGTCGTCGCCGAGCGGGGGATCGCCGCCGTCCGGGCCTGCCGGCACCGGCTCGAGCACCTGGAGATGCCCTCGGCGGCGGTCATCCGCCGGATGCGTGAGTGGCGGATGGTCGCCAGCGTGCAGCCGGCCTTCGACGCGGCGTGGGGTGGGGACTCGGGGATGTACGCCGAGCGCCTGGGCGTCGACCGGGCGCTGTCCACCAACCCGCTCGCCGACCTCGCCGACGCCGAGGTCACCCTCGCGCTGGGCAGCGATGCCCCGGTCACCCCGCTGGACCCCTGGGGTGGGGTGCACGCCGCCGTCGACCACCGGAACCCGGCGTCCGGGCTGCGCCCCTTCGACGCCTTCGACGCCGCCACGCACGGCGGCTGGGTCGCGGTGCGGGCCGAGCACCCCGCCGGGCCCCTGGCCGTCGGGGCGCCGGCCGACCTGGCCCTGTGGGCCACCGACGCGGGGCTCTCGAAGGTCCTCGCGGAGCGCGCCCGGCCGGCCTGCACGGGTCTGGTGGTCGACGGGCGACCGGTGGACGCCCCGTGACGCACGATGACGATCAGTAACGATCTGATCACACTGCGGCCCGAGGGTGTCCGAGGTCTCGATCCGGGGGCGTGTCCTTCTTACAGTCCCTGCAGTTCCTGACCGGGAGCACCGCGCGCGCGTCCCCCGGCAGGTCCGTCCGCCCCGCCGGCCGGCGCCCCCTCCCGGGGCGCACCCGGGCCGCAGGGGGCGCCGGCCGGCGGGGCG
>NZ_SSXC01000052.1 GCF_021699055.1 Blastococcus sp. MG754426 | reverse complement strand
CGGCCAAAGGCACGAAGCCAGTCAGACGACGGGTCACGCTCACCGCTGCCGGCCGTCAGCCCATCACTGAAGGACCGACCCGGCCAGCCTCACAGTCAGACGACGCGACGCGCGGTGTTGTAGCCCCACATGGAGTCCACCGGCACGACCGCGACCGGGTTGCCGTAGGTCGACGAGTGGACCATCAGGCCGTCGCCGATGTACATGCCGACGTGGCCGACCGGGTCGTAGAAGAAGATCAGGTCGCCGGGCTGCAGGTTCGCGCGGTCGACGTGGACCCCCGCGGTCGACTGGGCGCCCGAGGTCCGCGGGATCTCCACGCCCGCCGCCTGGTAGGCCGACCAGGTCAGGCCGGAGCAGTCGTAGCCGCCCGGGCCGGTGCCGCCCCAGACGTAGGGCTTGCCCTGCTGGGCCAGGGCCGTGTCGACGGCGACCTGCGCGGCGTGGTTCGGGGCGACGGCGGTGCTGGTGACGACGGTGCCCGTGCCGCCCCCGCCGTCACCGGTGGAGGCGGTGGCGGCGAACGGGGTGAGGGCGATGCCGGCACCGGTGAGCAGGGCGAGGACGGCCCCGCGGGCGGAACGACGGGTCGTGGACGTGCGAGTAGTCGTCATGGACGACGGTGTCTCCTGTTCTCCGTGACCGCCTACCGGGTGAGCTGACGGGTTCGGGCGGGGAACGCGCCCGGCGCCCCGGACAGGCCGGTGGCGCTTCACCCCAGAACTGCGGTGGGTCCCCGGTCCGGACGACGGCAGGTGCCGGCGCCCGGTTCGGCGGTGTCCGTCCGGGTGTCACCGGGGATGGCGACGGCGGGGGCCCGGTCGGACCGCGGGGAACGCTAGGTGGGTCACGGAACGGTCACAACGCGGCCGACACGCCGCCCGCCGGGGGGCGCGGGGGGTGCCTCGCCGGGCCCCGTCGCGCGCGACTCGCGGGCCGACCACCGGGCTTGCGCCGGGCGCCGGGAGGCTGCTCACGCATCCCGTGACGCAGTGCTGTCGACCGTGTACTTCCGTCGGTGGCGGCGTGGCTCAACGCTGCGTGCGTGCCTCCGCGCGCCGACGTAGCCGGGAACCGCCGGGTAACCCCGCCTCAGGCGCACCGTCAGCCGACGTCGCAGCGGCACGGGCAGTCCTCCGCGTGCACCGGCCGGCCGCTCCGGTCGTCGAGGTCGTCGCACCCCGGCGGGCACGTGCACGTCCAGCCGTCGTCGAGGTGCCGGAAGGCGCCCGCCTCGAAGCGCCGCTGCCGCTCCTCCTGCCGCCGTCGCGCGGCGGCGGCCCGCCGGGCTGCGGCGCGTTCCTCCGGGGCGTCGCCGGGCTGGGGGACGAGGTGGTCGTCCGGGCGGTCGCGGGCGCGGTCGGCGGCGTCCTCCCAGGGGCGCCGCCGGTCGAAGGTGTACGTCGGCTGCCGCTGCCGGGGCCGGTGGTCCCACCGCCACGCGCGGGCTTCGCTCAGCATCGTGTCGAGGTGGGCGGGGAACCGCCGACCGGCCCTGTCGCGGACGGTGCCCGCTGCCATGCCGGCGACCGGCCGGCCGTCGTCGTCGAGCAGGCCGAGACGGAGGCCGGCCAGCGCGGCGGCCGTCGCGAGCAGCGCGGCGTCCATGCCGCGGGCGCCCGACTCGACGGCGGCGACGGCCGACTTCGAGACGCCCAGCCGCTCCGCGAGCTCCCGCTGGGAGAGGTCGGCCCGGCGGCGGATCCGCCGCATCAGGCCGCACAGGTCGAACTGCTGCGGGGCAGGGTCCTCGGGCACCGGCCGAGCCTGTCGGCTGGGCGGGGGAGGGCACGACCCCATGTGCCTTCCTGTGGACAGTCGCCCTCTGCCCACACCCGCGGGGCAGAGCGCGACTGCTCTGGGAAAAGCCGGTCGCCGGCTAGCTCTCTGCCCACGGCGGCGGGGCAGAGCGCGACTGAGCTCGGGGAGGGTCGGTCGCTCGCTAGGTCTCTGCCCACGGCGGCGGGGCAGAGCGCGACTGAGCTCGGGGAGGGTCGGTCGCTCGCTAGGTCTCTGCCCACGGCGGCGGGGCAGAGCGCGACCGAGCTCGGGGAGGGTCGGTCGCTCGCTAGGTCTCTGCCCACCCCGGCGGGGCAGAGCGCGACTTGCCCGGGGGAACCTGTAGCCGTGCGGAGGACGGGCCGCAGCGACCTCCACGGTGACCGGCACCACAGCGCGGCGACCGTGCATGGCAGCATCGCCGGGTGGCCCGTCTGCTGATCGCCAACCGCGGCGAGATCGCCGTCCGCATCGCCCGCGCCGCCGCCGCCGAGGGCTGGGCCTCCGTCGCCGTCACGGCCGCCGACGAACCCGACGCGCCCCACCTCGCCGCCGCCGATGAGGCGCACGTCCTCCCCGCCAGCGGGCCGGCCGCCTACCTCGACCCCGCCGCGATCGTGGCAGCCGCCCTCGCCACCGGCTGCACCTTCGTCCATCCCGGCTACGGCTTCCTCTCCGAGACCCCCCACCTCGCCCGGGCCTGCGCGGAGGCCGGGCTCACCGTCGTCGGGCCGGCTGCCGAGGACCTGGCCGTCCTCGGCGACAAGGCGCTGACCCGCACCCGGGCCGCAGGGGCCGGCGTGCCCGTCCCGCGCGCGGCCGACGGCGACGCCGCCGCGGTGGCGAGACTCCTCGACGAGGTCGGCGCGGTCATGCTCAAGGCACGCTTCGGCGGTGGCGGCCGGGCCACGCGGATGCTCCGCCCGGGGGACGACGTCGCCGCCGCGCTCGACGCCGTCCAGCGCGAGGCGCACGTCGCCTTCGGCAACGCCGAGGTGCTCGCCGAGGAGCTGGTCGAGCGGGCCCGCCATGTCGAGGTGCAGCTGATCGGCGACGGCCGGGGGAGCGTGATCGCCCTCGGCGACCGCGACTGCTCGCTGCAGCGCAACCGGCAGAAGGTCGTCGAGATCGCCCCCGCGCCCGCGCTGCCCGCCGGCGTCCGCACCGAGCTGGCCGAGGCAGCGCGCACCGTCGTCGGCACCGGCTTCCGGGGGCTGGCGACCGTGGAGTTCCTCGTCCCGGCCGACGACCCCGGCCGCTTCGTCTTCCTCGAGTGCAACCCGCGCCTGCAGGTCGAGCACACCGTCACCGAGGAGACGCTGGGCCTGGACCTGGTGCGGCTGCAGCTGCGGGTCGCCGCCGGCGCCACGCTGACCGACCTCGGGCTGGCCGACGGCGCGCCGCGGCCGGTCGGCACCGCGGTGCAGGCGCGGGTCGTCGCCGAGACGCTCACCGCCGCCGGCGCCGTCCCCTCCGCCGGCACGATCACCGCCCTCGCGCTCCCCGGCGGCCCGGGCGTGCGCGTCGACACCGCTGCCCGCCCGGGCGCCGAGCAGAGCCCCCGCTACGACCCGCTGCTGGCCAAGGTGGTCGTGCACGAGCGCTCCGGCTCGCTCCCCGACGCCTTCCGCCACCTGCACCGGGCGCTCGGCGAGGTGCGGGTCGACGGCGTCCCGACCAGCACCGCCTTCCTCCGCGCCCTGCTCGCCCACCCCGGCGCCGCCGGTGCGACCACCACCTTCGTCGAGGACCACCTCGCCGAGCTGGTGGGCAGCGGTGCGCCGGCGGCCGAGGTGGGCGAGGTGGGCGAGGGGTTGCGCGCGCCGGTCCCCGGCACCGTCGTCGCGATCGAGGCGGCGGACGGCGCGACGCTCGAGCCCGGGGCGGCGGTCGTCGTCCTCGAGGCGATGAAGATGGAGCACGTCGTCGCGCTGCCGGCCGGCGGGACCGTGCGGCGCGTCGCGGTGCGGGTGGGCGACACCGTGCGCGAGGGGCAGCTGCTGGCCGAGGTGGCGCACGCCGACGGCGACGTCGCAGCCGACGTCGCCGCGCCCGACCCGGACGCCGACCGCCCCGACCTGGCCGAGGTTCGCCGCCGCCACGAGATCGGCCTGGACGAGCACCGCGCCGACGCCGTCGCCAAGCGGCACGCCCAGGGCCGGCGCACCGCGCGGGAGAACCTCGCCGACCTCGTCGACGAGGGCAGCTTCCTGGAGTACGGGCCGCTGGTCTTCGCCGCGCAGGAGCGCCGCCGCAGCCGCGAGGAGCTGCAGGAGCGGACCCCGGCCGACGGCGTCGTCGGCGGGCTGGCCGACATCGCCGGGCACCCCGCCGTCGTCGTCTCCTACGACTACACCGTGCTGGCCGGCACCCAGGGCATGCGCGGGCACCTGAAGAAGGACCGGCTGTTCGAGCTCGCCGAGAAGCGGCGGCTGCCCGTCGTCCTCTTCGCCGAGGGTGGGGGCGGGCGGCCCGGCGACGTCGACCACCCGGTCGTCTCCGCCCTCGACACCGCCGCCTTCCACCTCTTCGGCCGGCTCTCGGGCCTGGTGCCCACCGTCGGCATCGCCAGCGGCCGCTGCTTCGCCGGCAACGCCGCGCTGCTGGGCACCTGCGACGTCGTCATCGCCACCGAGGACGCGACCATCGGCATGGGTGGCCCGGCGATGATCGAGGGCGGCGGCCTGGGTGTCGTCGCACCCGAGGAGATCGGGCCGATCGACGTCCAGCACGCCAACGGCGTCGTCGACGTCCGCGTCGCCGACGACGCCGCCGCCGTCGCCGCGGCCCGGCAGTACCTCTCCTACTTCGCCGGCCCGGTCGACGACTGGACCGCACCCGACCAGCGGCTGCTGCGCCATTTGGTGCCGGAGAACCGCAAGCGCGTGTACGACGTGCGGGCGGTGCTGTCCGCGCTGGCCGACGAGGGCAGCGTGCTCGAGCTCCGCGACGGCTGGGGCGCCGGCATGGTCACCGCGCTGGCCCGGGTCGAGGGCGCGCCGCTCGGCGTCATCGCCAACGTGCCCACCCACCTCGGCGGCGCCATCGACGCCGACGCCGCCGACAAGGCCGCCCGCTTCCTGCAGCTGTGCGACGCCCACGGGCTGCCGGTGCTCTCGCTCTGCGACACCCCGGGCTTCATGGTCGGGCCCGAGTCGGAGAAGACGGCGACCGTGCGCCACTTCTCCCGGCTGTTCGTCATCGGCGCCAACCTGTCGGTGCCGATGGGGACCGTCGTCCTCCGCAAGGCCTACGGGCTCGGCGCGCAGGCGATGGCCGGCGGCAGCACCAAGGTGCCGCGGTTCACCGTCGGCTGGCCCACCAGCGAGTTCGGCCCGATGGGCCTGGAGGGCGCGGTGCGGCTGGGCATGCGCCGGGAGCTCGCCGCCATCGAGGACGACGCCGAGCGCGAGGCCGCCTACCAGGCCGCCGTCGCCGCCGCCTACGAGAACGGTCGCGGGCTCAACGTCGCCGCCCACTGGGAGATCGACGACGTCATCGACCCCGCCGGCACCCGGCGCTGGATCGCTACCCTCACCCGCGAGGCGGCGGCCGCACCGCGGCCGGCGGGGCGGGTGCGCCCGCACGTCGACACCTGGTGAGCCACCCGGTCGTGTGGTTGACCGGCGGCGCACCGGGGCACGGAGGACGGCGAGAGGCACCGGCGTGCGCCGGTGCGACGACGAGGAGGCAGACATGGGAATGATGCGGAAGCTGATCGCGTCCGGGGTGGCGGCCAAGATCTTCCAGGAGGCGAAGAAGCCGGAGAACCAGGCGAAGATCAAGAAGCTCATCGCGGACTTCCAGAACAAGAGCGGCGGCGCGGGCGGCGGCAAGGGTCGCGGCGCCGTCCGCTGACCCCGCCGGCGCACCGTGCGCAGCCGCGGAGCGACCCCCGACCCCGAGGCCGACACCTCGCGGGCGGGGGTCGCTCCCGTTCGGCGATCCGCCTCCGGGGCCCCGGGGAAGACCCGCGAGGAGCGCTGGCAGGAGCGGCTGGCCCTCCCGGTCCTCGTCGCGGCGCTGGCCTCGGTCCCGGCGATGTTCCTCACCGTCGCCGAGGGCACGCTCGGCACCGCGGGGCACGTCGTCGACCTGCTCAGCGGCCTGGTGCTGGTCGCCGAGACCGTCATCCTGCTGGCCGTCGCCGAGGACAAGCGCGCCTGGATCCGCGGCCACCTCGGGCTGCTCGCGCTCACCGCCGCGGTGGTCGTCGCCGTCGTGTTCGCCCTCGGCCCGGTGCAGGTCCTCCGGCTGGTCCGCACCGTCGGGGCGCTGCGCATCCTGCGCGCCGGCCGCATCGTGAAGGCCGCCCGCAGCGTCAGCGACCGCATGGGGTTCAGCGGGCGGCTCGCGCACGTCGCCGCCGCCGGGGCCGGGGTGCTGGTCGCCGTCTTCGTCGGGGTGGTCCTCGCCGACCCGACCTCCCGCTCGCGGGACCTGCTCACCGCCGTCCTGGGCGACGTCGGCACGCCGGCGATCGTCGTGCTCTCCGCGCTCGCCGGGGTCGTCCTCGGCGTGGCCACCTACCTGCTCGCCCGCGATCCCGGTGCCGGTGCGGACGCCGACGAGGAGCCGCGGCCGGCGTCATGACGCTGCCGGAACAGCTCCGGCCGCCGACGCATGGACGCGGCCCCAGCGGGCACCCACCCCCGCATGGGAATCATGAGCAAGCTCGCCAAGGGTGGCATGGCCAAGAAGGTTGCGGACGAGGCCCGCAAGCCGCAGAACCAGCAGAAGATCAAGAGCGCGATCTCCAGCTTCACGAACAAGCGCAAGGGGCCCAAGCCGCGCTGACCCGCGCCGTCGCCACCGGGCCCCGGGCCTGAGCATCCGGTAGACCTACCGGACGTGCCCCGCATCGCCGTCCTGGACGACTACCAGTCCGCTGCCGCCGAGTACTGCGACTGGTCGCTGCTACCCGGGCCGGCGGAGGTCGTCGAGTTCCACGACACCGCCGCCGGCCCGGACGCGCTGGTCGCACGGCTGCGCGGGTTCGACGTCGTCCTGGCCATGCGCGAGCGCACCCGGTTCGACCGCGCCGTCCTCGAGCGGCTGCCCGACCTGCGGCTGCTGGTGACCACCGGCATGCGCAACAAGTCCATCGACGTCGCCGCGGCCGCCGAGCTGGGCATCACCGTCTGCGGCACCGCCGCCCCGGCGACCTCCACCGTGGAGCTCACCTGGGCCCTGGCGCTGGCCGCCCTCCGCCACCTGCCGCAGGAGGACGCGGCGATGCGCGCCGGCGGGTGGCAGACCACGGTCGGCGGCGACCTGCACGGCGCCCGGCTCGGCGTGGTCGGCCTGGGCCGCATCGGGGCGC
The DNA here is from genome assembly GCF_021699055.1 of Blastococcus sp. MG754426. Taxonomy (GTDB): domain Bacteria; phylum Actinomycetota; class Actinomycetes; order Mycobacteriales; family Geodermatophilaceae; genus Blastococcus. The sequence goes on along the minus strand of NZ_SSXC01000052.1, from coordinate 23,419 downwards.
AGGTGGCCCGCATCGGGCAGGCGTTCGGCATGGACGTCGTCGCGTGGAGCCAGAACCTCACCGACGAGCGCGCCGCCGAGGCCGGGGTGCGCCGGGTCGAGCGCGACGAGCTCTTCGCGACCTCCGACGTCGTCACGGTCCACCTGCTGCTGTCCAGGCGCACCCGCGGGCTGATCGGCGCCGACGACCTCGCGCTGATGAAGCACACCGCGGTGCTGGTGAACACCAGCCGCGGCCCGATCGTCGACGAGGCGGCGCTGGTCGACGTGCTGCGACGCGGCGCCATCGCCGGCGCCGGGCTCGACGTCTACGACGCCGAGCCGCTGCCGCGCGACCACCCGCTGCGCGAGCTGCGCCGGGCGGTGCTCACCCCGCACCTGGGCTACGTCACCCGCGGCACCTACGAGGTCTTCTACCGCGAGTCGGTGGAGGACGTCGCGGCCTGGATGGGCGGCGCCCCCATCCGGGTCATCCAGCCCGGGTGACCGGGGCACGAGCTCAGCGCCACCCTGCCGTTGGCGGGGGCGGCGTGACGCTGCGGTTGCTGCTGGTCGACGACGTCCTCGTCCGCTCGGGCCTGCGGGTGGGCCGGCCGGCGTCGGGTAGCTAGACGAGGAAGCGGTAGGCGGTGGTCCCCGGGGCCACCAGCTGGATGCGCAGCGGGCTGGCCTCGCACCGGGCCAGCAGCGCGGGCAGGCCGCCCGCGTCGCCCAGCTCGATGCCGGTGAGCGCGGCACCGGTCTCGCGGTTGTCCCGCTTCACGTACTCGAACAGCACGATGTCGTCGTCCGGGCCGAGCACCTCGTCGAGGAAGCGGCGCAGCGCCCCCGGCTCCTGGGGGAACTCCACCAGGAAGTAGTGCTTCAGCCCGCGGTGCACCAGCGAGCGCTCGATCACCTCGGCGTACCGGCTGACGTCGTTGTTGCCGCCGGAGAGCAGGCACACGACGGTCTGCCCGGGCTCGACCTCGACCAGCCCGCCGCTGACCGCCGCCGGCGAGAGCGCGCCCGCGGGCTCGGCGATGATCCCGTCGGCCTGGTAGAGGTCGAGCATCTCGGTGCAGATCTGGCCCTCGGGCACGGTCAGCAGCTCCGCGCCGGAGTCGCGCACCAGGGGGAGCGTCACCACGCCCACCCGCCGCACGGCCGCGCCGTCGACGAAGGTGTCGAGCTCGGGGAGCTCCACCGGCTCCCCGGCGGCCAGCGCCGCCGCCATGCCCGCCGCCCCCGCCGGCTCCACGCCGACCAGCCGGGTGCCGGGGGAGTGCCGGCGCAGCCACGTGCCGCACCCCGCGAGGAGCCCGCCCCCGCCCACCGGCAGGACGACGACGTCCGGCGCGCACCCCAGCTGCTCGAGCACCTCGACCGCCACCGTCGCCTGCCCGGTCACGGTGCTCAGCGCGTCGAAGGCCGGCACCAGCGTCGCCCCGGTCGTGGCGGCGTCGTCCGCGGCCGCGGCGGCGGCTTCGTCGTAGGAGTCGCCGACGACGACCAGGGTCACCATGTCGCCGCCGAGCGCGGTGATCCGCTCGCGCTTCTGCCGCGGCGTCGTCCCGGGCACGTAGACCCGACCGCGCACCTGCAGGGCACGGCAGGCGTAGGCCACCCCCTGCCCGTGGTTGCCGGCGCTGGCGCACACGACGCCGGCCGCGCGGGCGCCGCCGTCCAGCCCGGCGATGGTGTTGTAGGCGCCGCGGATCTTGTAGGAGCGGCCGACCTGCAGGTCCTCGCGCTTGAGCCAGACGTCGGCTCCGGTGACCCCGGAGAGGCGGGCGTTGCGCTGCAGCGGCGTCCGCTCGGCCACCCCGGCGAGCCGGCGTCCCGCCTCCCGCACCGCGGTGGAGAAGTCGTCGGGCGACGCGTCGTCGCGAGGAGTACCGCTCACACCGCCCATCGTCGACGACACGCCCCCGGGCCGGTGCAGGCGGTCACGGTCTGGTGCGTGATCTGCCCCACGGGGCGCGCTCGGGCCTAGCGTGGTCGCCCTCCCTTGAGGCGGTGAGGTCGGTGGCCGGAGCCCTGGTCGTCTACGAGTCGGTGTTCGGCGACGCACGGCGGGTCGCCATGGCCGTGGCCCACGGGCTGTGCAGCCGGCTCCAGGTCGACGTCGCCTGCGCGCGCGAGGCGCCGATGCTGGTACCGGCCGACCTGTCCCTGCTCGTGGTCGGCGGCCCGACGCACGCGTTCGGCATGCCCCGCCCATCCACCCGCGAGGGCGCCGTCCGGGACCACGCGGCGGTGATCCCGGACGTCACCTTCGGCCTGCACGAGTGGCTGGACGCCGTCCGCCTGCCGCGCGGCATCCAGGCGGCGGCCTTCGACACCCGCATGGACCACCCGGTGCTGGTCACCGCGCTCGACCACGCCGCGCGCACCGAGGAGAAGCTGCTGCGCCGGCTGGGCGCCACGCTGGCCGCACCCGCCGAGCACTTCCTGGTCACCGACGTCGCCGGTCCGCTGGCCGACGGCGAGGAGGACCGCGCCCGCCGGTGGGGGCAGGCGCTGGCCGAGCTGGTGGCCCCGCACCGCATCCCCGTCCGGGGCTGACCGGCCCGGGGGGAGATCAGCGCGGGTCGAGCAGCCGCAGGTGCGGCTGGGTGACCAGCCGCTTCTCGAAGGTCACCCGGTGCCGGCCGTCGTCGTCCTGCACGAACTGCAGCTGGTCGACCAGCGCGCGCATGAGCACCAGGCCCCGGCCCCGGTCGTCCAGCGGGGAGGCGGGGGCGTCCGCGGCGGTCGCCGGGTCGAACCCCTCGCCGTCGTCGACCACGCTGATCCGGCACGTGTCGTCGTCGATCGAGACATCGACCTGGTAGGCATCGTGCTCGGCGGCGTGGTCGACGACGTTCGCGCAGGCCTCGGTCAGCGCCAGCACGATCTCGTCGATCACCGCCTGCGGGACGGCCAGGTGCTCCAGCGCCTGCCGCAGCAGCCCGCGCACCAGCGGCACGCTGTGCGCGTCCGTCGGCAGGCGCACGCTGAAGTCGATGTTCATGGCCGTTCAGCCTCCTCCTGCACGGTGGCCTACCCTCGGACGACCGGCACGACGCGCTGAGGGAGGTGAACGGTGCACTTCGACGTGGAACGTACGACGGTCGCCGGGCGTCCGGCCCTCACCGTACGGGGTGAGCTGGACCTCGCGACGTCCCCGCAGCTGGCGGAGGCCGCCGAGGCGCTGCTGAGCGCCGGTCCCGCGGGCATCGTGGTGGACCTGACGCCGACGGTCTTCCTGGACTCCTCGGGCGCGCGGACCCTCATCGCCGTCGCCCGCAAGGCCGCCGCCGCGGGCGCGGAGCTGCACGTGGTCGCCCCGAGGAGCAACCGGCCGGTCCGGCTGCCGATCGACCTGCTCGAGCTCGGCGCCGTGGTGCCCATCGTGAACTCCGCCGGCGAGGTGCCCAGCCCCGCCGTCAACCGCGACGCCACGTAACGTCGCCGGGGTGACCAGCCCCGCAGCCGGCCCGGCGCCCACCGTCGACGACGAGGCGCTGGCGCGCTGCGCCGACGAGCCGATCGCCGTCCCCGGCGCCGTGCAGCCCCACGGGGTCCTGCTGGCGGTGCGCGAGCCCGACCTCGCGGTCGTCGTCGCCTCCGGCAACGCCGCCGACCTGTTCGGTGGCCCGGTCGCCGGCCGCGGCCTCGACGAGCTGCTCGACCCCGCCGACGCCGGGCGGCTGCGGGCCGGGCTCGCCGGCGACCTCGCCGAGCTCAACCCGCTGCGGGTGCGGGTGCGCGCGGCGGGGGGAGAGGTCGACCTGGTGGTGCACCGGGCCGACGGGCTCCTGGTCACCGAGTGGGAGCCGGTGCGGGGTGCGGAGGAGGCCGGCATCGCCTGGCACCGCCGGCTCCCGACCGTGCTGCAGCGGCTGGCGGCCAGCGCGACGCTCGACGAGCTCTCCGCCGTCCTCGCCCGCGACGTCCGCGCGCTCACCGGCTTCGACCGGGTGATGGTCTACCGGTTCGACCCGGAGTGGAACGGTGAGGTCATCGCCGAGGACCGGCGCGCGGACCTCGAGCCGTTCCTCGGCCTCTGGTTCCCGGCCGGCGACATCCCGGCCCAGGCGCGCGCGCTGTACGAGACCAACTGGATGCGGCTGATCCCGGACGCCGGTTACCGGCCGGTGCCGCTGGAGCCCGCGACGGTCGGCAGGCGCCCCCTCGACCTCTCCGGCGCCATGCTGCGCAGCGTCTCGCCGGTGCACCTGGAGTACCTGGCCAACATGGGGGTGCGGGCCTCCATGTCGATCTCGCTGGTCGACCGCGGGAAGCTGTGGGGGCTCATCGCCTGCCACCACTACGCCGGCCCGCACCGGCCCTCCTACACCGACCGCACCGCTGCGGAGTTCCTGGGCCGCACCGCCTCGCTGCTGCTCCCCACCAAGGTCGTCGCCGGTGACCAGGGCGGCGTCGTCGAGGTGGCGCAGCGCCAGGCCGAGCTCGCCGCGGTCGTCGGCCGCACCCCGCGCGGCCTCGCCGCCGCGCTCACCGACGGCGAGGTCACCGCGCTGGGCCTGGTGCCGGCCGCGGGCGTCGCGGTGCGGCTCGGCGGCCAGCTGCACCTGGCGGGGACGACGCCCCCGGCCGAGCGGGTCGGCCCGCTGGTCCGCGACCTGCTGGCAGCAGGGGTCCGCGCCACCGATGCGGTCAGCCGGGTCCTCCCGGCCGCGGCCGACCTCGCCGCCACCGCCAGCGGCGTGCTCGTCGCCGAGGTGGCCGGTGGCCGCGGCGACTACCTCGCCTGGTTCCGGCCGGAGACGCTCCGGGAGATCACCTGGGGCGGCAACCCGTACACGTCCAAGACGGCGCAGACCGACGCGGGCCCGCGGCTGAGCCCGCGCCGGTCCTTCGACGCGTGGAGCGAGACGGTGCGCGAGCGGTCGCAGCCGTGGCTCGACCACGAGGTGGCGGCGGCGCGCAGCCTGGCCGCCCTGCTCACCGAGACCGCGGCCAACCGGGCGACGGAGGACAACCGGCTGGCCACCGCGCTGCAGCGCACCCTCCTGCTCGAGCAGCTGCCGGAGGTGCCCGGGGTCGACCTGGCCGCCCGGTACCTGCCCAGCGCGGACGACGTCGTCGGCGGTGACTGGTACGACCTGGTGCCGCTGCCCGGCGGGCGGGTGTCGGTCGTGCTGGGGGACGTCGCCGGGCACGGGCTGGCCGCCGCGGCCATCACGGCGCAGCTCCGGCACGCGCTGCGCGCCCACCTGCTGCGCGCCGCCGGGCCGGCCGCCGCGCTGGACGGGCTCAACGAGGTGATCGGGGCGCTGCTGCCCGGTGAGCTCGCCACCGCTGTCGTCGCCGAGCTCGACCCGGCCACCGGGGAGGTGGTGATCGCCAACGCCGGGCACCTGCCGGTGCTGCACGCCACCGCCGGTGCGACCGAGTACCTGCACGAGGGCCGTGGTCCGGCGCTCGGCCTGCTGGACGCCGCCGGCTACCGGGAGATCCGGCTGACCCTCGCCGGCGACGACCGCCTGCTGCTGGTCAGCGACGGGCTCGTCGAGCGCGGCCGCGGAGGGCTGAGCGCCGGCCTGGACGACCTGCGGGCCGCCGTCGCCGGTGGCCCGGTCACGCCGCAGGCGCTGGCCGACGCGGTGCTCGCCGCCCTGGACCCGCCGCGCACCGACGACGTCACCCTGCTGGCGCTCGCCCGCACCTGAGGCGGGTCACGGCCGCGACACGATCCCGTCCGCGGCGGTGCGGCGCGGTGCGGACGACCGCGCTCACGCTCTAGCGTTCGCGGACGACCGCCCGCCCGGTGGTCGTCCCACCGACCGGGGAGCCGCCAGTGCCGCCGACCGCCGCCCGTGCCCGGCGCCGCCGGGGTCGCCGGCTGGCGGCTGCGCTGCTCGCCGCGGTCGCGTTGACCGCGTGCGCCGGCCCCGCCGCCCCGGCCGCGGCACCGACGACGACGACGCCTGCCCCGCCGCCACCTCCTCCGCCGCCGGTGCTGTGGCCGCTCACCGGCGTCGACAGCGGCGGCGCGTACGCGGAGCGGCCGGCCCTCGCGGTGAAGATCGAGAACTCGGTGGACGCCCGCCCGCAGACCGGCCTGAACGCCGCCGACGTGGTGTGGGAGCAGGTCGTCGAGGGCGGCATCCCGCGGTTCGTCGCCGTCTACCACTCCACCGTGCCGGGGGAGATCGGGCCGGTGCGCTCGGTGCGGCCGATGGACCCGGCGATCGCCGCCCCGCTGCGCGGCGTGTTCGCGTTCTCGGGCGGGCAGGGGCCCTACGTCGACGCGATCGCCGCGGCGGGCCTGCAGGTGGTCAGCCGCGACCGCGGCGCCGACGGGTTCCACCGGCTGGCTGGCCGCTCGGCGCCGCACGACGTCTACGCCGACCCGCACGCGCTGCTGGCCCAGGCCGACCAGGCGCACCTGGCAGCGCCGCCCGGACAGTTCCTGCTCGCGCCCGACGGGGGGCAGGCCAGCGCCGTCCTCGCCGGTGCGCCCACCGGCGTGGTGGACCTGAGGCTCTCGGGCATCAGCCGGCCGAGCTGGACGTGGAGCCCACCCGACGGCCGGTGGGTACGGGCCGAGGCCGGCGTCCCCGCGGTGGAGGCGGACGGCACACCGCTGCGGGCCACCAACGTCGTGGTGCTGCGGGTCGAGGTGGTGGACACCGCCGCCACCGACCCCGCGGGGAACCCGGTGCCGGAGACGGTGATGGTCGGCGGGGGAGAGGCGCTGGTGGCGACCGGTGGGAGGACGCTGGCCGCCACCTGGGCCAAGGGGGCGGTGGGGGACCCGGTGGCGCTGACCGGGCCGGACGGCGCCCCGGTGCTCCTCGCGCCCGGCACGACCTGGGTGGAGCTGGTGCCGGTGCGGACGGGCGCGGTCACCCTGCGCTGATGGCGGTGCGGTGCGGTGCGGTGTGGTGCGGTGCGGCGCGGTCTGCCGCCCTGACGCAGGACCGGACAGCACCCGGGGGACGTAGCGCTCTGCCCACTCCGGCGGGGCAGAGGGCTACTGCGCCAGGGGCAGGTGTGTGGTGCGCTCGCGCTGTGCCCACGCCGGCGGGGCAGAGCGCTACTGCGGCCGAGGTGAGCGCCCGGGAGGGTCCCGGCCCGGTGGGGGCTCCCTGCGGAACCTCTGCCTCTGAGTGCCCGTGCACTCAGAGGCAGAGCGCGGCGGGGGGTGCTGCCGCCCGGCGCCGGACCCTCCGGCAGCCCGGGATCACACCGTCTCGGGCACCCGCAGGTGGGCCAGCACCAGGTCGAACTCGGCCATCCCGGTGACCTCCATGCCGAGCTCCCGGGTGATCTGCTCCCGCATGCCGCGCACCGTCTCGGCCGAGGCCTCCATGTCGTGCCGGCTGGCGTACGTGGCGGCCAGCGCACCCAGCCCGCTCCGCCGGTCGACCAGCAGGCTCATGCTGCAGAAGCCCGGCAGCTCGTCCAGGCGCGGCAGCACACCCGTCCGCACCGCGTCCACCGAGCGGTCGGTCTGCGCCGGGTCCCCGCGGGTCCAGGTGACCCGCGTGCAGGCGCCGTCGGGTGCCTCGCTGCGGCGGTGCAGCAGCGCGATCTCCCACTCGTCCACCTCGGCCACGGCCCCGAAGATCTCCGCGGCGTGGTTCCGCATGTCGCGGACGCTCTCGGCGCTGGCGTGCATGGCGCTGTCGTCGGCCCACGCCGTCGTGACGATGCACCGGGCGCCCGGCCGGTCGCAGATCATCGACAGGCCGACGCAGCCGCTCATCCCCTCGACGGCGGGCATCACGGTGTCCCGGACGTAGGCGATCCCGTCGTCCATGTCGCGGACGTTGCTCAGCGTGGTGGACCGGGCGTACATGCCACCCACTCCTCTCGGCTCAGGCGACGCCCCTGCGGCATCGCCGCGCCCCCCACTGTCCTCGCCGCGGAGCCCGCTGTGAACCGGCCCCGACGCGAACCGGTCAGCCCGTGAGCAGGCCGTCCGCGGACTCGCGGAGCCGGCCGACGTCCAGCGCCGCGGCCAGCGCCTTCTCCAGCACCGGCGTCGCCGACGCGGCCCGCCGCTTGTAGCCGAACACCGTGGCGGTCGCGGTCAGCAGCTCCTCACGCCGCATCCCGGCCGCGGCGCGGCACAGCGCCGCCATGGCGTTGGCGATCTCCTCCGGGGCCACGTGCTCGATCGGCCGGTCGGTGCTCGACACCTGGCGGCGGAACCCGGTCCAGGTGGTCCGGTCGACCCCCTCGGGCCACAGGTGGTCGCCGTCGACCGCCGAGGGCGGCAGCAGCGAGAGCAGCACCTGCTTGCGCGCCTCGGTCGCCCGGTTGAGGCCGAACGCGCCGACGGTGAGCTTGGCCAGCCGGTCGACGTGGATGGGTCCCTCGGCCTTGATGCCGGCGACCAGCACCCGCCGCACCGCCCGGGCGGCCTTGGACACGGGCAGCTCGTCGAGCACGGACTTCTCGCCCGCCGTCTTCGGGATCCACGGGACGAACGGCGTCTCGCCCTCCAGCACGGGGGTGGCCGCGGGCTTCGCGGCGGCCGCCGGCTTCGGCGCGGGGCGGGCGGTCACCGCGGTCACCGCGGGCACCGCCATCGACGTCACCGACGAGCGCAGCGCCGCCACGCCCTTGAACGACTCCACCGCGGCCGTCGGCAGCGGCACCGGCGCCACGGCCACCCGGCTCGGCGCCGGCGCGGCGTCCACCGCCGCCACCAGCCGGTCGAGGACCGACGCCGGGTCGGCCAGCCACGCCGGGAGCCACACCCGCTGCACGACCGGCCAGCGCAGCATGTCGCCGAGCACCTCCGGCGGCAGGCCGTCGCGGTCGCCGACGGTGCCGCGGCGCGCCCAGGCCGGCCCGTCCAGCAGCACGGCCATCAGCGGGGTCGCCGGGTCGGCGGACCGGCTCACCGACAGGTCGACGCGGAACTCCGACAGCCCGACGTCGGTCCGCACCACCAGCCCGCGCTCGCGCAGCCCGGCGGCGATCTGCTCGCGGTGCCGGTCGACGACGGCGGCCGACCGCGGCGAGCGCGGCAGCACGTCGGTGCCCTGCTCGGCCAGGTCGAGGTAGGCCCGCAGGTGCTTGATGCCCACCGAGGAGGTCTCCTCGGCCCGCAGCTGGGCGGGGTCGAACGAGGAGAAGACGACGACCTGGCGGCGGGCCCGGGTGATCGCCACGTTCAGCCGCCGCTCGCCGCCCTGCCGGTTGAGCGGGCCGAAGTTCAGCGGCAGCGTGCCGTCGGCGGTGGGGGAGAAACCGGTGGAGAAGAAGACGACGTCGCGCTCGTCGCCCTGCACGTTCTCCAGGTTCTTGACGAAGAGCCCCTCGCCGTCGGTGCGGTCCAGCGCGGCGGCCAGCCGGTCGTCGTCGGCGTCGCGCAGCAGCGCCTCGATGTAGGAGCGCTGCTGGGCGTTGAAGGTCACCACGCCGATCGAGGGCACGGCGTCGATGCCGTCCCACTGCGGCACCGCGTCGAACCGGCGGCGGATCTCGGCGACGATCGCCTTGGCCTCGATCGGGTTGGTGCGCAGCAGCCGGCCGGCCCCGGAGCGGTGGAACGTGCCGGGGACCCGCACCAGCGAGACGCCGCGGCCGTCGGCCTCGGCCGAGGCGCGCCCGTGGGTGGGCGCCGGGAAGGAGGAGAGCCGGTTGTCGTAGTACTGCGCGTTGGAGAAGGCGATGAGCGACTCGTCCTGGCTCCGGTAGTGCCAGGAGAGCCAGTGCCGCGGCACCCGCGCCTGGACGCACTCGCCGAGGATCGACTCCTCGTCCTCGACCGCGGTCTCCACGACCTCCACCGAGTCGTCGCCCGCGGGCGCCGTCGGCTCGAGGAACGACGTCGGCGGCATCTGCTTGGAGTCGCCGACGACGACCGCGGCCTTCGCCCGGCCCAGGGCGCCGATGGCGTCGGCCACCCGGATCTGCGAGGCCTCGTCGAACACCACCAGGTCGAACTGGCCGGCCTTCGCGGGGAAGAAGCGGGCCACCGAGTCCGGCGACACCAGCACGCACGGCATGACGGCGGTGACCAGCTCGCCGTACCGGGCGAGCAGCTGCCGCACGCCCAGCCCGCGGCGCTGCTTGGCCAGCTCCCGCTGCAGCGCGCCCACCTGGCCGGTGCCCATGGCGGCGTCGAAGGGCCGGGCGGCGAGCACCGACGCCGGGAGCGCCTCGGTCAGGTGCGCGCGCACCGCCCGCGAGGCCTCGGTGAAGCGGACGATCGCCGTCTCGTGGGCCTCGACGTCGAAGAGGTCCAGGCCGGTGGCGTCCAGCCGCTCGGCCACCGACGCCGTCGCCAGGCCGCGGTCCAGCGCCCGCACCGCGTCGTCGGCGGCGACCTCGCCGGTGATGAGCATGGTGCGGGCGTCGAAGAGCCCGGCGTAGCGCAGCGGCTCCAGGGTGTCGAGGAAGGAGACCCAGCGGCGCAGCGACATGAGCACCGAGTTCTCGACGCCGCGCTCGGGGCGGGTCATCGACCAGCGGAGCACCAGGCCGTCGTCGCCGGCCCAGGCGGCGAGCTGGTCCGACGAGCTGCGGCAGACGGCGAGCAGCGCGACGACGGCGTCGCGCAGCCGGGCGACGGCGGCGGCGGGCGCCGGTGCGGCGGGCGTGCCCGCGACGATGAGCTTGCGCAGCGCCACGTGGAAGGCCGACGAGCCGTCGACGGCGGCCCCGGCGCGGCGCAGCCACTCCACCTCGCGCTCGAGCAGCCCCGGGTCGGTGAAGGGGTTCCACGCCCCGGGGACGGCCAGCCCGGGCACCGAGGCGGCCCGCCCGGCGATCGCCTGCACCGCCGTCTGCACCCGCCACAGGTTCTCCACCAGCACCGGGACGTCCTTGGGGCGCACCTTGGCCCCCGGGCGCAGGCAGCCGGCCAGCTCCTCCCGGACCGCGACCAGCCGCTTGCGCCGGCCCCACCAGCCCGACGCCGCCGCCGTCTGCGCGCGCACGTAGACCTCCGCCAGCGGCAGCCCGAGCACCTCCGGCCCGGCGACGTCGAGACCCGGGTGCCGGAAGGCGGTGAACGCGGCCACCTCCCCGAGCACCGCACCGGTGGCGGTGGTCCAGCGGCCGCTGAAGGTCTCGTCGAGCACGTCCAGACCCACCGGCGGCCCCGACAGCAGGTGGACCAGCGCGTCCAGGTCCTCGGGGGTGCGGGCGTGCCGCAGCACCCCGCCGAGCTCCGGAAAGCCCGCAGCCCCGCGGACCGCCGCGTCGACCTCCGCCGCCGCCTCCCGGGCCGCCGGCAGGTCGATCTCGGGGGAGTCGACGAACGCCCACGGGTGCCGCGGCGAGGGCCGGGTGAGGTCGGCGATGTCGGGCAGCAGGGCCAGCGCCCGGCGGACCGCGGTGAGCACCTCGGCCGGGGCGTTGGCCACGAAGGGCTTCGGCACCGGGAGGGCCGGGACGTCGGTGCCGGCGGTGAGCTCCGCGGTCCGCGCGGTGTACAGCGACAGCCCGGCGGCGTTCTCGGCGTGCAGCCGGTCGGCGTACCGGGCCAGCTGCCGGCGGGCCGAGCGCAACCGCTCCCCGTCCGCGGCCAGCCCCTGCTCGTCCGCGGCGACGGCGTGCTCGAGCGCCAGCCGGATCTGCGCGCGCACCATCGACGCGCGGGAGCCCTTGTCGTGCAGGTCGAGGGCGAACATGCCCATGCCCACGGCGTCCAGCCGGCGGGCGACGACGTCGAGCGCGGCGCGCTTCTCGGCGACGAAGAGCACCCGCTTGCCGTCGGCGACCGCACGGGTGAGCAGGTTGGTGATGGTCTGCGACTTGCCGGTGCCGGGCGGGCCCTCCAGCACGAAGGTGCGCCCGGCCGAGGCCTCGGCGATCGCGCGCAGCTGGGAGGCGTCGGCGGGGACGGGCAGCCGGGCGGCGAGGTCGTCGAGGTCGACGTGGGCGCCGGAACCCACGGCCGGGTCGAGGAAGGGCTCGGTCGGCTCGTGCACGAGGTGGCGCACCAGCGGGTTGCCGGTGAAGTCGTCCCAGTGCTCGTCGAGGTCCTTCCACAGCCGGTACTTGGCGAACTGCAGGATCGCCAGGTCGGCCGTCGCCTCGACCCGGAAGGGCAGGCCGTGGCCGACCAGCCCGACCCGCACCGCCTCCAGCGCGCGCTCCAGGTCGGGGGTGCTCTCCGCGGTGTCGGTGAGCGCGGGCACCACGAGGCCGTGCACCTGGCGCAGCTTCTCCAGCAGGCAGTAGTTCGGGGTGCTCGCGCCGGACTCGTCCAGCGACAACCGGTAGGAGCCGGTGCGCCCCACCGGCGCCAGCACGACCGGCACCAGCAGCAGCGGCGAGCGCAGCGGCCGGCCGTCCAGCTCCCACACCAGCGAGCCCAGCGCCAGGTACAGGTTGTTGGCGCCCGTCTCCTCCTGCACGGTCTTGGCGCGGTAGGCCAGGTTGCGCAGCCGCGGCAGGTACCCACCGGTGGTGACGTCGGCGTGCACCTCCCGGCGCTCGACGAGCTTCTCGGTCAGCTGCTCGGCGGGCAGCTCCGCGGCGCCGGTGAGCCCGCGCTCGGCCTGGACGGCGGCCAGCTGGTCAGCGGGCAGCAGGGTGATCGGGGTGCCGTCGTGGAGGAAGTTGTCCAGGATCGGCAGCGCGCTCGCGGGCAGGGTCAGCGGCAGCCCGGCGCGCTCGGAGTAGTTGATCAGCCGGTTGCGCAGGCTGAGGTCGAGCAGCGCGTTCTTCCACTGCTGCACCCGCGGCGGGGCCTCGGGGCGCTGCGGCGCCGCGCTCGCGGCCGGTGCGGGGAGCGCGGGGGCGCTGTGCTCGGCCGGGCGGTACTCGACGACCTGCAGCAGCCCCTCCGGCGTCCGGGCGCGGGCGGGCAGCGGCAGGATGCCGTCGCGCCGGGCGCGGTGCACGTCGGTGACGCCGAGGACGCGGTCGAGCTCGCCGGAGAGCCAGCCCTCGTGCGCCGGGGTGTGCAGGTCGGCGGCCGGCTCGCCGCCGCGGGTGAGCAGCGTGGTCTCGACGAGGCCGATCAGCCCCAGGCCGACCAGGTTGGCCAGCGGCGCGGCGTCGGTGGTGGCGGCGGACTCGGAGCTGCGCTCCTCCCGCCAGTAGCCGAGGAAGGCGTGCGCCCCGCCGGCCCGGCCCCCCGCCGCGCCTTCGGCCAACCACAGCAGCGGCCGGATGCCGGCCTGCTCCAGCGCGGCGGCGAGGAGGACGACGGCGTCCAGCGGCGTGGCCACGCGCCAGGTGAGGACGTCGCCGGGGGAGCGCACCTGCTGGCCGAGGTCGGCCCAGCTCAGCGGCGGCTCGGAGTGCCGGACCCCGCGGCGGCGCACCACCTCGGCCAGCGCCGCGACGACCTCGTCCACCCGCTCGGCGGTGGCCGCGTAGCCGACCAGGGCGCCGCTGCCGGTGCGCTCCTCGAGCAGCCCGGCTGCCTCGGCGACCAGCCCGGTGACCGCCGGGTGGTTGGGCATGACGTGCGCGGCGAGCATCTCCAGCGCCAGGGGCAGCGGGCTGGCCAGCCACTGGTTGGCGGCGAGCACCTGCACCGGGGCGGTGGCCTCACCGACCAGCACGTCGTCGTGCCACACCTCGACGTCGACCACACCGGGGCGCTGCTCCTCGACGTGCAGCATCGCCGCCGGGTCCATGACCAGCCCGATGCCGGTGAGCACGGTGGTGCGGCCGGCGTCGACGTCGGCCAGCAGCTCGACCGGCTGGGCGATCGGGCCCTCGGCGTCGCGCACGGTGAGCCGGACGCTCGCCCCGCGCAGCGTGCTCCCGGAGGTGAGCGCCAGGCGCGACACGACCGGGATGCGGTTGTGCGCGAGCGCGTAGCTGAGCACCGGGGTGGAGGTCAGCTCGATGGAGACCACCGTCGGCGGCGCGACGACATCACCGAGCTGGATGTCGGCAGGGCTCTCCATGTCACCTGTCTACCGGGTCGGACGGACTGGTCCGCCCATGGTCCCCGACGGGTGGGGCGGGTGTGACGGGAGAGCCCGGACGTTGCCGGGGATCACAGTTGCGGCGCCCGGGCGGCGGTTCCGGTCCGGGCCGGTCCTGCCGATCGCGCGCGCGGCGACTCGGAGCTGCCAGCGCCCGGGTTGCCGGGTGGCGGCACGGCGGGGGAGGTTCGGCGTCATGGATGCGACGCGACGGCACGACTCCGGCCTGCTCGTCGAGGAGCGCGGGCACGTCCGCGTGCTCACCCTCGACCGCCCCGAGCGGCGCAACGCCCTCTCCACCGAGGTGCAGGCCGACCTCGTGGAGGAGCTGCTGCGGGTGGTCGAGGACGGGGTGCGCGCGGTCGTCCTCACCGGCACGGGGCCGGCGTTCTGCGCCGGGCTGGACCTCAAGGAGATCCGCGCCGCCGACGAGCGGGGCGAGCGGTTCCGGCCGCCGATGAACCGGCCGGGGCGGTCGCTGTTCGAGGTGGTCACCGAGACGCCGGTGCCGGTGCTCGCCGCGCTCAACGGCCCGGCGGTCGCCGGTGGGTTCGAGCTCGCGCTCGCCTGCGACCTGCGGATCGCCTCACCCGCGGTTCGGTTCGCCCTGCCGGAGGCCGCGATCGGCATGGGGGCCAACTTCGGGTCGGTGGTGCTGCCCAAGCGGATCCCGGTCGGCATCGCGCTGGAGATGCTGTTCACCGGCGACCCGATCGACGCCACGGAGGCGCAGCGCTGGGGCCTGGTGAACCGGCTGGTCGAGGCCGACCGCGTGCTGCCCACCGCGCTGGAGCTGGCCGACCGGATCGCCGCCAACGCGCCGATCTCGGTGCGCCGGATGAAGGAGACCGCGGTCAAGGCCCTCGAGCTGCCGCTCTGGCAGGGGCTGCGGCTCGACGTCGGGCCCAACCCCTACCTCAGCGAGGATCGCCGGGAGGGCATCGCCGCACGGCTGGAGAAGCGGGCGCCGCGCTGGTCCGGCCGCTGACCGGCGCCGGGTGGACGCGGGTGGTCAGCCCCCTCCCGGCGCGGCGGGTCAGCGGAACCGCTGCTCGAGCTGCTGGATCTCGGGCAGCCCCACCAGGTCGGTGAACTCGCCGAAGGAGGGGACCGCGTCCAGCGCCGCGGTGGGCACGCCGTCGCGCTTCAGCACGTCCAGCAGCGACCGGATGCCCGCCGTCGCCGCGAGCAGCGTGCCGATCGGGTAGAGGACCAGCGAGAAGCCGAGCTCGGTGATGCGCTCGTAGCTGAGCCCCGGGGTCATGCCGCCCTCGGCCCAGTTGAACAGCAGCGGGGCGGTGTCGCGCAGCTCGCCGGCGACGCGCGCGATGTCGTCCTCCGACGTCGGCGCCTCGACGAAGAGGATGTCCGCGCCGGCCTCGGCGAAGGCGCGGGCCCGGGTGACGGCGTCGTCCACACCCGAGACGGCGACCGCGTCGGTGCGCGCGATGACCAGGAAGTCGGGGTCGCGACGAGCGGCGACCGCGGCGCGGATCTTGCCGACCATCTCGTCGGTGGGGATGACCTGCTTGCCGGACATGTGCCCGCACCTCTTGGGCGAGACCTGGTCCTCCAGCTGCAGCGCGGCCACCCCGGCCTGCTCGTACAGCTGCACGGTCCGGACGACGTTGATCGCGTTGCCGTACCCCGTGTCGGCGTCGGCGATCACCGGGACGTCGACGGCCGAGACGATCCGGCGCGCGTTGTCGACCATCTCCGAGCCGGTCAGCAGCCCGACGTCGGGCCGGCCGATGAGCGAGGCGGTGGTCCCGAACCCGGTCATGTACACCGCGCCGAACCCGGCCTGCTCGACCAGCCGGGCCGACAGCGCGTCGTAGGCGCCCGGCGCGATCAGCGGCTCCGGCGCGGCCAGAAGCTCGCGCAACCGTGCCCTCGGTGCCCGCCCGTCGCTCAGTAGCTCCGCCACCGTCGCCCCCTCGTTGTATGCAGTCACAGGGAATTTACGGGCAGCCCATTGCTTCCGGGAACCCACCAGCCCTACGTTTGCACACAATTTCCAGGGGGTGTGACCGCTGACACGATCCACGACATCGGCCGAGCGCGCGCTGCACGAGCTGCGCGAGTTCATCCTCGCCGGTGCCCTCCTGCCCGGGTCCCGCCTCGGCGAGGTGGAGCTGGCCGAGCGGCTCGGGGTCAGCCGGACGCCGGTCCGCGAGGCGCTCACCCGGCTGGCCGCCGAGGGGCTGGTCGAGGTCGTCCCGAACCGCGGCGCGCGGGTCGCCACCTGGACCGTCGCCGAGCTAGAGGGCGTGTTCGACCTCCGGCTGTCCCTCGAGCCCCAGCTGACCGGGTTCGCCGTCCCGAACGCCACCGACCGGGACGTCGCGGAGCTCGACGACCTGGCGCACCGGATGCTCGCCGTCGGCACCCCCGGCCCGGACCAGGACCTCGATGCCCTGGTCCCGCTCAACCGCGCGTTCCACGACCGGCTGGTCGCCCTCGCCGGGCACCCCACCCTGGCGGCGGCGCTCGCCGCCGCGATCCACCCGCCGATCGTGCGGCGGAACTTCCACGCCTACGACGCCGAGTCGCTGCGCCGCAGCCTCGCCCACCACCTGGAGATCGTCGCCGCGCTGCGGGCGGGCGACCCCGGGTGGGCCCGCGCGGTGATGACCGCGCACATCTGCAACGCCCGGGCCGTCATGGTCCGGGCCGCGACCGCCCAGGCAGCCCGCGCGGCCGCCAGCCCGCACCCCCACGAAGAGGAGGCCTCATGAGCTACCGGCTCGGAGTCGACGTCGGCGGCACGTTCACCGACGTCCTGCTGGTCGAGGAGGGGACCGGCAGCACCTGGCGCTGCAAGACCGCCTCCACCCCGGCCGACCAGGCGGTCGGCGTCCTCCGCGGCGTCGAGCAGGTGTGCGCCGAGGCGGGCATCGCGCTCTCCGAGGTCGCCCAGGTGCTGCACGGCACGACGGTGGCCACCAACGCGATCCTCGAGGGCAAGGGTGCCCGCGTCGGCCTGGTCACCACCAAGGGCTTCCGCCAGGTGCTGCAGATCGCCCGCTCCTACGTCCCCGGCGGGCTGGCCGGCTGGATCATCTGGCCCAAGCCCGAGCCGCTGGCGGCGCTGGAGCACACCGTCGAGGTCGACGAGCGGATCGCCAGCGACGGCTCCGTGGTCCGCGAGCTCGACGAGGACGACGTCCGCGCGCAGCTGGCGACCCTGCAGGACGCCGGCATCCAGGCCCTGGCCGTCAGCCTGATCAACTCCTTCGCCGACCCGGCGCACGAGCAGCGGGTCGCCGCGATCGCCGCGGAGCTGCTGCCGGGCATCCCGGTCTCCCTCTCCTCCGACGTGCTGCCCGAGCTGCGCGAGTACGAGCGCACCCTCACCACCGTCGCCAACGGCTACGTCCAGCCGCAGGTGAAGAAGTACGTGCAGAACCTCGCCGGGCAGCTGCGCGAGGGCGGCGTCGCCGGTGAGCTGGCCATCCTGCGCAGCGACGGCGGGCTCTGCTCGGCGGACAAGGCGATCGACTCCCCGGTCACCCTGCTGCTGTCCGGTCCGGCCGGCGGCGTCACCGGCGCGGTCTGGGTGGCCGAGCAGGCCGGGTACCGGGACCTGATCACCTTCGACATGGGCGGCACCTCCACCGACGTCGGGCTGGTGCAGGGGCTGGACCCGCGGATCGGCCGGGAGACGAAGGTCGGCGACCTCGCCGTCCGCGCCTCCAGCGTCGACGTCCGCACCGTCGGCGCCGGCGGCGGCTCCATCGCGCACGTCCCGGAGCTGACCCGCGCGCTGCGCGTCGGCCCGCAGTCCGCCGGAGCCGACCCGGGCCCGGCCGCCTACGGCAAGGGCGGGGTCGACCCGACCGTCACCGACGCCAACGTCGTCCTGGGCTACCTGCCGACGACGCTGGCCGGCGGGGAGATCACCCTCGACGTCGAGGCCGCGCGTGCCGCGGTGGGCAAGGTCGCCGAGGCGATGGGGCTGGACTCCCCGGAGGCCGCGGCCGCCGGGATCGTCGACATCGTCAACGAGAACATGCTCGGCGGCGTCCGGCTGGTCTCGGTGCAGCAGGGCTTCGACCCGCGCGACTTCGCCCTCGTCGCCTTCGGCGGCGCCGGGCCGCTGCACGCCAACGCGCTGGGCAGGCTCACCGGCGCCTGGCCGGTCATCGTCCCGCCGGGCCCCGGCCTGCTGTGCGCCCTCGGCGACGCCACCACGAGCCGGCGCGACGAGTCCGCCCGCACGGTGCTCCGCCGGTTCGGCGAGCTCGGCGGCACCGACCTGGTGGAGGTCCTGCGCGGCCTGGCCGAGGACGCCGGCCGCCGGCTGACCGAGCAGGGCCTGGCGCCGGAGACCCAGACCACCGGCTACCAGGTCGACGTCCGCTACCACGGGCAGGGCTTCGAGATCCCGGTCGACGTCGACGCCACCTGGCTGGCCGACCCCGGCTCGCTGCTCGAGCACGTGGCCCGCACGTTCGACGCCGAGCACGAGCGGCTGTTCAGCTTCCTGCTCGACGTCGACCACGAGATCGTCAACGCCCGTGCCACGGTCACCGGCCCGAAGCCGGACGTGGCACCGGTGTCCCTCCCCGAGGGCGACGGCGACCCGGCCGGCGCCCTGGTCCAGGACCACTCGATCTACGTCGGCGGCGAGCACGTCCCGGCCGGCGTCTACGACCGGGCGAAGCTGCGCGCCGGTGACGTGGTGACCGGTCCCGCGATCGTCACCGAGATGGACTCCACCACCCTCGTCCTGCCCGGCCACGTGGCCACCGTGCACCCGGCGGGCAGCCTGCTGATCACCCCCGCGCCCATCAACGACAGGGAGGGCTGAGACATGGCGACGATCGTCGAGACCGCGACCGGCACCGTCGAGAGGACCGAGGTCGACCCGGTCACCCTCGACCTCATCGAGAACGGGCTGCGCAACGCCCGCTACGAGATGGACGAGGTGCTCTTCCGGACGGCGCTCAGCCCCGGCATCCGCGAGCAGCACGACGAGTTCCCGCTCATCGGCGACCCCGAGGGCAAGATGGTCGTCGGCCAGTTCGGCCTCTCGATCCCGGACTTCCTCGAGGGCTTCCAGGACACGATCGAGGAGGGCGACGTCCTGCTGACCAGCGACCCGTACTCCTGCGGCGCCGCGATCAGCCACGCCAACGACTGGCTGGTCGTCGTCCCGATCTTCCACGAGGGGCGCGTGGTCGGGTGGGCCTCGATGTTCGGGCACATGTCCGACGTCGGGGGCAAGACGCCGTCGTCCATGCCGACGGACGCGACGACGATCTTCGAGGAGGGCGTGGTCATCCCGCCCTTCAAGCTCTACCGCAAGGGCGTGCTCAACGAGGACGCGCTGCGCATCGTGCTCAACCAGGTGCGCAAACCGGACTGGAACCGCGCCGACCTCAACGGGCTGGTCGCCGCCTGCCGCACCGCCGCGCGGCGCGTGGTGGAGATGTGCGAGCGGTTCGGCACCGCCACCTACCTCTCGGCCCTGGACGCGCTCCTGCAGCGCAACTACGACGCGATGAAGGTGCTGCTGTCGGCGGTGTTCGAGGAGGGCCGCACGCTCTCCTTCACCGACTACATCTGCGACGACGGCGTCGGCTACGGCCCCTACGAGCTGAAGATGTCGCTCACCCGCACCGGCGAGAAGGTGCACATCGACTTCACCGGCTCCTCGCCCCAGGCGGTCGGCCCGATCAACTACTTCATCAACGAGAACCTGACGCGGATGTTCTTCGGGATCTACATGATCACCGTGGCCGATCCGCAGATCCTCTGGAACGACGGCTTCTACCCGCTGGTCGACGTCACGATCCCCGAGGGCTCCTACTGGCGGCCGAGGTTCCCGGCGGCCCTCAACGGCCGCAACCACGGCATCGGGCGGGTCTTCGACCTGTTCGGCGGGTTGCTCGGGCAGACCAACCCGGCGCTGCTCAACGCCGCGGGCTTCTCCTCCTCGCCGCACTTCATGTACTCCGGCAACTACTCGTCGGGCGAGCGGAAGGGGGAGTGGTTCCAGCTGTACTCGATCGGCTTCGGCGGCATCCCCGGCCGGCCGCTGGGCGACGGTCCGGACGGGCACTCGCTGTGGCCGAGCTTCACGAACATCCCGTGCGAGTACCTGGAGTCCTACTACCCGCTGCGGATCGAGCAGTGGGTGACCGTGCCCGACACCGGGGGCGCCGGCCTGCACCGCGGCGGCAACGGCGTCGACGTCACCTACGTCTTCGAGGAGCCGGGCACGATCGCCATCCACGACGACCGCTGGCTCACCTACCCGTGGGGTGTCAACGGCGGCGCCCCCGGTGCCCGCGGCACGAAGTGGCTGGAGCGGGCCGACGGCAGCCGGCAGGTGCTGCCCAGCAAGTGCCACGACGTGCCCGTGCGGCCCGGCGACGTGCTGCACTTCGTGACCTGGGGCGGTGGCGGGTGGGGCGACCCGCTGGAGCGGGACCCCGAGCTGGTCGCCCTGGAGGTGCGCCGCGGGCTGGTGACGGCGAGGGGCGCCGAGCGGTACGGGGTCTGCCTCACCGAGGACGGCGCGGTGGACCGGGAGGCGACGGAGAGCCTGCGCGACCAGCTGCGCGCCGACCGGCCGGCCGAGCTGCCGGTGTTCGACATGGGGCCGCCGATCGAGGAGCTGCTGGCCCGCTGCGAGGAGGAGACCGGGCTGCCCGCGCCGACCCGCCCGGTGTGGGCCGGGTGAGCGAGCCGGAGCCCGCGCCGGGGCCGCACGGGTCCGCCTTCTCCGGCCGGGTCGGGTGGGGGCGGCGGCCGGCGGTCCTGGTGGTCGACCTGGTCCGCGCCTACACCGAGCCCGGCGGCCCGTTCGCGCTGCCGGAGCCGGCGACGGCGGTCGCTGCGGTCACCGCGCTGGTGGACGCCGCCCGCGGCGCCGGGCACCCGGTGCTGTGGACCGGCGTCCGCTACGGCGCCGACCTGGCCGACGGGGGCCTCTTCGTGCGGAAGGTGCCGGCCCTGGCCGCGTTCGCCGAGGGCGCCGACGGGGACTGGGGCGGCTTCACCCTGGCGCCCGCGCCGGGGGAGCCGGTGCTGCTCAAGCAGTACGCCTCGGCCTTCTTCGGCACGCCGCTGGCGAGCACGCTGCGCACGCTCGGCGTGGACACCCTCGTCATCGGCGGGGTGTCGACGTCGGGCTGCGTCCGGGCGACCGCGATGGACGCGCTCAACTCCGGGTTCCGGCCGCAGGTGGTCCGGCAGGCCTGCGCCGACCGGACCGAGGCGCTGCACGAGACCAACCTGGCCGACCTCGACGCCAAGTACGCCGACGTCACCGGGCTGGACGAGGCGGTCGCGCGGCTGACCGGCCGGTGAGCGCAGATTGCGGAACCGCGACGTTCATGACTTTCGCGTAACGGCTCGTCCCACCCGTCAGACCGGGGCGACGGCGGTCGGTGCCGGCTGCCAGGGTCCCCCTGTCCGTGCCGGTAACGACCCCGAGGAGACGACATGAACTGCGCGCACTGCGGAGCCGTGCACCAGCGAGGCCGCTTCTGCGTCGGCTGCGGCAGGACGATGCCGCCGTCGTCGCTGCCGCCCCGCCCGGTCCGCCTCGCCCCGCGCCCGCCGTACGAGGTCACCGACGACATGACCCAGCCGGTGCTGCGCTTCGACGTGCAGCAGCGCCGGTCGCCGGCCGCCGAGCGGCTGCAGGCCCGCGTCGGCTGACGCCGGTCCGCCCCCGAGGGCGCCGTTCCCCTGCGGGAGCGGCGCCTTCCCGCGTTCGGGGGCGGGGGGCGTTCACCCGTCCGGGTGACCAGGCTCACTGCTAGCCATCCGCTTGCAGTTGTTAGCACCGGGGGGATCCGGGGCACACACAGCACCGTCAGCAGAAGGACCCCGCTGCCCCCCGGCCCTCGCGAGCTCGCGCCGGGGCCCTGCACCGGGGCCGTCGAGACCCCTGGAGCCGTCCCCACCATGACCGACAACAACGCCAAGATGATCAACCAGCTGCGCGCCCTCGTCCTGCTCACGCAGACCGAGGAGCAGATCGCACGCACCCGCATCAGCCAGGCCCGCACCGACGCCGTGCGCCGCGAGCTCACCCAGAACGCCGACAACGCCGCGGCCCGCTCGCTGGAGATCACCGAGCAGCTGCGCGCCCTCGGCGGTGTGCCGGACGTCGTGACGCCGGTCGTCGGCCGCCTCTCCGCAGCCCTCAAGGCCACCTTCGAGCAGACCACCTCCATCGAGGAGGCCCTGCTGCAGGACCTGCAGCTCGAGCACCAGCTGCTCGACCGCGCCACCTACCTCAAGGTGCTCGCCGACACCGCGGGTGAGACGGCGACCCGGCGCCTGGCCGAGAAGCTGGTCGAGGCCCACAGCGCGACCGTCGAGTGGCTCACCGTCGTCCTCGCCGAGGAGGCCCTGGGCGGCCCCGCGGCGCTGCAGCCCACGCCGGTGCAGAAGGTGGCCGGTGGCGTCGCCCGTGCGGTCAACGCCCCGGTGCGCTTCTGGGCCAACACGGTGAACAACGCCGTCGACACGGTGCGCCACGCCGGCGAGGAGACCTCCGACCGGTTCTCCGCCGTGGGTGACCGCGCCTCCGCGATCACCGGTGCGGTGCGCGAGACCCTCACGGTCGGGCGGGCCGCCTCGCTGCGCCGCGCCGAGCGGATCGCGCAGCGCGAGGGCGACGACGAGGCCGCCGAGGCCGCCCGCGCCGCCCGCGAGGAGCTGGGCGACGTCACCGCCGACGAGCTGCCGATCAAGGGCTACGACTCGATGTCGGTGCAGGACGCCGTGAAGGCGATCAAGCAGCTGCGGACGCCGCACGACGTCAACGTGATCATCCGCTACGAGGAGACCCACAAGAACCGGTCCAACGTGGCCAGCGCCGCGCAGACCCGGCTGGCCGCCCTGGCCAAGGAGGCCGTCGGCGTCAGCGAGTGAGCGCCGTCCCCGCCCCGCTCGGGGCCGGGGACGTGCACGGAGGGCCCGCATCCCCACGGGGGGTGCGGGCCCTCGGCGTGTGCCGGATCGCGGGCCTCGCGGGTTTGGCGCGCCGCCGGCGAGGGGGACCCTGGGTGCATGAGCATCACACCCGAGGCCCTCGAGGCGGAGTTCTCGCTGACGACGGCCGCGACCCGGCTGGACTTCCTCAGCCGCCGCGACGACGGCGACACCGCGCTGAACACCGTGCGCGACGACGCCGGCGACGACTGGTCGGCGTCGCTGCGCGACACCGGGACCCAGCTGGACGTCTACGAGGCGCTGGAGCTGCTGGCCCTGGGGGAGGTGGTCTCGCGGCGCGCCCACGACAGCCAGCTGATCGGGATCCGCGCCGCGCTGCGCGGCGGGGCCGAGTGGGAGCAGATCGCCGCCGCGCTCGGGGTCACCCCGGAGCAGGCGTGGGACTCCTTCGCCGAGTCGATCGACCGGCAGCTCGACGCCGAGGCCGCGGAGCGGGCCCGGGAGCTCGCCGGCGCCCGCCCCGGCCGCTGAGCCGGACCGGCGCCCGGCGTCCCGGCCTCAGCCTGAATCCACCGATTCGGAGTCGGTAGTGCAGGGGACGGTTTCTTGATCTTGGTTTCGGTGGGTGGGCGTGCGTGGGCCGGGACCTGGGTT
>NZ_SSXC01000051.1 GCF_021699055.1 Blastococcus sp. MG754426 | reverse complement strand
TCGTGACCACTCCCGTGGCCCATGCCCTCGTGACCACTCCCGTGGCCCATGCCCTCGTGACCACTCCCGTGGCCCATGCCCTCGTGACCACTCCCGTGGTCCATGCCCTCGTGACCGGCCCCGTGATCTACACCCTCGCCCTCCTCGTCCTCACGACCGGCGTCGTCGTCCATGCCCGCGCGGCCACCGCCGTGGTCCATGCCCTCGTCGTCGGCGGTGCCCATGCCCTCGTCGTCAGCGTCTTCGTCCTCGTTCTTGGCGAGCAACGAGGCCGGCGACGACCGGTCGTCTCCTCTTGCTCCTGATCCGGGCCGCCGGACCAGCGCCGCTCGGCCCTCGTCCAGAGCGACGGCGACGTCTCTGGCGCGCTGGACGTCCACCCGGTGCCGAGGCTCGGGAACCTGACTCCACAGCACGTCGACGGCTTCTCCTAGCTCCGGGCCCGGCTCACCAAGGACGACCAGCAGATCGGTGTCCGCGGGTGACACGGCGCGCCGCCAGCCGCGCCGGTCCAACTCGGCCTCGACGGACCACCGGAACGTCGTAGCGCCGGGGACATCGACGAGTAGCACCCGGGGCCTCGTCAGCGCCCAGTTCCGCAGGCGGGCTATCAGGTCCATCGCAGCGCACCCTCACGCCAGACGTACATGACCCCAACGAGCAGGACGGCGAGGAAGCCGAACATCTCCACGACGGCCTGGACGCCCATGTCCGCCACGACGACGGCCCACGGATACATGAAGATCATTTCCATGTCGAACGCTAGGAACAGGATCGTCACCGCGTACCAGCGGGCGTGGTAGCGCGAGACCGCGTGCTGCTGCGGCAGCATGCCGGACTCGAAGGGCAGGACATGGGCCGGCTCGCGGACCGGCGCCAGCGCCAGCGATGACGCATAGAGGGCGGCAACGAGGACGCACGCCAGCGACACGAGGAGGAGCACAGCGACCATCGTCGAATCCCCTCACGTCGGGGTTGCGGGTGGCAGGGATGGCCCCTGATAGGTCATCCGCACGGTCGCACGGATGAGGCCGCATCGCACGGGGAAAGCTAGCCCGCGTGTGACCGGCGCGACACATTTCTCGCGTTCGGAACGCCGACAGCGGTGGATATGTGATGCCACTGGAGCGGGCGAGAACCATCAGGGCAGGACCCGCATGAGCGTCACACCGCCTGCGCGTCGACGGTCCTGAGGTCGCCCTCGACCTCCTCACGTCGGAGGCCCAGTCGCATGCACTGGGCTCCCTGTCCGCAGTGGGTTGCCGGCTAGGGGCAAGCGCCGGAACCTGGGATGACCGGCAGCGACGACCGTGCCGGGACCGTGACGGTGCGGCCGCGGGGCCACCGGTTTATCCGTACGACTGTCCGGGCATGCGCGCCGTGCGGGGTGTGCCGCCGTGCCGCCCGTGCTCGTGACCGGAGAGGTTGCTCGAGGCCGAGCGACGACGTCCGGCCGAGAGCCTGTGCTACCGGTCGAGCAGTAGCCAGGGTGGGCACGGGAGTGCGGGCCGGTGACCTTCCCCGCGACCCGGCGAGAGAAAGGACCCATCATGGCGATCAAGAAGGCCGACGACGCGACGCAGCAGGGTCACGGCGACGAGCAGTCGCACGAGGCCAAGATGACCAGGAACATGTACCTGCGCTTCGGCGCCATGATCCTCACGGCCATGGTCGTCATGTACTGGGTCATGTTCATGAGCACCTGGGAGTGGAGCCACGTCCAGTTCAGCGAGAGCCGGGTGTTCATGGCGCTCGCCATGGGCGGCACCATGGGTCTGGTCATGCTGGCCTGGATGCTCAACATGTACAAGAACACGAAGGCCAACATCGCCATCGTCGCGGCGAGCCTCGTGCTCCTGGGCGGCGGCATCGCCCTCGACCGCAGCCAGACCACCGTGGACGACGGGGACTGGATGCAGGCGATGATTCCGCACCATTCGATGGCGATCACCCGCTCCGAGCGCGCCGACATCGACGACGTCCGCGTGTGCCAGCTCGCCGTCGACATCATCGTCGCCCAGGAGAAGGAGATCGCCGAGATGGAGTGGCTCATCGAGGACATCGAGGAGAACGGCGAGGCCGAGACCGTCGAGCAGGCCAACGATCGGCCCGTCCCGGAGTTCGAGGGCTCGGCGCTGCGCGACTGCCCCACGGACTGACCCCCGTTCTCGCCGGCAGTTCCGGGGCCGGGCGGCGCCAGCTGTGGCCCCGGCACTGCCCGGCCCCGCTCATCGCCGTCACTCCGGGAGCGAGGCACCCCTCCGCTGGGTGAATCGTGCCGCACCCTCCGGCCGGTGGCCGATCCCGGCACCACCATCGGCGGAGGTCGAGGCCAGGGGCTGGAACCGGCGCAGCCGCAGGCTGTTGGACACCACGAACACCGACGAGAAGGCCATGGCCGCTCCGGCGATCAGCGGGTTGAGCAGCCCGGCGGCGGCCAGGGGCAGTGCGGCCACGTTGTACGCGAAGGCCCAGAAGAGGTTCCCCTTGATGGTGCCCAGCGTCCTGCGCGAGAGCCGGATGGCGTCGGCGGCCGCCCGGAGATCCCCGCGCACCAGGGTCAGGTCACTGGCCTCGATGGCGACGTCGGTACCGGTGCCCATGGCCAGTCCCAGGTCGGCCTGGGCCAGGGCCGCCGCGTCGTTGACGCCGTCCCCCACCATCGCGACGACCTTGCCGTCGCCCTGCAGCCGCTTGACGACGTCGACCTTGTCCTGCGGCAGGACCTCGGCGATCACCTCGTCGATGCCCACCTGCGCCGCGACCGAGCGGGCGACGGTCTCGTTGTCGCCGGTCAGCAGGACGGGGGTGAGCCCGAGGTCGCGGAGCTGGCGGATCGCCTCCGCGGAGGTGTCCTTCACGGCGTCGGCGACCACGAGCACACCGCGGGCGGCGCCGTCCCAGCCGACGGCGACCGCGGTGCGGCCCTCGGCCTCCGCGGCGTCCTTGGCGCGCGCGAGCTCGGCCGGCAGCTGCTGCGACCACTCGGCCAGCAGCCGGGGCCGCCCGACCAGGACCGCGTGGCCCTCCACCACGCCTTGGACCCCGAGACCCTCGAGGTTCGTGAAGCCCTCGACCGGCGGCAGCGTGCCGATCCGCTCGGTGGCGGCCCGGGCGATCGCCTGGGCGATGGGGTGCTCGGAGGCGTCCTCCAGCGCACCGGCGAGCCGCAGGACCTCCTCGGCCTGCTCTCCGGGGGCGGGGACGACGTCGAGGAGCGTCATCCGGCCGGTGGTCACGGTCCCCGTCTTGTCTAGGACAACCGTGTCCACGACCCGGGTCGACTCCAGCACCTCCGGACCCTTGATCAGGATCCCGAGCTGGGCGCCCCGGCCGGTGCCCACCATGAGGGCGGTCGGTGTGGCCAGCCCCAGGGCGCAGGGGCAGGCGATGATCAGGACGGCGACGGTGGCGGTGAAGGCGACGGACAGCCCTGCGCCGGTGCCGATCCAGAAGCCGAGGGTGGCCGCGGCCAGCGCGATGACGATAGGCACGAAGATGCCCGAGATCCGGTCGGCCAGGCGCTGCACCTCGGCCTTGCCGTTCTGGGCCTCCTCCACCAGCCGTGCCATCTGGACCAGCTGGGTGTCCGAGCCGATGCGGGTGGCCCGGACGACGATCCGGCCGCCGGCGTTGACGGTGGCGCCCACGACGGCGTCCCCCGGCCCGACCTCGACCGGCACCGACTCGCCGGTCAGCATCGAGGCGTCGACGGCGGAGGAGCCCTCGGTGATGACGCCGTCGGTCGCGATCTTCTCCCCGGGACGGACGACGAAGAGGTCTCCGACGGCGAGCCGGTCCACCGGGATCCGCTCCTCACGGCCTCCGCGCAGCACCGAGACCTCCTTGGCGCCGAGCTCCAGCAGGGCGCGGAGCGCGGCGCCGGCCCGGCGCTTGGACCGCGCCTCGAAGTAGCGGCCGGCGAGGATGGCGGTGGTCACCCCGGCGGCCACCTCGAGGTAGATGTTGGCCGCACCGTCAGTTGGCTCGATGGTGAACTCGAAGGGGTGGGTCATGCCCGGTTCGCCGGCGGTGCCGAGGAACAGGGCGTACAGCGACCAGGCGAAGGCCGCCAGCGTCCCCATGGAGACCAGCGTGTCCATCGTGGCGGCACCGTGTCGCAGGTTGGTCCAGGCAGCCCGGTGGAACGGCCACGCCCCCCACACGACGACCGGTGCGGCCAGCGTCAGGGAGAGCCACTGCCAGTACGTGAACTGCAGGGCCGGGACCATCGCCAGCGCGATCACCGGGACGGTGAGGGCCGTGGACACCAGGACTCGTTGGCGCAGCAGAAGGACCCCGTCCTCCTCACCGCTTGCGAGCTCGGGGCGGTCCTCGGGCCGGGGCCCGGAGGCGGGCGGCTCCGGCAGCCGGGCGCTGTAGCCGGCCTTCTCCACGGCAGCGAGAAGATCCTCGGGGGTCACTCCGTCGCCGTAGGTGACCTTGGCCTTCTCCGTCGCGTAGTTGACGGTCGCGGTCACACCGTCGAGCTTGTTGAGTCGCTTCTCGATCCGCATGGCGCACGACGCGCAGGTCATGCCCTGGATGGCCAGCTCGACCTGCTCGCCGTCCGCAGGGATCTGCGGCGTCGTGTCGTTCATCGCGGCGCTCATGGTTCTCCTGTCAGGGAGTTGCTGCTGAAGACGAGGACCGCGGACCCGGGGCGGCAACCGGTGGCCGCCCACCCCGGGCCGGGTCCTCAGTGGTTCGTCTCGCCGTGGCTGTCCGTCTCGGTGTGGACGTCCGTCTGCGCCGGTGACTCGACCCGCTCACCGGCCGGACCCACCGGCCCGACGGCGCTGCCGAGGCCGATCGCAGCGACGAAGACGACGGCGAGGCCGACGAGGTAGGCGCCGACCTTGGCGGAGGTCGTCATGTCGGCCCCTCCCTCACCATGTGCGACCCCCGGGCCGGCCGGCGGCGGTCGGCGGATCACTTGCAGCCGCAACCGCAACCCGACGCCCGGCCACCGGCCGACGCGGCGGGTGCGGCCACCTCGTAACCGGCCTCCTCCACGGCGGCCCGGACGGCCCCGTCATCGACGCCTGCTTCGCTGCGGACGGTGAGACCACCGGTGGCCAGGTCGACGTCGACCCCGGTCACGCCGGGCACCTGGCTGACCTCCTCGGTCACCGAGCTCACGCAGTGGCCGCAGGTCATGCCGACGACGGTGTAGGTAGCGGTGCTCATGAGGTGTACTCCGTTCTTCGTAGTGTTGGGTTGCGGTTGTCCGTGACGGGCGGGAGACCCGGGAGCTCACGCCAGAGCAGTCCGGTCAGGACCGGACGAGGCGCGCGATGGCTTCGGACGCCTCGCGCACCTTCGCGTCGGCCTCGGGACCACCGGTGGCGGCCGCCTCGACGACACAGTGGCTCATGTGCTCCTCGAGGAGCCCCAAGGCCACCGACTGCAACGCTCTGGTCATGGCCGAGACCTGGGTGAGGATGTCGATGCAGTACTTCTCGTCCTCCACCATCCGCTGCAGCCCGCGGGCCTGGCCCTCGATCCGCCGCAAGCGCTTGAGGTAGTCGCCCTTGCGGTTGATGTAGCCGTGCCCACTGACCT
Organism: Blastococcus sp. MG754426; assembly: GCF_021699055.1. Classification (GTDB taxonomy): domain Bacteria; phylum Actinomycetota; class Actinomycetes; order Mycobacteriales; family Geodermatophilaceae; genus Blastococcus. The sequence continues at coordinate 24,975 of NZ_SSXC01000051.1, read as the reverse complement.
GGTCCGTCGACGTCACGCCGCCTCCCTCCGTCGCACCCCTTCAACAAAGGTACCCCGCCGGGGTATTCCTCTCCCCTGACTTAGCGGCTCCGCGGCACATCGTGGACCTGGTGGGACTACCCGACGGAGGAGGCGTTATCCGTACGGACGCGCGGGTATGGCCGCGGGCGCCGGTGCCCGACGGCGGGCGGTCCGCCACGCCGGCACAGGGAGGAGCCATCGTGAGCGTTGCGAGTCAGATGCTCGAGACCTACCCCAAGGACCTGGGCGGGGTGGACCGCCAGAAGCTGCAGGAGTGCATCGAGGCCTGCTTCGAATGCGCCCAGGCCTGTACGGCGTGCGCCGATGCCTGTCTCAGTGAGGACATGGTCGCCGAACTGACCAAGTGCATCCGTAGCAACCTGGACTGCGCCGACGTCTGCGACACGACCGGCCGCGTCCTCTCCCGGCACACCGGCTACGACGCGAACGTCACCCGTGCTGTGCTCGAGGCGTGTGCGGCAGCGTGCAAGGCCTGCGGCGACGAGTGCGCCGAGCACGCAGAGATGCACGAGCACTGCCGGGTGTGCGCCGAATCGTGCCGGCGCTGTGAAGCAGCCTGCCGGGACTTGCTCAGCTCCCTCGGCTGACGCAGCACCTGCTCGTCGTCCGTGCCCGGGGCCGAGGAGAGCACCCCCAGGGCCGGGCGGCGAGCAGGGGCCTCCCGGGCCGGCCTGTCACCGGTCGTCGTCTGGCTCCTCCGGCGCCCGCTGGGCGAGCTCGATGAGCCGTCGCAGGCAGTGCTCCCGCAGAGGATCGGGAAAGCCTTCGGCCAGTCGGTAGTACAGGACCCGACCCTCCCTGCGGTAGGTCACGAGGCCGGCGGTCCGGAGGACGCGCAAGCCGTAGCTGGCCGCGTCCTCGTTCACATCGAGCGCCATCGCCAGGTCCCCGACGCACATCTCCGAGACCACGTCGAGCGCGTACAGCAGGCGAGAACGCGTGGGGTCGGCCATCAGGCTCAGGATGCTGGTCAGCTGAGCTGCTTCGTCCCGGGACGGCAACCGCCGGCGCGCGGCCTCGACCCGCTCGGGGTCCACGGGGTGGGGATGAGGCCCGTCGGTGACGTCCGCCTCTGAACTCGAGACCATGGACGGCGACATAGCCACGTGCGGGTGTGATCATGCACCTTTCGCGGTGGGCGGTCGGTTTCTCCCGAGCATCACCGACCGCGGCGTTGGCTTCAGGACACCCGGTAGCCGTGGTCGTCCGAGTAGCGCTGGAGAGTCGCCGCGAGATCCCCGGAGGCGGGCAGGAACTGCTGGGTGAGCAGGTACGCATAGTCCTCGACGGCTCCTCTCAGGATGGTGCCGGACAGCCGGACGTCGTCGCGACCAGAGGAAGCGGCGCGGTCCGCCAGCTCACGCGCGTACGGCAGCTGCGCGGGCAGGGACGCCACGTCGTCGGCCTCGCGGAAGTAGTACGTCTCGGCGTACTGGGTGAGGTCCACACGGACCTGGACCAGCTCGCCGGCCAGCGTCTCCAGCAGCGTGGCCGCCGCAGAGGAGTCCATCGCAGACAGGGCCTGGGCGGCCTCGGCCTTGCGGAGCAGGGACAGGCGGATCGCCAGCGTCCGGCGGCGGGCCAGAGCCGGATAGATCTGCAGGATCCAGGTCACCGCAGCGGTCAGCAGTGAGAAGCCGATGAGGGCCTCCAGCGGCGAGGCCAGCCGCAGCCAGGCATAAGCCGGCACGATGTCGCCGTAGCCGAGTGTTGCCACCGTGACCAGGGACAGGTACAGCGAGTCCAGGATGTCGCTTCGCTCGGACGGTTGCAGGCTCGAGCCGAAGGAGAATCCGTCGGACATGTGGGGCCAGTACACCAAGGTCCAGCCGGCGAGGATGATGGTGATCCACGTCAGGATCACGCACAGGATCGCGAAGGGACCGACCACCGAGCTCTGTCGCCGGCGGCTCTTGATGACGCGGGACCCCCGCCAGACCAGCTGGATGACCAGCCGGCTGAGCGACCCTTGCCCACTGGGGTGCCAGATGGTGTGGAACATGTCCCGCAGCACGAACAGCACCAGCACTGCACCTGCGGCCGTCACCAGCCAGTCCATCAAGATCCTCTCTGCCGCCTGAGGCTTCCGGCCGCACCTGCTGCGCCCCGCACCCGTTCGCGGCCCTGCCGTGCGGATCGCCGCTCTAATTGGCGCGAGCGATGGCCGTACGGATCTACGGATGATGCCGGTACCCGCGGGCTAGTGCGTCGAACACTCGGCGAGCAGGGACGACATTCACCGGGCGCCCGCCAGACGCCAGAGGCACCCGGCTGGCGGGGTGCGGTTAGCCCCGACCTCACCGCACCCCACGTGCGATGGATCAGCCGCCGATCTCGGTGAGCAGCTGCTGCATCTCCGGGTCTGGATTTCGCTGATGAGCCGAGCCAGCTCGATCCTCGCGTACACCCAGCCCTGCGCGGGCCGAGGCGCCGTGCTCGCCGCCGCCTACCGCCGGGTGCTGCGTATCCCCTTCGTCCTGGTCGCCCTCGGCGCCCGCCGCGCCCTGACCCTCTCCGGCTTCGCCCGCCGGCACGCGCCCACCGCCACGCGGGTCGGTGGCGCACTGCTCATCGCCCTGGGGACTCTGCTGGTCACTGGGGACTGCCGGAAGGGTCGCCTAACCGTCCGGGTCCACGGCTTCATCACTGTGCACGACGGTGGTCCCGGTCTCGACGCCCGCTTCCTCGAGCCGCCACATGAGGTGCCCGACCTGCCGCTGGAGCCGCCGCCACTCGTCGTCAGGGTGGGTGGCGCCCTCATCGACCTGGCGGTGTTGTGTGAACGCTTGCAGGTAAGCCTTCAGCCCTGCCCTGAGCATCATCAGGTCGTGTCCCGACAGCTCCACGCTGTGAATGGCGTTGGGGTTCACACCTTGACCGTAGGGGTCAAGTGGGCTGGTCCATCACACCCTCACCGCAAGGGGAGTGCGCCTCTGACAGCGGCAACGGTCGAGGGCGGCGGATCGTCGCAGCCTGTCCTGGTGGGGAGATGGGCCCCTCCGCCGGCAGTGCACCCGGCAGGCATCGAGAAGGCCGTGCCGCCCCGTAGGGATCCGCAAGCCACGGACGCCCACGGGCGGGAATGGTCCCGGCCCCAGGTCGACGGTCGTCATCGGCCGAGCGACAAGCTGCGGCAGCCAGCGGCGGGAGGAGCCGATCACACAGGTGAGCGGTCGCTGACTGACCACATCAATCGGAGCCCGCTGCGTCGGCTCACCGACGGATGCCCTGGGAGGCTGGAGCTGGAGGGTGACAGGCACCTGGTGCTGCCGGTCAGTGACCGGCAGCACCAGGCTGGATGTCAGCCGCCGAGCTCGCTGAGAAGGGCCTCCATCTCGGCGATCTCCTGCATCTGCGTCTCGCTGATCAGCTGGGCCAGCTCGAGCGCTTCAGTGTTCCGTCCATCTTCGAGCTCGGTCTGTGCCATCTCCACAGCACCCCTGTGGTGCTCGATCATGGACTGCAGCCACATCCGGTCGAATTCGGGACCCGCGGCGGGCATCTCTTTCATGTCCATGCCGCCCATGTCGTCGGAGCCGTGGTCCATGCCGCCCATGCCATTGGACTCCAGCGGCTCCCCCCATTCCTCGAGCCACCCGGTCAACAGATCGATCTCCGGGTCCTGCCCGGCCTCGATGCGGTCGGCTAAGTCGACGACCCGGGGATCAGTGGCTCGCTCGGCAGCGACCTCTGACATGGTGAGCGCCCCCTCGTGGTGCGGGATCATGCCCTGCGCGAAGGCGACGTCAGCATCGTTGAACTTTGCTTCCTCAGTCGCAGGACTCTCCGCCGCCGAGCTGCTGCCGGCGGAGGAGCCACCGGAGCTGTCCGAGCAGCCGGTCAGGATGATCGTCCCGGCGATGAGTCCGCCGGTGAGCCGGACGAGTCGTGCAGTGGTGCGGGTCATTGCAGTCTCCTGTTGGTTGCGGTGTAGGCGTGCCGTTTGATCCCTCCGACGCCTTGGTCGGCGGGGTCCAGATCGGTCGGCCTAGATCCGCAGAAGACACAGCGACGCAAGTTCCGGTGGTCGTGGAGGCCTGAACCAGCCCATCGACAGTCGTCGCCCGCGTTCGACGGCCCACCGGACCGACGAGGCACCGCGCCGAAGTCGACTCGTTGCCCGGAGAGCGACGATCCCGGCCAGAAGGATCGCGAGACACAGGGACCACGTGTGGTCAGTGAGACCATGGTCTGGTGCGTCACCCGGCGTCGGAATCCCGGCTACTGCCGCCACATGCTCGATGGGGGCGGCCACGGGCGGACCGCTGAGCAAAGAATCTGAGCTGAACGCGGTCGACGCTGCGGATGGGTGACCGATCCAGTGGTCGGCGCCCGCCGTGGCGCTGTCCCTGCCCCCCGGCTCGTTGAGGACGTACTGGGCGCCGTGCATCGACAGGACACCGGCGAACAACAACAGGATCCACAGCTTGCGCACTGGCACGATCACCCCCTTCACGAACCGATCTCAGGGTACTGGCCCACGTAGTAGCAAGCCGCCAAGACAAACCGACGGCGCCTGGGGCTGCCGGAGATGCCATCCGGAGAGTTCGCGATGTTCGGCGGGACGACCTGCCGACGGAGGAGATGATCCCAACCCTGATGCGGGTCGCCCAAGTGTTCACCGGCCGAGTCGCAGCGTCGTTCAGCAGCGATGCTTCGTGGAGTTCAAGTCGGTGCAGTACTGGGAGCACTATTGGTGTCGGAGCTCACCGAAGTTGACCTGACCGTGCCGGGGCACTCCCACGGTCGGCTACTACCAGACGTAATAGTCTCTACTCCGTGTACACGGGGGATGTACCGGTGCTCGCGGCCATGGCGCTGGTCCTGCTGGTCGGTCCCCTCATGCGACTGGTCCGCAGGCGACACCTCGGGAAGGCGCGCCGCTCCAGCCGGACGACGGGGCAGCCACCTATCCGGGTGACGGGATGAGCCCACTCCCCCGGCGCGTCTCGGTGCGTGTCCTTGCCGCGGTGGTGGTCCTGCTGATCGGCACAGCGGTTGCCGTATCGGTCGACCTGCCGAGCGTCGAAGGTATGCGCGCCTGGTTATCTGAGGGCGGCGGGGTGAGGTGGGCCATGGTGGTCCTCGGGGTCGCCGTTGCGTTGTTGACCCCGATCTCCCGGACGGCGCTGTCCGTCCTGGTCGGTGCCGTTGCCGGCTTCCCTGCGGGGCTCGCGGTGGTGATGACCGGCGGAATGCTCGGTGGTCTGGCCGGCTTCGTCCTGAGCCGCTGGCTGGGCCGCGACGCCGTAGTCCGCTTGGCCGGCGCGCGTCTGGCTCGGCTGGACCGGGCAGTGAGCCAACGAGGCTTCGTCTCGGTACTCGTTGCGCGGGCCATGCCAGTGGCCCCGTTCGTCTTCGTCAGCTACGCGGCCGGCTTGAGCGGCGTCCGGCTCGGCCCCTACCTGTTGGGGACCGCAGTCGGGCTCGTGCCGTGGTCGGTGCTGTACGTCGGCGTTGGCACCTCCGTGGCGAGCATTGATTCGTGGACGCATCTGATCCCGCCGCTGCTGACCGTCAGCGCCGTCCTGTCAGTCGTAGTGCTGGCGGGCCACTTCTGGCGGCCCACGCGGCGACCAGGTAACCAGCCGGGCACCGTCCCGGGCTCGACCGTCGCCCCGCCTCCGGGCTGACGCAGCGACGCGCATCCGGCCCGCTCCAGGCAACCCGGGGCTGCTGCCAGCGGACCGGCGAAAGATCCGGCCGCACAGAAGCGGGGGCTCATGGACGGGTATGCCCATGAGCCCCCTCCGCCCCTGAGATGCCTACCGTGACGAGATTGCCGATCGCTCAGCATCCTCCGCCGAGAGAGACCCCGCGCGCCGCCAACCAGGGGATCGGGTTGCCTCGGTTGGCGTTGAGCCCACCGGTACGCACCTCGAAGTGCAGGTGAGGGCCAGTTGACTGGCCGGTGTTGCCGACCTCGGCGATCTGCTGGCCGATCGAAACCTGTTGGCCGGCCTGGACGAAGTAGTCGTTGATGTGCCCGTAGACAGTGATCGAGCCGTCGGGATGCTGGACGTATACGGCTAGCCCGAAGCCGCTGGCCGGACCGGCCTGGAGGACCCGCCCCGCCTCGGGCGCATAGATCGGCGTGCCGATGGGCGCGGCGATGTCGACCCCGTAGTGCATGGTTCCCCAGCGAGAGCCGTAGCAGGAGGTCACGCGACCGGTGGTGGGAGCCACTGCGCGACCACTGGCAGCCGCCGCCGCTGTAGCGGCAGCCTGTGCGTCTCTCTGCGCGTTCTCCGTGTTGATCCGGTCCGCCCACGCGGCTCGTCCGTCAGCGGCGCCCTCGAGTTCGAGCAGTGCGATCTCGGCCTGCTGCAGCCGGCCCTGCAGTGCAGCTCGCTCGGAGGTGACGCTGTCGTAGGCGTCCTTGGCTTCAACCAGCCGCGCCTGCGCGGCGGCCTCGAGCTCAGCCGCTCCGGCCGCCGCCTGGTCGCGCTCTGAAAGGGCCGTCTGTGCAGCACGTCCAGCCTCGGCCTTCTCCCGCTCCAGCGCACGGAACTCGGTGAGCTCGGCCGCGCGATCGTCGGTCAGCATCTCGAGGGTGGACGCTCGCTGCAGGAACTCCGCCGGGCCGGCCGAGTCCAGCAAGGCCGCCGCAGTCTCCAGGGCATCACTTCGCATGTAGGTCTCCCGGCCCAGACGGGCGACTCCGGCCCGCGCCTGGTCCACCGCGGCTGTGGCGGTCTGGAGTTCTGCCTCCGCGGCGGACGCTGCGGCCTGTGCGGCGGCGAGTTCCTCCTGTGCCTGCCGAGAGGTGTCCGCTGCGGCCTCGGCCTCGACGGTGAAGCGCGAGAGCTCGTCCTCCGACTCGGCGACCAGCTGTTCGAGACGTCGCACCTCAGCTGCCGCTGCGTCACGGTCGGACCGTGCGGCTGCAGCCTCGTCACCCGGTGCCGCGACGGCTGGAGTCATCGAAATGCTGATTGCGACGCTAGTCAGGGCAGCCAGCGTGGAGCCCGCGATGGTCCTGCCAAGAGGGCGTCGCCGGCGGAGGGGTTCAGGTCGCTCACGTGGCGAGAGGTCGTCGCGGACAGGTTGTGCATGCAGGGTCGCCAACGCGACGAGCTCCGTTTCCTTCGCGCCGCCTACCGAGTTAGCTGACGGGTTCGGGCGGGAAGGCGCCCTACCTGGCACCGGGCAGTGCGCAGGATTCACCCCGAGGGAATGGTGGGTCCCCGGTCCGTCGTGACGGTCATCGACGACAGTTCGGCGGGATCCGGCCGAGGCCCCTCGGTCGAGGGGCGTGGGCTCGGTCGGACCGGGCGAGACGCTACTACGACAGCGAATAGTTTGTCACGGTCAGGTAACGGCGGCCGGGGTGACCAGCAAAGGCACCGTCGGCCCACGACCGAGCGGGGCGATCTGCAGGCAGCGCGAGGTTCGGCGAAACAGGAGGGCCCAGCAGGACGCCTGTCGCGAGGCCGAGGATAGGAAGGGGCTGCGGCCGGAAGGACCCATCTTCAGCAGGCTCCTGATCGTCCAAGATCGATCCGAGGAAGTGCTCTCCGCCGATCCCACCAGGGAGTGCAGAGCCTGGCCCCGCCTCAGGGTTCGGGTCAGGGCTCGCCTTCGCGGGCGCTCAGCATCTTCGTCATCGTGACGGTCTCGGCAGCCTGCGTCTTGGCGATCGTGCCCGCGAGACTGCGCACCGCCTGCTCCTCGGCGCGATCCGCAGCCGACTCCGCCATCTCCAGACCACCCTGGTGATGACGAATCAACAACTGCAGGAAGCGTCGGTCGAATGCCGTGCCCGACGAATCCCGCAGCTCCGTCAACTCCTCTTCGGTGGCCATGCCTGGCATCGGGCCGCCGGCCCCCATGGCCGCGTCGTGGCCGGCGTGCTCGTCGGTCGCCATCCAGGCCATCGACTCACCACCAGTGGGTGGGATCCCCCAGAGCGACAGCCAGCCCTGCATGCGCCCGGCCTGATTGGTCTGTGTGGCCGAGATGTCGAACGCCATCTGGCGGATCTCTGGATCCTCGGTGCGTTCGAACGCCAGGTTGGCTATCTCGACTGCCTGCAGATGATGGCGGGACATGTCTCGCGAGAAGCCGGCGTCCACGGAATCCGCGCCGGGCGCCTCGTCCCGACCCAGACCGAGTGCCACAGCCGCTCCGCCGCCGAGCAGCAGCAGCCCGACTGCGATGACCACGCCCAGAAAAGCCCGCAGCGGGCGATACCCCGACCGAGCGGTCGTCTTTCCCGTCACCATCCCTCTCCACCGGTCTGATCGCCGATTCGCTCGCCCGGCACGGCACTCGTCTGGAACTGGATGGCCTGTCGATCGCTCCCGCTGACGCGCCGGCGATTCCACCTGGCGGTGCGTGCGCGGGGCGCCGAGCTGATCACGGCGCCGACGTCCCGGAGTCGGGGTCGAGAGCGGCGCCGTCCTCCACGAGCGGGTCGGCCAGGAACTGCGGACTCTGACAGGTGGCACCCGGCTCGGGGAAGAGCTCGGCGTTGAAGGTCATGAAATCGGCGTACTGCTTGATGCGTGGATCGGCGGCAGAGTCGACCTTCAGCTGGTGGTTCCAGGACTGGACACTGATCGGCGAATCCAGGCCGACGTAGGGCGACAGCATCCGGCCGGACTCGTCAGCGACCTCGGCGAGCAGGGCGATGTCGTCCTCGGAGACCACCTCCGGGTCGTAGGTGATCCACACAGCGCCGTGCTCGAGGCTGTGCACGGCATTCTCGTGCCGGATGTCGACCTCGTACACGGTCCCAGTGCAGTCGGCCCACACCCCGTCGTGCGGCCCGGCCACCGGAGGCGTCTGGTCGTAGTCGACCTCGCTGCTCACGTGCTCCTGGCCGGCGGCGTAGTCGAACACCTCGATGCCGTCGATCTCCTCGACGGAATCGACACGCATGGCCTCGGCCTTGTCGACCTGCACCACGGCATAGCTGATGACAGCCGCGGCGAAGACGACCACGGCGATCGCCGCAGCGATCAGTCCCCACGGTCGCTGCGCGGTGACAACGCTCGCCTGCGGACGGCCGCGTCCTCCGGGACGGCCCCCGGATCGGCTTGATCCACTAGCCCGACGGTCCTTGCGAGCTTCCTGGTCCTTGCCCACGGCTCTCCTTCTACGTGCATCCGAGGCCGCGGAGGCGCCGGTGGCCAACTCAGCGAACAGCGCGCTGCCAGTCCGCGACGTGGTCGCTGCTTTCCACCAGAGGCACTCCCGCCCATGGACGCCCTAGAAACAGGAGCCCGGGAGGCCGGCCGGCGGCATGGTGTCACCGCACGGCGGAGCCGCGGGACTCGCCTACTATACTGGATAGTGGGCGCTGCTGCCGCCACTACCGGACGACGCGGTCGCGCGCCGCGACTGTCGGGAGCTTCCCGGTCCCCACCTCGTTTGATAACTGGGCGTCTGGCCGGCCGGTTGGGTGGTCGTCGCTGGTTGCACCTGGAACACACCTGGCTCAGTACGCCGGAAGATCGCAGTCGTCACTCCTCTACGGTCGCTCCGCGGCGTTAGTGCCACCGGGCCCGCGCTGCGAGATCTGCATCCCGAACACCGTTGCGGCGGAGATCAGGAGCACGACTGGTCACCGTTGTTTCGCTTCCCGGGGAGCCAGCACAGCACCGGTGGAGGGATCTTTGGCCGTCGTCCCGCGGTCCTCGTGGACGGTGGCGACGACCCGCGGCGGGGTGAACCGGTTGAGCCGGGCGGCGTTGACCACGACGCTGATGCTCGACAGTGCCATGGCAGCGGCAGCGATCATCGGTGAGAGCAGGGCACCGGTGACCGGGTAGAGCAGGCCGGCGGCGATGGGGATCGCGGCGGTGTTGTACCCGAACGCCAGGAACAGGTTCTGCCGGATGTTGCGCATGGTGGCCTTGGACAGCGCCATCGCACTCACCAGACCTCTCAGCTCGCCCGACATGAGCGTGACGTCGGCGGCCTCGATGGCGACGTCGGTGCCGGTACCGATGGCGATACCGACGTCGGCCTGGGCCAGTGCAGGGCTGTCGTTGATACCGTCGCCGACCATCGCCACGAGCTTGCCCTCGTCCTGCAGGCTGCGGACCTCGGCGGCCTTCTGCTCCGGCAGCACCTCGGCGAGGACGCGGTCGATACCGACCTGGCGGGCGACCGCGTGAGCCGTCCGCTCGTTGTCGCCGGTGATCATCGCCACCTCGAGTCCCAGGTCCTGCAGCGCCTGGATGGCCGCGACCGAGTCCGGCTTGATCGTGTCGGCGACGGCGATGAGCCCGGCGGGCCGTCCCGCGACGGCGACGAACATCGGGGTCTTCCCGTCATCGGCCAGCCGATGGGCATGCTCCTGGAGCTCGCCGGTCCCCATGCCGGCGTCCCGCAGCAGGCGGCCGTTGCCGATCAACACCTCCTGTCCGTCCACCGTCGCCCGAACACCCTTGCCGGTGACGGAGTCGAAGGCGGTCGGTCGCACGAGGTCGAGTCCGCGCTCACGGGCTCCGGCCACGATCGCACTGGCGAGCGGGTGCTCGCTGTCCGCCTCGGCAGAGGCCACGAGACCGAGCACCTCTCGCTCGTCCTGCCCGGCGACAGCGATCACGTCGGTCAGCGCCGGTGCGCCCCGGGTGATCGTGCCCGTCTTGTCGAGCACCACCGTGTCCAGCTTGTGGGCGGTCTCCAACGCCTCGGCGCTCTTGATCAAAACCCCCGCGTGGGCGCCCTTGCCGGTAGCGACCATGATCGACAGGGGGGTGGCCAGCCCCAGAGCACACGGGCAGGCGATGATCAGCACGCTGACGGTAGCGATCACAGCGAGGGTCAGGGCCGGGCCGAACACGAACCACAACACGAACGTGGCGATGGCGATGAAGACCACCGCCGGCACGAAGTAGCTCGCGACGGCATCGACGAGCCGCTGGATCGGTGCCTTGGAGGACTGCGCCTCCTGGACCAGCTTGATGATCTGGGCGAGGGCGGTCTCCGAGCCCACCCTGGTCGCCCGCATCGTGAAGGCGCCGGTCTGGTTCACCGTGGCACCGATGACCTCGTCGCCGGCCGCCTTGCTGACCGGGACGCTCTCACCCGTGACCATCGACTCGTCGATCGTGGAGCCGCCGTCAACGATCTCGCCATCGACCGGGATCTTCTCGCCAGGTCGGACGCGCACGTCGTCGCCGACCTCGACCTCGTCGACGCCGACCTCGACCTCCTCGCCGTCACGGAGCACGCGGGCCGTAGCCGGGGTGAGCTCGACGAGGGCACGGATGGCGTCACCGGTGCCGGCCCGGGCGCGGGCCTCGACCAGCCGGCCGAGGAGGATCAGCGTGATGATGACCGAGACGACCTCGTAGTAGACCTCGCGCACGTCCTCGGGCAGGACCCCTGGCACCACAGTGACCACGAGGCTGTAGCCGAACGCGGCGATGGTCCCCAGCGTGATGAGGCTGTTCATCTCGGCACTGCGATTGAGCAGCGCCCGCCATCCGGTGGTGTGGATCGGCCAGCCGACCCAGAAGAACACCGGCAGGGTCAGCAGCAGCTGGATGTACGGATTCTCGAGGAGGTCGGGCACGTACTGGCCGCCGATGAAGTGCCCGACCATCGTCGCGTACACCACCGGCAGGCTCAGAACTGCACCGACGGTGACGCGCCGAGTCAGGTCGCGAACCTCCTCGCGGTGCGCCTCCGCCTCGGCGTTCTCGGTCGACGCGGCTCCGGGTTCCGCCCGGAGCCGGGCTGGGAAGCCGGTGGCGGCCGCGACCGCCTCCGTCAGCCCGTCCACGTCGACCAGCGTCGGGTCGTACATGATCACCGCGCGTTCCGCGCCGAAGTTCACCTGGGCGGAGTCGACGCCCCCGACAGCTCGCAGCTGCGCTTCAGCACGTGCCACGTCGGTGGGCAGGCTGCGGAGCGCGCCGGGCAGCAGGAATTCGGCCCGTTCGCACCTCGCGACGTCGTCGACCCGGGGTCCGACGCCGACGGCGCGAGCGGTCTCCCGGTTCTCCTGCGTGACGCCTCGGGCGGCCTCGACAACGTCGCCGCCGCCTTGTTCTGGTGACGCCAAGGGGGTCTCGGGCCGCTCGGCCTTGGCGCGGAGCCCGTCACCCTCGCCGCCTTCCTCGGCGATGAGGGTGCCGTGCAGCATGTTCATCCCGCAGGCCCAACCGTATTCACCGGGTTGGTCGATGGCGAGATCCATCGTCGTCGTGCCGAAGGCGGCCAGCGAGGCGCTCTTGCGCAAGTCGGGGAACACCACCCGGGCTGTGCAGTCGCTGTTCTCCTGGCGATGGAACCGCAGCTGCACCGGGGAGCCGGCCTCGACCCGGATGAGGCTCGGTGAGTATCCGCCCTTGACGGTAATGTCGACGACCTGACGCCCGTCGTGGACCTCGGCATGCGTGGCCTTGCGCGGGGCGAAGAAGTACCAGGCCAGAGCCCCCGTGAGGGCGACGCCACCGGCGACGACGATCAGCTCAGTGGTGGTCACGTTCTCCTCCTTGCCGAGCCCGCGGGACAGGTGCGGCGTCCTGCTCTCCAGTGCTCACTGCCGCGCACTTTCAGACCGGGGGAATCGATCCCGATAGCGCATGAGTCCGCCGTCACCACCGTCGGTCTCCACCACGGGGTTCGTCCTCCAGCCCGACCTTCTTGGCGCTGCCGTAGTCGTCGTTGACCAGCACGACCTGGCGGCCGGGTCGGTCGAGGACCGACGCTGCGATGGAAGCCCGGTAGCCCGACCCGCAGTAGACCCAGACCTCGCCCTGGGGAACTTCATCGAGCCGGTCGGCGAGCTGGTGCAGGGGCATGTGCCGCGAGCTCCGAACGAACCCGGCGGCGCGCTCGTCGTCGCGGCGAGCATCGAGGATCTGCACCGGTCCGCGTTCGAGCTCGGTGGCCAGGCCGGCGAAGTCGCTCACCCGGTACGAACGCAGCGCCCCGTCATCGGCCAGGCTTTCGATGTCATCGATAGCGGCGCCGGCCAGCTCGTCGATGCCGATCCGTATCAGCTCTCGGCGAGCGTCGGCAATCTGGTGCTCGCTCTCCCCGATCAGGGTGAGCGGGGCGTCCCAGCGGTAGAGCCAGCCGAGGTAGGTGACGAGGTTGGTACCGAGCTCGAAGTTCAGCGACTCAGGCAGGTGATGGGCCGCGAAGGCCACTCGGTGACGCAGGTCCACGACCCACTCCCCGGCCTGGATCCGCCGGCGCAGCTCAGCGCCGTCGACCCGCTGTGGGAGGGAGAGGTCCACCGCCGGCGGGCCACTGCGGTTGATCGGGCTCATCCGCGCGTAGTAGGCCGGATAGACGTCGAGTCCGGCCAGCAGGGCGTCGACGTACTCCTGCTCCGCCAGCGTCAGGGCCGGGTTCGCCCCGACCTGCTCCCCCACCGTCGAGGCGGTGCCGCTGGTCGGAGTCGCGGAGCAGAAGCTGCCGAAGCCGTGGGTGGGGAAGACCTCCGCCTCGGCCGGCAGCTCGCGGACGAGCCGCTGCACCGAGTGGTACTGGGCGTGGGTTAGGCCGGTGGTGTCCTCCGGACTGACCAGGTCGGTGCGCCCAGTTGCCCCGAAGAGCATCGATCCACCGGTGAACACGCCGACGGCCTGCCCGTCGGCCTCGTGGAGGGCGTAGCTGACGTGGTGGTGGGTGTGGCCGGGGGTGTGCATGACCCGGAGTCGCATCGCCCCGGCCTCCAGCACGTCACCGTCTTCGACGCTGAGGTGGTCGAACTCCGCCCCGCTGTCGGCCGGCAGGACGTAGACGGCGCCCGTCCGAGCGGCGAGCTCGAGTCCGCCGGTCAGATAGTCGTTGTGGATGTGCGTCTCCAGCACGTGGGTCACCTGCAGCCTCTGTGCGTTGACCAGGGCCAGCACCCGGTCGATGTCGCGCTGCGGGTCCACCACCACCGCAACCTCGCCGTCTGTCGCCAGGTAGCTGCGGTCGCCCAGGCTCGATGTCTCGATGGTGTCTACGACGGTCATCGCGGTCCTTCCGTGCGGAGGCGATCAGAGCGGATGGCACTGCCCCGCACATGCCGCTGGGCGGTGCCCGCGGCACGACCGACCACGGTCTCATCCGCCCGGCGGCTGGAGGATTCCCTCTCAGGCCCGTGAGGACGACTGGCTCTGCTCCGAGACTTCCCCGACGACGTTCCCGGCCTGCTGCTGGTCCGTACGGGCGAGATCGGCTTGGGCAACCATGCCGACGCAGCAGCCGCCGGCATCGACCACCGGCACCCGCCGGATCTTGCTGTCACTCATGATCCGCGCGACCTCATCGACGTCGTCGTCGGGACCGCAGCAGCTGGCCTGGGATGTCATCACCTCGGCGACCGGCGTTTCTGGGTCCTTGCCCTGGGCCACGCACCGACAGGTGATGTCCCGATCGGTCACCACGCCGACGACGTGGCGGGCGTCGTCCACGACGGGCAGGCAGCCGCAATCGTTGTCGGCCATCAGCTCGGCGGCTTCCCGGACCGTCGTCTCCGGCGAACAGCAGGTTGGGTCAGCGGTCATGACGTCGGATACGCGCACTGGGCACTCCCTTGAACAGATCGTGGCAGCCGGACCCTCGACTACTACCCGGACTCGTACTCGGTACTCGCGTCCGTCGGGTTCCTCTGTCGACACTGCCGGTCCGGCCGACGACACTGCCGGTCCGGCCGACCGTCCACGTCTCTGCACCGGGTGAAGGCCGGTCCCCGCTTCTGGCCTCACACCGGGATGCCACCCTGAGTCAGCGCGTCTGGCTTGGTGACCGTGTGCTCCTGCCCTCACCTGACGGGTGGGCTGGCCTCACGAGCCGCTGCTTACTATGTCGCCTAGGGGTCAGCATCCCGTCGCGGCCGCCTGTACTTCCCGGGAGGTCCTGTGCGCGTGGTCCGCGGTGGCACGGCAGCGAGCGTTGCGGTTCTCTTCGGCAGCCTGGTGCTGGCCGGTTGCGGTGCGGACGCCGGGGACCCGGGGGATGCGGATGCAGCGAACGGGGTATCCATCATCGCCGACGACGACGGCTTTCACGGCACACTCATGGATCCCCCGCGGCCTCGTCCCAGCCTCGAGCTGCGCACAACGAGTGGTGAGCCGTTCGACATCGGCGACCGGCCGGAGGACGAGATCACCATGTTGTTCTTCGGCTACACCCACTGCCCGGACGTCTGCCCCACGACGATGGCCGACCTGTCGCTCGCGCACGACATGCTCACGCCAGAGGTACAGGACCGGGTGCAGGTCGTGTTCGTGACCGAGGACCCCGCCCGGGACACGCCCGAGAAGCTGCGCGAGTGGCTCGACCGCTTCGACCCGGAGTTCACCGGGCTCATCGGGGGAAACGAAGCCACCGCGGCTGCGCTCACCGAGTTGTACCTCCCCGAGACCGCGCAGGTCCCCGCCGTCTCCGACGCCCCGGCGCATCCCCACGACGGGGACGATGCCCACCAGGAGTACGGGATCGACCACGCTGGTGCCGTCTATGTCTGGGGTCCGGGCGACCGCTCGATCGTCTACACCGGCGGCACGACACCCGAGCAGTACGCCGAGGACCTCACCGAGCTCGCCGCTGCCGGGTGAGGGCGGGATCCAACCGGGACCAGGGTGAGCGCGGCCGAGGTCCTCTTCACCGGGATTTCTTCTGCCTTCGGGTGCACTTTCGGGCCTCGATTCCCCGCTCGCCAGGCACGGGGAGGAGCCGGTGAGGCAACCATCCCCGCCCGTGACGTCGGACCGGGCACCCACGGGCGCCCAGGTCCCACCGGAGGGCAAGAGGGTCACCCGGCTGGCAGGCATGGCCCTCGCCGTTGCTGCCGGCGCCGCCTGGGCACTGGCCGCGCCGCCCCGTGGGTGGTGGCCACTGCTGTCGGTGGGCGCTGCAGCGCTGACCGTCGCGTTGTACAACCGGCCGCTGAGGGACCGGCTCCTCCTCGGCGCGACGACAGGATTGGTCCTCTACGGGGCCACGCTCCCGTGGCTGCTCGAGTTCCACGTCGCCGGGTATCTCGGAGTGGCGGCCCTCGAAGCCGGACTGCTCGCCGGGGCCGCCGCACTGGTTCCCTCTGCCGCGCACGGCCGTTGGTCCGGTGGATGGTGGGCGCTCCCGGCTGCCCTCGTGCTGCTCGAAGCCGTTCAGGCCCGGTTCCCGCTGGGCGGCTTTCCGCTCGTCGCCTTGTCCCTCAGTCAGCCCGACGGGCCCTTTCTCGGCGCCGCCGCGCTCGGTGGCTCGCTCCTGGTCACCGGCGCGGCGGCAGCTACGGGAGTCGCGCTTGCGGCGCTGTTCGTCCTGCCGGATCGACGTCGCCGGGCCGTTGCTGCCGGCGGGGCTCTGGCCGTCAGCGTCCTCCCGGTCGCCGTCGGGTCGAACCTCACGACTCGTGACGCGGGGACGTTGGATGCGGTCGTCGTGCAGGGCGGCGGTCCGCTCGGGGAGCGGGCGGTTGACTCCGACGCGTACGCAGTCACCCAGCGCCATCTCGACCTGGCCCGGGACGTCAGCGGCTCCCCCGATCTCGTACTGCTCCCGGAGAACGTCGTCCACGTCGACGGGCCGATCGGTGCGACATTGACAGGGGCTGCCCTGGCCGAGCTGGCCCGGGAGCTGGGCGCACCTGTCGTCGTCGGCATCGTCGAGACCGAGGGCGACGGATTCCGCAACGCTGCGGTCCTCTGGGGACCGGACGGCGATCGGCTGGCCCGGTACGAGAAGGAGCACCGGGTGCCGTTCGGGGAGTACATTCCCGCCCGAGGCCTCCTGGAGAAGGTCACCGATGCCACGGCGCTGGTCCCGCGGGACGCGATCGTCGGCGAAGGAGAAGCACTCCTCGAGTCACCCGCCGGGCCGCTCGGGGTGGTCATCTCCTACGAGGTCTTCTTCGCCGACCGGGTGCAGGAGGCCGTGGCTGCGGGCGGACAGGTGGTCCTGGTTCCCACCAACGCCGCATCCTTCGTCACCGAGGAGGTGCCGGCAGCCGAGCTCGCCGCAGCTCGACTACGGGCCCGAGAGTTCGGCCGCACCGTCCTGCAGGCTGCGCCCACCGGCTACTCCGCCGTCATCCTGCCCAGCGGACAGGTGATCGCCAGGAGCGACCTGGGGACAGCAGCGCTCCTCAGGGAGAGGATTCCGCTGCGCGTCGGGTTGACGCCGTACGCCCGCTCCGGGGATCTGCCGGTCATCGCCCTGGCAACCCTCATCCTGGTGGGGACGGCGTTCCGACGCCGACCGCGGCAGTCCGCTGCGGACGCCGGGCACCCGTAGCTCGCACCGGGGAACGCCGATCAGGCGCCTCCCGGATCAGCCGGGAGGACGCCCGATCGGCTTCCTCGGCGCCGCCCCGTTCGCCAGGCCGCCGACAGGACCTCAGCGGGAGGAGATGCTGGGATCCGGAACCGGCCCGTCGGTCACGGGCGCCCCCTCCGGCGAGCGGTCCGCCACGGCTCCCCCGTCGACACGGTCCGACGCCAGAGCCTTGAACCGGCGCAGCCGCAGGCTGTTGGAGACGACGAACACCGAACTGAAGGCCATCGCCGCCCCGGCGATGAGCGGGTTCAGCAGCCCGGCGGCCGCCAGTGGAAGTGCGGCGACGTTGTAGGCGAAGGCCCAGAACAGGTTGCCCTTGATGGTGGACAGCGTCTTCCGTGCGAGCCGGATGGCGTCCGCTGCAGCTCGGAGATCGCCGCGGACGAGCGTCAGGTCGCTGGCCTCGATGGCGACGTCCGTGCCGGTCCCCATGGCCAGACCGAGGTCCGCCTGAGCAAGGGCGGCGGCGTCGTTCACCCCGTCACCGACCATCGCCACGACCTTGCCCTGGTCCTGGAGTCGCTTGACGACATCGACCTTGTCCTGCGGGAGGACCTCGGCGAACACCTCGTCGATGCCGACCTGCTGGGCGACCGAGCGGGCAACGGTCTCGTTGTCCCCCGTGAGCAGGATGGGCGTGAGTCCGAGGTCGCGAAACTGCCGGATGGCCTGGGCCGAGGTCGGCTTGATGGCGTCGGCCACGACGAGGACGCCGCGGGCAGCGCCGTCCCAGCCGACCACGACGGCGGTCCTGCCCTCCTCCTCGGCTGCAGCCTTGGCCTGCTGGAGGTCGGCGGGTATCTGCTGCGCCCAGTCGGCGAACAGCCGGACGCGTCCTACCAGGACCGCGTGGCCGTCCACGACTCCCTGAACGCCGAGCCCCTCGATGTTCGTGAAGCCCTCCACGCTCGGGAGCTGCCCCGTCCGCTGCGCGGCACCGGCGGCGATGGCCTGAGCGATCGGGTGTTCCGAGGCGTTCTCCAGCGCGCCGGCGAGCCGCAGCACCTCGTTGACGTCTTCTCCCGAAGCGACGGCGACGTCGAGCAGGGTCATCCGCCCGGTGGTGACCGTGCCGGTCTTGTCGAGGACGACGGTGTCCACGCGGCGGGTGGACTCGAGCACCTCCGGACCCTTGATGAGGATGCCCAGTTGAGCCCCACGGCCGGTACCGACCATCAGCGCTGTAGGAGTGGCGAGACCCAGGGCGCAGGGGCAGGCGATGATCAACACGGCGACGGCCGCGGTGAAGGCCATGCCGACGCCCCCGCCGATGGCGAGCCAGAAGACCAGGGTCGCCACTGCCAGTGCGATGACGATCGGGACGAAGATCCCGGAGATGCGGTCGGCCAGGCGCTGGACCTCGGCCTTGCCGTTCTGGGCCTCCTCGACCAGTCGTGCCATCTGCGCCAGCTGGGTGTCCCCACCGACCCGGGTCGCGCGCACGACGAGACGACCACCGGCGTTGACCGTGGCGCCGACGACCGCATCCTCGAGCCCGACCTCCACGGGTACCGACTCACCGGTGACCATGGACGCGTCCACCGCGGACGCTCCCTCGGTAATCACGCCGTCGGTGGCGATCTTCTCCCCCGGCCGGACAACGAACAGGTCACCGACCGCGAGCTGGTCGACGGGGATCCGGTGTTCCTGCCCGTCTCGCAGGACGGACACCTCCTTGGCGCCGAGCTCGAGGAGTGCGCGCAGCGCCGCACCCGAACGCCGCTTGGCGCGCGCCTCGAAGTAGCGCCCTGCGAGCAACGCGGTGGCGATACCCGAGGCGGCCTCCAGATAGATGTTGGCGCTGCCGTCGGTGTGCGCGACGGAGAACTCGAACTCGTGGGTCAGGCCCGGGACGCCGGCGGTCCCGAAAAAAAGCGCATAGACCGACCAGCCGAGAGCGGCCAGCGTGCCCATCGAGATCAGGGTGTCCATGGTGGCCGCGCGGTGGCGCAGGTTGGCCCAGGCCGCCTCGTGGAACCGCCAGCCACCCCACACGACCACCGGAGCGGCCAGGGTCAGGGACAACCACTGCCAGTACGTGAACTGCAGGGCCGGGATCATCGCCATGGCGATCACCGGGACCGTCAGCGCGGTCGAGACCAGCAGCCGGTGGTGCAGCTCGCGCACGTCGTCGTCGGCCGCCGGCCCGGGCTCGATGTCGTCCGCCGCCGACCGTGGTGGCTCCGGCAGCCGGGCCGTGTAGCCGACCTTCTGCACCGCCGCCAGGAGGTCCTCGGGAGTCACACCCGGGGCATAGCTGACCTTCGCCTTCTCGGTCGCATAGTTGACCGTGGCCGTGACGCCGTCCAGCTTGTTCAGCCGCTTCTCGATCCGTGCGGCGCAGGACGCGCAGGTCATGCCGCTGATCGCCAGTTCGACCTGTTCTTCCCCAGTAGGCGTGGTGCCATCACGGGTTGCGGAGCTCATCGATCCTCCTGGTAGCGGGGTTGCCGGGCAGGTGGCTGGTGGCAGCACCGCCGGCCTGCCGGTCATGGGAGGACGCCCGGCGGCCAACCTGGCGCACAGCTCCCGCCCTCGTCCTCACGACGGCGGCGCCAGGCAGCTGAGCGGTCAGCGGTCAGCGGTCAGCCAGTGCGTACCCCGCCTCTTCCACAGCCGCGCGTACGGCGAACTCATCAACTGCGGTGTCGCTGGTGACGCTGAGCCCCCCGGTGGCCAGATCCACCTGCACGGCGGTGACGCCGGGCAGCTCGTTCACCTCCTCGGTCACAGCAGAGACGCAGTGCCCACAGGTCATGCCGACCACGGTGTAGGTCGAAGTACTCATCGGACGAATGTCCTCTCGATCGTTGATGGCAGGTCTATGGGGCGCGCCGTCCCTCTGGCGAGGTCTGCCACTGGCTCACGACCGCACCAGCCGGGCAATGGCTTCCGATGCCTCCCGAAGCTGGTCCTCGGCCGCTCGGCCACCGCGGTCGGCGGCCTGCAGAACGCAGTGGCGTAGATGCTCGTCCAGCAGACCGAGCGCCACGGCTTGCAGGGCCCGGGTCATGGAGGAGACCTGGGTGAGGATGTCGATGCCGTACTCCTCGTCATCGACCATCCGCTGAAGCCCGCGAGCCTGACCCTCGATCCGCCGTAGCCGCTTCAGGTGATCGTCCTTGCGGCGGATGTACCCCTCGGACATCTGCCCCTCCAGCGGTTCCACGGCGCCTCCGCCTCTCAGTCGCTCAGTCCGGCCCAACGCAGATACCCCCCGCCGTACTCGCGGAGGGACGCGACCCGCTGTCAGCACAGTGCGGTCGAGGTAGGAGTGGTGACCGGCGAGATCCGTCCTTCCTTCCGTACACGGACCGCCCTTTCAGCGAAACCGGCGCCCGTGACGGATAGCTCGGGGCGGTGACGGGCACCATCGACTCAGCCGGGAGCGGCCCCGCCCGGAAGCCCCCGCGAGACAAGCTTACTATGTTATTTAGTACCAGCCTGCCGAGAATCACCAGGAGGTCATCGCAGTGGGTGGAGATATGGGCATGATGGGGATGTGGGGCATGGGCCTGGGCATGCTCCTGTGGACGGTCCTGCTGATTGCGTTGGTCGCGATAGCCGTGGTCCTCGTGGTGAAGGCAGTCCGCCGCCCTGAACCGGCACACCGAGGGGGCAACGGTGGGCGCGAGGACCGGTCCGCCGAGGACGAAGTCCGGATGCGGTATGCCCGCGGCGAGCTGGACAGCGAAGAGTTCCGCCAGCGACTGCAGGATTTGCGCGACACCTGATTCCCCCGAGCTCGGACCGGGAACCCTGACGCCAGCCGCAGAGGCCCTTCCTCAGGCTGAGGACAGCAGAGTGTCCATCAGCTCTTGCAGTTCCTCCGGCGTCAACTGACCGACTCGACGGTCAACCACACGCCCCTCTGCATCAACCGCGAGCGTCACGGGCAGGCCCCGCACCCCGAGCTCGCGCAGAAGCTCGGCGTCCGAGTCGACCGCGTGCGGATAGCCGATTCCGAGATCGCTCAGGAATGCCGCGGCTGCTTCCGGGTCGTCCTGGGTGTCGATGCCGAGGAAACGCACGTCGTGCCCGTGACGCGTGTAGGCCTCTTGCAGCAACGGCATCTCCTCTCGGCAGGGCAGGCACCACGTCGCCCAGAGGTTCACCAGGGTGGGTCGACCGGTCAGGCGGTCCAACGAGACGTCCGGACCGGGGCCGAGGCACGGAAACGTGAGCGATGGCAGAGCTTCGGCGTCTGGAGCCGCAGGCTGTTCGGGAAGCTCCTCGCAGGGTGGCGCGGTCTCCACGGGCAGCCTCCCTGAGCCCGGAGCCGCTACGGAGTCGCCGGCCGAGGTTGCATCGGGAGTGCAGCCGGCGAGCAGGCCGAGCGCCAGCAGTACGCCGAGCCCTCGCGGCTTCATTACTCCCCCCGGTACAGGTCCGTGAAGGTCGCTCCACCATCGGTCGAGATGAGAATGACACCGTCAACGGCGACGTAGACGTCCTCACCGTTCACGCCCAGCGCCTCCGGCGCGGCACCGACATCTCCCCGCTCCATCCATGTCTGTCCGCCGTCCGTGCTGGCATACACCATGCCCTCCGGCGAGATGCCCACCGCCTCACCGGCGCTCAAGGAGAAGTCGACGAGCAACAAGACAGGGCTCTCCGGAACCACCTCGAAGGTCTCACCGGAGTCCTCGCTGAGGGCCAGACCCTCTTCCGTGGTCACCAGTACTCGCGAGGAGACATACGGATCCACGGCGAGGTCGGCGATGTTCATCTCGCCCCGATCGGTCCACTCGGTTCCGTTCTCGCTCACCAGCAACCTGCCGCCGCTGTGGCCGTAGATCTGCCCCCGGGTGGCATCGAGGGCATGGAAGTCCGCTTCACCGGCCAGCGACAACGTCGTCCAGGTCTGTCCGCCGTCGGTGCTCTCGATCAGGCCCAGGCTGCTCGGACCGGATTGTCCTTCCCCCGGGTGACCGCTGGCGAGGTAGTGCTCCGGGCCGACGACGGTGAAGCCCATGAAGTCCTGAATGCGGTCGGCGACCCGGTTCAGCTCCCCGTCCGGCGACACCTTCATCAGACCGTAGTGAGTGCCGGCGTACAAAGCGCCGTCCGCCGGGTCCACCCCCAGTCCGTGCACGTGCTCGAGGGTGAGGTCATCACCGTCCGGACCGGCCGCGGCGTCGCCAGTGTCACCCGTGCAGCCGGCGGCGAGGAGCACACCGGCGATGGCCACGGCAACGGTTGCGTGGCGCCGGCCACGACCCCCGCGACCCGCCACCGTGTTGCAGGGCCGGCCATCCCGGCAAGGGAGCAGGGCGATCGGCGACATTCGGACTCCCATCGATCGAGCACAAAGCGGCAGTCGCGCAGTCATGTGATGGTGCTGGCCGCTCAGGCCCACCACGCCTCGCCGGGCAGCAGGCACAGCCCGCTCGACGCAGCGGACAGCAGGGGCCATAGCGCAACGGCCAGGGGCGCAGCGACGACCAAGGCGGCGGTGACAACGGCGAGGAACCCATGGATCGGCGCAAGGGGCTGAACAGGCCTGAGCAGCCGGTTCACCCGGACCGCCCCCGCGGCCTGCGCCGCCGCCATGACGACGGCCGGAGCCTTCATGCCCGCCAGGCTGACCAACGCAGACGCAACCTCGACCCGGTCGACCTCGCGTGCGGCGGCATCGTCGGCCAAGAGTTCGACGAGCCGTTCGGTTTCCGCCCTGGCATGGGCGAACACCGGAAGGCGCGGGAACGCGCGACCGAGGATGCGGGCCGCGGTCACAGGGAGGTGGTGGCGGCCACGCAGGTGCGCCCGTTCGTGTGCCAGGACCCCGGCCAGCTCCTCATCGGACAGCCCCTCAAGGGCAGCGCTGGTCAGCACGATCGTGCGGTGCCGACCGGGGATGCAAAAGGCGGCCGCCTGAGAAGAGTCCACAACGTGGGCACCCAGCAAGGGACTGGGATGGGCACCCAACAGCACCGACGACCGCAACCGCCGTCGCTCCAGACGGTCACGCCGGACCTGCCTCACCGTCACAAAGGCGAGACGCGAGGGCACCACAACGGCCAGTAGCCCGCCGAGCACGATCCCGGGCACCTGACCGGGCGAACTGTAGACATTCGCGATCGTCGTGGCGCAGGCGTCGAGGAACGCAGCGAGTCCCCCGCTGATCGCGGTGGCCGGCACGAGCAGTGTCAAGCCGGCGAGGACCGTCGCCAGCACGACCCCGACCGAGGTCGCTTGCCAAGCGCAGACCGCGAGCCGGGGTGCGCGATCAGCCCAGGCTGCGCTGACCATCCTGGGCGCCAGGACGGCCAGGACGATCGCGAAGGCGAGCAGGCCTGCGCTGACCATCAGGGCGCGTCAGCGCGACGGGCAGCTTCCACGGCCGCGCGGAGCTTCGCCACCCCGTCCTGGTCCAGATCGGCGACGAAGTGCATCAGCACCTCGTCCCGGTCGCTCGCTTCCTCGAGGACTTCCTGGAGAAGCGCCGCCGAGTGCTCACTCCACGTGCGGGTGGGGGTGTAGCGCCAGGCACGCCCCTCCATCTGCCGCTGAAGCTGACCCTTGCGGTGCAGGTTGTCCATGACGGTCATGACGGTGGTGTACGCGAGGGAGCGCGAGCCGTTCAGCTCACCGAGCACCTCGCGGACGGTCGCCGGCGCGCCTCGCCGCCACAGGCACTGCATGACCACAGCTTCCAGGTCACCGAACGGTCGCACCGGCATCTCCCCATCGATCGATCGCTGAGACCGCTTCACACACGTCGGCACACCCAACGCAGGGCAGACCAGCGCTCACACTGTACTAGCACGGTTAGTCGTCATGCTGTTCCATCATCGGGGGAAGAGACGGCGAGGCCGCACTACGGTGAGGACTGAGCGCGCCGCCAGCCCAGCGCCACCCGGCACATCGTCCGACTCGCTATCCGGGGCGCCTCGGCGCGACCCCCGCCCGCTACCGCAGCAAGGAGCCGCGGACCGTCTGGCTCACTTCTCGATCGGGACGCCGACGAGCGAGCCGTACTCCACCCAGCTGCCGTCGTAGTTCTTGACGTCGGACCGGCCGAGCAGCTCGCGCAGCACGAACCAGGTGTGGCTGGAGCGCTCGCCGATCCGGCAGTAGGCGATGGTCGGCTTGCTCTCGTCGTAGCCCTGCTCGGCGTAGAGCTTCTCGAGCTCGGCGTCGCTCTTGAAGGTGCCGTCCTCGTTGGCGGCCTTGCTCCACGGGATGTTGATCGCGGTGGGCACGTGACCGGCCTTCTGCGACTGCTCCTGGGGCAGGTGGGCGGGGGCGAGGATCTTGCCGGAGAACTCGTCGGGCGAGCGGACGTCGACGATGTTCTTCGAGCCGATGGAGGCCACGACCTCGTCGCGGAACGCACGGATCGACAGGTCCGGCTCGGAGGCCCGGTACTGCGTGGCCGGGCGCTGAGGAGCGTCCTTGGACAGCGGGCGGCCGTCGAGCTCCCATTTCTTGCGGCCGCCGTCCATCAGCTTGACGTCGGAGTGGCCGTAGATCTTGAAGTACCAGTACGCGTAGGCGGCGAACCAGTTGTTGTTGCCGCCGTAGAGGACGACGGTGTCATCGTTGCCGATGCCCCGGCTCGACAGCAGCTCCTCGGAGGCGCTCTTGTCGAGGTAGTCGCGGCGCAGCGGGTCCTGCAGGTCCTTCTTCCAGTCCAGCTTGACGGCGCCCTCGATGTGGCCGCCGTCGTAGGCGGTGGTGTCCTCGTCG
>NZ_SSXC01000006.1 GCF_021699055.1 Blastococcus sp. MG754426 | reverse complement strand
GACGCCGGCGGCCTCGGCGATGCCGAGCACGCGGTCGTAGTCGCGCTGCGGGTCGACCACGAGCGCGACCTCGCCGTCGTGGGCGATGTAGGTGCGGTCACCCAGGCCGGGGGTGTCCAGGGGGAGGACGGTGATCGTCATCGGGGTTCCTCTCGGGGCCGTGGTGGCGTGGTTCAGGTCAGGCGGCGGTGGCGACCGGGCGGCCGGACTCGATCCAGGCGCCGGTGCCGCCGGCGACGCTGGTGGCGTCGATGCCGACGCCGCGCATGAGGGCCGTCGCCTGGGCACTGCGGCCACCGGCCTGGCAGATCACGTAGACCGGACGGTCCTTCGGCAGCTCGGGCAGGCGGGCCGGCAGCACGCTCAGCGGCATGTTCTGCGCGCCGGGGACGTGGCCGGGGCGGTACTCGCGCGCCTCGCGCACGTCGACGACGAGGGCATCGCCCTCGGCGAGCCGGGCGGCAAAGGTGTTCTGGTCGATCTCGGGGATCACGTCAGCTCCTGAAAGTCTGTGGGTCAGATACCCGGGGGGGTATGTGTGGACCAACGGTAGCACCGTCCGACGCATTCCCCCGGGGGCATGTTGTGCGAGCGGCAGAGCTCACCAAGCCAGCGCTGCCTGCACCCCACCTGTGTGGTGGAACACCGGTGTCGACGAGGACCTCCGCCCTCGCGATCACCCTCGAGGAGAAGGAAAAGGACGGATGTGTCGAGCGGTGTCCTGCAAGACATGCGGCAACACAACGTGGGCCGGCTGCGGTCAGCACGTGGACCAGGTGATGCGAGGCGTCCCAGCCGCACAGCGCTGCCCAGGGCACGATCGGCAGGCCGGCCGCGCTGGCGGCGGCTTCTTCTCGAAGTTCCGGCGATCGCGGTAGTCGACGGGCGGATCCAGTCGGTCGGCCCAACGCGCGAAGAGGAGGTGCCGGCTGCCTGAGCAGCCGGCCCCTCGATTCGCGCCGCCTACGCGGCCTTCTGGCCCAGAGGGCGGCGGGTCTCCTCCAGGAACTTCTCGTCGCCCTCGGCGGGCTCGTGGACGTAGATGTCCGCGCGTCCGCATCATTGCAACTCACGGACAACTACTCCGCGCCCCTGCCCCCACCCCGACCCGGGTACAAACAACCGCAAGATGACCGTGAATGACGTAGCGGGACACCTGTGAGAGGTGTCCCGCTACATCGCATCGGAGCGGGTGACGGGAATCGAACCCGCACAGTCAGCTTGGAAGGCTGGGTGACTCCACCCGTGAATCCGCTGGTGACAGCCTCACGAGGTGGCCGTCGTGCTTTCCGCGTGCCTTAGGTGCGATCCGATGAACGAACTCCTGCACATCGTCGCCGGACCACGGTGTGCGCCACTCCGATGACGCCGGCCGAGGCGGAGGGGGTCCGGATGTCTTCCCCCGCCTGGGACACCCCCAACTGCCCCCCAATCCCGGGGCATCGCCTGGTCGCTGCTGGCCGCCGCGGAGGGGTGATGGCCCTCAGCGGTGTCCGGCCGTAACGGGGCTGCGCAGGTGTCCGTCGTGGATCTCGACGATCTGGTCGACGGCGGTCAGGTGGGTGCGGTCGTGGGTGACCAGGACGGTGGCGGTTCCTTGCCGGTGGGTGAGGGTGGTGATGAGGTCCAGGATCGCGGCGCCTCGTTCTTGGTCCAGGGCGCTGGTGGGCTCGTCGACCAGCAGCACGGCCGGCTCGTTCATCAGCGAGCGGGCGATGTTGATGCGCTGCCGCTGGCCGCCGGAGAGCTGGTGCGGCCGGCGGTCGGCCTGCCCGGTGAGCCCGACGGCCTCGAGGAGTTCCATGGCGTGGCCTCGTGCGGCCCTCGGGGCGCGGCCGTCGAGGTGGGCCATCACCTGGAGTTGCTCGGCGGCGGTCAGTGACGGCAGCAGGTTGGGCTGCTGGAAGACCATGCCAATCCGGGTGCGGCGCAGCTCGGTCAGCCGGCTGCGGCTCAGCCCCGTGGTGTCGGTGCCGGCGATGACCACGTGCCCGGTGTCCGGGCTGATGAGTGTGGCCGCGACGGCCAGCAGGCTGGACTTGCCGGAGCCGGACGGGCCGACGAGGGCGGTGATGGTGCCGGCCGGCACGTCCAGGTCGACGTCGTCCAGGGCGGTCAGGCGAGCACCGCCGTCGGGGTAGGTGAGGGTGACATCGGTCAGGTGCAGGCTCATCGGGCACTTCCCAGGGCGGTCAGCGGGTCGACGGAGGTGATCCGGCGGATGGACAGGGCTGCGCCGGCGACGCCGAGCGCGATCATGACCAGCGCCGGGACGGCGACGGTGGCGAGGTCGAGGACGAACGGCACGGCGTGGCCGAGGGCGGCGCCGGCGGCGACCGCGATCGCGGTGCCGGCGACGGTGCCGAGCACGAGCAGCACCACGGCCTGGCCGAGCGCGTCGCGCAGCAGGTAGCCCGTGGACGCGCCCAGTGCCTTGAGGACGGCGATGTCGCCGCTGCGCTGGATGGTCCAGACGGTGAAGAACGCACCGATCACCAGTGCGGAGATCGCGAACAAGAATCCGCGCATCAGCTGCAGGGAGCCGTTCTCTGAGGTGAACGACCCGATCGCGGACAGGGCGTCGTCGCGGCTGACCGTCGTGGTGCCCAGCTCGGCGTCGGCGGCGGCCAGGTCGGCGTCGGAGGTGGTGGTCAGCGCGATGACGGTGGCGCTGGGATCGTCGTCGCCGGTGCTGCCGGTGAGCGCCTGGAAGTCGTCCAGGCTGGTCCACATGACGGGGGTGTGGCTGTAGGAGGCGTCCCCGGCGATGTCGGCCACCCGCAGTTCCTGCCCGGCCACCGTGACGGTGTCCCCAATTCGGGCCTCGAGCTCGTCCGCGGCGGCGGTGGACAGCACGACCGCGCCGTCCCGGACTTGCCCGGCGGACGGGGCCAGGCCGGAGCCCGCCTGCACCCCGAACGCGGACACGCTGGCCGTCCGCCCGTCGGTCTGCGCGCGGGTGGTGAGGATGCCCAGCGGCTCGGCGCTCGTGACTCCGGGCACCCGCTCCCATGCCGTCCACGTGTCGGCGTCGACGCTGGAGACGGTGAAGGAGAAGCCCTCTCCGTCGGCGGGCGCGGCGAACGCGAGGGAGTCGGCGGGCAGGTCGGTGATGGCGGAGGTGTTGGCCCGGGCCAGGCCGGCGGTCAGGCCGGACACCAGCCCGACCAGCACCGTGATGAGCACGACCACGGCGCCCATGAGGACGAAGCGTCCCTTGGCGAACCGGAGGTCTCTCCAGGCGACGAACACGGTTCAGGCTCTCCTCGCTGCACGTGCCAGGCGACGTGCCCGGCGACTGGATCCAGCCTCGCCAGGAGAGGGCATTCCAGGCATCGTGCGGGAGACTGCTCCGGCCAGGCCAGGAGGTGCACGGCCGCCTCAACCTTTCGATGGATGCGGTGCTCGCGCAGCTGCCTAGCCTGGAGGTGCCATGACCCCGACTGCTCCCGTTCCGGTACAGCCGGTGCTGCGCGGTTGTCTGCACCTGCTGGTGCTCGCGCTGCTGGGATTGGCCGTCGCACGCGCCGTCGCCGAGGACGCCCCGCATGCCGGTGCGGTCCTCGCCGCGGCGGTCGCCGTGGGCCTGATCTACGCCGTCGGCCCTGCTCTGCCGTCGGTGCAGCGCTCCACCGCCGCGGCGGCAATCTGGCTGACGATCCTGGGCCTCGGCTGGCTGGTGCTCCTGTACTGGACGCCGGACGGCATCTGGCTGGCTTTCCCGCTGTTCTTCGTCCAGCTCCACCTGCTGCCCATGCGCTGGGGGCTCACCGCCGTCGCGACCACGACTGTCGCGGCGATCGCCGGGTTCGCCTGGCACCAGGACGGCCTCACCGCGCCGATGGTCCTCGGCCCGGTCCTGGGCGCGGCCGTCGCGGTGGCCACCGTGCTCGGCTACCAGGCGCTGTACCGGGAGAGCGAAGCGCGCCGGCGGCTGATCGACGAGCTCACCGCCGCCCGCGCCGACCTGGCCGCCGCCGAGCACACGGGTGGGGTGCTGGCCGAACGCGAGCGGCTCGCCCGGGAGATCCACGACACCCTCGCCCAGGGCCTGTCCAGCATCCAGCTGCTGCTCCGCGCCGCGGAGCGCGCCCTTCCCGGCCGGTCGGACAGCGCCCTCGGTCACGTGCGGCAGGCCCGCCAGGCCGCCGTCGACAACCTTGCCGAGGCGCGGCGCTTCGTCCGGGACTGGACTCCGCCGGGCCTGGAGGTGGCGGGCTCACTGCCCGCCGCGCTCAAGCAGCTGTGCGCGACCACCGCCGATGCCTTTGGGCTGGCCGTGCACGCCTCCATCTCCGGTGTGCCGATCGAGCTGCCGGCTGCCCAGGAGACCGCGCTGCTGCGCATCGCACAGGCGGCGCTCGCCAACGCCGTCCAGCACGGGCAGCCGTCACGCGTCGAGCTGACGCTGAGCTACATGGGCACCGACGTCGCCCTCGACATCGTCGACGACGGCACCGGGTTCGACCCCGAGCTGGTCGCACCGCCCGGCCAGGGTCCGGACGGGACTGGGTTCGGCCTGGCGGCGATGCGCGCTCGCGCGCGCGCCCTGCAGGGCGCGCTGGTCGTGGAGTCCGCGCCCGGCAAGGGCACGGCGGTGGCGGCCACCCTCCCGGTCCCCGCAGGCACCGTCGAGGAGGTGTCGGCTTGACGTCCGGACCCGTCCGGCTGCTGCTCGCCGACGACCACCCCGTCGTCCGCGCCGGCCTGCGTGCGGTCCTGGAGGGCGAGCCGGACTTCGACGTCGTGGCCGAGGCGCCCACCGCCGAGCGGGCCGTCGAGCTCGCCGCCGAGCTGGAAGTCGACGTGGTGCTCATGGACCTGCAGTTCGGCAGCGGCATGGGCGGCTCGCAGGCCACCGCGCTCATCACCGCTCGCTCCGGCGCGCCACGGGTGCTTGTGCTAACCACCTACGACACCGACGTGGACATCCTCGCCGCGATCGAGGCCGGCGCCACCGGCTACCTGCTGAAGGACACCCCGCCCGACGAGCTCGCCGCCGCAGTACGGACGGCAGCCGCGGGCAAATCCGCGCTCGCTCCGGAGATCGCACAGCGGCTGATGGACCGCGTACGAACGCCCGCCGAGACGCTCAGTTTCCGTGAGGTCGAGGTTCTGCAGCTGGTGGCCGAAGGACTGTCGAATCAGCAGATCAGCGGGCGACTGTTCCTCAGCCAGGCGACCGTGAAGTCCCACCTCGTGCACATCTACGCCAAGCTTGGCGTCGATTCACGGACCGCTGCCGTGGCCGCCGCCACCGCTCGAGGGCTCATCCGCCGATGAGACGGTGAGGCGTAGATGCGGGGAACCCGGTGGTTCTATCCCCGATGCGGCGTTCGGAGCGGACTCCGGCTGGTCGGGCGGGGTTCGCCGGCCACCACAGAAGCGCCGTGTAGCTTGCTGACGTGGCTGGCTTCGCGATTCTGTGCGGGCTCGCCGGCGACTGACTCTCGCGCCGGTGGGTCCGAGAGCACGTCAGTCGAGGTCGCTCTCCCGCTGACCAGGGCCCCAACGGCCCGGAGGCATCCATGGCCATCCACCAAGATCTCGTTCCCAGCGCAGCCAGAGTGCGCGTCGTCGTGGCCGACGCGCTGGGACTGCAGCGCGTCCTCACCATGTTGACCGGACGCAACCACGCCTTCACTCGCCTGGAAGCCGAAGAGGCCAACGGTGGTCGGTGGACGGTCACCGTGCATCTGACTGCCTCGTCGCATGAAATGGAACTCGTGACCCTCCGCTTGGACCGTCTGCCCAGCGTCCTGACCGTCGACGTCACTTCGCCTGGCCAACTCGCCGCCACCGCGTGAGGACGTGACCCAGGGCCGACGAGCTGCGCCGCTCCTGGGTCAGCAACATGTTCAGTCAGTCATCCCTGGCGTGCACCGACCCGGCCGGCCGACGGCGGTCGTGGGATTGGCCTCCCAAAAAGGGTGCCCCCAGCTAGGGGTTGACCGGGGTGATCTTGCCTCCCAGCATGCAACGAGGAAGGGTAAAGGCCCTGGTTAGTCGCCTGACCAGGGGCCTCGCCGGTGGGGTGAGTGACGGGGCTCGAACCCGCATCACCAGCGACAAGGTTGAGCTCGTGGAGTGGCTCGATCTCCGGAGCTCAAGCCGGATCAGGCAGAAGTCGTGCCGTCGGAGTGCCTCAGCGCCGCGCTCATGGCGGCGGCGAGCGCGGCATCTCGTTCTTGCTCGGCGCGCTGGTAGCGCAGCGCCGCGGCGGGGGAGGCGTGCCCGAGTCGGTGCATCAATTCCCTGGTGGTGGCGCCGTGCCGGGCGGCGACGGTGGCGCCCCAGCCGCGCAGGTCATGTAGATGGGAGCCAGCCGGCAGTCCGGCCGCCTCTGCTGCTGGAGCCCACACCCGCGAGGCGAAGTTGTTGCGTCGTATAGGCCCGCCCTTCGGCCCCACGAAGACCAGTCCGTGCGCACCGGGCTGGGCGTACGTCGCGAGGTGGTGTTCCAGGTCGCCGATGATGTGCGGCGGGATCGCCACGGCTCGGCGACCTGCGGCCGACTTCGGCGGGCCGTAGGAACGTTCCTGCCCGATCACGTCGATGACCGCGCTCTTCACGCTCACGGTGCCTGCCTTGAGATCGAGGTGCTCCCGACGGAGCGCCGACAGCTCACCGATGCGCAGTCCCGTCCAGGCAGCCAGGAGGATCAGCGCTCGCCAGCGATCCTCGACGGCATCGACGAGCGCCTGGACTTGAGCGAGCGTGAACATCGGTCGCTCACTGGAGCGTTCCTGCCCTGCTCCACGGATGGAGCACGGGTTCCGAGCGATGAGATTGTCGTCGACAGCCGTAGTGCAGATGGCGCGCAGCAGTCGGTAGCACTTGGCCGCTGTGACCTGACCCGGTCCGGCGGGGCCGCTGAGCTTCCCGTACCAGGCCCGGACAGAAGAGGCCTCCAGCTGGCGAAGGGGCGTCGATCCCAGGGACGGGACGATGTGGTTCTTGAGCTGTGCTCGGTAGAGCTCGGCCGTGCGAGGGGCCAGTGGCCGGCCACGGACGAGGCGGGTCTCCACCCAGTGCTCGGCATAGACCTGGAGCGGCTCCTTGCCCGCCTTCGGGTCGATCCAGCGGCCCGAGTCCAGCTCGGTCTGCGTCTTGGCGAGCCATCTGTAGCCGTCGGCCTTGGTCGCGAACGTGGACGGCGCCGAGACTTGCCTGCCCGTGTCATCTGTGTAGCGGGCCTGATAGCGCCCCGAGCGGAGCCGACGAACCGTGCCCCAGGTCCTTCGGCTCACGTCAGCCTCCCCGTGCCTTCGGTTGAGGCGACTGTCGGGCGATTGCCGACCGAGTTGAGGCGGCGACGCCGATCGACTGATGGCCTTCCACGAGTCTCATCGGGGGGCTTGACGTACTTAGGACGACGTGCTCGCCGCGGCAATAGCGGGCGGTGGGCGCGAGGTCGGTGGAGGGGCCGCAGAATCGCCACCCCCACGCCATGGTTGACGAGGGCAGGGACAGGCGCCCAAGTGGCGTGGTGACCGCCGAGAATTTCGGCCCGGCATAGGCGCGCCCCCACGGTCGCTGCCGGTGTGCGGCACGAGTCGAGCTACTCCTCACTCGTGACACGTCCGGCCTCGATGAACTCGTCGAGGATCGAGCGCTGGAGCCGGACGTACTTGCCGAGCTTGACGTAGGTGATCCGCCGTTGAGCGATCAGCCGGCGGATGAACCGCTCTCCTGTTCCCAGGTAGTCCCCGGCCTGGGCGACGGTCAGCAGCTGATTGTGCTGTTCAAGCGACGCGACTCGTTCCGAGGTCGTCGCAGGCATCAGGAACCGACCTGCTGACCGAGGATGGGACGGCCACGGATGCCGCGGTCGACGTCACCGATCGGGGTGCCCCGAGGCCGGCACGGATACCGCGGCGGCTGTGGCTGGGCTGTTGGTCTCATGGCGCAAAGGCTTCCGCGGACTGTTCCGGTATTCCTTCAGTCTTGAGGCCTCGGTTTGGTGGCTCGGCAAGACGACGCAGGCGCTCTCCACAGCCATGTCGCGGGTGCCGGCTTTGTCGAGCATGTCGTCCTCCAGTTCTTCTCCAGTTCCCCTGCGGAGGCAGATGCGCAGTCGGTCGTGGCCCTGCAGAGGGTCTCCAGTGGACGAGAGGTGCGTTGGACGTCGGGAGGATGCCGGCGCAGGCCTCCAGCCACCGCCCGACGTCACCCTCCCGTTGCCCCCTCCGTCGACTGGTGTCGCAGCGTGCCGACACGCAGGCGCGCCGCGCCGGTGACGAGGCGCTTGCCCGATCGGGGCGGGCACACGGCACTAGGGTTCGGCGCCACGGGGCGGGTGTCCACCGATCGGGTGATGGGGGAGCTGCCGTGGCGCGGCCGCTGCTTCGAGGCGACCGCCTGCAGGCTGCCCGTGAGGCCATCGGCCTGAGCCGAGAAGAACTGGCTGAAAATCTGGAGCTCTCCAGTCCGGTGCGCATCCGGGTCTGGGAGACGGGACTCGAGCGTCCGCGACCCCGCTTCGTGCCGAGGCTTGCGACCGCGCTGGGCGTCGACCCCTTGTATCTCCTCGACGTTGACCGCGACGACCCACCTCTGGCGGCTCTGCGCTTGGCGGCCGGATTTGCCACGAATGAGGTGACTGGGCCCGGGTTGTCGGTCATGACGTATTTGCGGCTGGAAGACGGCCGCCCCGGGGCGGATCCCTCGCCCGAGGTGATAGCCGCCATCAGCCAGGTTCTCGGCGTGGACAGCCCGCGAGTGGAGGCGGCCGTCCGCCGCTCTCGCAGGGACCACGCGGCCATGGCGACTTTCGAAGGCTGAACTGGAGAATTACTGGAGAAAGAGCCTGCCTCCCCGGACGATCCCGGTGGTAATTTCCCGCGCAGTTGCCCGGGGGAGGTGCCCAATGGCCCGCACGACGGAGTCGAGTGCGGCATGGGACCGCATGCCCCAGGGACTCGTCCACCGACCGCGGGCAGTCAGCCTCGTACCGAAGCACGGTCTCCCTACCCGGCGCGGGCAGTCGCGATGACCAGGCGGCGGTGGGCGGCTGGTGCGCTCCTTGCGCTACTGCCCCTCGCTGGATGCACGGCGGGCGAGGCCAGTCCGGAGGGCTCGACGCCGAGCGCGACGACGTCTTCGACTTCGCGGACTTCGACGACCGCTCCTGCCACGAGCAACGCGCCGAGCCCCGAAGACGAGGCGGCAACAGATGCCACCGTGGTCGTCAACGAGCTGCTGCGCGTCACTGACGCGGCCAAGAAGGACCCAGGTGCCAGGGACTGGGAGCCAGAGATCCGGCGGTTCTCGGGTGACCCCGCCGCGCTGCTCGCCGTCACGGCAGTACGGGACTACGCAGCCCTCGGGCTCCGTCAGGAAGGCGACACCGCAGTCGACCTGGAGGTCACCGACGTCGACCTAACGGCTCCCGAGGGACCCACCGTGAGGATCACCGGCTGCTACGACAGCGAGAGCACGCGCGTTCTGAGGGTCGAGAACGGGGAGGTCGTGCCCCACGGGACTCCGCCGCGGTACGTCTGGGACATCACCGTCACGCGCTACGAGGCCGAACCGGGATCCCCGTGGCTGGTCAACGAGTTGGACCCGCTGACGGATCGACCATGCTGACGTCGCACCGCGTGGTCCTGCTCGCGATCGCGATCTTCACGGTCTCCGGCGGGCTGAACGTCGCAATGGCAGCTCCACCCGTGGAGTGCGCGCAAAGGGATGCCCAGACCGGGATCTGCCTGGTCCAGGCGACATCCGCGGGACAAGGCGCCGGTGGGGACAACGACGTCAGCCCTGGCTGGGAGCAGCCGGCAGTCGGAGAGGCGCCCCCGCCCAGTTGCACGAGAGCGGTTGCAGATCCTCAACCGTGGATTGGGGACCCGGTATGGGCCGGACATCGTCCGGAAGACGGGATGATCTGGGTCTTCACATGCCCGCGCCCGGTCGGAACCGGATCAGGATTGTGGTCGGGCCTGATCTTCTTGTCGAACGGGGCTGGAGCACCTGGCGCCCCCCCGGTGGACCCTCGCCTCCTCGCTCAGGAGGCAATCGCATCCATGGCACTGAAGGCGCCGGACATCGGGATGGCACCACCGCCGGCTTCCCGGAGCGGATTGGTGGGTCTACCGGTGTGGATGTGGGTCGCACGCACCGCAGGCACGACTGGCCCTGTCCAGGCCTCTGCCTCCGCCGGAGGCGTGACGGTGACCGCCGAAGCTCGGGTCAGCCAGGTCCTCTGGAACATGGGCGACGGACACATCGTCACCTGCGGCCTCGGGACGCCGTACGTGCAGGGCACCGAAGGCGCGTCTCCGGACTGCGGCCATGTGTATGCGCAGGCGTCGAGCCGACACGTACCGGGCGGTGGCCCGTGGCCCATCACAGCGACGAGCACGTGGACGATCACCTGGTCCGGTAGTGGGCTGTCGGGCACAGAGACGCTGGAGCTGTCCTCTTCGGCGGAGTTGTTCGTCGGTGAACTGCACGTCCTCAACCAGGACGGGGCAAGCCGATGACCCGGACCCAGCCGCCGACGACCGGGGCAGCGCCCTCTCCGGCGGAAATGCATGGCCTGCCTCGCGCGCCGGTGCTGCCGCCACCTCGCCGCCGGCGCCGTCCGGCCCTTCTGGCATTGGCCGTGAGCATGGTGGTGCTCGGTGCTCTTGGGGCGACCTATCTGGCGACGTCGCTGGGTCAGACGACCGCCGTGATCGCGATCGCACGCGAGGTGCCGTGGGGGCAGACTCTCACCGCTGCCGACCTCGTAGAAGCAACGATCTCTGCCGATCCGGCGTTGGAGCCCATCCCGTACGTCGACCGCGACGAAGTGATCGGCCTGGTCGCGGCGACCACCCTGGGGCCCGGTTCGTTGCTCACCCGCGACGCCCTGACCGATGAGCGCCTCCCGGCTCCAGGACAGCAGCTGATCGGGGTTGGCGTGTCGCTCGTGCAACTACCGACGACCCCGCTGCGGCCGGGCGACGACGTCCTCCTGGTGCCCGTGGCCGCGGGCAGCGCTCCAGCCACGACCCAAGGAGTTCCGAGCGTGGTGGAAGCGACCGTGGTGAACTCTGGCCCTCCCGGAACCGACGGGCTGCGGGTCGTCGACGTGCTCGTCGACGAGGCCGACGGGCCGGACGTCGCCGCCCGTGCCGCCGCAGGCCTGATCGCCATCGTCGTGGTGGCCGGCGAGTAGGCGGGGCGGCTGCCGTGTTGATCGCACTGTGCTCGGCCAAGGGCGCACCCGGCGTGACCACTAGCGGGCTGGCTCTGGCGCTGTCCTGGCCTCGCCCGGTGGTCCTAGCCGAGCTGGATCCGGCCGGCGGGGACGTATTGCCGGGGTACGGCCGAGGCGAGCCGTTCGCGGGCGGGCTGGCCGACCTGGAGCTCGCGGCGCGGCGCGGCGGGCCGGCCCTGCACCTGGACCGTCAGCTGCTGCGGCTCGACTCCGAAGGACGTGCGCGGCTGCTACCCGGCCTGGCCGATCCCGCCGGCGCCCGACATATGGACTGGAATCGCCTGGCCGCCGTGCTGGCGGCGGTGGAGGACGGCGCCGTGGACGTGGTGGCCGACTGCGGGCGGCGGCGCGCTGAGCACTTCCCGGCCGCCGTGGTCCAACGGGCTGCCGCCGTCGTGCTGGCCACCGGCTCCACGCTTCGCGCCGTGCGTGCGGCGACGCAGGCGATTGCCGAACTCCGAGGGCGGGAGGCGTACCCCGGCATGCTGGGCACGCTGGTGATCGGGCCGGGGGAGCCGTACGGCGAGCGAGAGATCAGCGAGGCACTCGGCGTTCCCTCGGTCGGTTCGCTGCCGCGGGATCCGAAGGCGGCCGCAGTGCTCAGCGACGGCGCGCCGGCGGGCCGGCTGTTCACCCAGTCGCCGCTGCTACGAGCCGCGCGGACGGTCGCGACCCGGTTGGTCGAATTGGCCGCGGCTCACGAATCCAGGTTGACACCACCGCCAGCGCCCGTGCCTGCGCCCGCAACCACGTTTGGGGGCAGCCGTGTCCGCTGACCTCACCACCGACCTGCTCAGCGCGGGCACCGTGCCTCGACGAGCGGACGCATCACCGGTGGCGGTGGACTGGACGCTGGTGCGTCGGCTGCATCAGACAACGGCGACGGCCTTGGCCGAGGAGCTCAAGCGCCGCCCGACGCTCAGCATGATGGCGCAGCATGAGCTGGCCCGCACGCTCGTCCAGGACGGCGTCGATGAGTTGGTCCGGCAGCGGATGCGCGCCGGGCAGATGGTTCCCACGCCGGCCGAGGAGCGGGTGATCGCTGACGCGGTGTTCGCCGCCCAGTTCGGGTTGGGCCGGCTGCAGCCCTACGTGGACGACCCGCTGGTAGAGAACATCGAGGTTCACGGGTACGACAACGTGTGGATCGGTTACGCCGACGGCCGGGACGTCCGCGTTGACCCGATCGCCGACTCGGACGAGGAGTTGGTGCGGCAACTGCAGCACATCGCCGCTCGGCTGGGCCGCGCGGAGCGGACGCTAACCACAGCCAGTCCGCTGCTCACCATGCGCCTGCCTGACGGGTCCCGGTTGGCCGCAGTCATCGAGACAGTGCCGCGACCCCATCTGGTGATACGCCGACACCGGATCCGGAACGTCGACCTCGACGACATGGTGGGTCTGCGGGCGATCGACCGGCCGCTGGCCGAGTTCCTGCGGGCGGCGGTGCGGGCGCGCAAGAACATCGTCGTCACCGGCGCCCAGGCTGCTGGCAAGACGCTGATGCTGCGGGCGCTGGCCAACGAGCTGCCGGTCGAGGAGCACCTGGCCACGATCGAGAAGCATTTCGAGCTGCTGCTGCACGAGCTGCCCGACCGGCATCCGAGGGTGGTGCCGTTCGAGGCCCGGGAGGGCACCGGCGAGCGCGGACCCGACGGCCGCCGCCTCGGCGAGGTGACGCTGACCGAGCTGGTCGAGCAGTCGCTGGTCATGAACGTCAGCCGCGTGTGGCTGGGCGAGGTCCGCGGCGATGAGGCGTGGCCGCTGATCGAGGTGATGGAGGCGGGGGAGGGCGGCTCGGCCTGCACTCTGCACGCCCGCTCAGCCCACCACGCCCTCGAGCGGCTGGCCAACCTGTGCATGCGCGGCCGCGCCGCGGTCACCCCGGAGCATGTCTACCGGTCCTGCGCGTCGGCGATCGACCTGATCGTGCACATCACCACCGTGGACGAACGGTGGATCGGGGGCGAGCGGCACCGGTTCGTTAGCCAGGTCCTCGAGTGCAACGGCATCGGGGAGGGCGGGCGCCCGGCCGTCACCGACGTCTTCGCCCCAGGCCCCGACGGCAGGGCCATACCCGAGCACGATCCGGTGGACCTCGCCGACTACGTCCGGGTGGGCTTCGATCCCGACTGGCTCCGGCCAGGCCACGGGCGCTGGGCTGGCGCTGTCGGGGGACGACGGTGAGCGGCACGGGGTTGCTTGCCGGCGTCTGCGGGGCGCTGCTGATGGGCGGCCTGCTGCTAGCCGCCCACGCCCTCACCGCCCCCGAACCGCCGGCTCGGCCGCGGCGCCGCCAGCCGCGTCCGACGGCGCGGGCCGACGGCCCGGCGGTGCGGCGGCAGCGGGCGCTGTGGGTGGCCGCCGCCGTTGCGGCGGCGGTGGTGTGGCTGGCCTCGGGCTGGCCGGTCGCTGGCGTGCTGACCGGGTTGGCGGTGATCGGTGTGCCGTGGCTGCTGGCGCAGTTCTCCGGCGGCAACGCCACCGTGGAGCGGCTGGAGGCGCTGCAGGAGTGGGTGCGCCGCACCTCCGACGTACTCGCTGCGGGCGGGGGGCTGGAGCAGACGCTGATTCGTTCGGCCCGCACCGCTCCCGAACCGATCGCGGCGGAGGTAGCGGCACTGGCCGCGCGGCTTCAGGCGCGCTGGCCGACGTCCCGGGCGCTGCTGGCCTTCGCCGACGATCTCGACGACGCCGCCGGGGACCTGGTCGTCGCCGCCCTGTTGCTGGGTGCGGAGCTGCGCGGGCCGGGGCTGGCACGGGTGCTGACCGAGCTGGCGGGAAGCCTCACCGAGGACGTAACCATGCGGCGCAAGGTCGAGGCCGACCGCGCCAAGCCCCGCGCGAATGCCCGGTGGCTGCTGCTGATCACCGTCGCCGCATCCGCGCTGGCCGCGCTCAACGGCGACTACCTGGCTCCCTACGGCACGGGAGTCGGGCAGCTGGTGCTGGCCGCTATCGCCGGGCTGATCGTCGCCTGCCTGCTGTGGATGCGCCGGCTCACCGCCCCTGCGCCGTCCCCACGCTTCCTGGTCGATCCCGACCGCAGCCTGCGGGTTCTCGGTCTCGAGCCGAACGAGCTGCCGGTCCCATGAGCGGCATCCAGGCACTGCTGATCGGCTCCGGCGCGCTCGTCGGTCTCGGAGCGTTCCTGCTGCTGCGGGTTGTTCTCGTGGTCGAGCAGCCGCGGTTGGCCGACGCGCTGGCCCGCCTCGACGGGGGCGCGGCTCCTGTCCCGGTCGCGCCGATGCCGGAGGGAGGCGACCGGTGGGCACGCGCAACCGGCCGCGCCGGTGCCTGGGCCGCCGCCCGGCTGCCCGCCGCCGGGAGGAGCGCGCCGTCCCAGGCGCTGACGCTGATCGGCTGGACGCCGGAGGGTTACGCCGCCCGCAAGGTCGGTCTGGCCGCCTTCGGCGCGGTGTTCGTTCCACTGTTGACCGCCGTGCTCGGCATGACCGGCGTCCGGCTGCCGGTGGTGGTGCCGGTGGCCGGATCGCTGGCGCTGGCTGGCGTGTTGTTCCTCGTCGTAGACCTGGTCGTGCGCGACCAGGCCGCCGAGGCCC
This sequence comes from Blastococcus sp. MG754426, assembly GCF_021699055.1. Lineage (GTDB taxonomy): Bacteria > Actinomycetota > Actinomycetes > Mycobacteriales > Geodermatophilaceae > Blastococcus. The sequence goes on along the minus strand of NZ_SSXC01000006.1, from coordinate 72,106 downwards.
GCGGTCAGATGCGGCGGGCGCTGGCGTCCTATCTGGATCTGGTCAGCCTGCGCCGCGACGCCAGCGAGGGCCCCACCATCGCCCTGGAGCGGGCCGCCGGCGTGGGGGAGGGCTGGGTGTTCCGACGGATCACCGACGCCCTGGTCGCCGCCCGGCTGGCCGGCGATCCGCCGTGGGACGGCCTGCGCCGAATGGCCGCCGACACCGGTGTTGGTGAGCTGGCCGACGTGGCTGACATTGCCGAGGTCGCCGCCTCGGAGGGCGCGTCGATCGCGCCGACGCTGCGGGCGCGCGCGCAGTCGCTGCGGGTCCAGTTGCTGGCCGAGGAGGAGGCGGCGGCCAACACCGCCAGCGAAAAGCTCACCGCTCCCGTCGCCCTGCTGTCGATCGCCTTTCTGCTGCTCTTCCTCTATCCCGCCCTGGCCCGTCTCATGGCCACCTGACCCGGTGACCCCGATCCGAGAGGAACCCCGATGACCTCGATACTCACTCTCCTGACCGTCGTCGGCGCGCAGCTGCGCGACCGGCTGCGCGATCTCCGCGACGAGCCGGAGCGCGGCTCGCTGTCGGTCGAGCAGGTGATCATCACTGTGGCGCTGATCGGCATCGCCGTCGCGCTGGTGGCCGTGATCGCCAACGCGGTCACCTCTCGGTCGGCCCAGATCCAGTAGCCCGGCCCGTGCCTCACCTCGCCGGCCCGTGTGGCCCTGCGGCCGTGTCCCGGCCCTGCCCTGCTACGGGCAGCCGGGCCGGCGGCGTGGGGCGCCGACGGATGTCGGGCGAGCGCGGTGCGGCGTCGGTGGAACTGGCGGTCGCCTTCCCGGTGGTGTTGCTGCTGGTGATGACGCTGATCCAGGCGGCTCTGTGGTTCTACGCCCGCTCGATCGCGCTGGGCGCCGCCCAGGAGGGCGCCCGCGAGGGCCGCGTGCAGCCTGCCTCGACCGCGCGCGCCCAGTCTGCCGCCGAGGGCTTCCTCGACCAGACCGCGCAGGACCTGCTCGTCGCCCGGAACGTGACCGTGACCGGCTCGCCGAGCAGCATCGAGGTGACCGTCACCGGCAGCTCGCTCAGCCTCTTCCCCGGCCTGTCGGGCTGGTCGGTGACCCAGACCGCCGTCGGCCCGGTGGAACGGCCCACGCCATGAATGCCCAGGCCAGGGAGCGGGGGTCGGTGTCGGTCGAGCTGGCGCTGCTGGCCCCGGCGCTCCTCCTGCTGCTGTCCTTCGCCGTCGTCGCCGGCCGCACCCAGATCGCCGAGGGTGCCGTCCAAGAGGCCGCACGAGCCGCCGCGCGGGAGGCATCGCTCGCCCGCGACGCTGCCACCGCCGCCGCACGGGCCGGCGCCCAGGCGGAGCGCACCCTGGCCGCTCAGGATCTGCGCTGCGAGCGCACCACGGTGGACGTCGACACCGCGGGGTTCCAAGCCCCGCTCGGCCAGCCGGGCGACGTCACGGTGTCGATCACCTGCGTGGTCGGCATGGCCGACCTGTTGGCCCCCGGCCTCCCCGGCTCGGTCACCGTCGAAGCCTCCTTCATCAGCCCCATCGACGCCTACCGCGAACGATGACCGGCTACCACGGACACCGGCGGCCGGACGGAGAGCGCGGCGCCATCAGTGTCTTCCTCGCCGTTCTCGTTCCCGGGCTGCTGCTCATCATCGGGCTGGCCGTCGACGGCGGCGCGAAGGTGGCCGCGACCCAGCGCGCCAACGCCATCGCCGACGAGGCGGCGCGCGCGGGCGGACAGGCCCTCGACATCTCCGCGGCCCTCGCCGGACAGGTGCAGGTCGACCCGACCGCCGCTGTCGCCGCCGCGCAGGACTACCTCGACCGCAACGACGTGCAGGGCGCGGTGACGGTCGTCGACGGCGACACCCTGTACGTGACCACCACGATCACCCAGCCCACCACCTTCCTGGGCCTGATCGGCATCTCCACCCTCACGGTGGAGGGCTCCGGCACCGCCGACCTGATCACAGGGACCGGCCAGAACGGGGGAGCGGGCCCATGACCACGCCACCGCGGGCATTCGACGTGCTGCGCCAGCTGCTCGCCCTTCTGGTGTTGGCGGCCGCCGTCGCCGGCGTCCCGATTGCGCTATGGCACCTCGGTGGCGCTTACCTGCCCGACGAGCTGCCCTCCTGGGTGGAGGTGACCACTGCGCTGAGCGGACCGGACACCGGCGCCGTCTTCCTCGGACTGCTCGTGGTGATCGGCTGGAGTGCCTGGGCGTGCTTCGCCCTGTCGGTGGCCGTCGAGCTCGTCAGTCAGTTGCGCGGACTGCCACCGCTGCGGCTGCCCGGCCTGGCGGTCCCACAGCAGCTCGCCGGCCTTCTGGTGGCCGCCGTCCTCGGTTTCGCCAGCGCACCGCTGTTGGCCGCTCCGGCCGTGGCCGGTCCGCCGGTCGTCGCCGAACAGCCGCTTGACCACGAGGAGCCGCCGCCGGCGCCCGCCCCGCCAGCCGACACCCCGCCTACCGCACCTCCCGCGGCCGGTCCGACCTACTCGGTGCAGCCGCGCGACACTCTCGGCCGCATCGCCGCCCGCTACCTGGGCGACTGGACCCGTTTCGAGGAAATCCTCGAGCTCAACCGCGGCCGGCCCCAGCCTGACGGCGCGATCCTCATCGACCCGGGGCTGATCCGTCCGGGCTGGGTATTGATCCTTCCGCCCGACGCCAGCGTCCCCGTGGTCGACAGGACGGCCGGCGAGGTGACCGTGGGGCCCGGCGACACCCTCACCGACATCGCCGAGCAACACGGCCTGGACGGCTGGCAGCCGATCTACGCCCTCAATGCCGGCGAACCCCTTCCCGGCGGCGGCCGATTCACCGATCCCGACCTGATCCTCCCCGGGCAGGTCCTCGACCTCCCGCCCGTAGACCCGGCAGCCGCTGGCTCTTTTTCGCCCGCCACCCCCGAACCACCGGCTGAGGAGGCACCGCCGCCACCCCCGCCGCATGAGGACGAGCCAGCCGTGCCGGCGGAGCCCTCATCGACCTCCGCCGCCTCGCCGACATCGCAGAGTCCAGCCGAGGAACCGGTGCAGTCGGCAGTCGACGCTGATGCCCTCGATGCCGACGGGGACCAGTTCCCGGCGGAACTGGCGGCCGTTCTCGCCGGCAGCGGGGCACTGCTCGCCGCAGGCGTGGGCGCGACGTGGCTGGCGCACCGCCGCCAGCGGCTGCGCCGCCGCCGCCCTGGCCGACGGCTGATTCCCCTCCCGAAGGGGCTGTCGGCCACCCAGACGGTCGTCACCTCGGCGGCCGACGCGGGTACGGCCGACTACGACGCGCTCGACCTGGCGCTGCGCGGACTCGCCGTCCGGATCTCCGAGCACCCAGACGGGCTGATGCCCGACGTTGTCGCCGCCCGACTGCACGGCGGCCGGCTCGAGCTGCGGCTGCACGCCCCGGCCGACAGTCCGCCGCCCGAACCGTGGACCGCCGATGACACCGGCCTGTGGTGGTTCGTGCGGCTGGACCGGGACACCGGCGTGGCCACCGAAGTGGTCCGGGCTCGCCTGGCGCCATATCCGACCCTGGTCACCATCGGGACCGACGGCGGCGACCGTTGGCTGCTCGACCTGGAACGCCTCGGCGCCGTGTACGTGACCGGACCGGCCGACCGCCGCACGGACTTCGCCCGGCACCTGGCCGCCGAACTGGCCGTCAACAGCTGGTCGGACCACCTCACTGTCACCACCGTTGGTTTCGGCGAGGAACTGCTCGACCTGGCACCGCACCGGGTCCAACCGACCGACACCGCCAACGATCCCGCTCTGCACGCCGCGCTGCGGGAAGCGGCCGAGCGCGACACCGACGACGTGCTGGACGGGCGGTTGCGGGCCGGAGCGGGGGACGGCTGGATGCCGCAGGTCGTCCTCAACCCACAGACGCCAGATCAGGGCGGCGAACTGACCGAGGCCGCCGCTGCTTTGCCCGCCCGCGAGCGGCGCGCCGCGGTCGCACTCGTGCTCGGCGTCGACGCGGGGGAGGCCGGCGACGAGTGGCTGCTGACGCTGACGGACGACGGGTCGCTGCTCATTCCGGCACTGGGGCTGCGGCTACCGGCTCCACAACTGACCGCCGAGCAGGGTCGCGACATCGCCACGCTGCTGGCCTTCGAGCGTGACTCCAATGACGACCCAATCCCCGTCGCCGCCGGCGACCGCCCCTGGCAGGTGCACACCGACGCCGCCGGCGCCCTCCGCAACGACGCATCCGATTCGGGCATCACCGAGCCACGGGTCCAACTGGCCGCCCCGCAGACGGTCGTACGCAGGTCCACCACTGCTGCAGCAGGCGATGCCACGCCGCGCTCGCCGACCGACATTGCCGCCCGAACGACGTCGTCGGCGAGCGATGCCGCCGAGGCGCCGGGGCGTGCGGCGCCAGCCGACATGCGCAGCCGGATCGAGGACGACCTCGCCCAACTCGACCGCGATCTCGCCGACTGGTGGTCGCCAGAATGCGCCCGGCCGCGGCTGACGCTGCTCGGACCGGTCACCCTGAGCGCGCACGGTGATGAGGCGGCCGTCGCCCGGTCCGGGCTGCGGCGCCGTTACGAGGAGACGGTCGCCTACCTCGCCACCCGCCCGCACGGCGCCACCGCCGACGAGGCCGCCACCGCGCTGCAGCCTGCCCGCGGCGGCAGGGCCGACCCGGTCAGCGCCCGCGCCTACGTCCACCGGGTCACCGCCGGCGCCCGCGCCTGGTTGGGCACCGATCCCGCCACCGGCCAAAAGCACGTCAGTTCCGGCCACCGCGGCCGCTACACGTTGACCGGCGTGCTTGTCGACGCCGACCTCTTCCGCCAGCTGCGCGCCCGCGCCGCTGTCCGCGGAAACGACGGCCTGCCCGACCTGCTGGCCGCCCTTCAGCTGGTGTCTGGCTCGCCGTTCGCCCAGCGCCCGGCCGGCTACGAGTGGCTGGACGGCTTGGACCTCACACTCACCGCCGCGGTCTGCGACGTCGCCCACCAGGTCGTCACCGCCGCCCTCGCCGACGGCGACCTGGCCGCCGCCGGCACCGCCTCGGCCACCGCCCTGCTTGTGGCGCCGGACGACGAACAAGTGCTGCTGGACGCGATGTGGGTGGCCTACCACCAGGGCAACCGCGCCGAGGCCGAGACCTACGTCGCTCGCATCGTGGCCGTCCACGACGGTGAGGACGAGATGGACCTGCCCATGAGCACCGCGGAGACCATCAACCGCGCCCGCCGGCAGTTCCTCGACCGTGCCTCGTGACGACGGCCGCTGGCTGCATCCACCACAACGAGGGAAGCGTCCAACCTGGACGAACCGCAGTCCGGGACGTCCGGGACCTTCGCCGGCAGGTCGAGGTGTCGTACCTGCTGACCACACTCGAGTGCGCAGGCCCTCGGGATGGAAGGAGAGACGCTGGTCATCATCGACCCGATCGCCGCCGACCTCGACCTCGACGAGGTAGAGGTCGCGCTGCTGAATGCCGCGGTCGGTGACTACGCCGCCGAGGCCGCCGTGCTGCTGCTCGCCAACGACGGTTACTGGCCGGCTCATCTGCCCGCCGCTGGGATGATCACGGTGGAGGCCGAGCCGGTCGGCGGGCAGATGTGGGCGCGCATTGAGTGGGCCGAGCTCGACGCTGCCCTCGCCGACGGGCGGCTGCCCGGCAGCCCGGAGGAGCTTGCGGTGCTCCGGGTAGCCGTAAGCCTCGCCGACGGCCGGCCGGTCGACCTTGCCGACGTGGTGGTGGCGCTGGACCGTCGCAGACTCGGCCTGGTGCTCGCTGCGTTTGCGCACGCCGCCGGCAGCCACGATCACTGCGCTCCGGCCGGCCAGGGCGTAGACCCCGACCTCCGGCTGGGACCGCTGATCGCCTGGCCGGCTCGGCACTGATCCAGCCATGCCCTATCCGCCGCGGCCACAGCTTCGCCCGCTGCCCGCCTTCGCCGGTACTGCCCGCACCGGCACCGTGCCCAGTCTGCGGCTGCAGACGCAGCTGGAGGCCTTCGTCCTCGCCGAGTACGCCGCCGGCCGCTCGCTGCGGCAGATCGCCGAGCTGATCGACCGTTCGCCCACCGCAGTCCGCCGCGTGCTGGACAAGCACGGGGTTCCACGGCGCGCGGTCGGCGCTCCACGGCAGGGTGCCCAGCGTCCCTGACCGAAACCCGATCGAGGGCCGGCATCCGCCGGCGTGCGGCGTCGGGGCTCCGGTAATCCTCCAGTCGTCCGCCGGTGAGAGTCGTTCGGTACCACCCCAGCGCCGGCACACACTTCACCTCGGCCGATGACCGCTCTCCAGTTTGCTAACTGGAGGACTTCTGGAGGCCCGGACGACACGGTCGGCGCATGCAGAGCCCAACCCCGCGTCGGGGACCGCGGCGCGGTCGGATGAGCCGTGACGCGCCGCCGTCGGGATCGATGGCGATCGCGGACCCACTGACTTCTCGTCGAGCACGGCCGATGACGGTCGAGGCGATGCGCGCGGCCGTCATCGCGATCCGCTCAGGGAACTTCGACGACCTCAACGATCTCGACGTCGTTTGGAGAGGCCAGGCGTCGCGCGCTGCGGGTCCTGTCGCTGCCTCCCGGCCGGCTGCCAGTTCGATCCCGTGGGTGGCGTCCAACGTCGGCGATCCTGTCGTCCTGGTGATGGCCGGTCACGCCGGCGCCGGCGCTTCGACGGTCGCCTTGGCCGTGGCCGAAGGGCTGGCGGAAGCCAGGCGTGTGCAGCTGGTCGACTATGCCGAGCCTGTCCAGTCGGGCTTGGTGGCGGCCCCGGCCATCGAGATGGGCACGGACGGGGCCTGGCGGCGCGGTCGCCGGAATCGACTCGACGTCGTCCGCCTCACTCGGCATCCGGCCGACGGAGTGCTTCCGCCGCCACCAGAGACCGACGACGCTGAGCCCCTGAGGGTGGTCGATGCCGGCTGGTCGCTGACCCGCACGCTGCTCGATCCACCCGGTTCGGTCGTCGGCGGCGCGATGGTCGTCGTCGTCACCCGGGTGACGGTGCCGTCGGTCCGGCAGACCGAGCAGCTGCTCGCCGCCGTCGGCGGCGAGGCGGCGGTCGCCGCAGTGGGCCCGGCCCGCTGGCCCCGGCTGGTGGAGGTCAGCTGCGGTCCGCGGCTTCGTGAGTTGCGGTCGCGGGGGCAGGTGGTCCCAGTGCCGATCGACCGGCAACTGCAGATTGCCGGGCTGACCGGCGACCGGCTACCGAAGCCAGTGGCGGCCGCCGGCCGGTCGTTGGCCGCACTCGTGGCCCCGGCGGGGGAGACTCCGTGACCGCCGGACGCAGGAGCACCGCCGTGGCGGTGCGGGCCGCATCAAGCGTGGTGTTCGTCCTTGCCGGGTTCGTCGTGCTGGATGCCGGGCCGGCGACTGCGACGCCGGCCGAAATCAGCGCGGCGGTCTGCCCCCAGGCACCGCCCGGGATGGAAGCCTTCGCCGACGATGTGACCGCCTGGGTGAAGTGGGGCGTGCTGGCGCTGATCGGCATCGGCGCGGTCGTGTCCCTCGGGTCGATCCTCGTCGGGCGGATCTTCTCCCATCCGCACGCCTCCCGGTACGGGGCCATGGGCGTCGCGGTGGTGGTGATGGTGGCCATCGCCTACACGGTCATCCTCGTCATCCTGGACTCGATCACCGGCAGCGGGTGCACGTGATGCGCCGCCACCGAGACGTCCAGGGAAGCGCTATCCCTGGGTGGGGAGCTGGTCGACTTCTCACGCTGGTCGTGGTCGCCGCCCTCGTCGCGCTAGCGGTCTTGGCCGGCGTGGTCCTCGCAGTCGTTGGGGCGCTGACCGAGGAGTCAGGCTCAGCGCACGCTGCGCGACAGGGAGATTCACTCTCCACGGATACGTCGTCCCAAGATGCCCTGGCCGCGACGCCGATGCCGACCGCCGACCCGGACGACGCGCTGCCAGGTCCGGTGTCGCGGCAGGCGGCGGGTGTCATCGAGTTGCCGCGCACCACGGCCGACGGCCCGGCTGACGTGCCCACCGGCTTTCCCCGCACTTCGGAAGGGGCCCTGGCGCAGTTGGCCGCGATCGACGTGACGGCGATGCAGACCGGCTCGATGGACGGTGTGCGGCGTGTCATCGCCGAGTGGGCTGCCCCTGGCGGCCCGACCCCGGAGTCGTGGTCCGGGGTGGCTGGCATGGCGAGCCTTCTGTCGGCGGCGGGGCTGTCCGGTGCCGGGTCCCCGCAGTTGGCCATCGTTGTCCGACCGGCGATGGGGCTGATCAAGGGAACGGTGGGTCCGCAGTTCGCGGTGGTGTGCGTAAACCTCGAGTTCACCGTCACCGTCGAGCAGACGTCGCGGATCGCGATCGCCGACTGCCAGCGCATGGCATGGGTGGGGGACCGGTGGATGATCGGTGCCGGGCCGGAGCCCGCGCCGGCGCCGTCCGTCTGGCCGGGTACCGACACCGCGATCGCGGCTGGCTGGCGGGATCTGCGCCATGCCTAGCCCACAGCCACGACGGCGTAGTCGGGTCGGGCCCAGAGCTTTGGTCGTCGTTCTGCTGGCGGCGGCGGGATGGCTGGCAGTCGCCGCTCCCGCATTGGCCGACACGGCGGTGGTGGTCGCCTTCCCGGCCGATCCGTCATCGGCCGAGGACGCGTTGTCGTGTCTGCCGACCAACCCGTTCTGCGTGATCGGTGAAGCGGCCGGAGCCGTGGTCGCCGACGTGTGGATCAGCGCCATGTTGTCGCTGTGGGAGGCCGGGCTGTGGCTACTGGGCCTGGCCTTCTCGGTGATCGACGCGCTCGCCACCCCTGACCTGTCCGCAGGGGGCCCGCTGGCCGGGGTCTATCCAGTGACCTTCGGCATCGGCGCGGCCGTGGCTGCGCTGATGGCCATGGTGCAACTCGGTGTCGCGGCGGCACGCCGGGACGGGCAGAGCCTCGGCCGGCTGCTCATCGGCCTGCTGCAGTTCGGGCTGGTCTGGGTCAGCTACGTCGGCATCGCGGCGCTGCTGGTCACCGGCGTCTCCGGGCTGATCACCGCCTTGCTGCGCAGCCTGCTCGACATCGACACTCTGGCCGCCTTTGACCCGTCGATCAGCGTGGGCCGCGACGTGGTCAACGGCACGGTTGCCACCGTTCTCGGAGTCAGCTCCATTTTCCTCCTGGTGCCGGCCAGCGTCGGCTACCTGCTGCTGATGCTGGTCCGCGAGGCGGCGTTGATCGTGCTGGCGGCGACCTCGGCCATCTCGGCCGGCGGCCTGTTGGCACAGTCCTCGAGCGCCTGGTTCTGGCGCAGCCTGCGCTGGTTCCTCGCCGCACTGCTGGTCGCCCCGGTCGCCGTCCTCATCCTTGGTGTCGGCGTCACCATCACCGAGGGCATCGTCACCGGAGCCGAGGAAACGAGCACAGAGGCAGCGGTCGGCATGGCGGTGGTCGGCTGCCTGCTGATTCTGCTCGGCGCGATCTGCCCGCTGGCGCTGTTCCGGCTGCTGGCCTTTGTCGACCCCGGTACCTCCAGCGGCGCGGCTCTGCGTTCGTCCCTGGCCGCCTCTGGCGGAGTCATGGGCGCACTGGGCAATCTCGGCGGGGGAGGTGGTCGTGCTGCGGGGGCCGCCGCTGTCGCCGCCTCCGGTGGGGTTGCGGCCTCCGGAGCCGCGGCAGAGCTGGTTGGAGACCGCGCGCAGGGGGAGTCGACCGCCGACGCCGCGACCAGTGGTCGCTTCGCCGGCGCGCTGCGTGCGCTGACAACGGGCACCTCCACGGCCGGCCGTCTGGCCGCTGGGGTGGCCGCCTCGGCGGCCGACGTCCTCTCCGGAGCTGGCATCGGACACACCGCGCCCTACTACAGGCAGTCAGTTCGGGGCCGGGCTTCCGTGGCGGGAAACGGGCACGCTCGCGCAACCGCGCTCTCACGACAGGACGACGCGTCGCCGCGTCCGGACGGGGACGGCCAAGACCCCCTGACTCCTGATCCGCTGTGGTCGTCCCTCGCCGACGGCGCAGCGGCTGTTGGCTGGCCCGCGGAGCGGGCCAACGGCGCCGGACGCGGCGGGTCTCCCCAATCCGACCTCCCCGCTCCGCGGGGGCGGCCTGACTCTCCTGCCGACGACGGTGCCGCATGAGCGCACACCGCTACGGCGAGTACGCCAAGGACGTCTCCGGTTGGTTCCTGGGGATGACCGGCACGCAGCTGGCCTTGGTGACGCTCGCCGGCGTTCCGGCGCTGCTGGCCCTGAACGGCCAGGCCTGGGGGTTGTTCGTCGGCTGGCTGCCGGTGTGGGCGCTGCTGGCCGCCGTGCTGCTGGTGCCTATCCGGGGCCGTGCCGCCGGCCGCTGGTTCGGCGACCTCTGTCTGCACGCGATCGGAGGAGCCATGGGCTGGGCGGCGTTCGGCTCACGGGCCGGAGCGGGGACGGCCGACGACCTGTCCGAGGCCGACCTGCCGGGAGTGCTCGCCGGAATCCGCACTCACGACGGGCCGCCCTTCGGGCAGCTGTTCACCCGGCCGGTGATCGTGCAGAACTGCGCCGCACGGACCTGGGCAGCGGTGGCGTCGATTGCCCATCCCGGCATCGGGCTCGCCGAGGCGGGCGAGCGGGACCGGATGGGCGCCGGCCTGGCCGAGATGTGCGAGCTCGCCGCCCGCACCGAGCTGATCGACGTGCTCGTCCTGCAGGTGCGCACCGTGCCCGACGACGGCGCGGAGCGCGCCGCCTGGGAACGCACTCACACCCACCCCGACGCGCCGACGCTCGCCGCGCGGGTCAACGCGCTGCTGGGCGCAACGCTGACGCCGGCCGCGGTACGGACCGAAGCGTTCGTGACCGTCGTGGTCGGCGAGGGACGGATCGCCCGGGCGGCGAGGGAGTCCGGCGGGGGCGTGGACGGCCGGGCCCGGGTCTTGCACTCGGTGATGGCAGAGGTCGAGGCCGCGCTTCGTGGACCCGTCGGCTGCACGACGGTGTCCTGGCTCGACTCCGCACAGCTCGCCGCCGCGGTGCGCACCAGCTTCGCCCCGGGTGACCGTGGCGAGCTGGTCGCCGCCGACCTGGCGGCCGCCTCCAGCCAGCAGTTGGCCACCGGGGTGCCGATGGCCGCCGCGGCACCCACGATGGCGCGCGCCGAGGTGCGGCACTACCTGCACGACGCCTGGGCGTCGGTGACCGACACGATCCTGCTGCCCGACTCCGGTGCGGTGCTCGGCGCGCTCGCCCCGGTGCTCGTGCCGACGGTGGCGGGGGAGCGGCGCTGCCTGACCGTCTTCCTCGACCCGCTGCCGCTGACCCGGGCGACCCGGGTGGTCAGTCGGGAGCAGATGAGCGCCACCACCGGCAACGAGATGCGCGCCCGGATGGGTTTCCGGCAGCGGGCCCGGCAGCGGCGGGACACCGAGCGGGTCGGTGCCGCCGAGGAGAAGCTCACCGCCGGCCGTGCTCTGGTGCGCGTCGCCGCGGCGGCCTGCGTCACCGTGCCGGCGACGTGGCCGGTGGTCGAGCACGGCCGCCGGCTGTCCGCCTCGGTCCGGGCCGCCGGCTTCGTGCCGCTGCGACTCGACCTGGCGCAGGACTCCGCCTTCGCCGCTGCCGCCATTCCCCTCGGCGTTGGGCTGCCGGACCGCAGAGGCCGACGATGAGCCGCCGTCCCTTCCGCCGTGGCCGGGACGTCGCTGTCCTGCTCGACGACTTCGGCCACCGGCTGCCCGCCGTCCCCGCGATCGAGACCGCGGCACGGGAACGGGGGCCGTTCACCCAGCTGGTGCCCCGCCGCGGCCCCCGCGGACGTGGTCGTGGCCGAGCGGCGGCGCTGGCGCCGCTGTCGGTGTGGCGGATGACCTCGGAGCAGACGCCGGTGGTGTGGCCCCTGATTGCCACCTCGGGCCTACCGCCCACCGGCGCACAGATGGGACTCGACCTGCTGTCCGGCGGAGCGTTCTACTGCGATCCGGTCGGCTGGGTCACCGACGACGATCTCCCGGTCACCAACCCCAACGTCGTCGTCTTCGGCAAGCCCGGCCGCGGCAAGTCCGCCACCGTCAAGGCCTTCGCGCTGCGGATGCTCGCCTACGGCTATCGCACTCTCATCCTCGGGGACACCAAGGACGAGTACGAGCCCCTCTGCAGAGCACTCGGCGTGGAGCCGTTCGTCATCGGTCACGGCCTGCCGACCCGGGTGAACCCGCTGGCCTTCGGCCCGCTCGGGTACGGCTGGGACCGCCTCGACGCCGCCGAGGCCCGGCGCCGCGAGGCGCTCCTGTTCGCCCGGTGGCTGGTGCTGCTGCGCGGCCTGATCGGCTCGCAGGCGGTGCCGTTCGGCCCGGTGGAGGAGACCGCGGTCGGGGAGGCGCTGCGGCTGCTCACTGGCTACCGCTCGGGCGCCACCCGGCTGACCGAGCCCACCATCCCGCAGCTGTGGCGGGCACTCGACGAGCCTCCCGACGAGCTCGTCGCCGGCTGCCGCTACGCCGACCGGCGGCACTTCATCGACGCCACCCGCACTCTCCGCGACGCTCTCGGCGCCCTGGTCAAGGGCTCCCTGGCCGGGTTGTTCGACGACCACACCACCATCGCCGTCGACTGGCGCGCCCCGATCCAGTCGCTGTCGCTGTCCCGGGTCGAGCCGCTCGGTGACCAGGCCGTCGGCATCGCGCTGACCTGCCTCAACTCCTGGGGCCAGGCGATGCGCGAGATCGCCGAGCCCGGGGACCTGCGCATCGTCATCCGCGACGAGACGTGGCGGCAAATGCGCCTGGGTGCCGAGGCGATGAAGAGCCTGGACGCCAACCTCCGGCTGTCCCGCCGCGACGCCGACGTGCAGATCCTGCTGGCGCACAAGCCCTCCGACATGCTCACCGCCGGGGACGCGACCTCGCAGGCGGTCGCCATCGGCCGCGACCTGCTGCACCTGTGCGACGTCAAGGTCCTGCACGGCCAGGACCAGGCCATCGGCGACGAACTCGGCAGCCTGCTCGGCCTGGCCCCGATAGCCCAGCGGGTGGTCACCGGCTGGGCCGTCGCGGGCAAGGGCCGGGCACTGTGGCTGGTCGGGGACCGGGCGTTCAAGGTGCAGACCGTCCTCACCGAGCCCGAGCTGCGGCTGACCTACACCAACGAGGCCCTCACCGCCGGGGGAGCGCGATGAGCGGCGCGGCGGAGCGCGCGGCGCGGGCGTGGCTGTGGAAGGCCGCCGCTCCGGTCGCCCTCCCGGTGCTCGCCGGGCTCACCCTGTTGCTAATCCCGCTCGCCGTTCTGGCCGCACCCGACCAGCCAGCGGCCGCATCGTCGCGCTGCTCGATCGGCGGCACCCGGGGCACCGTCGCCGGCATCGAGCTGGACGCCGTCCAGATGGGTCACGCGCAGACCATCGTCGCCGTCGCCGCGGCGCAGGGACTCGACCCCTATGCGGCCACCGTGGCGCTGGCCACCGCATACCAGGAGTCCCGGATCCGGATGCTGGCCAATGACGGCAGCAGCCCCGAACTCACCGCCGAGCAGGCTGCGGTGACCGCCACCAGCCTCCAGCACGCGCACGACGGCCTCGGCTCCGACCACGACAGCGTCAACACCTTCCAGCAGCGCTGGATCGCCGGCTGGGGCACCGTCGCCCAGCTGATGGACCCCGTCTACGCCGCTGCGGCCTTCTACGACCGGCTGGTCGAGGTGCCGAACTGGCGGACCATCCCGCTCACCCAGGCAGCCCAGGAGGTGCAGGTCTCGGCCGCGGGCGGCGCCTACGCCCGCTGGGCGCCGTTCGCGGGCGAGCTGACCGGCATGCTGTGGCCCACCGCCCAGGCCATCGTTGCCGACCCTGCTCGCGGGGCGTCCGGCGTCTGCCCGAACCTTCCGGTGCCCGCCGGATCCTGGATCCGGCCCACCGCCGGTCAGGTCACCTCCGGCTCCGGGCCCCGCTGGGGCACCCTGCACGCCGGCGTCGACATCGCCGGCCCCCGCGACAGCCCCGTCTACGCCGCCGGCGGCGGCACCGTCATCACCGCCGCCTGCACCAGCGCCTACTGCGACCGTGACGGCGGCCTGGGGCTGGCCGGCTACGGCAACCTCGTCGAGCTCGACCACGGCGGCGGGGTGACCACCCGGTACGGGCACCTCTCGACCTACACGGTCAGCGCGGGCCAGCACGTCGGCGCCGGGACGCTGGTCGGCTTCCAGGGATCCACCGGCAACAGCACCGGTGTCCACCTGCACTTCGAGGTCCGCCAGGACGGCGCGCCGCTCGACCCGGTTCCGTGGCTGGCCGATCGCGGCGTGGACCTGAATGCGTCCAACCCGGGCTGACCTGCTCGTGCCCCCTTTTCCGACCCACAGGAGGAGCCATGCACCGGACGCCGTACGGACGGCGGCGATGACCGGCGTCGGCGCGCGCGCAGACGTGGGCCCGGCGAGCTGGGAGGTCCCGGCTGCAGCCGTCAGCGCCTGGCTGGCCGCTGCTGCGCTGCTGCTGCCTGTCGGCCGCGGAGTGGCCGCGGTGCTCGACGGCGGCGGCTGGGTCTGGCCGACCGACGGCGCCGCCCTGACCGCCTCGATCGGCGGCCTGCTGGTCGGGGATCCGGACACCGGCCTCGACGCGAGCCAGGCGGCGGCGCTGCCCGGCACCCCCGCCGTCTACGCCGTCATCGCGGTCCTGCTCGTCGCCTTCCTCGTCGCCAGCGGAGGTGCCGTCTGGGCCGGACGGCGGTTGCTCGGGACGCCGAGCGGAATGGCCGACCGCAGCCAAGTCGAGCAGGTGCTTGGCCGCTCCCGGCTGCGTCGCGCCGCTGCCGTGGTCCGGCCCGACTTTCCCACTTCCGCGGGTCGAGGCGGGCGGTCCCCCGAGTCGGATGGCGTGGGCTGGCGGCTGGGCGTCTGCGCCGTCCCCGCCGGTGGAGAGCTGTGGGTGCCCTTCGACCGGACCACCGGCATCTACGGCCCGCAGGGTTCGGGCAAGACCCTTGACCTGCTCGCACCGGCGCTCCTGGACGCGCCCGGCGCGGCGCTGGTGACGCTGACCAAGGCCGAGGACCTGCTGCTCACCCTCGACGCCCGCGCCGACGGCGGGCGGCCGGTCGCCGTGTGCGATCCGTTCGGCTCGGTCCCGGGCGTGCCGGAGCTGGTGTGGGACCCGGTCGCCGGTTGCGGAGATCCGATGGTCGCCGAGCGTCGGGCGAAGGCGTTCACCGCCGGCACCGTCGCCGGCGCGGTCACCGGGGGGATCTCCGACGGCGCGGCCCGCTTCTACGCCTTCGAGGCGGCCAAGGTGCTGCAGGCCTACTTCCACGCCGCCGCGCTGACCGGTGGCACCGTCGAGCACGTCCTCGAGTGGGCGGCCCATCCGCAGGCCGCGACCGCCCCGGCCGACATCCTGCGGGGCCACCCGCAGGCCGCGCCGTTGTGGGACGGGCTGCTGCACGGCGCCATGCAGGGCGACCCGCGCACCGCCGGGAACACCGCCACGACCGTCCAGCAGGCGCTGGCCTTGTTCTTCCAGGCCGACATCCGCCGCCGCTGCACTCCCGGGCCCGGCCGGCCGGCCACCGAGGTTGCCGGTCTCCTCGCTGCCGGCGGCACCGTCTACCTGCTCGGGCGCGACGACCCCTACGCCTCCGCGTCCCCGCTGCTGACCGCGCTGGCCGAGCACGTCCTCGATACCGCGCTCCAACTCGCCGCCGGCTCGCGGACCGGCCGGCTGTGCCCGCCGCTGCTGGCCTGTCTGGACGAGCTGCCGTCCACCGCGCCGCTGCCCACTCTGCGCACTCGCATGGCCAACGACCGGGCCCTGGGCGTGAGCTACATCTACGCCGCCCAGACCTGGCGGCAGCTGGTGTTGCTCTACGGCGAGCACGAGGCCCGGGCCCTGTTCGGCCTCACCAACGTCGTGATCGCTTTCGGCGGCGGCAAGGACGGCGATTTCTACCGCGAGCTCTCCGAGCTGATCGGCCGGACCCGCGTGCGCCGCTCCTCCTACAGCTACCGGGGCGCCGGCTGGGCGCGGTCCACCCACGGCGAGGACACCCCGGTGCTGCGGCCGGAGGAGATCCGCTTGTTGCCGCCCGGCCGGGCGCTGGTGCTCGCAGAGAACGCGCCGCCGCTGATCGCCCGTCTGACCCGGTGCCTCACGGGGCGCCGGGGCGCCACGCTCTTGGCCGCCCAGGCGGCCGCCCGCGACCGGGTTATGGCCGCCCGCGGCCGCGGCACCGGGGGAGGGGAGCGCCCCCGCCGCCCCTCCGAGCCGACGGCTGAAGCCGCAGGGACCATGCCCGCGAGTTGGGAGGTGTCGTGACCGAGATCCTCCTGGCGCCCCCGTTTCCGCGACCGCCGCGCTGGGTCCGGCACGCGCTGGAGATGCTGCGGCAGGCCGAGGTGTCCGGGCTCGAGCCATCGGCCTACGGGCTGCTAGACCGGCCGTGGGACCCGGCGACCTGCTCTCCCCAAGTGCGCCGGGAGCTGTGGTCGTGGATCGACGACGTCGCCGGCTGGCTCAACCACACCTACGCCTGGCAAACCGCGCACTTCGTCCCCTCCTGCTGGCCGGCCCACCCGGCACTGGTCCGCGAGCTGGCAGTCCTCGCGTGCATGCGGGCCGCGGCGGCCGACGCCACGGTTCCCCATCCGATGGAGGAGTGGCACCGCTACGCCCTGCCCGGCTTCTACGCCCGCATGAACGAGCGACAGGGCCTCGGCTGCCCACCCGGCCGACATGTCGACTGGCCGGCCCGCTCCTGGGACGCCGACTACCGCACTCCGTCCGCCGTCGCGGAGCGGCGCCGCCGCTTCGACGCCGACACCGGGGCCCAGTCATCTGACGGGGCACCGGACACAGTCACACTGGACGACGGCGAGGGAGCTACCCGATGAGTGCTGCTCCGCGCCCTGACCGGTCCGACGACTGGGTCGCGCTGCTCGGCGGCGTCCGGGTCAGCCGGCAGTGGATGACTCGCCACACTCCGGAACTGCTGGCCGCGTGGTGCGAGGCCATGCCCGAGGCCCGGCGGCGCGCCATCGCGGCCGAGATCGTGCGCGTCGCCGCCGAGATGGAGAGCGAGCCGGTCGGCCGCCGGGACGACGAGCCTGCAGACCCGGCGTGGGAGGCCGTCGCCCGGCGGATCGATCCGCGCCTCCTGGACGGCCCGGACTGGTGGCCTCTGTCCGCCGCCCTCACCCGCGCCGCGGCCGCCGGCTACGACGTTGCCGCCGGGCTGCCCGGCCTCGCCGCCGCCCCGCTTCCCGACCGGCATCCGGCGCGGGAGTTGCACTGGCGACTGCTCGACGACTGCCCGGCCGCCTTGCCCGTTCCCGATGCGGACGGCGGCCCAGCCACGCCGCCGCCCAGATGACCGGTCGTAAACAGCCCCGCCGCGATCCACAGGTTGATCGCCACATCCCCACTCACCGGCCGCGGCGACCCAGCCTCGGTGCAGTCCACCAAGTGAAGGAGAGCCGCCGTGACCGTCGAGGCGAGCATCGACCCGCTCAGCTACGCCGCCTCCCTGCTCGACGCCGTCGGCGCCGACCGAGAGCAAGTCCCCGCACACATCGCCCTGGAGTGCATGCAGGCCGCGGAGCTCCTCGAGCTGGCCGGTGGGCACGCCGAGCCTGTCCCACTGGTCGACGACGACCCCCGCGCCAGCATCCGCGCGGCTATGGGCGCGCTCGGCCTCGTCGACCAGGAGGCCTTCGCGACTCGCTACGTCATCGACGCGGCCCGCGCAGCCCGCCGCGCCCTGCGACAGCTGCGTTGATCATGGCCACCAGCCTGCAGCAGCTGCTCGACGCGCTCGCCGAACGCACCGCGGCGCCGACCAGCGTCGCGGCGATCGAGGACGTCACCGGAGCGATGGCCCACCTCGGCCGCGCCATCGCTGGCATGACCCAGGACGGGCTCACTGCTGGCGTCAGCCGTCGGCAGCAGACCGCCGCCCAGATGACCGCTGCCTGCACGACGGTGGGCCGGCTCTGGCCGCGCACCGGAGGACCGCTGACCGACCTGGCCGGCGCCGCCGCCGACGTGATCGGCCGCGACCGCGCCAGCATGGGTCGCGGCCACCGGTGGGCGGTCACCGTCGAACTTGCCGAAGCTGCCGACCACTGCGCCCGGCTGGCGCACCGGCTGCTGCCGCAGGCTGCGGTCGCCGAGCTGGCCGTCGTCCGGAGGCTGGCCGCAGCCGTCGAGCGCGACGCCCAGGCCGACCCGCCGACGGCCAACGGCGCGGCCGTCCTCGATCGCCTGGTGCCGGTGTCCGGCCTGCCACGAGCCGGCGAGAGGCTGACCGCAGTCGATGCCGCAGCGGCGCTGACCGCGGCGGTCGACCGATCCCTGCGCAGCGAAGGCCTGACCTTGCGCGACTTTCGCGCCGCTGTGGCCGCCGCCGAGATCACCAGCGACTGCGCCTCGTCCGTGCTAGCTGCCGCCTCGGGCGACGAAGGCATGCGGCCCCTGCTGGCAGCCGTCGCATGGGAACTCACGGGCCGAATCAGCATGACCTTCGACGACGGCCACCGAGTCGGGCCCACTGACCCCCACGGCGTCGTTCCTTGGGCACGCGCCCTCGCCGACACGCTGCGCAACGACCTCGGGTCCAACGCCGACCGCGGCGCGCTCCGCGACCGGGGCGACCTCCCTCGCCTGACCCGCACGGTCCAGCAGGTGACCAACCAGCTTCCCGTCCTCGCCGACCGACTCGCCGCGGCCGTCGACCGTTGGTCACGCACCGGTCAGCTCTACGCCGCCGCCCGCGACCTGCCCCGCATGGACAACATGCCCGACGACCGGGTGCGGGACGTCATCGCCGGCCGCCGCGTACAGGCCCGCGGCGCCGACCTTGACCGCCTCGGTCGCGCGGTCGCCTCGGCCACCGCGCTGTCGAGCAGCCTGGCCGACGCCGTGAACCGTGCTGCACCCGCCGCACCTACGAGCCAGCGCCACCTCGCCGGGCTCTACGCGCAGCGCGCTCGAGCGCCCGGCCCGGGCGAGCGACTGCTCAGCCACGCCGACGACGTGGCCAAGGCAGTCGCACGAGCCCGCTGTGCGCAAGGGATCAACACCCCGGCGCCGGGCGCAGGCGGCCCTGGCCGCTACTGACTAGTGAGAGCTCCGCGAATACGCGCCCACAGCTTTCTGCGGGGCGGTTCGGGTGCGGAGGGGCCTTCGTCGTCGCATCGGTACTCCGCGGCGGTATGGCTGCCGTGTTCCCCCTGTATCGACGTGGGCAGGAGCGGCATCTTGATTGCCAGGCGCGTCGCGCTCTCCTCAGTCCGACGCCCGGGATCGGGGGGCTCGACCACCCTGATGCCGGCGTTCGTGAGGATGCCCAGGTCGAGCCGCCACTCATGGGTCGACCGCTTCTCCCAGAGTGCGAAGGCGCGGTCGATGTGGGCGTCAGCTTCGCCGGGTGACCAGCCGTTGACCGCCCGAAGGTGGGCGGTCGCTTCGGCGGAGGTGCCGGTGACCTCGGCGAAGCCAAAATGCGTCGCCCGATGGCAGGACCAACACAGGGCGATCAGGCGCCGCAGCGTCTGCGTGTAGGTGCTCTCGTCGTACTGCCAGCGCTCGTGGGCTTCCAGTCGCTGACGGTCAGTGCCGCGTGGAGCGCCGCAGGCCTCGCAGCGGTGCCCGGCCCGGCGGTAGACCATGGACCGGAGCGCGTCCCACTGGCCTTCGTCGACGCAACTGCGGACGTTGGTGAACCAGCAAGTCGACGGCACCAGGTCGACAAACAGACCTTGGCCGAAGCTGCGGTCCTCCCCGGGCAAGAGCTCGGGTA
This sequence comes from Blastococcus sp. MG754426, assembly GCF_021699055.1. Taxonomy (GTDB): domain Bacteria; phylum Actinomycetota; class Actinomycetes; order Mycobacteriales; family Geodermatophilaceae; genus Blastococcus. The sequence continues at coordinate 52,406 of NZ_SSXC01000006.1, read as the reverse complement.
TCCGTGATTCCCAGCGCGCGAGCTTCGGGAGCAGTGCCACCTGAGGCGCATACCAGCGGCGAACGTCGGGATCCCATCGGGCACCGGCTGCCTTGGCAGCGTCCTTCTCGGCGTACGGCACGTCGAGCCACAAGCGATCCGGCATCGGTACTCCGTACTTACTCGGGGTGCCCTGACTATGCAGCCGGGTACCGACATGACGGTTGCCCCCATTCGGCGGGGGCTTCTCAAGCCAAAGGCAACTCCCTTACTGACCGTTCGGTGATGACGTACCACCATGGCCCTGGGCCCCTGGTGTCAACGATCTCCTCGATGTCGTCCCACCGGCGAACCATCCACGTCAGCCAACCCCACGTCGTTTCATCCCGCTTGCCGCCGATCCGGAAGACACGCAGGCCCGACTCCCGGATCAAGTGCACTTCGGCCGGCCGGGTACGCATTCGCCTGTCCCGGCCAATGGCGATGAGGCCTCGCGCCGCCACAGCTGGCATCCAGTCGGGGTCCAGCGTGCCGTATGGGCATTCGGGGATCAGTGGATGGCCGACATGAACGGTGTCAAAGCGCGCGGCGGTGAGAGCCTTGCCGAGCCCGAGCGCGCTCTCGTCCACGTAGAAGCGCAGACGTTCGCGATCGGCCACCACGAGACGTCAGGCGGCCGCGCGCTTCAGCTCGTACCGGACCGCGGCGTCGACGAGCGAGCGATTCAGCTCGTACATGTCTGCCACAGAGTCAGGCGTTTCTCCCGCACGGATCAGCTCTGCGATGACCTCAGTAGGGACGTTGCGAACAACTGGCTCCCCGTAGCCGCGAAGCGGATCGACCTGTACCTCAGCGATGTCCGGCATGGGATGCAGTAGTCGGGGCTCAGGAACATCGCCGTCTGTCCACTCGAGCGACCCCCGGAACGACTCGGCATGCTGAGACCAGAGAAGACGCTGGTTGCTCCTCACCACGACGAGCTGCAACGCGCTGTCGAGGCCGACCTCGTCTTGCACCGCTCGGACCAGTTCCTGACCCTCCGCGTACAGCCAGGTCCGCGCTGAGGCCAGCGGATACGGCGTTTCGAGCTCTCGGCGCAGGCGTTCCACCGCTGGCCGCATCCGGATCATCGGCACCCCGGCGTCACGGAACTCCGCGAGCAACCGAGTCTCTACAAACTCGCCCCACGTGGCGGTGTCCTCGTTGGTCCGCTCCTGCCTGATGACCGGCGGATACGACTTGGCTCCGCGGTTGTAGCCGTCGATCCACCGGCGGGCTGTCCCGCCATGAAGACCGAGGATGCGATCGACCTGGGCCATCGAGTACACCGGGCGGTCCACCAGCCGGGCGACTCGGTTCATGAGCGCATCTTGTCAGGGAGGTATGACCGAGCGCTGGACAAGCGGCATGCGGCGCAGGACTGTCACCCGACAGTGATGGGACCCAGACCGTGGCGCGTCCTCCCGGCTGCCGGGAGTGAACGCGTCCCGGAAGCCGAACCTCTACCGGGGTTGGTGCAGCTCAGGTGGCGTGCTGTGGGACGGCCGTCCCGTCTGACCCGGCCGCTGAGGATCCGCGTATGGGGGCGTTGAGCGGTGCGCCCGGTGTGGACCAGTCGGGGTCCTGCGAGGCGCCGAGGTGATCGGTTCGGTGTCGAGCACGGCCTTGTGGACGGTGCCAGGCGGCACGCCGAGAGCCTCGGTGACCCGGTCGATGTGTGCCAGCCACCGGCTGGGTGGCAGGGCGACGATGGTGGCGCTGACGTCGTGCAGTGCTGCGCGGAGAGCTGCGGGGCTCCTGTCGGAGAGCGCGGCGGTAAGGCGGGCGTCGAGAAGGTTGTCGGCGAGGCTGCTCGAGGCGTCGATGGCCCTCCGTAGCGCGGTGGCCCCCTCGCGGTGGAAGAGGTCGGCGGGATCGAGCCCGTCGAACAGGGCGAGTCGGCGCGGGTCGTCCCCACGGGTGGAGAGCTGCCAGAAGATGCGCTCTGCGGCCTGCTGTCCGGCGGTGTCGTCGTCGGTGGCCACGAGAATGCCGGGGCCGTGGAGGCGTATGTAGGGGCCGAGGAGGTCTGCTTGTCGGTCGGTCAGGGCGGTCCCGAGGGCGGCGACGCCGACGGTCTGTTCGCCACCGGCCAGAGTGAGGGCGATGGCGTCCAGCGGTCCCTCGACGAGAGCCGGGGTGGCTCCCGCGGCCAGCGCAGCTCGGCTCTCATGGAGCCCGAACAGGTGCTCGCCCTTGCGGTACAGGTCGGTGCCCGGGGTGTTGAGGTACTTGGGTCCGGCGCGTCCGTCGTCGGGTGCGGTGGGGTTGCGGCGGGCGACGAAGCCGACGATGACGCCGTCGCGGCTAAAGATGGGGAAGGTGAGCCGGTCGCGAAACCGATCGATCAGCGCTCCGGTGCGAGCGCGGAGGGCGAGGCCTGCGGCGAGCAGCTCTTGGTCGCTGGCGCCGAGGCCGCGCAGGTGGTCGACGAGCGCGGTCCAGCCGGCGGGGGCGTAGCCCGCGGTGAACCGGGGATCGGCGGTGAGGTCGGTGCCCAGCCGGTCGTGCAGGTAGCCCGCTGCCCAGGAGTGGCGGTAGTGGTCGCTGGAGAAGGCGGCGGCCTGGGCGTTGAGCTCGATGAGCCGGTCGCGGCCAACGATGGCGGTGGCCCAGAAGTGTTGCTCGAGGAGGTAGTCGGCGTCGTCGGCGACATCGACCCCGCCGGTGACGGTGAAGGGGTCCGGCGTGCGATACCGCGGCGGCCACGCCGGCGGAGGGGTGTCGTAGTTGGGGTCGAATGGCGCGTCCTCGTCGCAGGGCAGCCCGTCCGCCGGGTCAGTGGTGGCGGTCTTGGGTGCGTGCACGGGCGGCAGTAGATGCGCATCGTCGGGGGGCTGCAGATCGGCCGGCAGGGGTTCGGGGTCGTGCACGGGGGCCGGGTCGGTGAGGGCGGCGATCTGGAAGACCAGCGCCTCGGCCAGCCCAACCGCGTCGTCGGTCACTGCGGGCGGCAGGCCGGTGAGTGCGGCGGTGAGCAGGTCGGCGGGACGCCATCCGTTGCGGGTGCCGGTGGTGACCGCGGTGACCAGCGCCGGCCACGCCGGGTCGGCCAGCACACCTTGGGCCTGCTGGTCTGGGAGCAGGTCCAGCAGGGTGGTGCACCAGTCGGGGCGCGGTCCGGCCGTGCCCGGCCCAGCGGGAACGCTGGCCGGGGCGACGTGGGGTGCCATCCGCCACCACAGGGCCGCGGCGGGCAGGTCGTCGGGCAGGGGACGTTGTGCAGCAACGGCGGCGAGCATGCCGGCGGCATCTAGACCGGCACGGTCGGCGGCGGCCAGCCGGTCGCGGAGTGCCGGCCAGTGCTCGTCGCGGCGGATGCGGGGGGCGATGCCGTCGGCGAGGGCGGACCACACGGAGCTGTCCCGGGTGGGGCCGGTAGCGGTTACGGCCTCGTCCAGGCGTGTCTGAGATTGGCGTTCCGCAGCCTGCCGCCGGGGCGGTCCGGTGGGGCGCCGGTCGCTGTCGGGAACACTGAGCGCGGCGCGCCAGACGGCGAGGTCCGCACGCAGCGACCCGTGATCCGGGCCCAGCAGCGGTCTCGCCCAGGTGGGCGCGGTGGCCGCGGTCATGCCGGCGCTGTTCTCTCCGACCCGTGCCGCGCAGGCGATGACGTGATTGGCGCGGGCGGTCAGATAGGGCCCCCAACGCGGATCGTCGACCAGTGCCGCCGGTATCCCGGATAGCCACCGCAGCGGACCTGCCGGACCCGACACGGGCAGCCGGTGATCGAGGACGGCAGCGGGGTCGGTCGCCGTCTCCAGTTCCCGCGCTTCGACCGTCGTCCTCAGTACGGCGGCAGGGTCGCAGCCTTTGAGTGCGAGCAGCGCCAGGTGTCCGCGCAGCGTCGGCCACGCCGGCGCGGCGGTCAACCCGGCGTGCAGGCGCTCGGCGGCGTTCTCCAGTTCTTCTGCAGTCACGGCACCCAGGCGGTGGTCGGCGGCGACGTGTAGCGCGTCGGCGTACCGGGTGGCGGCCTCGTGCAGCAGCTCGGCCGGGTCAGCCAGTGCCCGGCGGGCGCCGGCCGCGGAGGTCTGGGCGCCGTCGCGGGCGAGCATGCCGACCAGCAGGTCGGTGGCCGTGGGCGGGGACACGGCGGCGGGGGTGACGATGCTGTGCGGATCACCGTCGCCGATGGTGGCCAGGTATAGGTGGTTCGCGGCGCGCCCCCGGGACAGCGCCACATAGAGCAGCTGCCGGGACTCGGTGCCGCCGAGAACGGTGTGGCAGACCTCGGCGGTGACGCCCTGGGCGCCGTGCACCGTAGTCGCGTAGCCGAGCTGCACGTGCTCGGCGACGTAGCCCGCCGGCAGGCTGATCCGCCGTCCGGTGTCCGTGTGCACGACGTCGAGGGAGCCGTCGCCGCCGACGGCCCGGACGGCGAACCGGTCACCGTTCTTCACCCACTCGGTGGCAGTGATCGGCAAATGCCGGTTGTTGGTGCGGGTGATGATGGGGTCCCCAGCGCCGACCCGGGTGCCGTCTGCCAGCTCGACCTCCGCACCCGGCGAGGAGGCGGCGCGGGTCAGCCGGTCAGCCCGCGCCCGCTGGTTCAGCTGCGCGACCAGCTCCCGGGTCGCGGCCAGCAGCAGCGCGTCCACACCGCGGTCGCGGTCGGCGGCCCAGGCGGCGTAGGCCTGCTCGGCGCAGGTGGACCGGTCCCCGACGTGGACCCGGCCGGAGTCGAGATAGAAGCCCAGCCCGAGGGTGTCGCCCTCCCGGACGGCGACGGTCGCCGCGGCCTCCGCCGGGTCATCGAAGCGCACCAACTGGGTGAGGGTGACCGCGCCATGGGTGGCGGCGATCTCGGCCAGCAGGCCGCCGGCGGCAACCGAGGTCAGCTGCTGGTGATCGCCGACCAGGCGCACCGATCCGCCCCGCCCCAAGACGTACTCGGCCGCGCGGGCCAGCTCGACAGTGCCGGCCATGCCGGCTTCGTCGAGGACCACCAGCGTCGTCGGCCCGATGCCGGCCACCCAGTCGGGTGCTTGTCCGGCCTCGAGGCACCAGACGAGCTTGGTAAGCGTCTCGCAAGGTGCACCAAGACAAGCCCGCAGCCCGGCGGTGGCCACGGCGGAGGGCGCTAACCCGAGCACCGTCCCGCCGTCGGCGGTCCAGGTGCGGGCCAGGGTGGCCAGCGCGGTCGTCTTACCAGCGCCGGCCGGGGCGAGGGCCAGCTGCATTCGGGCACCGCTGCAGGCCAGCTCACGGACCAGCTGCGCCTGGCCGGGATTGAGCTCCGCGCCGTTGGCCGTCGACTCAAGCAGCGCCAGCTCCACCGTGGCCGGATCGGCGCGGCGTCCCTCACCGCGCCCCGCGGCCGCCAGCAGCAGCGCCTCGGCGTCAAGCACCGCCCGGCTGGTGTAGAGCCGGGATCCGGCGACGGTATAGACGCTGGCCCCGTCCGAGCGGCGCAGCTCCGGCGGCTCGACCACCGGGTCGCGTTCACCGAGGGGAACGGACAGGCCGGGGGACAGCGCCTCCTCGGTGACCCGGGTGACCGCGACGTCCACCTCAGCGGGAGGCAGGGCGGCGGCCCGCACTACCCGCTCCACCTCGGCGCACACGTGCCACATCTGCCAGGTAGCCCGCCCAGCCGAGATGGTGTCCAGCACCCGGGAGGCGGCCGACTGGACCCAGGCCTCGGTTACCCCCGGGCGCGGGGACCCTCGCGCGCCCAGCACCCGGCCCAGCATCCGGTCGACGCGATTCGGGCTGCCGAGGATGGCGAGGGCTTCTCGGCGCCAGGTTGCCCGCTGCTCACCGATAGAGCGTGGCTCGTGCTTGGGGCCGCGCGTTTCCAGGGTCGCCTGCTGTGCCAGCCCGATCGCTTCCACCGCCGTGGGCGCCCGGCCGTGGTGGCGCTGGAACTCGCCCGCCAACACGCCTCGCCGGGCGTCGATGTCCCGACGCCGCGACGACCACGCGCTCAGCAGGCGTTGGTCCATGCCGACGATCTCCCGCACCGTCCGCCGGCCCGTTGTGATGCCGGGACGGTCGGTGAATCGAATCCCCAGGCGGGTGACCAGGTGCGCCTGCAGCCGGGTGTCGTAGCGCTCGGAGGCGGCGACAGCGGCCTTGTGCAGCACCCGCCCGTCCAGCGCCCGCCAGCGCCCGTCGCGGGTCTGCACCTTGTTGCTCACGGCCACGTGGCTGTGCAGGTCCGGGTCACCGGCGCGGGAGTCGCGGTGCGTGAACACCGCGGCGATCAGCCCGGTGGTCTCGACTTGCCGCACCCCGTCGGTGCCGAGCCGGGTGAAGCAGGCGCTGTCCTCCAGCCAGGCCAGGGCGTCGGCGACCGCGGTGGCATGGGCGGCCTCGATCTGCTCGGCCACCTCCCGCGGCGCCAACGCCCACAACGCCGAGACCGACTTGACCGGGGAGAAGGTCAGGTCGTAGCCGGCCACCGCTGTCGTCGCCGGCCGCGAGACTCGGGCGATGAACCCCGACAACTCACGTGCATCGCGCCAAGCGCGGCCGTAGGCCTCGGTGAACATGGTCCGGGCCAGGTCGCTGCGGATCTGCGCGCGGTCATCGTGCGGAACCGGGGTAGTGGCGGGCTGTCCGCGGGCAGCGTTGAAGGCGGCGTACCCCTGGGCGCACCGCGCCCGGAAGCCGTCGGCTCGAGCACTGAAGACGAAGAAGGCTCGCCCGAGAGATCCTGCGGCATGTGCTTCCGCCGGCGTCCGTCCGCCGGCCAAGGCGTCCTGCTCGAGCCGGTCGGCGTCGGGATGTCGACCCTCACCGAAGAGCGACTTCATCTGGTCTTCGCCGACGAACTGGCCGGCGATGACTCCGCTGAGCCCGGGCAGGCCATTGCCAGCCCACCTCCCCGGGGACTCGCCGCGCTGCGAGTAGTAGTCGCCCAGCCCGACGTGACCCCGCTCCGTGGCATCGAACGCCGCCACCTGTCGCGTGAGATAGGTGTAACCGTCCCCGGCGGTCAGCTTGTGCAGCGTCATCACGCCTGCGGACCGTAGGAAGGCGGTCTCCACTAGGACTGCCGTACTTCTCCAGTAGCCCCCGGGGCCCGGAAGCGCCGGCCAGGGCCTCGACGTTGTCCGAGTCGGGGAGTTGACACGGATCTCTGTGCGCGACGACCAAGACTTCGCTCACGGACCGCAGGCCACCACCGGGGGTGGCGCCTTCCTCTGCCCCTCGCCCGCAGACTGCCGGCGAGCAGCCCGCCGAAATGCAAGACGTGTGTCGGCTCGTGATCTTGCAGTTCTCCAGCTTCGGGAGGCGGCCAGTTCGCGCGCGATGAGACACCGCGGAATCAGGCGTGGTGGCGAGTGCGGCATGACGGGCGCGGTGTCTCTGAAGGCGGCCTATGGGACACGCGCTTCCGAAACCATGTGCGTAGAGAGTCAGTTTCTCGCCCCAGAAGTGAGCGTTGGCGCACGTTGTCTCCACATGGGACTTCCGCCCACCCCGACCGGCCGGTAGGCAAGCGATGGGGACTGCCCGGACTTCAGTTGCCTCTGTTCGGTAGGGGCGGTCAGGCCGCGTGAGCGGCCTGGGTCAGTGTCTCGAACTCGATGGGGGTCATGCGGCCGAGGGCGTCTTGGCGCCTGCGGCGGTGGTAGTGGTCCGCCACATTGTCAGCGAACACGCGAAGCGTGATCTCGCAGACCTCCGGCCACTGCTGCCCGGGCTGGTTCGAACGTGTGGGCTCTACCGGGAGCCGAAGCCGCAGCAGGCTGCCTGTTCGCCTTCACTCCTGCGGCGTGACCTTGGCCTCGATGAAGGCGATCTCCTCGGAGTCAAGGCCGTATTTGGCGTACAGCTGCTGGTCGATCTCGGCGATCGACTTCGACCAGTCGATGTCCGAGGACTTGGTGAAGTCCTGCGCCGGAACGAACTTCCAGGTGCTTCGCGGGTTGTGCTGGGTGACCTTCAGGACGCCGAGCATCGTTCTCGCGAACTTGGACTTGAGGTACTTCATGCACGCCTGCGCCTCGGCTTCGGCGTCGAACGAGCCGATGGTGATGAAGGTCTGCGTGACCCCGACACCTGGCCCAACGACCGTGGGGTTGTTCAACGCGACGCCGAAGAAGTCAGTTGTCGAGCCCGACCCGTTCGCAGCTGGGACCGAGACCTTGTACCTGTCGAAGCTGGCGGGGCCGGTGATGTAGTCGCTGCGGATCCAGCGGGCCGCGCGCCTGTTCCTAATCACTCCGAGGAGCTGCACGTACTCGTTGCCATCGCTGGGCTTCTCCGCGTGGAAGAGGAACGAGAACATCTCGAAAGCGTTGGTGTTGACCAGGGCCTGGTTGCCCTCAGGGCGCAGGGCAAGTGCCTGTTGGTGGTCCTCGTACAGCTTGGCTGTGTAGCGGTATGAGCGTGAGCTCGTGATGCCGAGGGTGTCGATGAAGGCGGATCCCGACTCCTGGACCTTGTGCAGGATCGCGTTGAGCTCGGGATGTCCGGTGAAGAACCCGATGGGGCCGAGCTTGCGCTCCGAATCGCGGTACGTAACAGCGATGCCGGCCTTGATGGGGTCCGAGAGCCCTGGGAACAGACGATTTGAGTCAGGCTCATAGTGAGCGACGCTCAGATGCTCGTCGGCCAACATCTTCTCGTTCCACGCCTTGGGCGTGAAGCCTGCGTTGAACAAGAAGCGCGCGGGCGTGATGAGCACGACCTTGCTGCCGACCTCGTACGCGGCATCCATGAACAGGTGATAGATCGGGGTGTCGCGTGTGCCCCCGCCCTGGGCCTCTTCCTGGTACGGCGGGTTGCCGATGACGACGTCGAACTTCTTGCTCATGTCAGCGATCTCCGCTCAGCATGTCGCCGATCATCTTCTGCCGGTCCGCTGGGCTCATCCGCGCGAGGTTGCCGACTCGGAAGTGCCCAGACTCCTTCACCCATTGCCTGCGTTCGGCGTTGCCACCGGAGACCGCTTCAATGGTGATGTCGTGGAGGATCTCGTTGTGGCTCATCTCGAAGATCTGTGAAGTCAGAATGTGCCGTAGCCGCACGTCCTGGTCCGGGAACTTGGCGGCCAGGCCGGTGTCCAGCCGCCGCACAAGCTCCATCAGGAACAGGCCAGCGGTGGAGAACAGGTCAGCGAACTTCTTGTCCGGGTCACTGAAGATGCCTGGGTTCTCGGCCTCAAGCGAGTCGACCATCATCTTCACGACGGCCTGCGGCGTGAAGACAAGGGAGGTCTTCTGCTGCGGGATGTACGCGAAGATGTCCTCGACCTGCTCCTCGTCGAAGTAGTCGGCGAGCGCTTCCTTCTTGTCCAGGAACTCCTGGACGGACTGGTCGAAGACCGCCTCGTCGAAGAGGCCGGGGATCCTGGTCGTCGTTCCGTTTTCCTCGACGACGTCCTGTCCGTCGCGGAGGAGGCGGAACTCTTCCTCCGAGATACCGGTGATCTCCTGGAAGACGTCGTCGGGCGTGTAGTCGTCGAAGTTGGCGAGGCGCATGCCTCGATCGCCGTACGCCATGAGGAACATCGGGATGGTCCGCGCGAAGCCGCGGAGGTGGGAGCGGCAGTCGTCCATCGTCTGGTTCGCGAGCTTCTGCTCCTTCTTCGTCTCTTCGCGCGTGACCACCTCAGGGACGACTTCGTCCATCGTTGCGGTGACGATGGCGATGATGTCCTTCTGGAAAGCCTGCTTCTGCTCTTCCCGCTTGGCCGCGACGGCCGCCGCCTCGGCCTCGGTCGCGGCCTCGGCTAGTTCGTCAGCCAGGTGCTTCTTCGCGATGGCCTGCTCGGCAAGCGCACGCTCGACCTTCGCCTTCACTGCCTGTTCGGTGCGCCTCTCGTCCCGTTCGACCTGCCCGGCGGTCAGTCCGTACGCGTCCTTGAGCTCGTCGCGCTTCTCCCGAGCGTGCTCGGTCACGACTTTGGCGATGTCCGCCGCCAGTTTGGTCGCCGGGGCGTCGAAGTCAGCTGTTGGGATGTCCTCGATGCGCCAGACGGGCTTGCCGAACTCTGCCACCTTGGGGTTGATGACGGTCTCCACGTCGACCAGCACGTTGCCGTCTCGGTCGGTCGTGGGCGGTGGCTCGGGCAGGTCGATCGTCTGCCCGGCGGTGGCCCGGTTCCCCTTCGCGGCGGGCAGCTTCTCAAGGATCTCCTTGAGGTGCTCCGAGTAGCGGAAGATGCCGGCGACGTTGGCGAACAGAAGGTTCGACAGGAAGCCGCGGCGAACGACCTCACGGGCCTTGAAGACCTGCGGGAACGCGAGCACCTGCCCCGCATCAAGTTCGATCATCCGCCCCTCGGAGTCCTCACCGAGGACCGGGAAGAAGTTCAGCAGCCTGCGGATGTTCTCCTGCCGCACCCCGGGGTCTCCCGAGGGGTTCGGGCTGAGGTTGTTGGCGAAGGCGTCGAACATCGTCAGAGTTCGTTCGGGCGCGAAGTCGAAGATGTAGGCGTTCTGCTTCTGGAAGACCGTTCCGCCGCGCTCGAAGGTGCAGGCGTTCTGCGCGCGGAAGGCGGCCTGCATGTACTGGGCCGGCGACGTGAGGTTGGACAGCATGATCACCGCTGTCCACTCCGGGACCGTGACGCCTGTCGTGAGCTGGCCCACGGACAGGGTGATGGTCTTTCCGCCGACGGCCTCGGCGTCGGCAATGGCCTTCCGCACCCTGCCCAACGACTTTCCGATGGCAGCAGGGTCGGACTCGTCGGAGCGCCCGTCGCCTGCGGCCAGGACGACGGTGTAGTCCTTGAAGACCTCGTGCGCCTTGAGGAGGCGCTCCAGCGCCCTCGCTGAGGCGACGCGGTTGAGCAGCCAGAAGGAGTGCCGGACCTCGTCCCGGAGCTCTGGGGTCGAGAACGGGTACTTCTCGTTCGTCGCGAGGCGGTCGAGGAACTTGATGACGTCGGCTTCGTACTCGAAGTAGCCGTTGTCCTTGGTGCTGAAGAACTCGTTGAGGTCGAACGTGTAGTCCACGTTCGCTTCGTCCCCCTCGATCGCCACCCCTTCGTCCAGGCGGTCGGTGATCATGCGGGAGAGCTGGTAGGTCAGCAGATTGAGCGTCGGCAGTGCGGCGTAGGGGTTGTCTTGGCCGTCGCCAACCCACTCACGGCGGGCGGTCTGCTCGTCCTCGTACGTCCAGTTGAAGATCTCGCCGGAGGCGAACCTTCCTGACGCGAGCGCCTTGAACGGCGTGCCCGACAGGTGCAGGGTCCGGCTGCGCTTGATCTGGTCGAACGCGATGTCGGTCTTGGTCGTGTCGACGCCTTCGTGGGCCTCGTCGACGACGAGGAGGTCCCAATGGAGGTCGGCGATGTGCTTGAGCTTGGGGTAGTACCCGCCGAAGTACTGCGACCCCTTGAGGTCCTGGAGGGAGACGAACTCGACGACGCGGGCGTCCGCACGGTCGGCGCAGAAATGGCGCCACTGCTCGCGGGACATGGGCGAACGGTCGTCGAGCGAGGGGGACTCGGAGACGAACTTGAAGGTCGTCTGGTGGCCGATGAAGCGCGTGAAGTCGTCGTACCAGCTGTTCGCGATGGCGGGGCGGTTGGTGACGATGAGGACCGTCTTGACGTCCAGTTCCCGCATGAGGTGGTAGGCCGTGAGCGTCTTGCCGAACCTGGGCTTCGCGTTCCACAGTGCCTCCGCCGATCCTGCGGAGAAGGCCGCGACGGCCTGGTCCACGGCGGCACGCTGCTCCGGCCTGAGGACGTAGTCGTCTTCGCCGCCGGCCTGGAGGTCGCCGAAGTCCTGCCCTGCGAAGTCGTTCAAGTAGTCGAGCGACGTCCGAGGAGCGCCGGCGAAGCGGTGCCATTCGGTCCGCTTGGGAGCGGTCTCTCGGACCACGCCCTGCTGCTTCAGGAAGGCGTGGAAGTCCGTGTCTGTGAACCGCCCTCCGGCCTCGGTGGTGAACAAGGCACGGCGAGACCAGACCTTCTGCTTCTCGACCGACATCTGGCTCGCCTGCTGGGCGATGCGGGCGTCGGCGCTGTCCTGCTCGGTGTAGCCGATCTTCTCCCAGCCCGAGTACTTGGGGACGTCAGGAGTCCTCCACGAGTAGATGAGGGGCACCACCTCGCGGAAGGTCCTGATCTTCGGGCTAGCCACTGGCCTTGGCCTTCTCGTGGACACGGTCGATCCGGCTCACCGCGTACGTTCCGTAGTCGGTGAAGTCGAGCATGCCGTCGCCGCGCAGCGACGCGAGTGCGAAGGGCTCCCGCTGGACCATGCCGGGCATGTCCGCGATCCTGTGCCACCAGGAGAACTGGATCTCCTCGCCGTGCGAGTCCAGACCCTTGAGGGTGTCGCCGCAGACGATGTTCGTGTCGATCAGGAAGGCGGCGGCCCGCCCGGCCCTGGTGCCCGAACCGCAAGCAACGCCGTGGCTGGAATGGAACCGCAGGAACTCGGCGAACATCGCCGCCTTGGCGTCCCGATGGTTGTCCTCCAGCAGCTCGATCCCGTAGATCGAGGCCAGGGCGAACAGCGACTCGTCGAGCCAGGACTCCGGCCCACACCGCTTCTCGATCGCTCGGAGCTTGCGGCCCAGGATCGCGACGAGGAAGTTGCCGTCGCCCGCCGCAGGCTCAAGGAAGGTCTTGTCGACGAAGTCGGGGCCCGTCTCCAGCTCCTCGTGGACCAACTCGAGCATCGTGTTGACCATCTGCCGCTGCGTGAAGACCTCGCCGTAGACCTTGACGCGTTGCCGGGACTTCACGACTTGCTCCTCCACGATCAGCGTCGGCACATGCGTCGTCCGTAGCGCCTTCACTGCGGGTCCGGCTCCTGCAGGACGACCCTCGCTGACCTTGCTCGCGATAGCGAGGGCCCTGGCCTCGGGGAGCACTATCTCGACCGGCGCTGACCGGCAAGAGAGCGTCTGTCCTGGGGTAGGGCCTCCTGCGTCCGGGGGCAGCACTGCCTGCCGTTGAAGCCGTGTGCCTGCGCCCCGCACCAGCCGCTCCTCCTGCTCGTCCTGACCGTCACTGCAAACCTAGGTCGTCGAGGGGCTAGAAGCGCGCAAGGCACCCGGAGGTCTGCGTTCCTGCAGTTAGATCGTCGCCCTTACGAGAGGAGACGACGGCTACGCCGCAAGCCGCCGCGGGAGTCAGCTAGGCCGCCGGTGTCCCTGAGCGGCCCATTTAGGGACAGTCACCGACTATGGCGCCGTGTCATGGGTCCACTCCCTCGTGTGGCCTAGCGGCGATGGCCAGGAGCACATCATGGCCGCGGCCCTGCTCGACCTGCCGGTGCAGGCCAAGCTCCACGATGCGTCCGTCATTGGGGGTCCATGGCTTGGCCGAGCCTGCTTGTCCTAGGAGCGGGCTGAGGGCATCAATGGTGGCTTTCCAAAGGTTCGGCCAGTTCCTCCTAGGCCCCACCGTGAAGCTCAGTTCCAGAGACACCGGACCCGGCGGAAGCTCGGCCACCGTGAGGAGAGCGTCCTGAATCTGCTGCTTATAGACGCCGCTCTCGCCGGAGGCGGTGGTGTGGACGAAGAGCCACCCGCCAGCCGGGTCCGCGTCGGCGAGGAGCACGGCTTGCTCAATGCCGATCAGCGAGGTCGTCGCGTGCCGCTTTGTTGCCCACACACAGGCCACTTGGCGCTGGCTGACGTTGATCAGTCTCATCGCGAGCGGGAAGACGTAGTTGTCCAGGTCGTTGGCGTCGAGCAAGGGCGTCTTAGCGGGAAGGCCTACATCCAGCCGTAGGGCCAGCGGGTCCGCCACGTCAGACAGCGCCGGCGTGAGCACGTCCACCGCATGTGTCAGGAACGCCTCGAGCCGCACTCGATCCGGATCCCCCGTCCTGTTCCAGCTCGCCAGGCGAGGCGCGACCCCGAGAGGCAGGAGCTCGCCGTTAGGGCGAGCAAAGAATGCCGGCTGCACGGACATGACGGGACGCTAGACCTATCAACTTGGCATCGGATCGCGTGCGCCCCTGAGCGGCCCACTCCAGGGATAGCCCGCCACCGGCCCCGCAGGCCGCGTCCCCGAGAGACGGCCGTAACGGGGACTTGGCAAGCACAACGAAGTTGTGCGGGGAACCCACCTCGCGTCAGTCCCAGATGGGCGGTCTGCTTGTCCTAAGGCGCCCCTTGGGGACGCTCGTTCATTTCCCGACAACGTCGCCCGCAGCCGCGAACGAGGCAGAGACCACGGGCGATTGACCGGCAAGATCAAGCGGCTGGTTGCTGGCGAGGTCGACGACCGTCAAGCCGGCGGCGACATACCGTGCCCAGCCAACCTTGTCCTCGTGAGCACTCAGCAGCTTGTGTTCGTCTCGGGTGACCACGCATGCGACGGCACCGGCGAGAAGCGCCGCGACGTCAGCGCCCGGCTGAAGTAGCTGCTGCACCAGGCCCTTCCGCGGTTGCACATGTTCGTGGTGCAGTAGCTTCGCCGCAGCCGAAGGCGTCATCGACGCCTGAATCGCCAAGGCGCCATTGGTCCGGTAGCGCAACAGATACTTCCGGCTGACGCTGCCCCGTTCCGTAACGAACCAGATCGCCTCGTTCAGCAAGCGCTTCCGGTGGTCGACGTGCACACACTTGTCGGTCAGTGCGAACGTGGCTTGTGCGACTGAACTGGCCAGACGGGCGGCTTCGTCACCATCGTTGGACCAGCTGGGTCCCAAATTTGGCACGACGTTCTCCTCTCCGGGAACCGGGTTGCAGCTTGCCATCGCACGGCCGCCGCCACGTCTGGCGGAAACCGTTCGACGAGAGGCCCTCGCCGCAGAGAGTCAGGGCAGGTAGGAAGGGCCAATGGCCGCCGGACGCTCACTCACGACGGATCAGGTGGACGCTGCTATCGATCTCGTTATCGAGGCAGCGAAGGATCGAGGGCAGACCGTCAGCTACACGCGCGTCTTCGAGGCGGGTGGCTTGCCGGCGCCCCAGATGTTGCACCAGGGCGCGGAGTCTCATTTGGTCACCGAGTTCATGAAAGCCTTCCACGACCGCTGCATCGAGCGAGACTTGCCTCCGCTCGATGCCCTCGTTGTGCACGTCGCCGGTCCTCGCGAGGGGAAGCCTGGCGGTGGCTACTTCAAGGTGAACGGTCACGACGACGCTTTCCACGACCGGACACCGCCAGAGCGCATGATCGCTGCCTATGGCTTCTGGGAACGGCAGGTCGCCCAGTGCAAGCGCTGGGGCATCGACGCGCGGCGAGCTCGTTAGAAGCTCGCCGCGACGTGTGAGACGGTGTCCCATAGCCCGCCTTCAGGACATGGCGGCGGCGCCCTCCGCTTCTGCCAAGCTTGGCTGATTCAGCAGCTCCGCTGAGCCGCTGACGTGATGTCGCGCTCAACGACCGGAGGAGTTGCTGGTGAGCTGGATCGAGAGGCTCCGTCGCAACGGCGCTCAACGGAGGACCGGGGCCGCCTCCGCAACCCCGACGGCCGGACAGGCGTGGCTCTGGGTCACCGGACCTGAGTTCTACCTGGACGACGACGGCCGGGATCGAGCCGACCTGGACCCAGCGTCGTTCGACGGCCCCCGAGGCTGGTGGACGTGCCATTCCGACACGCGGTTCGGCGACCCGGCGCTCCTGTACCGGGCAAGACAGCGCAAGGACATCGCGTACCTCGTCAGAGCGGAGTCGGACGCGTACCCGCTCTCGGCGGGCGACGGGGTCCCGGGAAGAAACACCCACGGGTGCGACTACACCGTCGTCAAGAAGTTCAGCCATCCGCTGTCGATCGAGGCCATGAGGGCGGACCCGTCGCTGGCGGAGTGGGCCGCACTAAAGATCAACTTCAATGGGTCCGTCCACCGGGTGCCCCATGCGATATGGAAGCGACTCCTCGACCGGTTAACGAACCGGCGGCCGGAGGAGGTCCGGTCCGCGATCGAGCACAGGGCCCGCGAGTTGGAGGACGAGCTTGCGCTCGAGCGGTACCTCGTCGACAACGGGGACATCTGGCGAAAGCTGGGCTACTCGCTCGAGCTGCGCCACCAGCAGCGCCGTTGGGCCGACCGAACCCGGGCCGACCTCGTCTACTGGGACAAGGCCGGCGGGCAGTACGTGGTCGTCGAACTCAAGGCGCGCACCGTTAATGGAGACACCGTCGGTCAGGTGCTGAGGTACATGGCCAACGCTCGGAACGAGCTCGCCGGCGGCCGACCGACGAAGGGGATCGTCATCGGAGCGGACTTAGGCAAGTGGGGCAAGTCCCTTCTCGAGGAACACCCGGAAGTCGCATTCGTGAGTCACGACGACCTCGGGGCGTCGGTCGTGCGGCGTAGCACCAAACGGACGAAGCTCCCGAAAGTCAGCTGACCGGTTGCGCCGACCAGCCCTCCATCGCAGCCCCATACCCACAGGTGTCCCATAAGCCGCCTTCGGAGACACGCGCCCGCTCGCCGGTCTCGAAGTCGTGCGCACTCAACGAGGTCCGATCCGCGGGGGTCGACCGAGCCGCAACGGGAGCTGGCGACGCGCCCGACCGCGTGGGCGTCAGTCAACAACCAGTCACAAAACTTCCATCCGAGACCCCTGTCGACCAACACCGTCCAACAACGGATGCGCTGGTCATCCGCTAGTTTCCGAGTCTGCCAATGACTGTCGTGCACGCTCAGAACGTTCCGCTTCAACGCGTTCCTCACGAACAACATCCGGCAGCTCAACGACCCCGATGAGTGCCGAGCCATCCAACGCTCCCGTCTGCACTGGATCTCGCACACCTTGGAGCCGGGACTCGCCGGGCTGGCGCTTGAGTCAGCCGCGATCTGTGCGGCCATCCAGCCCGTCATCTCGGAACTCGACCTTGTGTCGACGCAGCGGATCGTCGAGATCAGCGGCTTGGCTAGGCGCAAGAGCCACAAGATCACGGACCCAGCGACCCAGCCGCCGAGCAAGTACTGGCCGTGACCAGCCTACGAACGACGCCCGGCGGTCGACGGATGTGCTGCCGGGCCCGCCACCGCTACGCCGAAGAGAGCGACGCCGATCACGACCTGGGCGACGATCTCGCGGCGTCGTCGGCGCTGTTCGTCCGTGAGGGGTACATCGCGCCGACGCAGGAGTGGGCTCACCTGGCGCAGCCTAGGGCGACTCGTCTCTGAGTCGCCGAGCTGATGCGGGCCGGTTACTCCTGCAGCGTCGCGGCCTGCCTCGCAACGCCCAGCGCCGCGGGCATCCGTTAGTGGGGCCACTCGCCGACGGCGACCCTGCTCCAGGCGCGTCCGCCAACACCGCGAGGGGATGTCAGCCGCCCGGTAGCCCCTCCCTCATGTCCCGAAAGGCGGTCTCTCGGACCGCGTGGAGGCTTGCCTGCCACCGCAGCAACGTGGGTCCGATGACGTCCAGCCAGACCGAGTCGGGTAACCCCGCGTAAGCCAGCGCGGCCATGGCCGTGCGGTGGACGGCGAAGATCGCGCTTGCGGTGAACACCACGAAGTTGTCCAGACGCATTCCCAACTGCACGGTCGTCGACTCGGGTGCCGGGTTTGGGCTGTGGTCGCGGACCGACATCAACGAGGTGAAGTGCGGCTCGCCGTGGACGAACGCTGACGCGACCCGGTAGACGATGTCGCCCGTCTCGTCGCCCGGGACGTCGTCGAGCACTGCTCGGACCAATGACATCTCGCGGGGCAGCGGAGGGCCGATCTGGGGAGGCGGGTCCTCGCCGCTCCGCCTGCGCCCCGGCAGGGTGACGTGGAAGCCGGCCTGCTTGGCGCCCTCAACGATGTTCGCGATCTCGGTAGTGGAGGACGCCAAGCCGATACGGTCGAGCTCGCTGATCATCTTCAGCTTGATGGACATGGCCCGGCGTACCCGTTCGCGTGCGGAGATGTTGCGCTCCAGCAGGAAGTTGGCCCGGGCAGCGGAGCCGAGCACTGGACGCACGAGGGTGAAGGGGACCATGAGGATGCGCTCCTGCCCGGCAAGGAGCGCCATGCCGCGGAGGTGATCCTCGGTGTGGTTCAGCAATGCGGCGACGAGGGAGGTCGCCAGCAGCACGGGGCGCTGCGCCCAGCGGCCGGCGAGGGTGTCCTCCAGCGCGCTCTCCGCCGCCGCCTGAGAGCTCTCGGCCCAAGGGTGGCCGAAGCCCCCGATGATGACCTCGAGGGCGTCGGCGAACTTCTCAAGCATCGTGCCGACGTCGGGGAAGGACTGCGCCGGCTGCACGGGGGCGGTCATGGCATCGAAGCTTGACAGCGAGGTCACCTTGGCGCGCCTGCCGGCGGCCGACGCCCCGGTCGCGATGCCGCCGCGGATACCGCGAGCAGTAGGCAGCCAGGTGACTAGGGCGTCGCCGCCGCGACCGCGACGAAGAGTAACCACAGGCCCGGTGTGGAGGCCGCGCCACGGTCACGGATCCGGCCCGCGGTACTGGTGGTCCCCGCCGATTGGCTGCTGGACGTCATTCGGCGCCCCGACAGGATGGACTGAGGTCCCCAAGCAGGGTTGGCAGAAGCTCGCCGATGCCGCCGGGGGAGACGCCGGCCGGCAGCGCGACCGGCTCGGCCAAACCGGCATACCGGAGGGTCACCCGACCGTAGTGCGGGAAGGTCCAGTTGCCCTCTGCGGCGCTGGCTTGCCACACGTCAGCGCCATTCACCCATGAGTCTCCTTCGGGCTCGATGCTGACCTGCTGCAGCGCAGAGCGGGGCAGGACCTTGATCGAGACCCGGGCTTCGCGGTGCCCGTCGTCAAAACGATGGTGGCGCGCCGTCTTGACGTCCTGAAGGTCGGCGAGTAGCAGATGGTCGTCCGTCCAGACCCGGACCACGCCGCTGACGAGCATTCGCTCGCTGGATGCAAGGTTGACGTCGACATGGCGGGGCTGAGCGGGGTACAGCAGTACCGCCATCCGCGCGAGAACATGGACGGCAAGGCGAATTCGGCCGTCCGTCGCCGCCTCGATCCTCTCGGCGAGGGCGTCAGCCCATTGCTGCTGAGGATTCCCGCCCTCTTCACCGCTCATCCGAGGAAGCCTCCGACCGTCGTGAGAACCAAGGCGGGCCAGTATCGCAGCCAGTTTCGGTCGGCTCGGAGAAGTGGCGTCCTCGCACAGGCCAACCGGCGCGGTGATCACTCGTCGGCATTCCGCACCTTCTTGACGTCGTAGTACAGGCACTCGCCGGTCTCGGGAAAGTAGATGCCGAGGCAGTAGATGGCCGGCGACATGCCAAAGTTCATTCCTGGCACCACGACGACACCGATGTCGTCCCGGTTGGGGACGCGCACGCGGCGCGGCTCGGGTGTTCCACCGTAGGTTGTCGTCGTCACCGAGAAGTCCATGAGGCCAGCCTGGCAGCTGGGGGTGACATCCCAGGGGCCAGAGGCGTCGATGTGTCAGCCCCGGTCGCTAGCGTCCCCGCCATGAAGGTCTTCATTTCGTCGGTCACCTACGCGCTGAAGGCCGAGCGTGACGCTCTCGCCGCTCAGCTGAAGGTCGTGCCGCCGTACCAGCCGCTGCGCTTCGAGGACTTCACAGCACAGGGCCGCTCATCGCGGGAAGCGTGTCTCGCCGGCGTAGAGGCGTGTGACGTCTATGTACTGCTGCTCGGCCCTCGCTACGGCGACGCCCTTCCCGACACTGGCAAGGCGCCCACCGAGGAAGAGTTCGAACACGCTCGACGTCTGGGCAAGGAGATCTTGGCGTTCGTCAAAACTATCGACGAAGAGGACGAGCCTCGTCAGGCGCAGTTCAAGGCCCGGGTGCAGTCCTACGTCAATGGCTACTTCAGAGGCAGCTTCGCAGACCCGCTGACGCTGAATCTGGCAGTCACGGCGGCGTTAGCAGAAGTGTCACTCGGCCCCGCTGCACTCGAGTGGTCAACGTTGCCAGAGCCACCGGCCGTAGTCTGGCGCTGGGATGTGCCCGCCGTCCGCGACTCGGGGGTCTATGGTCCCGTTCTTGATGCTCACCTGGTGCCGATAGGCGCACAGCCGCTGCGGGCAACGCAGTTGCAGGGGCTCCCTGGAATTCTGACCCGCAGCGCCCGTGACGCAGGATTTTTCGCAGAGACCGATGCGGTCAAGGCGGCGAGCAACTCCGCGATGGCTTTGTCATGGGTGCCGAATCAGAGTGGGGGAGGAGCCGGCGGCTTCCTCACTGACCGTCAAGAGCCCACACATCGAGGAATTCTGGTCCATAGGAGCGGACAGGTGTCGGTGTTCGAGGCGCTCCCCACCGATTTCATGGGTGCTCTGGTGAACCGGGACGATCTTCAGCGGAGGCTTTCGCGTCTCATGGTGTTGGGGGCCAGTGTCGCGCCTTCTTACACCACGGCAGTGGCTCCTGCGGCTTCACTGGCACCCCTTGACCGAGTCTTCGAGGGAGATCCGTCCAAGGTGGGGGGTCGTCATCAAGGCACTATGCGGATGACGACGGGGGCAGCTGCTGTCATGCATCCGACCGCGACCGTGTCCCTGAGTGCGGTCATCGATCACAGCGGGGATGTCGCGGCAGAGATGGCAGCTGAACTGCTCGACGGGCTCCGCCAAGCCCGATAGCCCGCGGGCGCCACCAGATCCATTTGTGTACAGACCGTGATGGCACCTGGGCCGGGTTCGGTTCTCTGGGCTCAAGGGCAAGCGCAGGGCCAGAGGAGCGAACGCGGGTCGCGATGGCGGGGACGCCGGTATTACGTGACGTCGACGACGCCTCAACCGGCGTCGGTATCATGATCTTGCTGGACAACTCACCGGCTGCGTCGCCGATTAGTGACATCACTCAGGTCTTGGACGGCCCCGGTCGGGCGCCCTTGCGCTCCAGAACCGGTTGCAGTTGTGGTTGCAGTTGGCCGCGTTCACGGTCATTCGTCGCCGTGCGCGGCCGTAATTATCCGCTGTTCAAACGGCTTATGGAACTGCGACGAACTGCTATGAACGCGATCAAGACGGCCTGGCAGTGCGGCGCCGGGCGGCCGCTCGCTGAGCATTCTGCTCCTCGGTCAACTGGGCCATGTCGCCTCCTGGGTAGGCCATACGGTGTGGTCGTGCTACGTCTGCTCGTTGACACCTCCACCTGGCTGGACCTGTGCAAGCGCCGCGACGGGCAGCGCTGGATCGTCGCGCTCCGAGTACTCGTTCACCAGGGGCAGGTCGAGCTGCTCGTCCCACGACTCGTCATCGACGAGTTCGAGCGGAACCGAGATCGGGTTGAGACGTCGATGACGGCGAGCATCGCCCAGCGGTTCAGGCTCATCAAGCAAGACCTCGACGACTACGGCGGCTCGGACAACGAGCAGGCGCTCAACGTCATCACGGATCTTGCCCGCCATGTGCCGCTCATCGGAGCCATGACGACCCGCAACTTCGACGAGGTGCTCGACCTGCTCCGAGCCGGCCGTGGCCTCGAGCCAGGGGACGAAGAGAAACGCGGGGTGGTCGAGCGCGGCCTGTTGAAGCAGGCGCCGTTCCACCGGTCCCGCAACAGTGTCGCCGACGCCTTGCTCATCGAGCTCTACGAAACGACTCTCCGCGGCGTCGACCTGGACCACGAGCCGCACGCGTTCATCACGAGCAACAGCGACGACTTCTCCATGCCCGGCGGAGACGCGCGGCAGCCGCATCCTGACCTCGCCGGTCTGTTCGCAGTGGAGGGGTCGACCTACGGCCTGGGAGTCGACGGCCTCAATCAAGTCCTCCTGGACTACTTCGGCGACGAGATTGAAGAGCTGTTCGCGGAGACCTACTTCGAGGAGGAGCCCCGACGGCTGGACGAGATCGTGGAGGCAGAACGGGAGCTGTTCGACCGCATCTGGTACCACCGCTCCCTCCAACACGAGTACCGGCTCGAGGACGTTGGGGACGACGCCGAGCTGGAGCGCCTACTCGCGATTGCAGGGCCAGGGCGCCGGCGTGTTGAAGGGCTGTACACAGAGCCTGGTCAGCTGGGCCCGTACACGGATTCCGAGCTCGGGATGCTCAACGGAAAGCTTTCGGCCCTGCGCTGGGTCCTCGGCAGCGAATGGGACTTCCTCGACACATGACGGCGATCCCCGGAGCCCTGACGCCCAGCCGACGGCCACCTCGAGTAAGAAGAGCCGGTTTCACCCGGCAGTGCAGCGAGTCATAGGACAACGCGTTTGCAGCTTGGGCCGCTCGAGGTCGTGCCTTATCCGTGCCTTAAGCACCGGTCAAATCGGGTGGTCAGCGGCCAACAGGGGTCGGTATCACTGAGGCACGAACTCAGCGCCGAGGCACTGCTGAGCTGGGATAACTGGCATACGAGCTGGTCGAAACGTGGAGCGGGTGACCGGGATCGAACCGGCATGGCCAGCTTGGAAGGCTGGGGCTCTACCATTGAGCTACACCCGCGTGACGGCGCGAGGGAGCGGGCTCCCTCGACATCGGAGCCGCCGGGACCGAGATCCACCGGCTGCCGAGCCGCGACGAGCGTAGCGCGCCGCCGCCGGACGACGTGGCAGCGGCCCCATGCAGGCGTCGGCTCCCAGAACCGTCGACGCTGCGGCTCCCGCGCAGGGACAGCCGCGCGGCCCGGCGATACCGTGGCGCGCATGCCCGAGAGGCCCGACCGCGCAGCCCGGTCCGCCCACAGCGATGAGCCGCAGCGGCCGGTTCCCTTCCCGGGCAACGGTGCGGTAGCGCGGGGGCCGGCGGCGGACCTCGGCGAGGTCATGGGGCAGGTCGCCCGCGCGCTGCAGGAGGAGCACGGCGACGTCGAGGCCACGTTGCAGGCGATCACCCACGCCGCGGTCGGCTCCGTGCCCGGAGCGGAGGAGAGCGGCATCACCCTCGTGGTCGACCGCCGCACGGTGGAGTCGCGGGCCCCGACCGGCGACCTGCCTCGAAGCATCGACCGCCTGCAGGAGCGGCTGGGCGAGGGGCCGTGCCTGGACGCGCTGTTCGAGCAGCGGACCGTCCGCATCGAGGACCTCCGGGAAGAGGACCGCTGGCCCCGGTTCGCCGGTGAGGCCGCCGACCTGGGCGCCCGCAGCATGCTGTCGTTCCAGCTGTTCGTCACCGGCAGCACCGTGGGGGCGCTCAACCTCTACTCGTCGCGGCCCGGCGCCTTCGGCGAGGAGTCCGAGTCGGTGGGGCTGGTGTTCGCCAGCCACGCCGCGGTGGCCCTCGTCAGCGCGCAGCACGAGCAGCACCTGCGGACCGCGCTCGCCAGCCGCGACCTGATCGGTCAGGCGAAGGGCATCCTGATGAACCAGTTCAAGCTCACCGGTGACCAGGCCTTCCAGGTCCTGGTGCGGGCGTCCTCGCACACCAACCGCAAGCTCGTCGACATCGCCGAGGAGCTGAGCGAGACCGGCGTCCTGCCGACCCCGTCCCGGGACTGAGCGAGCGGACGGGCACTCCGGCGGGGACGCTCGTCCCGCGGCGCCGCGCCCGCCGGCAGGTGCGCCGCCCAGGCCCGGCAGTCCAGGCAACGGGCTGCCGGGCCGCCCCGCTCAGCCGGCCGGCTCGGCGGCCGCGGGCTGGGGGAGGAGCCGGTGCAGCACGTCGGCCATGGTGACCACGCCGAGCACCGAACCGGCCTCGGTGACGACGGCGAGGTGGTTCCGCGTCTCGCGCATCGCCGCGAGGGCCGCCCACACGGTGGTGCCGGCGTCCAGGTCGAACACCGGGCGGGCGAACCCGGCCGCCGGGGTGCCGGGCGCGGAGGCGAGGGTGTCGCGTACGTGCACCACACCGGTCAGCCGGGCCCGGGTCCCGAGCAGGATGCGCAGGTGGCCGCTCCGCCGGGTGGCCTCCCGCACCGCCTCCACGGTCGCGTCCGCCGGCACCGAGACGAGCGGCGCCTCGGGGGTGACGAGCTCCCGGACGGTCATGCGCTCCAGCTCCAGGGCGCCGGAGATCTGCGTGGAGAAGCCGGCGTCCAGCGCACCGACGTTGGCGGAGTGCTCCACCAGGTGGCGCAGCGCATCGGGGCTGTGCCCGACGGCGAGCTCGTCGGCCGGCTCCACCCCGACCGAGCGGACGAGCCGGTTGGCCATGGTGTTGAGGAGGCGCAGCAGGGGCCGGAACACCGCCATGAACGCCCGCATCGGCGCCGCCAGCAGCGTGGCCGAGCGCTCGGGGTGCGCGATCGCCCACGACTTCGGCGCCATCTCGCCGACCACGAGGTGGATGAACGTGATCACCAGCAGCGCCAGCACGAAGCCGGCGACGTCGGCGGCGACCAGCGGCAGTCCCCACGACTCGAACAGCGGGGTGAGCCAGTGGTGCACCGCCGGCTTGCTGATCGCGCCCAGGGCCAGGGTGGCGGCGGTGATGCCCAGCTGCGAACCGGCCAGCAGCAGGGTCAGCTCCGAGGAGTTGCGCAGCGCCGCGCGGGCCGACCGGCTGCCGGGCGCAGCCTCCTCCAGCCGGTGGCGCTTGGCGGCCAGCGCGGCGAACTCCACCGCGACGAAGAACGCCGACAGCGCCACGATCACCACGGTCGCGGTGAGGACCACCCACGGGTTCTCGCTCATCGGGCCTCCTCCGGGGCGGTGGCGCCGGCGCGGTCGGGCAGCTCCAGGCGGACGCGCGAGGGCACGTGCCGCTCCACGTCGAGCACCTCCACGTGCAGGTGCCGTGGGGCGGGCCGGTCGGCGTGCACCAGATCCGCCGGGTCCGGCGGCAGCTCGATGGTCAGCCGGTCGCCCGGCTCGGGCAGGGCGCCGGCCGCGGTGATGACCAGCCCGGCGATCGTCTCGTGGTGGCCGTCGGGCAGGTCGACGCCGAGCGCCCGCTCCACCTCGTCGACGTGCACGTCACCGGCCATCTCCCACACGCCGTCGCCCACGACCGGCACGTACTCCGGGCGCTCGTCGTCGTGCTCGTCGGTGATCTCGCCGACGAGCTCCTCGGCGAGGTCCTCGAGGGTGACGATGCCGGCGAAGCCGCCGTACTCGTCGATGGCACAGGCCATCTTCTCGCCGCCCTCCGCGAGCCGGCGGAGCGCGTCGGGCAGCGGGGTGAACGTGGAGACGACCGGGCACTCCCGGGCGATCGTCGTCACCCGCGCGGTGTCCGGCTCGGGTGTGGCCAGCAGGTCGGCCAGGTGCACCACGCCGACGACGTCACCGGTGCCGGCCTCCAGCACCGGGTAGCGCGAGTGCCCGTGGGTCATCAGGGCGCGCAGGTCGCCCAGGGTGATGGTGTCCTGGACGGTGTCCACGCGCGGGCGCGGGATCATCGCGTGCTCCACGTCGCGGTCGGGGAAGTCGAGGATGCGGTCGACCAGCATCGAGAGCTCCGCCGGCAGGTTCCCGCTGTCGCGGGACTCCTCGACGATGTGCTCCAGGTCCCGGGCGGTGGCGGCGTGCTCCACGTCGTGCACCGGCTCGATCCGCAGCGCCCGCAGCAGCAGGTTGGACGCCTGGTCGAACACCCAGATCAGCCAGCCGAAGACCTTGAGGTACACCACCGTCGAGGCGGCCAGCCACCGGGCGACCGGCTCCGGGCGGGAGATGGCCAGGTTCTTCGGGAAGAGCTCCCCGAACAGCATCTGCACGACCGTGGAGAAGAGCAGTGCCAGCACCGCGCCGATGCCGACGCCGACCGCCGTCGGTATGCCGACGCCTCCCAGCAGCGCCCCCAGGGACTCGCCGATGAGCGGCTCGGCGACGTAGCCGACCAGCAGCCCGGTGACCGTGATCCCCAATTGGGCGCCCGACAGCATGAACGACGTCCGGCGGGTGACGTCCAGCGCCCGCTTCGCGGCGGCGTCACCGCCCGCTGCGCGCGCACCGAGGGTCGCCCGGTCGACCGCCATGTAGGCGAACTCCTGGGCCACGAAGTAGCCCGTGACGGCCGTGATCGCCAGCACGACGAGCACCCCGAGCAGGAGCGAGAGCACTTCGGTCACCGGCCGCGCACCCCCTCACCGGAACGGAGGGGCGCGGCCTGGGGACTGTGGTAGGGGCTCATGGCTCTCTTCGGAGGAGGACGGGGGCGGTCGCCCCGCAGACCAACGAGGCGGCGGTGTGCAGTGTTCCTTCCCGGTACCCCGGTTGCGGTGTGCAACCCCGGATGGCCTGTTGCAAGATGTTTGCAATAACCTCGGCGGCGGCATGGCGCGCACCGGGTGCGGCACGCCGTCGGAGCGGAGGGGATCACGTGCGCGCACGGCGGGGAGCGGTCCGGAACGCGCTGGCCGTCGGCGCGTCGGCGGTCCTGGTCGCCGGCTGCGGCGCCGCCACCGGCGGGGCCGGGACGGCCGCCGGATCGACTGCGCCCACCGAGCTGCGGCTGGCGATCGGTGGTGAGCCGGACGACGGCTACGACCCGACGCTCGGCTGGGGGCGGTACGGCTCGCCGCTGTTCCAGTCGACCCTGCTGGCGCGGGACGCGGACCTCGACGTCGTCCCGGACCTGGCCACCGACTGGTCGGTCAGCGAGGACGGCCTGGTGTGGACCGTCGACCTCCGCACCGACGCCCGCTTCACCGACGGCGAGCCGGTCACCGCCGACGACGTCGCCTACACCTTCACGACGGCGAGCGAGAGCGGCGGCCTGACCGACGTCACCGCGCTGGCCGAGGCCGTCGCCGTCGACGAGGACACCGTCGAGCTGCGGTTGGAGCGGCCGCAGAGCACCTTCGTCAACCGGCTGGTCTCGCTGGGCATCGTCCCGGAGCACGCGCACGGCCCGGACTACGCCCGCAACCCGGTCGGCTCGGGGCCCTACACCTTCGTGCAGTGGGACGAGGGGCAGCAGCTCATCGTCGAGCGCAACGACGGCTACTACGGCGAGCAGCCGGCCTTCGAGCGGCTGGTCTTCCAGTTCACCGGCGAGGACACCTCCCTGGCCGCCGCGGCCGCGGGGCAGGTCGACATGGCGGCCGTCCCCGCGCAGCTGGCGACCAGCCAGGTCCCGGGCATGGAGCTGGTCGCGGTCCGGTCCGTCGACAACCGCGGGATCATGTTCCCCTTCGTGCCCGACGAGGGGCGGACCACCGAGGACGGGCAGCCGATCGGCGACGACGTCACCTCCGACCGCGCCGTGCGCCAGGCGGTCAACGTCGCCGTGGACCGCGCCGCGCTCGTCGACGGCGTCCTGGAGGGCTACGGCACGCCGGCGACCGGGCCGGTCGACGGGCTGCCCTGGGACGAGCCTGCCGCGGCGGTCACCGACGCCGACACCGCCGAGGCCGAGCGGCTGCTGGAGGCGGCCGGCTGGGTCGACGCCGACGGCGACGGCGTGCGGGAGCGCGACGGCGTCCCGGCCGCGTTCAGCCTGCTCTACCCGGCCGACGACTCGTTGCGGCAGGCGCTCGCCCTCGCCGTCACCGACATGCTCGCCCCGGTGGGCATCGAGGTCACCCCGGACGGCGCGAGCTGGGACGTCATCGAGCAGCGGCTGCACTCCGACGCGGTCCTCTTCGGCTGGGGCAGTCTCGACCCGACCGAGATGTACAACCTCTACTCGTCGACCCAGGCCGGCGTCGAGTACTGGAACCCCGGCTACTACGCGAGCTCCGAGGTCGACGCGCACCTGGAGGCGGCGATGACCGCCCCCGACCAGGAGGCCGCGATCCCGCACTGGCAGGCGGCCCAGCACGACGGCGAGGGCGCCGGGTTCGGCCCGCAGGGGGATGCCGCCTGGGCCTGGCTGGTCAACCTCGAGCACACCTACTTCGTCGACGAGTGCCTCGACCTCGGCAGCCCGCGGATCGAGCCGCACGGCCACGGCTGGCCGGTCACTGCGGGGATCGCGGACTGGCAGTGGAGCTGCTGAGCCGGGCGACGCGGTGGCTGGCCGGCCGGCTCGTGCGGCTGGCCCTGCTGCTGGTCGCGGTCGCCACCGCGTCGTTCGCGCTGGTGGTGCACTCGCCGGTCGACCCCGTGGACGCCTACGTCGGCGGGGACATCGCCGCCGTCGGCCCCGAGCAGCGGGCGCTGATCGCCGAGCGCTGGGGGCTCGACGAGCCACCGGTCGAGCGCTTCCTCGCCTGGGCGGGGCAGCTCGCGCAGGGGGACCTGGGGCGGTCCCTGACGTTCAACCAGCCGGTCGCCGACGTCATCGGGGAGCGCTTCCTCGCCAGCCTCGCGCTCATGGCCACCGCCTGGCTGCTCTCCGGGCTCGCCGGGTTCGCGCTCGGGGTGCTCGCCGGTGCCCGGCAGGGCACGTTCACCGACCGGGCGATCTGCTGGTGGGCCTACACCCTGGCCTCGGCGCCGACCTTCTGGGTCGGCCTGCTGCTGCTCTACGTCTTCTCGGTGCAGCTGGGCTGGACGCCGGTGTGCTGCGCGGTCCCGGTCGGCACCCTGGCCGAGGACGTCACCCTCCTCGACCGGCTGCACCACCTGGTGCTGCCGGCGGTCACCCTCTCGGTCGTGGGCGTCGCCCCGGTCGTGCTGCACACCCGGCACGCCGTCGTCGAGGCGCTGGCGAGCGACTACGTCGCCTTCGCCCGCGCGCAGGGGGAGTCGGCGACCGGCGTCGTGCTGCACCGCGTGCTGCGCAACGCCGCGGCCCCCGCGGTGCTGCTCCAGTTCAGCTCCCTCGGTGAGCTCTTCGGCGGCGCGGTCCTCGCCGAGCAGGTCTTCTCCTACCCGGGCCTCGGTGCCGCGACGACCGCCGCCGCCCTCGGGCAGGACGTCCCGCTGCTGCTGGGCATCGTCCTGTCCACCACCGTCTTCGTCTTCGTCGGCAACCAGGTCGGTGACCTCGTGCACGCCCGGCTCGACCCCCGGGTGTCGGCCGATCTCGCCGCCGCCCGGCGCGCCCGGCGTGGCCTGCGCGGTCCGGTCGCTGCACCCCGCCCGCCGGCAACCGGTGCGCTGCCCCCTCAGGAGCAGGTGCCGCCCTCCCCGGCCGGGCAGGGGGTGCGATGAGCACCGCCGCCGATCCCGCCCTCCGGACCGGGTTCCTGGGGGACCGGCGCCGCCGGACGCTCGCCTGGGTCGGGCTCTCGCTGCTGGTCGTGCTCGGCGTCTTCGTCGCCGGGGGCCTGGCGGACGACGCCGCCTCGACCACCGCGCTCGCCGACCGCAACCTCGGCCCGTCGGCCGCCCACCCGTTCGGCACCGACCCGCTCGGTCGCGACCTGCTGGCCCGGGTGCTGGCGGGGCTGCGGCTCAGCCTGGTGGTCGGGACGACGGCGGCGCTGATCTCCGCCGTCATCGCGCTGCTGCTCGCCTCCGCCGCAGCGGTGTTCGGCGGCGTCGTCGACCGGGTGGTGAGCTGGCTGGTCGACCTCTTCCTCGCCCTGCCGCACCTGGTCCTGCTCATCCTGCTGGCCTTCGTCCTCGGCGGGGGCACGCAGGCCGCGGTGATCGCCGTCGCCCTCACCCACTGGCCGACGCTCACCCGCGTGCTGCGCGGCCGGGCGCGGGAGATCGTCTCCTCCGACCACGTCGCCGTCTCCCGGCAGCTCGGCCACGGCCGCGGCTGGATCGCCCGCCACCACCTCGCCGGGCACCTGACCGGCCACTTCCTCGTGGGCGCCGTCCTGCTCTTCCCGCACGCGATCCTGCACGAGGCGGCGCTGTCCTTCCTGGGTCTGGGCGTCGACCCGGGGGAGCCCTCGATCGGGGTGCTGCTGGCCGAGTCCATGCGCTACCTCAGCGCCGGCGCCTGGTGGCTCGCCGTGCTGCCCGGGCTGTGCCTGCTGGTCGTGGTGAAGCTCGTCGACACGATCGGCGAGAACACCCGGGCGCTGCTGGACCCGCGGAGCGCCCACCTGTGAGCCCGTTGCTGGAGGTGCGCGACCTCGAGGTGGACTTCGTGCAGTACGAGCGCGGGCTGCGCCGCCGCACGGTGGCTGCGCTCTCCGGCATGGACCTCACCGTGGCGGCGGGCGAGGTGGTGGCGCTGGTCGGGGCCAGCGGAGCCGGGAAGTCGCTGCTCGCGCACGCCGTCCTGGGGCTGCTGCCGCCGAACGCGGTCGAGCGCGGGACGGTGGCCTACGACGGCGTGGACCTCGACCCCGACGGGCGCCGCCGGCTGGCCGGGCGCGGCCTCGCGCTGCTGCCGCAGTCGGTGGCCTTCCTCGACCCGCTGAGCCGGGTGGGCCGGCAGGTGCGGCGCTCGGCGCGGCTGGCCGGGCACCCCGACCCGCGGCGGGCCGCGGAGGAGGCGCTGGCCCGCCGGGGGCTGGGGCCCGAGGTGCTGCGGCTGCACCCGCACGAGCTCTCCGGCGGCATGGCCCGGCGGGTGCTGGTCGCGATGGCGACGATGAGCCGGCCGCGGGTGCTGATCGCCGACGAGCCGACCACGGGCCTCCCGGCCGCCGGTGTCACCAGCACGCTCGCCGAGTTCCGGGCGATGGCCGACGACGGCTGCGCGGTCGTGCTCATCACCCACGAGCTGGTGGCCGCGCTCGCCGTCGCCGACCGGGTGGTCATCGTCCGCGACGGCCGCACCGTCGACGTCGCCGACCCGCGCGCCTTCACCGGCGACGGGGCCGCTCTGCAGCACCCGTACACCCGGTCGCTCTGGCAGGCGCTGCCCGCCAACGGCTTCCGGGTGCCGGCGGAGGCGCTGACCTGATGCTGCACGCCGACGACGTGTGGTTCCGCTACGGCACCGCGCAGCCGTGGGTCCTCGCCGGGGTGGACCTGCGGGTCGAGGCCGGGGAGGTCGTGGGGCTGTGCGGCCCGAGCGGCGGGGGCAAGAGCACGCTCGGCCGGGTGCTGGCCGGGTTCGCCACCCCCGTCCGCGGCCGGGTGACCGTCGACGGCGCCGTCCCGCGGGCCCGGCGCGCCCCGCACCCGGTGCAGCTCGTGCTCCAGCACCCCGAGCGCGCGATGGACCCGCGCTGGACGGTGCGGCGGGTGCTCGCGGCCACCGGTGCGTCCGAGGGCGACGTCGCCGCGCTGGACCGGCGGCTGGTCGACCCGGCCTGGCTGGACCGCCACCCGCACGAGATCAGCGGCGGCGAGCTGCAGCGGGTCGACCTGGCGCGGGCGCTGCTGGCCCGGCCGCGCTACCTCGTCGCCGACGAGATCACCGCGAGCGTCGACGCCGTCACCCAGGCCGCCATCTGGCACCTGCTGCTGGAGCACTGCCGCGCCGCCGGCATCGGGCTGCTGGCGATCTCGCACGACCGCCCGCTGCTCGACGCGGTCGCGTCCCGCGTCGTCGACTGGGCGCCGGTGGACGTCTGATCACCCCTCACCCGTGCTGGGCCGACCGGCAGGCGGTCACGGGTGCCCGCGGTCCCCGTCGCGGTCGACCGCACCGGTCACGAGGCGCTGCTGCTCGACCTCGGCACGGACGGCGGCCAGGTCGCCGGCCGAGCGCAGCGCGTGCGCCAGCGCGCCGGCGCTGTCGGCGCGGGCGGCGCGCGCGAGGGCGTCGATCAGCTCCCGCAGCGCGCCGTCCCGCTCGCCGTGGTGCACCAGCCGGGCGACGTCGTTGACCGTGCTGCGCACGTCCTGCACCAGCAGGGGGAGCTGGCGCACGGTGTAGCCGACCAGCACCGCGACGTCGAAGGGCAGACGGGCGAGCGCCGCGGCCGCGGGCAGCACGCCGAACCCGGGCGGCGGCGGGGGAGTGGCCGGGCCGAGGCCGTCGTCGTCGATCGCCACTGCGAGGTCTCCGTCCGTGGGGCACGCTCCGGCGGCCCGGTGGCCCGGGTCCGCGCGTTCCCGGCAGGCTATCGGCGGGTGTCACCGCGCGCGGCTCGGACCGGGGTTCAGGGCGCCGGGGCGAGTGCTTCCACGGCCGGGAGGAAGACCTGCTCGCGGTGGACGTCGGCGCGGTCGGGGCTGGTCGTCAGCTGCACCAGCACCAGGCCGTCCGGACCGTCCGCGAGCGCCAGCTCGACGCTCTGCCCGAGGTCGTCCAGCCGGTAGAGCTGCCAGGTGGAGGACTCCGTCGACAGCTCGCCGACCGGTTGCGGCGGCTCGGCCAGGCTCAGCTGCACGCCGACCTGCTGGAGCAGCTGGTCCGCGGTGGCGCCGGGCACCACCTGCTGGACCAGCGAGACCAGGGCCGACTCCTGCCACACCCCGGGGACCACCTTGGTCCAGCCGTCGGGCCGCACGCCCCGCAGGCCCAGCTGCTCGTCCTCGAACGACGTCATCTCGACGTCGACGTCGTCCGCCGTGAAGGCCGGTGCCGCGATGTCGTCGACGCAGTCCGTCGCCGGCTCGCTGCGGGGATCGTCCAGGAAGTCGGTGGCGATCCGGACGGCGCAGTCGTGGCTGGGCAGGGCGCCGTGCCCGGTGAAGGGGAACTCCACGAAGGAGCCGGCGGACAGCCCCGCGGCGATCTCCTCCCCCCAGCGCGGCGGCGTGATGGGGTCCAGGATGCCCGCGAGCACCAGCGCGGGGACGTCGCTGGTCACCGGGTCGTCCGCCCCCGGGCCCGGCTCCCCGGCGTCCCACGAGGAGCAGACGTCGAAGACACCCGGGCCCAGGGTCGGCGCGCCCTCGAAGAACCCCTCGACCAGCGGGTGCTCGGCGGCTGCCTCGGCCGCCTCCTCCCGGGAGCCGAAGGGGACCTCCTCCTGGCACTGGACGGCCAGCTGCTGGCCGAGGCTGACCAGGTCCAGCTGCTGGGTGAGGGCGCCGAGGAGCAGCCCGATCGTGCCGTACTGGCCGTCGTCGGCCGCGGCGATGATCTCCGGCAGGTGCGCCAGCAGCTCGGTCGAGTACAGGGTCTGGAAGAGGAAGCCCACGAGGGAGTCCCCGTCGAGCTCGTCCTCGATGCGCTGCCCGTTCGCCGGGTCGACCACGGTGATCGGCGCCGGCGAGGCGTTCAGCTCGTCGACCAGGGCCCGGAACCTCGGCTCGAGGTCGGGGTACCGCGCGGCGCACCCCGCGTCGTCGGCGCACGTCGCGAACAGGGCGTCCATGGCGCGGACGGCGTTGCCCGGCGTCTCCTCGTAGAGGTCGGCGTCCACGGGGTACGCGGCGTCCAGCACCACCGACCGGATGCCCTCCGGGTGGTCGCGCAGGGCCGCCTGCGCCAGCCGGGTGCCGTAGGAGATCCCGTACAGGTTCCACTCGTCGTAGCCGAGGGCGACCCGCAGGTCCTCCAGGTCCGCGGCGGAGGCGGCGCTGTTGTAGTCGGAGAAGTCGACCCCCTCGTCGACCAGGCGCTGCCGGCACTCCTCCAGCGACCCGACTGCCTGCGCCTCCAGCTCCTCCGGCGGGAGGTCCGAGCCCAGCGACTCCCGCACCCACGAGCTGTACTCGTCGCAGGCCAGCGACGGCTCGGTGAGCCCGGTGCCGCGCTGGTCCACGAGCACGAGGTCGCGGTTCGCGGTGAGCGGCTCGTAGAGCTGGCCGAACGCCTGCGGCACGAGCTCCAGGGTGCTCTGACCCGGTCCTCCCGACAGGTAGACGACCGGGTCCTCGGCCGGGCTGCCGGAGTCGCTGCGGACGACGGCGAACGCCAGCTGGATCTCCCCGGCGTCGGGGTCGTCGCGGTCGGCCGGGACGGGCAGCGTTCCGCACTCGACGTCCACGCCCGCCGGCACGTCGAACCCGCATGCGCCCATGTCGACCTCGCCGGCCGTCGCCGAGGGGGAGGCGTCGACGGCCGTGGCGTCGTCCTCACCGCTGCTCGTGCACGCGCCGACGGTGAGCAGGGGGATCAGGAGCACTGCTGCTCGACGACTGGTCATGGGCCCTCTCCGCGTGCACCGGGGTGTCGTGCCGGACCCGCGCCGGGGCGTCGCCCGCCCGCTCACGGGCACCGGCGCGGGGGTCCACCCCATCATCGACGGCTGGTGGGAGCGGCACATGTCGGTCCCGTGGAGCCTGATCGGCGGCCGGGGCGGGTGAACGGTCCGCCCCGTCGTCCCGGGGGCCGCCTGGGCAGCGGCTAGCGTGCGGCGTGTGACCGACACCACCTGGATGGACGCCACCGCGCAGGCCGAGCTGGTCCGCACCGGCCGGGCCACGCCCGCGGAGCTCGTCGACGCCGCGATCGAGCGGATCGAACGGGTGAACCCGCGGCTGGACGCGGTGGTCCGCGAGCGGTTCGACGCCGCCCGCGCCGAGGCCGCCGGCGACCTGCCCGACGGCCCCTTCCGCGGCGTGCCGATCCTGCTCAAGGACCTCGGCTGCCACGTCGCCGGCGAGGCCACCCACTACGGCACCTCCTTCCTGCGCGACGCCGACGTCCGCTGGCGTGTCGACAGCCACCTCGCCACCCGCTTCCGCGCCGCGGGGTTCGTCGTCCTCGGCCGCACCAACGTGCCGGAGTTCGGGACCACGATCACCACGGAGCCGGCGGCGCACCCGCCGGCCCGCAACCCGTACGACACCGGTCGCTCCGCCGGCGGCTCCAGCGGCGGATCGGCCGTCGCGGTCGCCGCCGGGCTGGGCCCGGTCGCGCACGCCAGCGACGGCGGCGGCTCGATCCGCATCCCTGCGGCGGAGTGCGGCCTCGTCGGGCTCAAGCCCACGCGGGCCCGGGTCAGCCAGGGGCCGGAGGTGGGGGAGAGCTGGGCCGGCGCGACCACCGACGGCGTCGTCACCCGCACGGTGCGCGACACCGCCGCCGTCCTCGACGCGATCAGCGGCCCGATGCCCGGCGACCCCTACGCCGCCCCGCCGCTGCCCCGCCCGCTCGCCGAGGAGGTCGGTGCCCCGGTGGGCCGGCTCCGCGTCGGGCTGCTGGACGCCGAGCCGGGGGAGCAGTACCTGGACCACCCCGCGTGCCGGGCGGCGGTCGAGCGCACCGGCCGGCTGCTCGCCGACCTCGGCTGCGACGTGGAGCCGGGGACGCCGGGGGCGATGTTCGACCCGGAGTTCCCGCGCTGGTTCACCACGACCATCGCGGCGGACGTGGCGCTCACCCTCTCGGCCTTCGAGCGGTCCCTCGGCCGGCCGATCGAGGACGGGGAGCTGGAACCGCGCAACCGGGTGTACCGGGCCGTGGGGCGCAGGCTCTCGGCCGAGAAGTACCTCGGGGCGCGCACCTGGCTGGGCACCTGGAGCCGCCGGATGGCGCAGTGGTGGGCGCCGCGGGAGCTCGGTGGCGAGGGGTTCGACCTCCTGGTCACGCCGACCATCGCCGCGCCCCCGCCGGAGCTCGGCTGGTTCACCGCGGCCGGCGAGAAGGAGGAGGGACGGCGGATCAACAGCCTCATGCCCTACACCTCCCAGTTCAACGTCACCGGCCAGCCGGCGGTCAGCCTGCCGCTGCACCGGACCGAGCAGGGGCTGCCCGTCGGCGTCCAGCTCGTCGCCGCCGTCGGGCGGGAGGACCTGCTCGTCCGCGTGGCCGCCGCCCTGGAGGGTGCGGCGCCGTGGGCCGGGCAGCGGCCGCCGGTGTCGGCGTGAGCGGGCGCCTGCACCGCGGCGGTGACCCGCGTGCCCTGACGACCGCGCCCGCCCGGCCGGCCGCCGGTCCGCCTAGACTCGTGCGGCCACGGGGTGTGGCGCAGCTTGGTAGCGCACCCGCTTTGGGAGCGGGGGGCCGTGGGTTCAAATCCCGCCACCCCGACCGTGCCCCGACGTCTCTAGACTCGGGGGTCGACCCGGCGTCCCGAGTCCGCCCGGGCGCCTGCACACCACTGTCTCACCGAGGAGCACTGCCGCTGTGAAGAGCACCATCGAGGAACTGGGCCCCACGCGGGTCCGGATGGCGATCGAGGTGCCGTGGGGGGACCTGGACCACGCCTTCGGTGAGGTCTACAAGGAGCTGGGCAAGCAGGTCCGCGTCCCCGGGTTCCGCCCCGGCAAGGTCCCCAACCGCGTGCTCGACCAGCGCCTCGGCCGCCCCGTCGTCCTGGAGCAGGTCGTCCAGCACGCCGTCCCGGAGATCTACTCCGAGGTCATCCGCGAGAACCAGGTCCGCGTCCTGGGCCAGCCCGACATCGAGGTCACCCGCCTCGACGACAACGACACCCTCGCCTTCACCGCCGAGGTCGACGTCGCCCCGCAGCTCGAGCTGCCGGCGCTGGACTCCCTGGCCGTGACCGTCGACGACGTCGAGGTCACCGACGAGGAGATCGACCAGCAGATCTCCGTCATGCGCGAGCGCTTCGGCATGCTCACCGGCGTCGAGCGCGCCGCCCAGGACGGCGACTTCGTCTCCATCGACCTCGAGGCCAAGCTCGACGGCGAGGTCCTGGAGGACGGTTCCACCACGGGCATGTCGTACGAGGTCGGCTCGGGCAACCTGATGGAGGGTCTCGACGACGCCGTCCGCGGCCTCTCCGCCGACGAGTCGAAGACCTTCCAGACCGCGCTCCTCTCCGGCCCCGACGCCGGCCAGCTGGCCGACGTCACCGTCACCGTCCGCTCGGTGAAGGAGAAGGAGCTGCCGGAGCTCGACGACGAGTTCGCGCAGACCGCCAGCGAGTTCGACACCCTCGAGGAGCTGCGGGAGGACGCCCGCACCCGGCTGGCCCGCACCAAGGTGATCCAGCAGGGCGCGCAGGCGCGCGACAAGCTGGTCGAGCACCTCATCGAGACCATCGAGGTGCCGGTGCCGGAGAACCTGGTCGAGCGCGAGGTGCAGTGGCGCAACCAGGCCTTCGAGCGCGAGCTCGCCCAGGCCGGCATGGACTGGGACGCCTTCCTGCAGATGTCGGGCGTGGAGAGCCGCGAGGACTACGAGGCCGACCAGCGCACCAACGTCGAGCAGGCGGTCAAGACGCAGTTCATCCTCGACGCCATCGCCGACGCCCGTGAGGTCACCGTCGGCAACGACGACCTGTCGGCGCAGATCATGGCGCAGGCGCAGCGCAACCGGATGAGCCCGGAGCAGTTCGCCCAGCAGTTGCAGCAGAGCGGCAACATCGCCGAGTTCGTCGCCGACGTCCGGCGCACCAAGACCCTCGCGCAGCTGCTCGAGCAGACGACGATCACCGACGAGTCGGGCCGGACCGTCGACCTCGACGCCCTGCGGCCGAAGACGGTCCAGGCGGCCGCCGAGGAGACCCCCGCCGGGGACACCGAGGAGGCCCCGGTCGAGGCCGAGGAGATCGGCGTCCAGGCCGTCGCCACGGAGGCCGCCGAAGGGGCGACCGAGGACACCGAGGACGTCACCAAGGCCTGAGAAAGGACCCCGTCCCCCTCACCCCTCGCACGCTCGGGGTGAGCCTCTGGACGGGACCGCCCTCCGCGGCGACGCCGTCCTGCCCATCCGGGCGGGGCGGCGTCGTCGCCGTTCCGGGGTCGTCGCTGCGCCGACGGCGAACACCGCCGCCACGGGGACTGTCCCGTCGCAGGTGCGCGTTAGGGTCGACAGGACTCAGGCGATCGCCGGGGGATACCTCTCCCGGCAGGCCGTTCCGGGCCCCGCACCACACCGAGACCGACTGCCACGACACGCGTCCTACGGAGGTCACCGCACCCGTGAGCACCACCGACCCGAACCTGGCCAGCGCGCCGCTGCTGCGCGCCAACGGCGGGGGGATGAACCTCGGCGACTCGGTCTACGAGCGCCTGCTGCGCGAGCGCATCATCTTCCTGGGCACCCAGGTCGACGACGTCATCGCCAACCAGCTGGCCGCCCAGATGCTCCTGCTGTCCGCGGAGGACCCGAAGCGGGACATCCACCTCTACATCAACTCGCCCGGCGGCTCGGTCAGCGCCGGCATGGCCATCTACGACACGATGCAGTTCATCGACTGCGACGTCGCCACCTACGGCATGGGCCTGGCCGCCTCGATGGGCCAGTTCCTGCTCACCGCCGGCACCAAGGGCAAGCGCTACGCCCTGCCCCACGCGCGGATCATGATGCACCAGCCCTCGGCCGGCGTCGGCGGCACCGCGGCCGACATCGCGATCCAGGCCGACCTGTTCCGCCGCACCAAGCGGGAGCTCAACGAGCTGCAGTCATTCCACACCGGTCAGAGCGTCGAGCAGATCGAGAAGGACGCCGACCGCGACCGCTGGTTCACCGCGCAGGAGGCGCTCGAGTACGGCTTCGTCGACCACGTCGTCAGCCGTGCCGCGATGACCGACAGCGCCAACCCGGTCTCCGACAACTGAGCGCCCGAGGACACAGACACATGAGCTTCCAGATGCCCTCCAGCCGGTACATCCTGCCTTCCTTCGTGGAGCGCACGAGCTACGGCATGAAGGAGTCCAACCCGTACAACAAGCTCTTCGAGGAGCGCATCATCTTCCTCGGGGTGCAGATCGACGACGCGTCGGCGAACGACGTGATGGCGCAGCTCATCACCCTCGAGTCGGCCGACCCGGACCGCGACATCACCATCTACATCAACTCGCCCGGTGGCTCCTTCACCTCGCTGATGGCCATCTACGACACGATGATGTTCGTCCGGCCCGACATCCAGACCGTCTGCATGGGTCAGGCCGCCTCGGCCGCGGCCGTCCTGCTCGCCGCCGGGACGCCGGGCAAGCGGCTGGCGCTGCCGTACTCCCGCGTGCTGATCCACCAGCCCTCCGGAGAGGCCGGCGGTCAGGTCTCCGACCTGGAGATCCACGCCGCCGAGATCCAGCGGGTGCGCACGCAGATGGAGGAGATCCTGGCGCGGCACACCGGCCGGACCGCCGACCAGGTCCGCGCCGACATCGACCGCGACAAGATCCTCACCGCTCCGGAGGCCAAGGAGTACGGGATCGTCGACCAGGTGATCCAGAGCCGGAAGCTGAACGCCCTCCCGACTGCCTGATCCGGTACGGGCCGGGGGCGCGCGAGGCGCGTGTTCGGCCCGTACCGTCGGGGGTCCGAGGGCACGACGGGACAGAAGAGGGACGGCCTCGGGTCATCCGGGTGAGTCATTGCCCGGACCGGCCGGAGGCGGCGGGTAGGTTCGGCGAACGCCCGATCCCCGGCCCGCACCGCCGGGAGGAGAGCCTCGCGGGGCAGCCTGCCAGCGGGGTCGAGCAGGGGCAGAAGACAAGCAAGCAGGGTCCAACCCGCGGGTACCTGACACCAGGACCGGCGACTGTCGAGGTGGAGGTCAGCAGGTGGCACGAATCGGTGAGAGCGGTGACCTGCTCAAGTGCTCGTTCTGCGGCAAGAGCCAGAAGCAGGTCAAGAAGCTCATCGCTGGCCCCGGGGTCTACATCTGCGACGAGTGCATCGACCTCTGCAACGAGATCATCGAGGAAGAGCTCTCGGAGTCGTCGGACCTGAAGTTCGACGAGCTGCCCAAGCCCAAGGAGATCCACGACTTCCTCGACCAGTACGTCATCGGCCAGGACAAGGCCAAGCGGACGCTCTCGGTCGCCGTCTACAACCACTACAAGCGGATCCAGGCCGGCGGTGACCGCGCCTCCCGCGAGGACGCCGTCGAGCTGGCGAAGTCCAACATCCTGCTGATCGGCCCCACCGGCTGCGGCAAGACCCACCTCGCCCAGACGCTGGCGCGGATGCTCAACGTCCCGTTCGCCATCGCCGATGCCACGGCGCTGACCGAGGCCGGCTACGTCGGTGAGGACGTCGAGAACATCCTGCTCAAGCTGATCCAGGCCGCCGACTACGACGTCAAGCGGGCCGAGACCGGCATCATCTACATCGACGAGGTCGACAAGATCGCCCGCAAGAGCGAGAACCCGTCGATCACGCGCGACGTCTCCGGCGAGGGCGTGCAGCAGGCGCTGCTGAAGATCCTCGAGGGGACGACGGCGTCGGTGCCGCCGCAGGGTGGGCGCAAGCACCCGCACCAGGAGTTCATCCAGATCGACACCACCAACGTGCTGTTCATCGTGGGTGGCGCGTTCGCCGGCCTGGAGCAGGTCATCGAGGCCCGCGCCGGCAAGCAGGGGATCGGCTTCGCCGGCGAGGTCCGCGGCAAGCAGGAGATCGAGGACGCCAACGCCTTCGCCGAGGTCATGCCCGAGGACCTGCTGAAGTTCGGCATGATCCCCGAGTTCATCGGCCGGCTCCCGGTGATCACCAGCGTGCGCAAGCTCGACCGCCAGGCCCTGATCAACATCCTGACCGAGCCGAAGAACGCCCTGGTGCGCCAGTACCGGAAGCTGTTCGAGCTCGACGGCGTGGAGCTGGAGTTCACCGACGACGCGCTCGAGGCGGTCGCGGACCAGGCGATCCTCCGCGGCACCGGCGCCCGCGGGCTCCGGGCGATCATGGAGGAGGTGCTCCAGTCGGTGATGTACGACGTCCCGAGCCGGGACGACGTCGCCTCCGTGGTGATCACCAAGGAGGTCGTGCTGGAGCACGTGAACCCGACCATCGTGCCGCGCAAGCCGACCCGAGCCCCCCGCGAGAAGTCGGCGTGAGCCACAGCTGACCACGGCAGCCCAGAGGCCCAGGACCCGCCCGGTTCTGGGCCTCTGGCGTTCACCGGACGAGCCTGCCGGGGAGCGATGACCCTGCACGCGACGTTCGCGGTCATCTCATGTCCGCCTGAGGGACATCGCCCAAGCGGCGGCAGTAGATCTCCGCGATCTGGGCGCGGCAACCGGCCGGGTCCGAGGTGGCCCGTCGGTAGCTGAAGCGCAAGGTCTGCCAGCCGAGGACGGCGAGGGCGGCGTCCCGGCGCAGGTCTCGTTCCCGTGCCGCCGGGGAGCCGTGGAAGGCGGCGCCGTCGAGTTCGACCGCCAGGAGCACGTCCGGCCATGCCGCGTCGAGGAAGACGGGCCCGTCGCGCAGGTCCACCCGGTACTGGCGTCTGCACTCCGGCAGCCCGGGGACGGTGAGGATGTGCCGGAGGCCGAAGATCTCCAGCTCGCTGTGGCTCCCACCCGCGACGAGGCCCAGCAGCTCGTGCAGTTCCGCCTTCCCGGGGAGGTTGGGGCGGCGGTCGAGCTCGTCCGCCACCTCGGCCGGCTGGACGCGCCGCCGCTGCACCGCGCGCAGCACCGCTGCGCGGGCCAGGCCGGGGGAGGCCCGTACCGCCGTCGCGGAGTGCGCGTCGCCCCAGCTGTCCACCAGCGCCCGGCTGACCGGCGTCGTCACCAGCCCTCGCGCGGTGGTCAGCCCGAACGGCAACCGGCTGCGGTGGACACGGAGCCGCGGTGACGACCGCACCCTCGCTCCCGCCGGCACGGTGACGTGCAACCGGGTGTACTCGTCGCCGAGCCCGTGGAC
The DNA here is from genome assembly GCF_021699055.1 of Blastococcus sp. MG754426. Lineage (GTDB taxonomy): Bacteria > Actinomycetota > Actinomycetes > Mycobacteriales > Geodermatophilaceae > Blastococcus. The sequence goes on along the minus strand of NZ_SSXC01000006.1, from coordinate 11,584 downwards.
GGCCAGTGCGCTCCAGTGGCTGAGGGGCCCTCCGCAGTAGGACGCGGCTGCGTAGGCGCGGACGGTCCAGTCGTCGACGAGTTCCGGGACCGTGACCCAGCCGGGGTGCAGGTGCACGATGCGGCCGGTAGCGAGCCAGCGCCCGACGGTGCGCGGTGCGACGAGACGCGACAGCGTCGCGGTCGACGCCACGCGAGCGGGACCGAGCAGTTGGAGGACATCGTGCACGGCCACAGAGTGGCCGTCAGCCGTCCCGCAACGGGGCGCCAGAGGCAGACCTGTGGACGGCCCCGCAGGCGTTGTCCCTGATCACGACACTCGGAAGGGCCGGATGTCGTGATCAGGGACAACGCCTCCCGCATGCCGGGTGCAGATCAGCGCTAGCGTCCGGGACGTGACGCGGTACGTGGCCCTGCTGCGGGCGGTCAACCTGGGCGCCACCCGCCGGGTCCCGATGCCGCGGCTGCGCGAGGTGCTCACCGCCCGCGGGTACGGCGCCGTCCGCACCCACCTGGCCAGCGGCAACGTCCTGCTCGAGAGCCCGCTGCCGGAGGCGGAGCTCGCCGCCGACCTGTCCGCCGCGATCGCCGACCACTTCGCGCTGGACGTCCCCGTCGTCGTCCGCACGGCCGACGAGCTCGCCGCCGTGCTGGCCGCCGACCCGCTGGGCCACGTCGCCACCGACGCCGCGCGCTACGCAGTCACCTTCTACGCCGAGCCCCTGGACCCCGAGCGGGTGGCGGCGCTGCCGGCGGCCGAGAACGGGGAGCACGTGGTGCGCGGGCGCGAGCTCTACGCGTGGCTGCCCGAGGGCTTCCAGCGCAGCAGCACCGCGGGCCGTTCGTGGGACCGGCTGCTCGGTGCCGCCGGGACCACCCGCAACTGGAACACGGTGCGCAAGCTGGTCGAGCTCACCCGCTGAGCGTCCCGGTGCACCCGCTGCGTGGCACATTCGGGGCGTGCGCGCCCTGACCTCCCTGCCCCAGCAGGCGCGGGAGGCGTTCCGGTCCCGCGTCTCCGGTGATCCGACCGGCGCCCCGGACTGGGTCCGCGACATCGCCCGCGTCGGCACCGGCCCCGGCTGGTTCGAGCCCGACGGCGTCGTCTGGCGCGTGCACGGCGACCTCGCCACGCTGGTCGGCGGGGTCGCGGCGCTGCTGGGGCAGGGCGCCCACCCGCTCGCGCTGGCCGGGGTGCAGCGGCACTCGGCCTACCGCGAGGACCCGTGGAAGCGGCTGGCCGGCACCGCCCGCTGGCTGGTCGTCAGCACCTTCGGCTCGACCGAGCTGGCCGAGCGGGAGGCGGCCCGGGTCCGGGCCATGCACGCCCGCGTCCGCGGCCGGGTGGGTGGCACGGCCTACTCGGCGTCCGACCCGGCGCTGCTGCGCTGGGTGCACCTGGCCTTCACCGACGCCTTCCTCGCCGCCCAGCAGGCGGTCGGCAGCGACCTGACCCCGCGCTTCGGCCGCGGTTGGCCCGACGTCTACGTGGGGGAGTGGGCCCGCGCCGCGGCGGAGCTGGGGGCCACCGACCTGCCGTTGACGAGGGCCGAGCTGGCCGAGGCCCTCGCCGCCTACCGCCCGCGGCTGCGGCCCGTTCCCGGGCACCTGCGCGAGTTCCTCGCCGCGCCACCGGGCCTCAGCGTCCCCGAGCGGGTGGTCTACCGCGGGTTGTCCGGCGCTGCGGCCTACGTGGTGTCGCCGTCGATCGCCGGGTGCGCCGGTGTGCCCGGCCGGGGCCGTGGCGGCGCGGCGCAGCTCGCCGTCACCCGCGCCCAGCTGCGGGCGCTGCGCCTGGCGCTCGGCCCGTACAGCCCGTCGGAGGAGGCGGCGCGCTGGCGGCTCGGCACGGGACCCGCGCCGGCCTGGGCCGCCGACGCAGGCTGAGACGTCGGCGCCCGGGGCGGCACGGTCGAACCGGGGTCAGCTCTCGGCGGCCTCGGCGAGGACGACGTCGACGGCGAGCTCGCCCTCGCCGGGGCGGACGGTCAGCGAGCGGATGCGCCCGGCGTCGACGAGGTCGGACCGCGCGGCCTCGACCAGCGGCAGCTGGTCGGGCGCCACCGTGACCGTCGCCGTCTCCACCTCGGCCCGCATCGACTGCTTGGCGTCGGACTTCGCCTTCCGCACCGCCGCCAGCGCCGCCGCCGTCACCGTGACGACCGCCGGGTCGCCGTCGGCCGGCAGCTCGGCGGCGGCCGGCCACGCCGCGCGGTGCACCGAGCCGGTCTGCCACCAGGACCAGACCTCCTCGGTGGCGAACGGCAGCACCGGCGCGAACAGCCGCAGCTGGACGTCGAGCGCGATGGCCAGCGCCGCCTGCGCGGAGGTCGCGGCCTCGCCCGAGCCGTAGGCGCGCGACTTCACCAGCTCCACGTAGTCGTCGCAGAACGACCAGAAGAACGCCTCGGTGACCTCGAGCGCCCGCGTGTAGTTGTAGGACTCCAGCGCCGCCGTCGCCTCCTGCACCACGGTGGCCAGCCCGGTGAGCAGCGCGCGGTCGATCGGCTGGGTCACCTGCTCGGCGGTCAGCGAGGCCGACGCACCCAGGCCCAGGACGAACTTGCCGACGTTGAGGATCTTCATCGCCAGGCGTCGGCCGACCTTCATCTGCGCCTCGTCGAACGGCGAGTCCGCGCCCGGCCGCGCACCGGCGGCCCGCCAGCGGACGGCGTCGGTGCCGTACCGCTCCAGGACGTCGATCGGCGTCGTCGCGTTGCCCTTGGACTTCGACATCTTCTTGCGGTCGGGGTCGACGACGAAGCCGGAGATGGTGGCGTGCGTCCACGGCACCGTGCCGTGCTCGAAGTGCGCCCGGACGACCGTGGAGAACAGCCAGGTGCGGATGATGTCGTGCGCCTGCGGGCGCTGGTCCATCGGGAAGACCTTGGCGAACAGCTCCGGGTCGGTGTCCCAGCCCGAGGCCACCTGCGGGGACAGGGACGACGTGGCCCAGGTGTCCATGACGTCGGGGTCGGCCATGAACCCGCCGGGCACGCCGCGCTGCTCCTCGGAGAAGCCCGGCGGCACGTCGGAGGACGGGTCGACCGGCAGGGACGCCTCGTCGGCCAGGACCGGGTTCTCGTAGTCCGGCTCGCCGGCCTCGTCGAGGCGGTACCAGACCGGGAAGGGGACGCCGAAGAAGCGCTGGCGGCTGATCAGCCAGTCGCCGTTCAGCCCCTCCACCCAGTTGTCGTAGCGGTGCCGCATGTGCTCGGGCACCCACTGGATCTCCCGGCCGCGGGCCACCAGGGCGTCGCGCAGGTCGGCGTCGCGGCCGCCGTTGCGGATGTACCACTGGCGGGTGGTGACGATCTCCAGCGGGCGCTCGCCCTTCTCGAAGAACTTCACCGGGTGGGTGATCGGCTTCGGCTCGCCCTCGAGGTCGCCGGACTCGCGCAGCATCTCCACGATCCGCTGCTGCGCGCTGAACACCGTCTTGCCGGCCAGCTCGGCGTAGGGGGCGGCCGCCACGCCCGGCGGCGGCTCGGGCAGCAGCCGGCCGTCCCAGCCCACGATCGCCCGGGTCGGCAGCTGCAGCTCGCGCCACCACGTGACGTCGTTGAGGTCGCCGAAGGTGCAGATCATCGCGATGCCCGAGCCCTTGTCCGGCTCGGCGAGGCGGTGGGCGACCACCGGCACCTCGACGTCGAACAGCGGCGTGCGCACCGTCGTCCCGAAGAGCGGCTGGTAGCGCTCGTCGTCGGGGTGCGCGACCAGGGCGACGCAGGCGGGGATCAGCTCGGGCCGGGTGGTCTCGATGAAGACGGGGCCGGCGGGGGAGCGGAAGGCGATCCGGTGGTAGGCGCCGGGGCGCTCCCGGTCCTCGAGCTCGGCCTGGGCGACGGCGGTGCGGAAGGTGACGTCCCAGAGGGTCGGCGCCTCCTGCGCGTAGGCCTCACCGCGGGCGAGGTTGCGCAGGAACATCCGCTGCGCGGTGGCCCGGGAGGACTCCGAGATCGTCCGGTAGACGTTGGTCCAGTCCACCGACAGGCCCACGCGGCGCCACAGCTTCTCGAACTCCGCCTCGTCCTCCTCGGTCAGCTGCATGCAGAGCTCGACGAAGTTGCGGCGCGAGACCGGCTGCTGGTCCTTGCCCGGCTTGGCCGGGGGCTGGAAGGACGGGTCGTAGGGCAGCGACGGGTCGCACCGGACGCCGTAGTAGTTCTGCACCCGCCGCTCGGTGGGCAGGCCGTTGTCGTCCCAGCCCATCGGGTAGTAGACGTGCTTGCCGCGCATCCGCTGGTAGCGGGCGACGATGTCGGTGTGGGTGTAGCTGAAGACGTGCCCCACGTGCAGCGAGCCGCTGGCGGTCGGCGGGGGCGTGTCGATCGACCAGATCTGCTCGCGCGGCGCAGCCAGCGCGGCCTCGCGGTCGAAGGCGTAGGTGTCCTCGGCCGCCCAGCGGCCGATCCACTTCTCCTCGAGCCCGTCGACGGTCGGCTTGTCGGGTACGCCGACGGTCGCAGCCGGGGCAGTCGTGTCCGGGGTCGCGATGTCGGGAACCATGCCGCTCATCCTAGGAAGGGCGGGCAACGGGCCTCCGCCCCGCCGGGGAACTCCCGCCCGGTGTCGCGCGTGGGACAGACGTGGACACGCTGCGCCTGCTGCTCAACCTGGTCTGGCTCGTGCTGCAGGGCTGGATCCTGGCGCTGGCCTACCTGCTGGCCGGGGTCATCGCCTGCCTGCTGGTCGTCACCATCCCGTTCGGCATCGCGTCGTTCCGGCTGGCCGGCTTCGTCGTCTGGCCGTTCGGGCGGACGACGGTGCGCGCACCGGGCGCCGGCGTGGCCTCGGCGGTCGGCAACCTGCTGTGGTTCCTCGTCGCCGGCTGGTGGCTCGCGGTGCTGCACGTGGTCGCGGGCATCGGGTTCTGCCTCACGATCATCGGGATCCCCTTCGGCATCGCCTCGTTCAAGCTGGCCGCCGTCGGGCTGTTCCCGCTGGGCAAGCGGGTGGTCGAGACGGCGCCGCCGAGGGACTGGATGCACGCCGGTGGCGGCGTGGTGGGCGGCGCACCCCCGCGGCGCGCCGGGGCCTGGTGAACGGCTGGCATCCTTGACCGGGTGAGCAGCAGCACCGGTGACATGGCCCGGGTCGAGAGAGAGCTGCTGGCCCGCTGGCCGGAGAACCGGCTCGAGCCGTCGCTGACCCGCATCTCGGCGCTGGTCGACCTGCTCGGCTCCCCGCACCGCGCGATGCCGGTCGTCCAGGTGGCGGGCACCAACGGCAAGACGACGACGGCCCGGATGGTCGACGAGCTGCTGCGCGGCTTCGGCCTGCGCGTGGGCCGGTTCACCAGCCCGCACCTGGAGTCGATCCGCGAGCGCATCGTGCTCGACGGCGAGCCGGTGAGCGCCGAGCGCTTCGTGGAGACCTACCAGGACATCGCGCCCTACGTGCAGATGGTCGACGCCGCGGGGGAGACCCCGATGAGCTTCTTCGAGGTCATGGTCGGCATGGCCTACGCCCTGTTCGCGGACGCGCCGGTCGACGTCGCCGTCATCGAGGTGGGCATGGGTGGCACCTGGGACGCCACGAACGTGGCCGACGCGCGGGTCGCCGTCGTCACCCCGGTGGACCTCGACCACGCCGAGTACCTGGGCCCCGACGTCGCGACGATCGCGGGGGAGAAGGCGGGCATCATCGCCCCCGGCTCGATCGCCGTCCTCGCCCGCCAGCAGCCGGGTGCGCTCGACGCCCTCGTCCGCCGCGCCGTGGAGGTCGAGGCGGTGGTCGCCCGCGAGGGCACCGAGTTCGGCGTGCTGGAGCGGAAGGTCGCCGTCGGCGGGCAGCAGGTCCGCCTGCAGGGCCTCGGCGGCGAGTACGAGGAGGTCTTCCTGCCGCTGTTCGGCGCCCACCAGGCGCAGAACGCGGCGACGGCGCTGGCCGCGGTGGAGGCGTTCCTGGGCGCGGGTGCGACGACCGGACCGATCGAGCAGGAGACCGTCCGCGCCGCCTTCGCCGCCGTGCGCTCGCCCGGCCGGCTGGAGCGGGTGCGCACCAGCCCCACGGTGCTGGTCGACGCGGCGCACAACCCGGCCGGCATGCGGGCGACGGTCGAGGCGATCCGGGAGTCCTTCGACTTCACCCGGCTCGTCGGTGTGGTCGGCTGCGTGCACGGCAAGGACGTCACCGGGATGCTCGCCGCGCTCGAGGAGATCTGCGCGGAGCTCGTCGTCACCCAGAACGGCTCGCCCCGCGCGATGCCGGCCGACGAGCTCGGCGCGCTGGCCGTCGACGTCTTCGGCGCCGACCGGGTGAGCGTCCAGCCGGTGCTCCCCGAGGCGCTCACCGAGGCGGTCGAGCTGGCCGAGGCCGGTCCGGACGACGCCCTCGGCGGCTCCGGCGTGCTGGTCACCGGCAGCGTGATCACCGCCGGTGAGGCCCGCACGCTGATGGCGCGGGGTTCCCGGTGACGGCAGCCGACCCGGTACGCGCCGCCAAGGCCCTGCGCGGGGCCGCCGCCGCGGTGCTGGTGCTCGAGGGGATCGCCGTGCTCTTCGTGCCGCGCGGCATCGCCCAGACCGAGGACGGCCTGAGCGGCGGGCTGCTCGCCGCGCTCCTCGTCCTGGCCCTTGTCCTCATCCTCGCCAGCGGGATCCAGCGCCGTGAGCGCGGGCTGCTGATCGGCACGGCGCTGCAGGTCCCCCTGCTGGCGACCGGGCTGATCAACGGCGTCATGTGGTTCGTCGCCGGGGCGTTCCTGCTCATCTGGGCCTACCTGCTGCAGGTCCGGAAGGAGCTGCTCGGCACCGCGTTCGGCGCCGTCGCCGAGCCGGACCCCACCGAGGGCGGCGGGGACGCCACGCCGACCCCGTAGGCTGCCGCCCCGTGACCGAACGCACCCTCGTCCTCGTCAAGCCCGACGGCGTCTCCCGCGGCCTGGTCGGCGAGGTGATCACGCGGCTCGAGCGCAAGGGGCTGCGCCTGGTCGCCGCCGAGCTGCGCACCCTGGACCGGGAGACCGCCGAGACCCACTACGCCGAGCACCGCGAGCGGCCCTTCTTCGCCGGCCTCGTGGAGTTCATCACCGGCGGCCCGCTCATGGCGCTGGTCGTCGAGGGGCCGCGGGCCATCGAGGCCTTTCGCGCCCTCGCCGGCGCGACCGACCCGGTGAAGGCGGGCCCCGGCACCATCCGCGGCGACTTCGCCCTCGAGGTGCAGAACAACATCGTGCACGGCTCCGACTCGCCCGAGTCCGCCGCGCGCGAGGTGGCGCTCTTCTTCCCCGACCTCTCCTGATCGCGGGGGCAGAGGAAGCTATACGGGCGGATCGGGGCCCGAGAACGCAGGTACAGCTTCCTCTGCCCAGGGCATCAGAGGTCGGCGTCGGTCGGCTCGTCGGGGGCGGTCCACGCCAGGTGCCAGTAGGCCAGCAGCCCGGCGGTCATCCAGAGCAGGAAGCCGAGGCACAGCCCGAGCGCGACCTCGTCGGTCAGCGCGACGAGGGCGACCGCACCGGCGAACGCGGTGAAGTGCAGCCCCCACGCCGGCCACGCCACCGCCACGTAGGAGCGCTCCCGCAGTTCCTGCTGGTGCTCGTCCAGCGAGCGGCTGCTGCGGTCGAACACCCCGCGGATGCCCAGGTTGAGCAGCGAGTGCAGCGGGATGAACCCGAGCATGCCCGCCGTCCAGACGACGAAGTACCACGTCGACCAGCCCTGGGGCGATGCGGCGCACACCAGCGTCGCGGTCACCAGTGCGGCGAGGAGCGCCGCTTCGGCGAGCACGGCCCGGCGCCGGGTCCGGCGGCTGCGCGCCCGGTCGTAGCGGCTGTCGTCGAAGGTGCGGGCGAGGTAGGTCTGCTGCGGGTGGGTGCTCATGACGTCCTCCTGAGGAGCTCCTCGCTGAGCGAGGGCAGCGGGTCGAGCGAGAAGACCGCCTCGACGGGCAGGTCGAAGAAGCGGGCGATGCGCAGGGCCAGGGCCAGTGACGGGCTGTACTCGCCGCGTTCGACGTAGCCGATCGTCTGCGGGTGCACACCGACGGCGTCCGCCAGCTCCTTCCGGCTCACGCCGCGGTCGGCGCGGAGCACCGCGATGCGGTCGTGCACCTTGTCCGCCTCGGATCTGGGCTGTCGTCCCATACTACGAACCGTAGCATTAATGCGACGGCGCGGGGAAGCGTTCGCCGTCCTGGCTCACCTGATGTGGTCCTGGCTCACGGTCGGAGCTGAGCCAGGACCCAGTTCGATCAGGTGACCTGATCACCATGGGCGGCGGGCGGGGGCGGCTACCCTGGACGGGTCATGACTGGTGAGACCCTCTACCCCCGCCTCGAGCCGCTGCTGGCCCGGATCCAGAAGCCGATCCAGTACGTCGGCGGCGAGCTCAACGCCCAGACCAAGCCGTGGGAGTCCGCGGACGTGCACTGGGCGCTCATGTACCCCGACGCCTACGAGGTGGGGCTGCCGAACCAGGGCCTGATGATCCTGTACGAGGTGCTCAACGAGCGCCCCGACGCCCTCGCCGAGCGCACCTACGCCGTCTGGCCCGACCTCGCCGCCCTCATGCGCGAGCACGGCGTCCCGCAGTTCACCGTCGACGGCCACCGCTCGGTGCGCGACTTCGACCTGCTCGGCGTCAGCTTCGCCACCGAGCTCGGCTACACCAACCTGCTCGAGGCGCTCGACCTCGCCGGGATCCCGCTGCACGCGGTGGACCGCGACGAGACCCACCCGGTCGTCGTCGCCGGCGGGCACGCCGCCTTCAACCCCGAGCCGTTCGCCGACTTCGTCGACTGCGCCGTCCTCGGTGACGGCGAGCAGGCCGTCGGCGACATCACCGACGTCGTGAAGGCGTGGAAGGGGCAGGGCCGCCCCGGTGGCCGTGAGGAGCTGCTCGCCCGGCTCTCGCGGGTCGACGGCGTCTACGTGCCGCGCTTCTACGCCTTCTCCTACGGGCCGGACGGCACCATCGCCGCCGTCACCCGCACCCGTGCCGACGTGCCGGTCAAGGTCGGCAAGCGCACCGTCATGGACCTCGACGAGTGGCCCTACCCGAAGCAGCCGCTGGTGCCGCTGGCCGAGAGCGTGCACGAGCGGATGAGCGTGGAGATCTTCCGCGGCTGCACCCGCGGCTGCCGCTTCTGCCAGGCCGGGATGATCACCCGCCCGGTGCGCGAGCGGACGATCACCGGCATCGGCTCGATGGTGGAGCAGGGGCTGCAGGCGACCGGCTACGAGGAGGTCGGGCTGCTCAGCCTCTCCAGCGCCGACCACTCGGAGATCGGCCAGGTCGCCAAGCAGCTCGCCGACCGCTACGAGGGCACCAACACCAGTCTCAGCCTGCCCAGCACCCGGGTCGACGCCTTCAACGTCACCCTGGCCAACGAGCTCTCCCGCAACGGCCGCCGCAGCGGGCTGACCTTCGCCCCGGAGGGCGGCAGCGAGCGGATCCGCCGGGTCATCAACAAGACGGTGTCCAAGGAGGACCTCGTCCGCACGGTGACGACGGCGTACGCCAACGGCTGGACGCAGGTGAAGCTCTACTTCATGTGCGGTCTGCCGACCGAGACCGACGAGGACGTCCTGGAGATCGCCGAGCTGGCGGTCGAGGTCATCCGCGCCGGCCGGGAGGCCAGCGGCCGCAAGGACATCCGCTGCACCGTCTCCATCGGCGGCTTCGTGCCCAAGCCGCACACCCCCTTCCAGTGGGCGGCCCAGGCGAGCGCGGAGACCATCGACCACCGGCTGCGGGTGCTGCGCCAGGCGATCAACGCCGACCGCCGCATCGGCCGCTCCATCGGGCTGCGCTACCACGACGGCAAGCCCGGCGTGATCGAGGGCCTGCTCTCCCGCGGTGACCGCCGGGTCGGCCGCGTCATCGAGCGGGTGTGGCGCGAGGGCGGGAAGTTCGACGGCTGGAGCGAGCACTTCTCCTTCGAGCGCTGGACGCAGGCCGCGGCCGAGGAGCTCGCGGCGTTCGGTGTCGACCTCGACTGGTACACCACCCGCGAGCGCACCGAGCACGAGATCCTGCCCTGGGACCACCTGGACTCCGGGCTGGACAAGGAGTGGCTCTGGGAGGACTGGCAGGAGGCGCTCTCGGAGGAGGAGGTCGCGGACTGCCGGTGGACCCCCTGCTACGACTGCGGGGTCTGCCCGACGATGGGCACCGAGATCCAGATCGGGCCCACCGGGCGCAGCCTGCTCCCGCTCACCGTCGTCTGATGGCCCGCCAGCCCGAGGGGCCGCCGCCGCCCCCGACCGTGCAGAAGCTGCGCATCCGCTACGCCAAGCGCGGCCGGTTGCGGTTCGCCTCGCACCGCGACCTGGCCCGCGCCCTGGAGCGGGCGCTGCGCCGGGCGCGGGTGCCCATGGCGTTCTCCGCCGGGTTCAGCCCGCACCCCAAGATCTCCTACCTCGGTGCGGCGCCCACCGGCTCGGCCAGCGAGGCGGAGTACGTGGAGATCGGGCTCGCCGAACGCCGCGACCCCGAGGCGGTCCGGGCCGCGCTGGACGCCGCGCTGCCCGAGGACATCGCCGTCCTGGAGTGCGTCGAGGCCGCGCAGGGGACCGGCTCGCTCGCCGATCGGATCGACACCTCGGTCTGGCGGGTGGAGCTGCCCGGCGTGCGCCTGGAGGAGCTCGCCCCGGCGGTCGAGAAGTTCCTGGCCGCCGACGTCGTCACCGTCGCGAAGCGCACCAAGAACGGCCTGAAGGACGTCGACGCCCGCCCCGCCGTCGCCAGCGCGTCAGCGGCGGAGGAGGCAGGTTGTGCCATACTGCACATGGTCGTCCGGCAGGTGACGCCCGCTGTACGACCCGATGACGTGTTGGCCGCCCTGGCTGCCGTCGCCGACCTGCGCCCGCCGTTGCCCCCCCGGGCCGTGCGTGAGGCGCAGGGCCGGCTCGACGACACCGGGACCGTGGCCGATCCGCTCGGTCCTGACCGTGCGGCGCGCACCCGCTGCCAGGGGGAGCACGCGACGGTCTGACCGGCGGACGCCCGGAGGCCGCCCGCCGTCGAGCGGCACGGCTGCCAGACGTGACGCGCCCGCCCCGGGCCACCCGGCCCGGACGCCTGAGACCACCGCAGGACCCGCACCACCGCCCCCGGCGTCACCGGGGAACGGGCACCACCGCACACCGGCTCCCTGCCGCGGCAACCGTCGCGCGGGAGCCGCCCACAGACTTCGCAGGGCGAGCACGTCCGCCACACCCCCGCGGCGGCCCGCCCCGCCCAACCCGTGCTCCTGCGCGGCCGCCAGTCCTCACCGATCGGCGCCCGGGAGCAGCACAGGAGGCGAGAGCCCTCGTGGCTGACACCGACCACCCGACCACCGACACCGACGAAGCGACGGACGCCGCGGTCCCGCCGGGCACACCGCAGCCCGCGGAGGCCGAGACCACCGGCGTCCCGGCGACCTCCCCGGAGGGCGCGCCGGACGAGGACGCCGCCGAGGAGGACGACGAGCCGACGGCAGCCGAGGTCGAGGCCCCGGCCGAGGAGCCCGAACCCGAGCCGGCCGGACCTCGGTTCGGCGCCCAGTTCAGCTCGCCGGAGCCGACCGCGGTCGTGGCCCGCCCCCGCCGCCGGGCCACCCGGCCGACCGGGCGCGCGGGCGGCACCGGGTCCGGG
>NZ_SSXC01000050.1 GCF_021699055.1 Blastococcus sp. MG754426 | reverse complement strand
GCCCCCACCACCCTCGGCGAGCTCCGCGCGACCGGCGCCACCGCCCGCCCGGTCAAGGCCGAGATCCGCGCCAACCTGCTCGCCCGCCTGGCCGCCGGCGAACCCACCCTGCCCGGCATGGTCGGCTTCGAGGACACCGTCCTGCCCGAGGTCGAGCGCGCCCTCATCGCCGGCCACGACCTCGTGCTCCTCGGCGAGCGCGGCCAGGGCAAGACCCGGCTGATCCGCACGCTGGTCGGCCTGCTCGACGAGTGGACCCCCGTGCTGGTCGGCAGCGAGCTGAACGAGCACCCCCTGCACCCGATCAGCGTCTGGGCCCACCGGCAGATCGCCGAGCACGGCGACGCCACCCCGGTCGGCTGGCTGCACCGGAGCGACCGGTTCGGCGAGAAGCTGGCGACGCCGGACACCTCCGTCGGCGACCTCATCGGCGACGTCGACCCGATCAAGGTGGCCGAGGGCCGCACCCTGGGCGACCCGGAGACCGTGCACTACGGCCTGGTGCCGCGCACCAACCGCGGCATCTTCAGCGTCAACGAGCTGCCCGACCTCGCCGAGCGCATCCAGGTGGCGCTGCTCAACGTGCTCGAGGAGCGCGACATCCAGATCCGCGGGTACCGCGTCCGGCTGCCGCTGGACCTGCTGCTGGTGGCCAGCGCCAACCCCGAGGACTACACCAACCGCGGCCGGATCATCACCCCGCTGAAGGACCGGTTCGGCGCCGAGGTGCGCACCCACTACCCGATCGAGCTCGCCGACGAGATCCGGCTGCTGGAGCAGGAGGCGCGCACCAGCGGCCTGGGCGCACCGGGCGGGCAGGCCGCGCTGGACGCCCCCGTCGTCCCGCAGCACCTGGTGGAGATCGTCGCCCGGTTCACCCGGCTGGTGCGCGAGTCCAGCCACGTCGACCAGCGCTCCGGCGTCAGCGCGCGCTTCGCCATCGCCGGGCTGGAGACCGTCGCCGCCTCCGCCGTCCGCCGCGCCGCGGTGTCCGGGGAGACCCGGCCGGTCGCGCGCGTGGTGGACCTGCCGAGCATCGTCCCGGCCAGCCGCGGCAAGGTGGAGTTCGCCGACGCAGGCTCCGACCCCGACGACGACCGGGAGCTGGAGATCCTGGAGCACCTGCTGCGCCAGGCCACCGCCCAGACCTTCCGGGCGCGGTGCGCGGGGCTGGACCTCACCGGGCTGCAGGAGCACTTCACCGGCGGGGAGACGGTCGAGTCCGGCGACCTCGTCCCCGCCCCGGCGCTGCTCGGGCAGCTGGGCACCGTCCCGCGGCTGGCCGAGCTGCTGGGCCGGCTCGGCGTCCCCGAGGGCGACCAGTCCGCCGAGCAGGCGGCGGCCGCGGTGGAGTTCGCCCTGGAGGGCCTGCACCTGACCCGCCGGCTGGCCAAGGACACCGACGGCGGCCGCACCGTGTACGGGGCCTGAGGTGAGCACGCGCCGCCCGCGCGGCTACCGGTACGGCGCCTGGCGGGGCGGCCCCGATCCGCTGGCACCGCCCTACGACCTCGGCGACGCCGTCGACGAGATCGGCGACTCGGTGCTCGACGGCAGCGGGGTGCGGGAGGCGCTGCGCGAGCTGCTGCGCCGCGGCACCCAGGGCCGCCGGGGGCTGGACGAGCTGCGCCGCCAGGTCCGCGAGCGGCTGCGCCAGGCCCGCACGGCCGGCCGGATGGACGGCACCCTGCAGGAGGTGCGGGAGCTGCTCGACCGCGCCGTGCAGGCCGAGCGGCGGGAGCTGTTCCCCGACCCGGACGACATGGCCCGGCTCCAGGAGGCCGAGCTCGACGCCCTCCCCGAGGACACCGCCGGCGCCGTCCGGGCGCTCAAGGACTACGACTGGCGCTCGGCGGAGGCCCGGCAGGCCTACGAGCAGATCCAGGACCTGCTGCGCCGCGAGGTGCTCGACAGCTCGTTCTCGTCGATGAAGCAGGCGCTGGAGAACGCCTCGCCCGAGGACATGCAGGCGGTCAAGGACATGGTCGCCGACCTCTCGCGGCTGGTCGACGCGCACAACCGCGGCGAGGACACCGACCAGCAGTTCGCCGACTTCATGGACAAGCACGGCCAGTTCTTCCCCGAGCGGCCGGAGTCGGTCGAGGAGCTGGTCGACTCGCTGGCCCGGCGGGCCGCCGCGCAGCAGCGGATGATGGCCGGCCTCTCCCCCGAGCAGCGGGCCGAGCTCGCCGGTCTCATGGCCCAGACGATGGAGGACATGGGGCTGGCCAGCGAGATGGCCCACCTCTCCGACGCGCTGCGCCAGGCCCGGCCCGACCTGCCGTGGGGCCAGCGCGGCCAGGTCCCCGACGGCGAGCAGGCCCTCGGCATGGGCGACGCCACCAGCGCCGTCGCCGAGCTGGCCGACCTCGAGGCGCTGTCCAACCAGCTCTCGCAGGGGTACGCGGGGGCGTCGCTGGCCGACGTCGACGAGGAGTTGCTGGAGCGGGCGCTGGGGCGTTCGGCCGCCGACGACCTGGCCACGCTGCGGCAGCTGGAGCGCGAGCTGGAGCGGCAGGGCTACCTGAACCGCTCCGGCGGCACGCTGGAGCTCTCGCCCAAGGCGGTCCGGCGGCTGGGGGCCACCGCGCTGCGCCGGGTGTTCGCAAAGCTCGACGCCACCGGCCGGGGCGAGCACGACGTCGCCGACGCCGGGGCGGCCGGGGAGCTCACCGGCGGCTCGCGGGAGTGGCGGTTCGGCGACGAGCAGCCGCTGGACGTCGTCCGCACGGTGCGCAACGCCGTGCTGCGGACCGCCGGCGAGCCGCGCACCGGCACCCGGGTGCGGATCGCCGTCGAGGACTTCGAGGTCGTGGAGACCGAGCGGCGCACCGGCGCCGCGGTCGCCCTGCTGGTCGACCTCTCCTACTCGATGGCGCTGCGCGGCACGTGGGGTGCGGCGAAGTCGACGGCGATGGCGCTGCACTCGCTGGTGACCACCCGCTTCCCCCAGGACGCCATCGAGATCATCGGGTTCTCCTCCACCGCCCAGGTGCTGCGCCCGGAGACCCTCGCGGAGCTCTCCGTGGACACCCTGCAGGGCACCAACCTGCAGCACGGGCTGATGCTCGCGCGGCGGTTCCTGGCCCGGCACCGGGACGCCGAGCCGGTGGTCCTGGTGGTCACCGACGGCGAGCCGACCGCGCACCTGGAGGACGACGGGACGCCGTTCTTCTGCTGGCCGCCGATGCCGGAGACGATCGCCCGCACGGTCGCCGAGGTCGAGCGGGTCGCCCGGTCCGGGGCCACGGTCAACGTCTTCGCGCTGGACCCCGACCCGGGGCTGGTCCACTTCGTGCACGACCTCACCCAGCGGGCCGGCGGCCGGGTGTTCGAGCCCGACGCCGACCGGCTGGGCGAGTACGTCGTGGCCGACTACCTGCGCACCCGGAGGGGGCGACGCGCCCGCTGACGCACGCTCGACAGGAATCGCAAAGAACGCTTTGCAAACCGACCTTTGCAGTTCTAGCCTGGGCCCATGGCCGTCCCGCCCGACCCCGCCCGGCTCCCCACCGGCGCCGTCCGCGTCACCGACGTCGACGCGCTGCGCGTGCTCGCCCACCCGCTGCGCAGCTCCCTGCTCGGCGCCCTCCGCGTCGACGGCCCCTCGACCGCGAGCCGGCTGGCCGAGCGCTTCGGCGAGAGCAGCGGCTCCACCAGCTACCACCTGCGCCAGCTCGCCAGGCACGGCTTCGTCGCGGAGCTGCCGGACGAGGGCAACGCCCGCGACCGCTGGTGGCAGGCCCTGCACCGCAGGACCAGCTGGGACACGGCCGACCTGGCCGGTGACCCGGCCGGCCGGGAGCTCGTCGAGGAGGTGCTGCACCGCCAGCTGAGCCAGCAGCGCCGCCGGCTGGACGCCCACGCCTCGCAGTTCGAGAGCCTGGACACCGAGTGGCGCGACGCCACCTCGCTCAGCGACTGGTCCCTGCGGCTCTCGCCGGCCGCCGCGCGACAGCTGGCCGACGAGCTCAACGACGTCGTCCGCCGCTGGCAGGAGACGCGCGAGGAGCCCGACCAGCCCGCGGTCACCCTGCTGCTCGACCTGCTCCCCCCGGTCCGGGAGCACCCGCTGTGACCGCCACCGGCGTCACCCCGCGGCAGGCACAGCGGCGGTACGTCGGCCTGACGGCCCTGCGCTGGCTGCCGATCGGCATCTCCGCGCCGGTCACCGTGCTGCTGATGACGGCCCGGGGCCTGACGCCCACCGACATCGGGCTCGTGGTGGCGGTATACGGGACCGTGGCGATGCTGCTCGAACTGCCCACGGGCGGCCTGTCGGACGCGATCGGCCACCGTCCCGTGCTGGCGCTCTCGGCCCTCTCGACCATCACCTCCCTGCTCCTGATGGTCGCGGCCGACGACGTCGTGACCTTCGCCGTCGCCTGGGGTGCCCTCGGGGTCGGCCGCGCGCTCGACTCGGGGCCGCTGGAGGCCTGGTACGTCGACGCGGTGCACGCCGCGGAACCGGGTGCGGACGTCACGCGCGGGCTGTCGCTGGCCGGCGCCGCCGACGGTCTGGGCCTGTCCCTGGGGGCGGTCCTGGGCGGTCTGCTCCCCCTCGTGGTCGGCGACGACAGCAGCGCGCTGGCCGCTCCCCTGCTGGTGGCCGCGGGCCTCACCGCGGTCTCGCTGGTCGCCGTCCTGGTGCTCGTCGTGCCGCTGCGCACGGCGGACCGCTCCGGCGCCGCCGCGATCGCCGCCGGGATCCGCGAGGTGCCGAGGGTGGTGCGGGGCACCGCGGTGCTCGTCACCCGCGACCGCGTCCTGCGGCTGCTGCTGGTCATCTCGTTCCTGACCGGCACGGTGCTCACCGCCCTCGAGCTGATCGGCCCCCTGCACTTCGCCGACCTCGGTGGCGGCCTCCGGGAGGGCACGGCCGCCTACGGCGTCACGATGGCCGTCGCGTTCGCCGCCGCCGGCCTCGGTGCGCTCCTCGCCCCCGCGGCGCGCAGGGCCGCCCGCGGCTCGGTGCCCTGGGCCAGCGCCGTCCTCTCGGTGCTCGGCGGCTCGGCGGTGGTCGCGGTGGCCGTGGCACCGACGACCGTGGTGGCGGCCGCGGCCTTCGCCGTCTTCTACCTGTTCAACGGCGGTTCGTGGCCGCTGCGCCAGCAGCTCATGCACGACCAGACGACGGCGTCGCAGCGTTCGACGACGGTCTCGGCCAAGTCCTTCGCGCTCATGCTGGGCGGCCTGGCGGGCAACCTGCTGCACCCGCGCATCGCCGAGGGCGCCGGCAACCCGGCCGCGTTCCTCGCCGCCGCCGCCGCCATGCTCCTCATCGCCGCCGTGTCGCTCGGCTTGCGCCCGACCCGCGTGCCCGTCACGGGGGCCGCCCCGGCTGTCGCGGCACCCGGAGGCCCCGCGACGGCGGAGGTCACCCGCTCGAGCTGATCCCCGGGATGCGCCCGGCCCGGAAGGCGTCCACGAACAGCCGGTGGTCCTCCTGGGTGCGGTGCGCGTAGCCGTGGGCGAACTCGACCAGGTCGGCGACGAACTCCTCCTCGCGGCCCCCGAGCATCGCGGTGATCGCCTCCTCGGTCTGGAACGGGACGAGGGTGTGGTCGCTGTCGGCGTCGCCCACGCAGTGCAGCTTCGCCGTCGCCCGGCCGAGCTGCTCGAGCACCGGCCGGATGTCGGCGGGCTCGGTGAGGTCCTCCCACTCCAGGTCGAGCTCGTAGGGCGAGAGCTCGGCGACGACGAAGCCGGTGCCGCGGATGTCGGTGTAGCCGAGGAACTGGGAGGCGTGCGACTGCAGCGCTCGCCGGCTCACCGCCGTCCGGTGGCCCTCGTGCTCGAAGTACCCGCGGATGCCGGGGTCGGTGACCACGCGGCTGGGTGCCGGCACGTTCCCCTGCTTCACCGACAGGACGACGTCGTTCTCCAGCGCCTGGTCGTAGCCCTCGAGCAGCACGTTGTAGGCCGGCAGCCCGGCGCTGCCGATGCCGAAGCCGCCGGTGCCGATGAGGTCCTTGACGTCGTAGGCGACCTCCCGCCGCCAGGGCCGCGGGGGCAGCGTCGTCTTGTACCGCTCCAGCGCCTCGAGCACCTCCGCCCGCTCGGCGTCCTCCAGCCGGCGGTTGCGCGGGGAGTCGGCGAAGCGGCGCTCGTCGCCCTCCACCACCGTCATCCGCTGCAGCAGGCCCAGCCGGGTGCGGGTCGCCGTCCGGCGGATGAGGTCGTGCACCGCGCCGCGGGTGTTGCCGGCCAGCAGGGCGTACTCGCGGTCGGAGTCGGAGCGGGTGAAGGCCGCCACCTGGTCGAGCCAGGCGTGCAGGTAGACGGCGACCAGCTCGCTGATGACCTCGTCGGACAGGGCCTTGCGCCAGGCCATGAGCGCGAAGCTGGCGGCGAAGCGGCGCAGGTCCCAGCTGACGTGCCCGAGGTAGGCCTCGTCGAAGTCGTTGACGTCGAAGACGATGCGGCCGTTGGCGTCCATGTAGGTGCCGAAGTTCTCCGCGTGGAGGTCACCGTGGATCCACACCCGCGACGTCCGCTCGTCGCACCAGCGGTCCTCGACCGTGGCCATGTCCGCGTAGAACAGGGGTGCGCTCCCCCGGTAGAACGCGAACGGATCGGCGGCCATCTTGCGGAACTTCGCACGGAAGGCCAGGGCATCGGCGTCCATGAGGTCGCCGAAGGCCTCGACCAGCACGTCGACGATCTGCCGGGTCCGCGCGTCGGGGTCCGGGGACGGGATCACACCACGGGGGGATGGGGGCACGAGGTGCACCGTAGGGGGCCGATAACGTCGGTGGTGCGCCGATGACGCAGGCACCGAGCAAGGACGGAGGGACCATGATCCGCACGCTCACGGCCCGACGGCTGGCCGCCGGTGCCGCCTACGGCGGCGGCGGGGTCGGTCTGGCCGGAGCTGCCCTGGTCGCCATCCTCCGCGAGGAGGCCCGCTCGGCCCGCCGCAAGGTCGAGGCCCGCAACCTGAAGCAGGACCCCCCGTCGGGCGACGGCCTCTACGGCCGGGGTGGCGGCACCCCGATCGTGCTCACCGTGCTGGGCGACTCCAGCGCCGTCGGGCTGGGCGTGCACCGGGCCGCGGAGACGCCGGGCGTGCTCGTCGCCGCCGGGCTGGCCGAGCTCGCCGAGCGCCCCGTCCGGCTGGTGCGCCTGGCCCGGTCCGGTGCCCGCGCCGCCGACCTCGACGAGCAGGTCGACCGCGCGCTTGCCGAGCGGCCGACGGTCGCGGTCATCATGATCGGCGCCAACGACGTCACCGCCCGCACGCCGACGTCGGTCTCGGTCGGCCACCTCACCGAAGCCGTCCGCCGGCTCACCGCGGCCGGCTGCGAGGTCGTCGTCGGCACCTGCCCCGACCTGGGCACCATCCGCCCGATCGCCCAGCCGCTGCGCACGCTGGCCCGGCGCTGGAGCCGGCAGATGGCCGCCGCGCAGACGATCGCCGTCGTCGAGGCCGGGGGGCGCACGGTGTCCCTGGGCTCGCTGCTCGGCCCGGCGTTCGCCTCCGACTCGACCATGTTCAGCGTCGACGAGTTCCACCCGAGCGCCGCGGGCTACGCCGCCGCGGCGGCGGTGCTGCTCCCCTCGGTCGCCGACGCCCTGGGCGTCTGGCCGGCCGCGGCCGACCGGAGGCTGCGGGCGCTGCGCCGCGACACCGCCCGCCCGGTCGCCCGCGCCGCCGCTCGCGCCGTCAACCGCCCCGGTACCGAGGTCCAGCCCGCCGAGGTGGCGGGGTCGGAGACCGGCCCGTGGGGGCCCTGGGCGCTGCTGCGCCGGCGCCGACCGACGGAGATGCCCACGCCCGACGAGGCCGAGCACGCCGGGGACGGGTCGGGCAGCCCGCTCCCCGGTCGCTCGGGGTGACCCCGGCCACACCGGCGTCCTCCTGGCCTGCGGCCGGCCGCCCGCCGCGGCGCGGGGGTAGTTTCCGAGGTGACCGACGTCCGGCGAGCTGCGCCCGGACCCACCTCACCGTGGAGGAACCATGCCAGAAGCCGTCATCGTCTCGACCGCGCGCTCGCCGATCGGGCGCGCGTTCAAGGGGTCGCTCAAGGACATGCGCCCCGACGACCTCGCCGCCGCGGTCATCCGGGCGGCGCTCGACAAGGTGCCCGCCCTCGACCCGCGCGACATCGACGACCTCATGCTCGGCTGCGGGCTCCCCGGCGGCGAGCAGGGCCACAACATGGGCCGTGTGGTCAGCGTGCTGCTGGGCATGGACCACCTGCCCGGCACGACCATCACCCGGTACTGCTCCTCCTCGCTGCAGACCACCCGCATGGCGCTGCACGCCATCAAGGCCGGCGAGGGCGACGTCTTCATCTCCGCCGGTGTGGAGACCGTCTCCCGGTTCGTGAAGGGCAACAGCGACTCGCTGCCCGACACGCACAACCCGGTGTTCGCCGACGCCGAGGCTCGGGTGGCCAAGACCGCCGAGAGCGGTGCCGACTCGTGGAGCGACCCGCGGGAGAACGGCGACATCCCGGACGTCTACATCGCCATGGGGCAGACCGCGGAGAACCTGGCGCTGCTCAAGGGCGTGACCCGCCAGGAGATGGACGAGTTCGCCGTCCGCAGCCAGAACCTCGCCGAGGAGTCGATCAACAACGGCTTCTGGGAGCGGGAGATCACCCCGATCACCCTCCCCGACGGCACCGTGGTCTCCACGGACGACGGCCCGCGACCCGGCACCACGCTCGAGGGCATCTCCGGCCTCAAGCCGGTGTTCCGCCCCGACGGCCGGGTCACCGCGGGCAACGCCTGCCCGCTGAACGACGGCGCCTCGGCCGTGGTGGTCATGAGCGACACCAAGGCCCGCGAGCTCGGCCTCACCCCGCTGGCCCGCGTGGTCTCCACCGCCGTCACCGGCCTCTCGCCCGAGATCATGGGCTACGGCCCGGTCGACGCCTCGCGCCTGGCCCTCGAGCGGGCGGGCATGACGATCGAGGACATCGACCTCGTCGAGATCAACGAGGCGTTCGCCGCGCAGGTCATCCCGAGCTACCGCGACCTGAACATCCCGATCGAGAAGCTGAACGTGCACGGTGGCGCCATCGCCGTCGGGCACCCCTTCGGCAGCACCGGCGCCCGCATCACCGGCACGCTGATCAACGGCCTGCAGACCAAGGACAAGACCTTCGGCCTGGAGACCATGTGCGTCGGTGGCGGCATGGGCATGGCGATGGTCCTGGAGCGCCTCTCCTGAGGCGCTGACGGCGACGAGATCGGCGAACTCGGGCCCTCCGGCTCCCGGATGGCCCGAGAACGCCGATCTCGCCCGCCGCGCCGCGGGATGACAGTGCCGCGGCGCGGTTGACCGGCGCGCAGACGAACAACGGCCCGGCCCCCTCACGGGGGCCGGGCCGTTGTTCGTCGTGGCCCCGGCTCGGTGGAGCCGGGGCACCCGCGACTAGTCCTCCTGGAAGTAGGAGAGCAGGCGCAGGATCTCCAGGTACAGCCAGATGACCGTGATCAGCAGGCCGAAGGCGACGTACCAGGCGAACTTGGCCGGGGCGCCGCGGCGGATGGCCTCGTCGGCCATGTCGAAGTCGAGCAGCAGCGAGAACGCCGCCACGCCGATCACGACCAGGCTGAAGACGATGGCCAGCGGGCCGCCGTCACGCAGGCCGAGCCCGCCCTCGACGAAGAACCCGGCGACCAGGTTGACCACCACGAGGACCAGGACGCCGATGAGGGCGCCGACGATCCAGCGGGTCAGCTTGGGCGTGACCCGGATGGCCCCGGTCTTGTAGATCACCAGCATGCCGGCGAAGACACCGAAGGTGCCGATCAGCGCCTGCACGACGATGCCCGGGTAGATCGAGTTGAACGCCTCGCTGATCGCGCCCAGCGCGACGCCGTACAGCGCGCCGTAGGAGAGGGTCGCGACCGGGTTGGCGATCTGCTTGAAGGCGATCACCAGGCCGAGCACCAGCGCGACGAGCACGGCCGGGAGCGCCAGACCCCAGGCGGCGTCGCCGGGCAGCGCCCAGGTCAGGGCCGCGGAGACGACGGTGACCAGGAAGGCCAGGCCGGTCTTCTGGACGACGTCGTCCATCGTCATGTAGCGGGTGGCCTCGCTCGTCCCGTACGGGGACGGCGCGGCGTACGGCTCCTGCTGGGGCGCGGGAGCGCCGTACTGCGGGGCCCCGTACTGGGGCGCGCCGTACTGGGGCTGGTTGCCCCAACCGGCGTACTGCTGGCCGGGGCCCGCGTTGCCGAACCCACGGCTGAACGCCGGGTTCCTACTGGCCATCGTCATCTCCTCGAGGTGACTCGTCGGTCGTGGAGCCTGATCGCGCACTCCACTCGGTCGGGTCAACGCCCGACACGCCCACAGCGTTCCACAGCCGCCGGCAATCCGGATCACCCCCGCGGGTGCGAGCCGGACCGGGAGCCGCTGCCGCCCCGCCGCGGCGCTCCCCGGGCGGACGACGCGGGGCGTGCCCGATGCTGTCCTGACCGCGGCCGGCCGCTGCCCACCAGGACCGGTCCGCCCGACCGCGCCCGATCGGAGAACCGTGACCGCTGACGCACCCGGCCCCGAGGGGCCGCCGGACAACCCGTTCCTGCAGGTGACGCTGCCCGAGCTGCGCCGCCGGACCAGCGCCAAGTGGCGCACCCACCCGCCCGACGTGCTGCCGCTGTGGGTGGCGGAGATGGACGTCCTGCTCGCCCCGCCCATCCGGGAGGCGCTGCACCACGCGGTCGAGGCCGGCGACACCGGCTACCCCGCCGGCCAGGAGTACCCGGAGGCCGTGGCCGCCTTCGCCGCCGACCGGTGGGGCTGGACCGGCCTCGACCCGGCCCGCACGGCGCTCGTGCCCGACGTGATGACGGGCATCGTGGAGGTGCTCCGCCTCGTCACCGGGCCCGGCGACGTCGTGGTGGTGACCCCGCCGGTGTACGCGCCGTTCTTCGCCTTCGTCGAGCACGCGGGCCGCACGGTGGCCGAGGCGCCGCTGGACGCCGGCGGCCGCCTGGACCTGCCGGCGGTGGAGGAGGCCTCCGCCGCTGCGCGCGCCCGCTGCGCCCACCCGGCGTTCCTGCTGTGCAACCCGCACAACCCGACCGGTGCGGTGCACACGCGAGAGGAGCTGGAGGCCGTCGCCGCGCTGGCCCGGCGGCACGGCGTGCGGGTCGTCTCCGACGAGATCCACGCCCCGCTCGTCCTCCCCGGCGCGCGGTTCGTGCCCTGGCTGAGCGTCGCGGACGACGGCTTCGCGCTGGTCTCGGCGTCGAAGGCGTGGAACCTCGCCGGGCTCAAGGCGGCGGTGGTGGTCGCCGGACGGGAGGCCACCGACGACCTGGCCCGGCTGCCCGAGGTGGTCGGCCACGGGCCCAGCCACCTCGGCGTCCTCGCGCACACCGCGGCGTTCCGCGACGGCGGCGGATGGCTGGACGCGCTGCTCGCCGCCCTGGACCGGAACCGGCGGCTGCTGCAGGACCTGGTGGCCGAGCACCTGCCGGCGGCGGGGCTGCGCCCGCCCGAGGGGACCTACCTGGCCTGGCTGGACTGCCGAACGCTGGGCCTGCCGCCGGAGGCGCCCGGGGGTGGCCCCACCGTCGCGAGCGACCTCGACGGCCCGGCCCGGTTCTTCCTCGACCACGCGCGGGTGGCCCTCAGCTCGGGGCACGTCTTCGGCACCGGAGGCGCGGGGCACGTGCGGATCAACCTGGCCACCTCCCCTGCGGTGCTGACCGAGGCGGTGACGCGCATGGGGCGGGCGGTGGCGGCCCGGACCGGGTAGGCCGGGCGTCGTGCCCCCGGTCGGGTTCGAACCGACACTGGGACCCTTTTAAGGGGCCTGCCTCTGCCAGTTGGGCTACGGGGGCGCGGGTGGCACGGTAGCGGGCCGGTCCCGCCGCGGCCCGCTGCTCAGCCGGCGGCGAGCTCGGTGGCCCGGGACAGGACGGCGTCCAGCATCGGCTCGGTGAGCTTGCCGGTGAAGGTGTTCTGCTGGCTGACGTGGTAGCTGCCCAGCACGGTCAGCGGGCCGCGGGGACCGGTCAACGCCACCTCGACGCCGTGGCCGAACACCGGCCGCGGGCGGGGCACCGCGTACCCGGCGGCGGCGAGCACCGGCCACAGCGCGGTCCAGCCGAATCCGCCCAGCACCACGGCCACCCGCAGCCGCGGCAGCAGTGCCAGCTCGCGGGCCAGCCAGGGCGAGCAGGTGTCCCGCTCCTCGGGGGTGGGCGCGTTGGCCGGCGGGGCGCAGCGCACCGCGGCGGCCACCCGCACGTCGGTGAGCTCCAGCCCGTCGCCGATGTGCGTCGACGTCGGCTGGTTGGCCAGCCCGGCGCGCCACAGGGCGGCGAAGATCCAGTCGCCGCTGCGGTCGCCGGTGAACACCCGGCCGGTGCGGTTCCCGCCGTGGGCGGCCGGGGCGAGGCCGACGACGGCGATCCGCGCATCGGCCGGGCCCAGCCCCGGCACCGGCCGGCCCCAGTACTCCTGGTCACGGAACGAGGCGCGCTTCACGCGGGCCACCTCCTCCCGCCACGCCACCAGCCGCGGGCAGGCGTAGCAGCCGGAGACGCGGTCGTCGAGGACGGCGAGCTCACGGGTGGCCCGGGCGCTGCGCACGACTCCGGCGGGGGTTCGGGTGACGGGGAACCCACCGTCGTCCAGGGGCATAGGAAGCTATGCCTGCGTTCTGGGCGCCGGGGACACAGGTAGAGCTTCCTATGCCCCCTCGGGCGGGGCCAGGCTGCCCCCTCAGGCGCGGGCGAGGCGCAGGGCGATGCCGTCGAGGATGTCGTGCTCGCTCACGGTGACCTCGGCCAGTGCGAACTCGTCCATGAGCACCCGCAGGATCAGCGCCCCGGCGCCGATCACGTCGACCCGGCCCGGGTGCATGACCGGCTCGGCGGCGCGGCGCTCCCGGGTCGCGGCGAGCAGGTCCGCGGAGACCCGGCGGACGTCGGCCACCGGGATGCGCGAGCCGTGGATCGCCACCGAGTCGTAGGCCGGCAGCCCCAGCGCGAGCGCGGCCACGGTGGTCACCGACCCGGCCAGCCCGACCAGGCTCGCCGCCTTGCCCACCGGCACCTCGGCGGCGACCTGGGTCAGCGCGGCTCGGATGTCCCGCTCGGTGCGGGCTACCTGCTCGGCGGTGGGTGGGTCGTCGTGCAGGTGCCGCTCGGTGAGCCGCACGCAACCGATGTCGACCGAGCGGGCCGCGAGCACGCCGTCGTCGTCGCCGAGAACGAACTCGGTGGAGCCGCCGCCGATGTCGACGACCAGCCACGGCGCGGGCGCCGGGTCCAGCCCGTGGGAGGCGGCGGCGGCCGCGAGCGACCCGGTCGCGCCGAGGAAGGAGAGCTCCGCCTCCTCCCGGCCGGTCACGACGTCGGCGGTGCGGCCCAGCGTGGCGCGCACCATGGCCTCGAACTCGTCGCGGTTCGCCGCGTCCCGGGTGGCGCTGGTGGCGACCATCCGGACGTCGGTGGCGCCGAGCTCGCGGGCCTGCGCGGCGTACTCGGCCAGCACCACGCGGGTGCGCTCGATCGCCTCCGGCGCCAGCCGGCCGGTGGCGTCCACGCCCTGGCCCAGCCGGACGACCTCCATCCGGCGCAGCAGGTCGGTGTGCCCACCCTGCGGCGGGACGTCGGCGACGAGCAGCCGGATGGAGTTGGTGCCGCAGTCGATGGCGGCCACCCGCGTCACGCGCCGTCCTCCGGCCGGGCGCAGGGGCCCTTCGCCCACCACTCCCCCATCTCGGCGACCGCGCGGTCGCCGATCGGGTTGACGCCGGGCCCGGCGGCGAGCGCGTGGCCGGCCAGGGCGTGCAGGCACTTGACCCGGTCGGGCATGCCACCGGCGGTGTTGCGGGTGGGCAGCACGTCCTTGGCGTCGCGCTCGGCCAGGTATGCCTCGTGCGCGGCGCGGTAGGCGGCCGCGAGCTCGGGGTCGGTGCCCAGCTCGTCCTGCCACTCCCGCATCCGGCCGGTCGACTCCAGCCGGCTCGCGGCGGCCGAGGCCCGCGGGCAGGTGAGGTAGTACAGCGTCGGGAACGGGGTGCCGTCCTCCAGCCGCGGCGAGGTCTCGACGACGTCCGGCTGGCCGCAGGGGCACCGGTGCGCGACAGCGACCAGGGCCCGGGGTGGGCGGCCGAGCTGCCGGGCGACGACCTCCCGGTCCTCCGGGGTCACCGGCTCGCTCATCGGGTTCCGTCCTCGCCGCCGTCGGCCTCGGCCAGCGACCGCATCAGCCCCTCGTACCAGGGCAGCGGCCCCGGGTCGACGGCGGCCGCCGCCAGCGTGCCGGCGTCGCCCTCGACCGCCTCGCCGTCGACGACGAGCACCAGCCGGTCGCCGGGGAGCACGTAGGACAGCCGCTCCCGCGCCTGCCGCTGCGCGTACACCGGGTCGGCCTGCAGCTCCAGCTGCCCCTGCAGCGCGGCGACCCGCTCGTCGAGCTGCCGGCCCTCCGCGGCCAGCCGGGTGAGCTCGGCCTGCCCGGCCAGGTACTGCCGGATCGGCCCGGCGAGGGTGAGGGCGAGGAGCAGCACCAGCCCGACGAGCACCACGGCACGGCCGGTGAACAGGGGGCGGCGGCGCGCCGTGGTCCCGGCGGCCGGGCGGCGTTCCGGGCGGCGGTTGGGCCGGCGCGGCGCGGGGCGGTTGGAGGCCCCCGAGCGCAGCCCGGTGCGGACCGGCCGCGAGTGGTGCACGCGCGGCACGCGGCCGGTCGCGCGCCGCCCCTCGCTGCCGCCCCGCCGGCCGCGGACGCTGCTCATCGCCCCCCGCTCAGCCGTTCAGCCGCGGGAAGGCCTGGGCACCGGCGTAGCGGGCGGCGTCGTCGAGCTCCTCCTCGATGCGCAGCAGCTGGTTGTACTTGGCCACGCGCTCGCTGCGCGCCGGGGCACCGGTCTTGATCTGCCCGCAGTCGGTGGCGACGGCGAGGTCGGCGATCGTGGTGTCCTCGGTCTCGCCCGAGCGGTGGCTCATCATGCAGCGGTAGCCGCTCCGGTGCGCCAGGTTGACCGCGTCGAGGGTCTCGGTGAGCGTGCCGATCTGGTTGACCTTGACCAGCAGCGCGTTGGCCGCGCCGCGCGCGATGCCGTCGGCCAGCCGGGTGGGGTTGGTGACGAACAGGTCGTCGCCGACGAGCTGCACGCGGTCGCCGAGGGCGGCGGTCAGGGCGATCCAGCCGTCCCAGTCCTCCTCGTCGAGCGGGTCCTCGATGGAGACGATCGGGTAGGCGTCGGCCAGGCCGCGGTAGTAGTCGACCAGGTACTCGGCCGAGCGGGTCTGGCCCTCGAAGTCGTAGCCGCCGTCGGTGTGGAACTCGGTGGCGGCGACGTCGAGCGCGAAGGCGATGTCGGTGCCGACGCCGTAGCCGGCCTTCTCGACGGCCTCGGCGATGAGGTCCAGGGCGTCGCGGTTGCTCGGCAGGTCGGGCGCGAAGCCGCCCTCGTCGCCCAGCCCGGTGGAGAGGCCGCGGCCCTTCAGCACCGCCTTGAGCGCGTGGTAGGTCTCGGTGCCCATGGCCAGCGCCTCGGCGAACGTCGCCGCGCCGATGGGGGCGATCATGAACTCCTGCACGTCGACGTTGCTGTCGGCGTGGGCGCCGCCGTTGAGGATGTTCATCATCGGCACCGGCAGCAGGTGCGCCGAGGGGCCGCCGACGTAGCGGAACAGCGGGAGGCCGGTGGAGTCCGCGGCGGCGCGGGCGACGGCGAGGCTGACGCCGAGGATCGCGTTGGCACCCAGGCGGGACTTGTCCGGCGTGCCGTCGAGGTCGAGCAGGCGCTGGTCGACCAGCCGCTGCTCGGTCGCCTCGTAGCCGACCAGCTCGGGGCCGATGACGTCGAGGACGCCGTCGACCGCCTTGGTGACGCCCTTGCCGCCGTAGCGCTCGCCGCCGTCGCGCAGCTCGACCGCCTCGAAGGCGCCGGTGGAGGCGCCGCTGGGCACGGCGGCCCGGGCGATCGTCCCGTCGTCGAGGGCGACCTCGACCTCGACGGTGGGGTTTCCGCGCGAGTCGAGGATCTCCCGCGCGCCTACGGCATCGATGCTCGGCACGGGGGCAGCCTAACCAGCCCGGACGCCCGGTGCGGCGCTCCCCCGGCCGCGTCCGGCCCGATCACGTCGCGGGCTTCTGCTCCGCGGTCCCGGCGTCGGCGGCCGACCGGTCGTGGCGGGCGCGCTCGGCCTGGTCCTCCTCGCTCGGCCCGGTGAACGCCTGCGAGCGGCGGCGCGCCTCCAGGCTGCCGGTGAACAGCCCCTCGTTCGTGGCCGGCGCGCGGTCGGCCGGGCGCGGCGGGCGGGGTGCGGTGCGCGGGTCGGGGGCGGGGCGTGAACCCCGCCGACCCGCGGTCTCGTAGCCGGGCGCCCCCTCGTTGCGGACCCGGGGCAGCGCGTGCGGCGCCTCCCGCTGCAGCCACCCGACCAGCCCTTCGCGGACGGTGCAGCGCAGGTCCCACAGCGTCCCCGCGTCCTGCGCGCTGACCAGGACCCGCACCCGCACGAGCGAGCCGACGGCATCGGTGACCTGCAGCACCTTGACCCGCTCGTCCCAGTTCTCGTCCCCGGCGAGCAGACGGTCGAGCTCCTCGCGCATGCGGTCGAACGGCGTCGTCCAGTCGACGTCGAGCTCGACGGCGCCGAGGACGGCGGACTCCTTGCGGGTCCAGTTCTGGAAGGGGGTGGTGGTGAAGTAGGTCGAGGGCAGCACCAGGCGCCGGTCGTCCCAGAGGTGCACGACGACGTAGGTGAGGGTGATCTCCTCGATCCGCCCCCACTCCTCCTCGACGACGACGACGTCGTCGACCCGGATCGCGTCGGTGAACGCCAGCTGCAGGCCGGCGAAGACGTTGGCCAGCGACGTCTGCGCGGCGAGGCCCGCGACGATGGAGATGACACCGGCGCTGGCCAGGATGCTGGCACCGGCGGCGCGGGCGCCGGGGAAGGTCAGCAGCATCGCGGCGAGGGTGAGCACGGCGACGAGGACGACGGCCAGCCGGCGCAGCAGGGAGATCTGGGTGCGCACGCGGCGGGCGTGCCGGTTGTCCGCGACGTCGACGTCGTAGCGGGCCAGCCAGACGTCGGCCGCGACGAAGACGCCCACGGCGACCAGCCAGCCGATCGTCGCGATCACCGCCAGGGCGAGCACGTGGACGACGACCTCGGTCCAGTCCCCCAGCTCGTCGGCGGCCTCGAGCACCACGGTCAGCGCCACCAGCACGAGCAGCGCGCGCAGCGGCGCGCGGCCGCGGCGGGAGAGGTCGGCGGTCACCGGCGAGCCGCGGCCCACCCGGCGGACGACGACGCCGATCAGGACGCCCAGCAGCCAGGCCGCCAGGGCGGCGCCGAGGAGCACCAGGGCGACCGCCCAGGGCTCCGACGGGATCAGGCCGGAGACGCCCTCGACGGCCTCGTCGGGCCCGACGGGGTCGGTCGCGGGGGCGGAGAGCGTGGCGGGCAGCGGACCGGCTCCTCTCGAGGGATCAGCGCAGGGACCACGCTAGCCAGCCGGGGCGGCCCCGTCAGGCCGAGGTCCCCCTGTCGGGTCGGTCCGCCGCGGCGGCGTCCAGCTCCCCGGCGTAGCGGCGCACCGCCTCCCGCAGCGCGTCCTCCACGTCCCACCCGCGGGCCTCGGCGGCGGCGACGACGGCCAGCAGCCGCTCCCCGAGCGCCTCGGGGCTCGCGTCGGTCAGCTCGGCGGGCTCGGGGGTGGGCAGCCCGGCCCGGCCGGCCCGGCGCACCAGGGCCGCGCCCCACGACGCCGCGGGCTGCGAGCGGGACACCCCCTCGGTGGGCGAGCGGCGCTGCTTCTCCGCCTTCTTGATCTCCTCCCAGCCGGCCTCGACCTGGGCGACATCGCGCGGGCCGGCGTCCCCGAACACGTGCGGGTGGCGCCGGACCAGCTTCTCGACGAGGTCGCCGGCGACGTCGTCGACGTCGAAGCCGCGCGCGCCGCCCTCCTGCGCCACCCGGGCGTGGAAGACGACCTGGAGCAGCACGTCGCCGAGCTCCTCCCGCATGGCCGGGTAGTCGTCGTCGACGATCGCGTCGTAGGCCTCGTGCGCCTCCTCCAGCAGGTAGCCGCGCAGCGAGGCGTGGGTCTGCTCGGCGTCCCACGGGCAGCCGCCGGGCGAGCGGAGCCGGTCCATGACCCGGACGACGTCGAGGAGCCGCGCACCGGGCGGCTCCGGCGCACCCGCCACCGCCGGCACCCGGGGCAGGGCGGCCGCCTCGTCGGGGGATGCCAGGCAGACGACGTCGTCCGCCCGCGCGGTCACGGCGGCCGCGTCGGGCAGCTCCTCGACCGCGACGCCGGCGGCCCGCAGCATCGCCGCCTCCGCCCTGGCGCCGGGCAGCGCGACGACCGCCCGGGGGCCGGTCACCGCCCGCCAGCCGTCGGCCCCCAGCAGCGCGGGGAGCCGGGGGTTGGCGGTGACGACGAGGGCGGCGGGCACCCGCCCAGTCTCCGGGAGCTGGCCCCGGTGGCTACTCGGCGGGGGTGGTCTCGTCGCCGAGGATGTCGACGACGCCGACGCCGGCCGGCAGCAGCCGCCCCTCCTCGTACACGCCGTAGCGCGGGTTGACGGTGATGTCGAGGCCGGCCCGGACCTCCTCGAGCAGCGGCTGGGCCGCCGCCTCCACCTGCTGGCCGGCCTCCTCCACCAGCCGCGGGCGGACCTCCTCGAACGAGGGGTAGGCCGTCCCCGCGCGGA
Organism: Blastococcus sp. MG754426; assembly: GCF_021699055.1. Lineage (GTDB taxonomy): Bacteria > Actinomycetota > Actinomycetes > Mycobacteriales > Geodermatophilaceae > Blastococcus. Next base: position 12,215 of record NZ_SSXC01000050.1, on the reverse strand, counting down.
AGGCGACGACGATCCCGCCGGCCTGGGGCACCGGCACCGTGACCGCCGTCCCCGGCGCCGCGTCGGCGAGCGGGGCGGCGAGCGCGCCCGGCAGCTCGTCCGGTGGGCGCCGGTCGAGATCGGGCAGCGTGAACTGACCGGGGAAGCGCGCGGCCACCTCCGGGTAGCTCGCGGGGTCGGCGGCGAGCTCGGCCGCCACCGCGTCGGCCGTGGCCTGGTCGGGCACCGTGATGTAGCCGTACTCGACCTCGCCCAGCGTCTCGCGGACCTCCTCGTACCGGGCGCGGAGCGCGGCCTCGTCCAGCGGCTCCGCACCGCCCTCGTCGGTCGCGATCTCCTGGCGCACCAGCTGCTGGCGCACGCTCTCGCGGATGTCGGCCGGGGCGATGCCCTGCTGGGCGAGCCGGCCGTACACGGCCTCCGGGTCGTCGGCGCCGAGGAGCTCCTCGATCCGGCGGGTCACCTCCGCGTCGGCGACCTGCACGTCGTAGCGCTGCGCCGCGGCGTCGTGCACCTCGGCCTCGACGAGCAGGCCGAGCACCTGGACGGTGAGGTCCTCCTCGCGCCCCTCGACGGCGGCGGCGATCGCGGGGTCCTGGAGCCTGGCGTCGACCTGGGACTGCAGCTCGTCGACGGTGATCTGCTCGTCGCCCACGTAGGCGGCGACGTCCGGGGCCGACCGGCAGCCGCTCAGGATTACAGCAGCCAGTGCGACGGCGGCACCGGTCCGGGCGGCACGGGAAGTCAGCACGTCCGGAGACTCCCACACCGGGTGTGACCAGCGCCGCACGCCTCGCCCGCTCGGCGCGGGCCCCTGCCCCAGGGGCAGCCGGCACGCCGACCCGATCCGGCTACGCAGCCACCGGCTGCACCAGGACGGCGCGCAGCGTCGCGTGCAGGTTCTCCAGCAGTGCGACGTCCCGCAGCGGGGTGCGGCGGTCGGGGCCGACCGGCACCTTGAGCGAGATCATCCGCACGGCCGCCTTGTACGAGGCACCGTCGGCCAGCCGGGCCAGCCGCATCTGCTTGGACTCCGGCAGGTCCACCGGCCCGACCCGGATCGTCCGGCCCTGCAGGGAGACCTCGGTGATGCCCAGCGCCCGCATCGCCACCCGGAACCGGGCGACGGCCAGCAGGTTGAGCACCGGCGCCGGCGGGGCGCCGTACCGGTCGGTGAGCTCGTCGAGCACCGCCTGCGCCTGCTCCTCGTCCTGGATGGAGGCGACCTTGCGGTAGGCCTCCATGCGCAGCCGCTCGCCGGGCACGTAGTCGTGCGGCAGGTGCGCGTCCACCGGCAGGTCGACCCGCACCTCCACGGGCTCGGCGGGCGCCTCCTCGCCGGTCACCTGCGCCCGGTAGTCGGCCACCGCCTCGCCGACCAGCCGCACGTACAGGTCGAAGCCGACGCCGGCGATGTGCCCGGACTGCTCGCCGCCGAGCAGGTTGCCCGAGCCGCGGATCTCCAGGTCCTTCATCGCCACCGCCATGCCGGCGCCGAGGTCGGTGTTGTTGGCGATGGTGGTCAGCCGGTCCACCGAGGTCTCGGTGAGCGTGCGCGTCGGGTCGTAGGTGAAGTAGGCGTAGGCCCGCTCCCGGCCACGGCCGACCCGGCCGCGGATCTGGTGCAGCTGGGAGAGGCCGAAGGTGTCGGCGCGGTCGACGATCAGGGTGTTGGCGTTCGGGATGTCCAGGCCCGACTCGACGATCGTCGTCGCGACCAGGACGTCGTACTCCTTCTCCCAGAAGCCGACCATGATCCGCTCGAGCTCGTGCTCCTTCATCTGGCCGTGCCCGACGGCGATGCGGGCCTCGGGCACCAGGTGGCGGATCTTCGCCGCGGCCTTGTCGATCGACTGCACCCGGTTGTGGATGACGAAGACCTGCCCGTCGCGCAGCAGCTCCCGGCGGATGGCGGCGGCCATCTGCTTGTCGTTCCACGCGCCCACGTAGGTGAGGACCGGGTGCCGCTCCTCGGGCGGGGTGAGGATCGTCGACATCTCGCGGATGCCGGTGAGGCTCATCTCCAGGGTGCGCGGGATCGGGGTGGCCGACATCGACAGGACGTCGACCGCCGTCCGCATGGTCTTCAGGTACTCCTTGTGCTCGACGCCGAAGCGCTGCTCCTCGTCGACGATGACCAGGCCGAGGTCCTTCCACCGGGTCGTCGGCTGCAGCAGCCGGTGGGTGCCGACCAGGATGTCGATCTCGCCGGCGGCGAGCTGCCGGAGGATCTCGGTGGTCTCCCGGTCGGACTGGAACCGGGAGAGCACCTTCACGGTCACCGGGAACTGGGCGACCCGCTCGGAGAACGTCTTGAAGTGCTGGTTGGCCAGCAGCGTCGTCGGCACCAGGACGGCGACCTGCTTGCCGTCCTGCACCGCCTTGAACGCGGCCCGGATCGCGATCTCGGTCTTCCCGTAGCCGACGTCGCCGCAGATGATCCGGTCCATCGGCACCGTCTGCTGCATGTCGGCCTTGACCTCGTCGATCGCGGCCAGCTGGTCGGGCGTCTCCTGGAACGGGAACGCGTCCTCTAGCTCGCGCTGCCAGACGGTGTCCGGGCCGAACGCGTGGCCCTGGGTGGCCATCCGGGCGGAGTACAGCCGGATCAGCTCGCCGGCGATCTGCTTGACCGCCTTGCGGGCCTGGCTCTTGGTCTTCTGCCAGTCGGCGCCGCCGAGCTTCGACAGCGCCGGCGACTCCCCGCCGACGTACCGGGTGAGCTGGTCGAGGGCGTCGGTGGGCACGAACAGCCGGTCCGGCGGCTGGTTCCGCCGCGACGGCGCGTACTCGACGATCAGGTAGTCGCGCTGCCCGCCGTTGACGGTGCGGCTGATCATCTCGATGTAGCGGCCCACGCCGTGCTGCTCGTGGACGACGAGGTCGCCGGGCTGGAGCTGCACCAGGTCGACGGCGTTGCGCCGGCGGGCGGGCATCTTCACCGCGTCGCGCATCGTCGTGCCGCGCTGGCCGGTCAGGTCGTGCTCCGTGACCAGCGCCAGCCCGACGCCCGGGAACGCGAACCCCGCCTCGAGGTTGCCCTGGGTGACGTGGGTCAGCCCGGCGTCGGGGGCGGTGGCGAGGTCGGGCACCAGCCGGACGCCGAGCTCTGCCTCGGTGAGCTGGTCGGCGGCCCGCTGCGCGGGGCCCGGCCCGGCGAAGGTGACGACGACCCGCCACCCGTCGCGGTGCCAGCCGCGCATCCGCTCGACGGCGGCACCCTGGTCACCGTGGAACCGCTCGACCGGCGTCGCGTCGAGGGTCACCTGGCGCTCGTCGTCCTCCGCCTGCAGCGTGAACGCCCCGGTGGTCCACCACGGCAGCCCGCGGGTGCGGGTCGCGGCCTCGACGTCGGCGAGGTCGCGGAACGACGACGCGCCGAGGTCCAGCGGCGCCTCCCCCGCCTCCGCGGCGGTCGCCCACGAGGCGGCGAGGAACTCCTCGGCGGTGCGCACCAGGTCCGCGGCGCGGCTGCGCACCCGCTCGGGGTCGCAGACGAGCACGTGGGTGCCGGCCGGCAGCAGCTCGGTGAGCAGCTGCAGCTGCCCGGGCACGAGCACCGGGGTCAGCGACTCCATGCCCTCGACCGCGATGCCCTCGGCCAGCTTGCCCAGGATCTCCAGCAGGCCGGGGTGCTCGACCGCGAGCGCCGCGGCGCGGGCCCGGACCTCCTCGGTGAGCAGCAGCTCGCGGCACGGCGGGGCCCACAGCCGCTCGGGCCGTTCGTCCAGCGAGCGCTGGTCGGCGGCGGAGAAGTAGCGCAGCTCGTCGACCTCGTCGCCCCAGAACTCCACCCGCACCGGGTGCGGCTCGGTGGGCGGGAAGACGTCGAGCAGCCCACCGCGGACGGCGAACTCGCCGCGCTTCTCGACCAGCTCGACGCGGGTGTAGGCGGCGTCGGAGAGCGCCTGGGCGATGCCGTCCAGCTCGGCGGAGTCGCCGGGCCTCAGCTCGACGGGCACCAGGTCGCCCAGCCCGGGCGCCAGCGGCTGCAGCACGCTCCGGACCGGGGCGACCAGGACGTCGACCGCGCCGTTCTGCCCCGGGTGGGTGAGGTCGCGCAGGACCGCCAACCGCCGGCCGACGGTGTCCGCCCGCGGGCTGAGCCGCTCGTGCGGCAGCGTCTCCCAGGCGGGGAAGACCTCGACCCGCCGGTCGGGCAGGAAGCAGCGGAGCAGGTCGGCGGTGGCGTCGGCGTCCCGCTCGCCGGCCGTGACCACCAGCACGGGGACGCCCCCGCCGCGGGCGAGGGCGGCGGCCACGAGGGGCTGCACGGGCGGCGGTGCGGTGACCGCGAGCTCGGCGTTCCCGGCGGCGGCCACGACGCGGGCCATGCCGGGGTCGGTGAGGACGACGTCGAGCACGCCGCGAAGGGTCACGCTGTTCTCTCTCCTGGGATGGGGGCCGCACCGCTGCCGCCCAGTGCGGGGCGGGGCCGGGTCCCAGGTTAATCGGCAGGGCCGAGCGCCGCTCCCGCTCGGATCTCGGATCAGGAGGTGCGAACGCGGGCGGCGCGGCCCGCCGGCTCCTGCGCGTCGATGGCGGCCAGCGCCTTGCGCAGCAGCGTGCTCGAGGTGTGCATGGTGTACGGGAAGTAGTGCACCCGGACGCCGACCTCGGCGAAGTCGCGCTCGAGCTTCTCGCCTCTCGGCGTGCCCCTCCAGTCATCGCCCTTGAAGAGGACGTCGAACCCGACCTCGCGCCAGGTGTCGATCTTGTCGGGGACGACCTCGGCGTGCACGGCGTCGACGAACCGCAGGCTGCTCACGATCTCCATGCGTTCGGCCAGAGGGACGACGGGGGCGCGCCCCTTCGTCCGCAGCAGCATCTCGTCGGACACGACGCCCGCGATCAGCCGGTCGCAGTGGTCGGCGGCGTGCCTGAGGATGTTCAGGTGCCCGATGTGGAACAGGTCGTAGGCACCCGGCGCGTAGCCGATGACCGTCATGGGACCCCCCGATCCTCCCGTGGCGCCGCGCCCCCCGGACGGGAACGCGCGCCTGGTCACGCTCGGTGATGCGCGCGCGACTTGCGCCGCTCGACCTCAGCGATCTCGGGAAAGCTAGCCGGGCTCGATCACGCTTGGTGAGGACAGCGACGATCTTCACCCCTTCGGGGGCAGGCTCGGCAGGGACGGTTCAGGTCCCCACCCGGATGGGTGACGGGCCCTCCGCGGCGGGCTCCGGCGCCCCGGGCCGCGGATATCTTCGGCACTCCGACTGGGGGACGCGCCCCGCGGGCGCCCCGCCAGCGCTCGCCCGGACGCGCGGGCAGGCAGGGGATGACATGGAACTGCGGGACTACCTCGCCGCGCTGCGGCGCCACTGGGTGATCTGGGTCGGGCTGACGCTCGCCGGCGCGCTGGCCGGGCTCCTGGCCTTCGCCTTCACCCCGAAGGCCTACGCCGCGAGCTCCACGGTCTTCACCTCCGTCTCCCCCTCGATCCCGAACAGCGCCTCGTTCGTGCAGCAGCGGGTGAAGAGCTACCCCGACATCGTGACCAGCGAGGCCGTGCTCGCCCCCGTCCGCGAGGAGCTCGACCTGGACGTGCCGCTGGCCGACCTGCGCGCCCGGGTGACGGCGACGAACCCGGCGGACACCACGCAGCTGCACGTCACCGTCACCGGACCTGACGCATCGGAGGCGTCAGCGATCGCCAACGCCGTCGCCACGCGGTTCGCCGACGTCGTGGAGACGCTGGAGACCCCGTCGTCGGGGGACGAGCCGGTGCACCTGACCGTCGTCGACCCCGCCGTGGCCCCGACCTCCCCGGTGTCCCCCGTGCTGCTCCACCTCCTGGCGCTCGGCCTCGTCGCCGGGCTGTTCCTCGGCCTGGCCGCCGCGGTCGTGCGGAGCCGGGCGGACACGACGCTGCACACCGAGGACGACCTGCGCCGGGCTTGGGGGGAGGACGACGGCACCACGGAGTTCCTCGCCCAACCCTCCGGTCGCGCCCGGCGCAGCGCCTTGACCGGGCAGGCGGCCGGCACCCTCGCCCGGCGGCTGGAGCTGCGCGCCGAGCAGCGCGTGGTGCGGGTCGCGGTGCTCTCACCCGCGCCGTCGCAGGAGCACATCACCCACGCCTTCGCCGCACAGGTGGCCGACGTGCTGGGGAGCCGCGGCCTGAGCGCCACCGTGAGCGAGTCCGTACTCGGCACGGGCGGCGACGGGGGGGCGCGAATCCGCCTGGACGTCGCCGACCCCCTGGCCCCGCTGCGCGTCTGGAAGCACGTGGCCGAGCGCCACGACGGGGTGGTCCTGGTCGTGGCGGCCGGACGGGTCGACGAGCAGGAGCTCCGCGAGGTGCGCACCGTGCTGGCCTCCGCCGGCATCGCACCGCTGGTGATCGCTCTCCTGCCCCGCGGGCAGGGCCGCCCGGCTGCCGACCACCCGGATGAGTCCGGCGCGGCACCGGTTCCGACGCCCAGGCCGGACCCCGTCGCCGCGTCCGGCAGGCAGACGGCGCTGAACGGCTCCCGGCGCGGCTGAACGCCGGGACTGCTGCCCCGACCGGCCCGCCCACGTCCGGGTTCACCCGACCTGCGGTCGGGTGGGCTGCGCCGTCCCGGCCCCTGGCGAGCGGCCGGACCGGACCGCTCCCCGGGTCCCGCACCCTCCCCGTCAGCCGGTGAGCGCGACCGTCCTCGGACCACCGCCGAGCACCACCGGCTCGGCGCCGCGCTCCTCCACCTCTCCGGTGAGGCGACGTCGGGAGCCGCCTTCGGCCAGCAAGGAGACGGCGAGGAAGGCGAGGAACTCCGGTGTCGCGTCGAACAGCCCGCTCTCCAGCACGCTCCGGCCGATGACGAAGACCAGCAGCCCGAGGAACAGCGCGCGGTGCGAGCGCGGTGCCCGGAGCACCCCTCGCACCGTCCAGAGCACCCACGTTCCCGCCACGAGGAGGCCGACCAGGCCGGTCTGCACCAGCAGGGAGACCCAGCTGCTGTCCAGCGGCTGCTCGGTCCAGTACTGACCCTTGACCGGGATGATCTTGACCGACAGCCCCCCTCCGAACGCGAGCTGCCAGGCGTCATCGGCCCAGGTCGTGGCGGCGTCCCAGGCGATGAAGCGGGATTGCACCGTGCTGGTGCCGGCGCCGTCCCGCTCGAGGAACGCACCGAGCACGTCGGTCAGGAACACCGCGAAGGTGGCTGCGGCCGCCGCCAGCAGCGCGCCGACCACCAGCCCGACGCGGGCCCGGCGGAGGTGCAGCGCCATGACGAGCAGCGCCGGGACCAGCATGAGCAGGGCCGTGCGGGACCCGGTGGCCCAGACGGCACCGAGCGCCACGGCGGCCACCGCGCCGGATCGGGCCCCGCCGCCGCCCACCGCGATCCGCCACCCGGCGTGCAGCACGACGACGCAGGCGAGCAGCGCCAACGTGTTGGGGTCGACCTCCGGCACACCCCCCGCGAGCCGGCCGCTGGAGAGCGTGGGCAGCCCGGTGACGGCCGCCAGCCCGCCGACCACCGCGCAGGCGTGCGCAAGGGCGGTGAAGAACTGCGTCGCCGTCCAGCAGCGCAGCAGGAGCACGACCGTGAGGGCCAGGATCATCGCCCGGGCGGCGACGACGGCGCCAGCGACCAGCGGACCGTGGGTCAGGGCGCCGAGCACCGAGGCGGTGAGGAGCAGGCCCAGCGCCCACAGCGTCCCGGTGCCCACCCTCAGCTGCGGACGCCGGGCACAGGACCACGCAACGAGCAGCGCCACCACGCTGAGCACGGCCTTCGCGGCGACGACCGGGTCGACCGAGCCCGCGAAGTAGGTGCCGCGCCGCCAGCCCACCGTGGTGAGCACGAGCAGCAGCAGGCAGACCTGGAGCCGCGCCGGGACGCCGCCGATGCGCCGACCAGGGGGCCGCGTGCCGGGGGTCATGCCGGAACCTCCAGCCCCGCCGGAGGGCGCGCCGTGGGGTCCGCCAGGCGCAGGACCACCGACTGACGCACGGCGACGGCCGCGACCACGGGACCGACGGCCAGTGCCGCCGGGGACCACGCCGCCTGACCCGGCGCCAGCACCACCAGCGCCGCCACGGCGGCCAGCGACCCGACCTCCAGGGAGCGCAGGGTGAGGACCCGGCGCTGCCGGCCGTGGACGGAGGCGAGGGAGGCGTAGGGCAGCAGGATCGCTCCGGCGACGGCGTAGAGGGTCCAGCCGATGACGCCCACGACCGGCACCTCGTAACCGCCGCCGGTCAGCAGGGGGCCCAGCCAGGGCAGCGCCAGCAGACCTGCGGCACCGATCGCCGCGATGCCCCCCACCAGAGCCAGAGCGGCACGGTCGGCCACCCGCAAGCTGTCAGGGACGGGCCGAGCGCGGAGCGCGGCGAAGTGCGGGAGCAGGAAGGACCCGATACCCGCGACCAGGGTCAGCATCGGGGCGGTGTAGACGCGCGCGGCCTCCACCGGTCCGTACGCGGCCGCACCGACGGCTGCGACGACGACCACCCGCAGCAGGGTCAGGGAACCGGGCCGGATCATCTGCGCGGCGGCGCGCCAGACGCCGAAGTCGGCCACGCGCCGCAGGGCGGGACGACGCCAGGGCCCGGACGGCCGCTCCGCGGTGGGGAGCAGCGCCCACGCGAGGACCGCGGCCGCGACCTGCCCTGCCAGCAGGGCGACGACGAACGAGCCGAGCGTCACCGGACCGGTCAGGCCGCACAGCGCCAGCGCTGCGAGCGCGCCGACCAGGCTGGTGCCGTCCACGGCCGGCAGCGCGGCGTACCGGCCGGTGGCCATCAGCAGCCTGCGCAACGTGTCCTCGACGACGAACGCGGCGCACGCGGGCGCCAGCAGCAGCCCCGCCCACAGCGGGATGACGTCGGTGACGAGCGCGGCGACCGCCCCCGCCAGGCCGGCGGCGGCGGACACGAGGGCGGTCCAGACGTGCAGGCCGGCGCGCACCCCGCGGTCGTGCCGGTCCAGCACCGTCAGCGAGTCCCCCACCATCCCGCTGCACACCGCGGTCACGAGCACCAGCCCGCCGAAGACCAGGGAGAACACAGCCAGCCCGCCGGCACCGAGCAACCGGGCGGCGGCGACCTGCAGCGCCAGGCCGGCCAGCGCCATCGTCGCCTGGCCGACGACGGCGGCGGTCGCCCGCCGGCGCAGCAAGCCGGTCAGGGACGGGAGCACGGAGCGCATGGCCGGTCCGCCGGTCAGCGCCCGGAGGCGGCGGGCAGGGGGCGGCGGATGCGGACGGCGTGCCGGGCCAGCCGCGCCACGACGTGGGCACCGGTGTCGCGGGGGCTCACGTAGCAGCGCGGGAGGGTGTACCGGTCGCCCGGCACGTAGTCGCCGGTGACGCAGGCGTTGCCGTACCCGGCCGCGCGCACGGCGTCGGCGGCCGCGGCGTCGTACGAGCCGTAGGGGTAGCAGAACCCCGGCACCTCGGCCTGAAGGACGTCCTCCAGCAGCCGCCGGCTGTCGACCACCTCGGCGGCGAGCGTGACCGGGTCGGCACCGGCGAGGCGGGCGTGGCTCATGGTGTGGCTCCCCACCTCGTGCCCGGCGGCGGCGACCGCGCGGACCTGGTCGGCGGTCATGATCGGGAACTGCGGGCCCGTGTCCCATGAGTTCGTGGCACCCATGTGACCGGCGACCACGTAGACGGTGGCGGTCATGCCGTGCCGTGCGAGGACCGGGACGGCGGTGGTGAGGAAGTCCGAGAACCCGTCGTCGAAGGTCAGGCCGACCAGTCCTGCCGCCTGCCCGCGGTCGACGGCGTCCAGCAGCTCGGTCTGCGAGACGCCCCGCAGGCCCAGCCGGCGCAGCAGCCGCAGGTGCCGGTCGAGCCGGTCGGGGTGCACGCGGACGCGGTGCGGGTCGGGCGCGGCCGAGGCGCTTATCGAGTGGTACATCAGCACGGCCGGTGCGGAGACCCGGCTGACGACGGCGCTCATGCCACGGCTCCCGATCCGGTGGCCGGCTCGGCCGGCGTGGGCAGCTCCCGGGGCGCCGGGACGGGCGCGCCGAGCGCGGCGACGGCGGCGGCCAGCTCGGCGGCGTACCGCTCGGGCGATGAGCGCCGCCGGGCCACGGCGGCGTCGGCGAGGGCGGCCTCGCGGAAGCGGGGCCAGTCGGTGGTCACGCGGGCGATCGCGTCGGCCCAGGCGCCGGCGTCCCCGGCGGGGACCGCCTGGGCGCTGCCGTAGCCGGCCGCGGCCTCGCGCAGACCGCTGTGGTCGCTGACCACCAGGGGCCGGGCGGCGAGGACCGCCTCCACCGCGGTGTTGCCGAAGGACTCGTCACCGACCGCGGGCACGAGCACCACGTCGGCGCCGGCCAGGTCGGGCCAGACGTCGGCGTGGAAGCCGAGGAACTCGACCCGATCGCCGAGCCCGGCGTCGGCCACGCTCTCGCGCAGCTCGTCGGAGAACCACTCGTAGCCCGGGAATACGTCGCCGACGACGGTGAGGCGGGCGTCGACGCCGCGGCGGGTCAGCTCCGCCAGCGCGGCGACCGCCACCTGCGGACCCTTGCGGGGGTTGAGCCGGCCGACGAACAGCAGCCGCAGCGGACCGTCGAGCCGCGGCCGCGCCGCGACGACCTCGGCGGGGCCGCGCACCGCGTTGCGGACGACGGAGGCGCGTCGGCGCAGCCGCGGCGCCACCTCGGTGAGGACGTCGAGGGTGAAGCGGCTGTTGGCCACCACGCGGTCGGCCAGGACCGGGCAGATCGCCAACCCCCGGCGCAGCAGGCGTGGGGCCGACTGCTCGGCCTCGTGCACGTGGCAGAGGGAACGCCGGCCGCACAGCCGCGCGAGCAGCGGCCAGGACGGCAGGGTGAGGGTGCTGACGTAGACGCCGGCACCGCCGTGCCGGCGCAGCAGCCGCAGGGCGGGCACCAGGCCGCGGACGGCATCGGCGAGCAACCGGGCGGCGCCGCGCAGCCGCAGGGCGGAGTTGCGGAGAACCGGCATGGGGCAGGTCTCGACACGTATCCCGCGGGCCTCGAGCTCATCGGTCAGCGGGCCGGGACCGGGCAGGGCGACGGTGACCGTGAAGCGGTCGGCCAGCGCGACCGCCGACTCCAGCAGCATGCGGTCGGCGCCGTAGAGCTCCGCCCCGGGGTGCACGACCAGCAGGGGTGGACGGGTCATCGCGGCAGCCGGCCCATCTCGCGGTACCACTTGACCGATGCGAGGGCGAGGAAGCCCCCGGCCGCGAGAAAGAGGGCGGTGTAGACCGGGACGAACAGCCAGGTCCAGCCATAGAGCACGAACATGCAGGCCAGCAGGCCGTAGTCGGTCGGCAGGGTGAGCACCGAGCGGCCGATTCCGGCAGGCCGCGAGCTCGGCGCGGCCCGCGTGGGCGCCCCGTGCTGGGCCCGCAGCGCCTCGTTGAGCATCGTGCCGAAGTAGGTCACCGCGTCGACGACGCAGTAGCCCAGCGGCACGAGCAGCAGGGCGCCGTCGACGTCGGTGAAGCGGTGCAGACCGATGAGGACGGCCAGGTGCAGGCTCGAGGCCTTGGCGGCGTCCACCATGTGGTCGAGCCACTCCCCCGCCGGCGACCCGCCTCCCCGCAGCCGCGCGAGCTGGCCGTCGGCGGCGTCCAGGGCGTAGCCGACCACGAGACAGGCGGCCACGGCCAGCCCCGTGGGCACCGACGGCGGTACCAGGGCGAGCAGCGCGATCCCGGTGGCGGTGGCGGTGGCGCTCAGCGCGGTCACGGCGTTGGGCGTGAGCCCCGCGTGGAAGGCGAGCGCAGCGAGGACGCGGCCGGCGGGTCGGTTGACGAAGCGTGAGTACAGCGGGGCCCCGGCCGCCCCCTTCTGGGCAGTGGACAGCCGCCGGAGCGTGGCGCGCAGGCCGGGGGGTGCGGCGTCCGACGGGCTCGGCCCGGGAGCGGGGGTCGACCCCGGCCGCGTCCCCCCGACCTCGGCGAGGGCGTTCCCCGAGCCGTCCACTGCCGCCTCCTGTGCTTGCCGGACCGGTCCGACGGCACGGGGCCGCGCGGCCGCACGGTCGCTGGTCGTCGCTCCGACCAGCATCTACGCGCCGGGACGGCACGGGGAGGGCTGGCCGGACGCCCTCACCCCCACGGGTCACCCGGTCGGACGTCGCCCGGGGGGGATGAGAGCAGTGCCCTCCTCCCCCCGGGGGTCACTCCGCGACGGTGACCTGCAGGTCGTCGAACCGGACGGCGACCGGGCTGCTCGAGCTGCCCGACAGGTAGGCCGCCAGGCCCACCGAGCCCGGCGCCTGCAGGGCCG
>NZ_SSXC01000049.1 GCF_021699055.1 Blastococcus sp. MG754426 | reverse complement strand
GGGCCTGGCCGGGCGCGACGACCGTGACCACCGGCGCCGGGAACGCCGTGGGAGTGGCGTCCACGGCGGGGGCGGGGGGCGCCGGGCGCGGCCTTCCTCCGGCCTTGGCCTCGCCGCGGGTCAGCGGTGACCAGGGATCGACGGTGAACCGGGACCTGCACGACCTGCAGGGCGTGCTCGGTCAGGCGCAGGGCAAGGGGCTGCTCTCCCCGCAGGAGGCGCAGCAGGCCTACGGGCAGGCGGTCGCCGGCGCCTACGGGCCCGAACTCCAGCAGGTGGACACCCGCTACGTGCCTGCCGCGGTGACCAAGCAGCAGCTCATCGGGCTGGTCGGGGAGCAGACGCTGTTCAACGCGCTGGCCGCCGACGGCCTGGTCGTGTTCCACGACTGGACCAAGCACGTGGCCGGCAACGGCATCGACCTGGTGGCCTTCCACCCGTCGTCGGGCGAGGTGTGGCTGCTCGACAACAAGGCGCAGCTCCGGGGGATCAGCGCGGCCGGGGCCCTCACCGGTCCCCAGTTCGAGGGCAACCTCGCCGCCGTCCGTGCGTGGCTGGCCGGCCCGGGCCCCAAGGACACGGCGGCGGCGCAGAAGGCGATCGCCGCGATCGACGCCAAGAAGTTCCGCAAGGTGGTGTCCAACGGGTTCGCCGGCGCGGCGACCACGTTCACCAAGAGCCTGTTCGAGAGCGCCGCCGTGGAGGTCTACGACCTGCGGATCAGCCCGCGGCTGCCCGCGGGGGCCCCGCGGCTGTTCACCGACCACGCGGCCTGGAAGGCGGCCTTCTCCTCCGTGCCCAAGGGGATCGGCCGGATCGCCGGTCACGGTGGCGCTGTCTTCGACGGCGCGCTGCTCGTACTCGCCCTCGCCGGGGCCACCGCCTACGCCGTCCGCGACGCCGAGAACATCGCGAAGTCGCTCGGCGACGTGGTCCTGCAGACCGGCTTCGACCTCGTCCTCAGCCGCCTCCCCGGCGGGTTCTTCGCCGGTCTGGTGGTGGGGTTGGAGACCGACAACCCGCAGGCGCTGCGGGCGCTGCGCATCGACGAGCTGTGCCAGACGCTGCCGGGCTACGACGCCTGGACCGATGCGGAGCGGGCGGCCGTCGCGAAGGTCGTCGGCGAACTCCTCGACGACCCGCTGGTGGTGGAGGTGCCCCGGGTGCCGGTGAAGGTCGACCCGCTGCCGTTCCTCGATGCCGACCGGTGGCTGGGACGCTCCCCGCACGAGGCCTGACGGGCCGTCGGGCTCGCACCCCGTCGTCGCCACCTGCGCCGGTCGCCCCGTCCCGAGACCCGGCTATCCGGTTCACCCGGCCGTGGGGTAGACAGGGGCGCCCCAGTGACGCGCAGCACAGTGCCGACGAAGGAGTCGCATCTTGTCCCTGCACCGCAACCGGTTGGTCCCGCTCGCCCTCGCCGCAGGCGTCGGCCTCGGGACGTTCACCCTCGGGGGCCCGGCCCTCGCCGCCCCCCAGTCGTCGAACCCGGACTGGCAGCCGGTCCAGCAGTCCCCCAAGGAGCCCGTCTACAACCTCCGCTGGACGATCGCCGACCCGCGGTACGACTACGTGAACGGGGAGCAGGGCGCGGAGTTCGTGCCGCTCACCGACGAGGCCGGCAACCCGATCAGCAAGGTGCTCTACGGCATCGACCGCGGCTCGGCCTACCGCATCGAGGTGCCGCTGGACTGGAACGGCGACGTCGTCTTCTGGGAGCACGGCTACCGCGGCACCGGCACCACCGTCTACGTCAGCGACCCGAGCTACGACCTGCGGCGCACCTACATCGAGAACGGCTTCGCCTGGGCGGCGTCGTCCTACGGCGAGAACCGGTACGACATCGAGGCCAGCGCGCTGGCCACCGAGCGGCTGGCGCAGGTCTTCGACGCGCGCGTCGGGAAGGCCGACCAGCGCTACCTGCAGGGCGTCTCGATGGGCGGGCACGTCATCGGCACGCTCCTCGAGCGCGACCGCGGGGTGGAGTGGGACGGCGCGGCGCCGATGTGCGGGGTCATGGGCGACTACGAGCTCTACGACTTCTTCCTCGACTACAACCTGCTGGCGCAGACGCTCTCCGGGGTGGACGCCTACCCGTTCCCCTCGCAGGCGGAGTACTTCTCGCAGGCGGTGCCGCAGTTCAAGGCCGCGCTGGGCACCCCGACCACGGCGACCCCGGTGTACTCGGGCCTCACCGAGGAGGGCGAGGTCTTCCGCGACAACATCACGGCGATCACCGGCGGCGAGCGCCCCGGTGACGACGAGGCCTTCGGCTACTGGGAGGGTCAGAACTTCGTCTACGCCGTCGTGACCAACGACCCGGCCGGCACCGAGGGCGTGCTGCCGGGCGCGGTGTGGACGAACGCCGACCAGGACTACCCGGTCGACCACACCTTCGAGGACGGCACCACGCTCGACCAGCGCATCGAGCGGGTGGCCCCGGCGCCCAAGACCCGGAGCACCTACCAGGCGGTCCCGGTCCCCGCGATCACCGGCGACATCGACGTCCCGGTGCTCTCCTCGCACACCCTCGGCGACTACTACGTGCCGTTCTCGATGGAGCAGTACTACGCCCGCGACGTCGCCGCCCAGGGCAACGCGGACCTGCTCGTCCAGCGGCCGATCCGGGCCGCCGGGCACTGCGAGTACACCCCCGAGGAGGCCGCGTCCCAGTTCCTCGACCTGGTCGACTGGGTGGAGAACGGCGTGAAGCCGGCCGGCGCCTCGGTGCTCGACCCCGAGGTCGTCGCCGACCCCGACTACGGGTGCGAGTTCACTACCCCCGTGCGCACCGGCACCCGCGTCTTCTACGACGAGTGCCCGACGCCGTGATGTAGCGCGTCCCCGCACGACCTGAGGGCCCTCCTCCCCGCCCGGGGAGGAGGGCCCTCGCCCGTCCGGGGGGCCGGCAGCGCTGTTCCGGGTGGGCGGCGCCGGCGCCGTCGCCCACCGGGATGCATCTCCCGGCGGTTCCGGTGCCCGCTGGACCGCAGCGAGGCGAATGCCGGCGGGCAGCAGACCGCCCACCCCCGGCCGCGCGCCGACCCCGGGTGAGCGGCGTCCGGCGGCGCTGCCTAGATTGCCTGGCAGTGGACGGCGGAGGAGAACCGGAGCCCGGGCCCGCCGCACCCCGCCCGTCCCGGCGGCTGGTCACCGACCCGGTCTTCGGGCCCTACTGGGCCGGCAAGCTGCTGGCCAACGTCGGCATCTGGATCCAGAACATCGCCAGCGCCGCGCTGGTCTGGCAGCTCACCGCGTCGGCGTTCCTCGTCGGGCTGGTGAGCTTCGCGCAGTTCGTGCCGCAGCTCGTGCTGACCCCGCTGAGCGGCGCGATGGCCGACCGCGGCAGCCCGCGCCGGCAGATCCTGCTCGGACGGACGCTGTGCACGCTGGGGGCGGCGATCCTCTCCGGCTGGGTGCTGCTGACCCCTGACGTCTCCGACGTGCCGCCGTGGGTGGTCATGGTCACCGCGCTGGTGGTCGGGCTCGGCTTCTCCGTCGGCGGGCCGGCGATGCAGGCGCTGCTGCCGTCGCTCGTCCGGCCGGGCGAGGTGGCCCGGGCCGTGGCGCTGGACAACCTCACCTTCTCGGTGGGCCGGGCGGTGGGGCCGGCGGTGGGTGGCGTGGTGGCCGCCACCGCCGGCTACGGCGTCGCCTTCGCGCTCGCCGCCGTCGGCCACCTGGTCTTCCTCGTCGCGGTGTTCCGGCTGCGTACGCCGGGCGCGGCCACCGCCCCCGGGCCGCGGCTGTCGGTCATCGCCGGGGTGCGGTACCTGCGCACCGACCCGGTGGTGGGCGTCCTGCTGCTCGGCGTGACCGCGGTGGGCGTCGGCGCCGACCCGGCGGTGACCCTGGGCCCCTCGCTGGCCGACGTCCTCGGCGGCGGCCCGGAGCTCGTCGGCGTGCTGGCGTCGGCCTTCGGTGCGGGCGCGTTCCTCGGGTTCTTCGCCCAGGTGGCGCTGGTCCGCTGGCTGGACCACGCGCAACTGGCCACGGCCGGGCTGGTGCTGCTGGCCGGCTCGGCGGTGGGGCTCGCGGCGAGCTGGAACGTGCCGGCGGCCGTCGTCGCGTTCGTCGTGGGCGGTGTCGGGCTGACGCTGGCGATGAACGGCATCACGACGCTGCTCTACGACCGGGTGCCGCGGGAGTACATCGGCCGGATCATGGCGCTCTGGCTGATGGGCTTCGTCGGCTCCCGACCGCTGGCCGCCGCGCTCAACGGTGCGCTGGCCGACCTGCTCACGGTCGGTGCCGCGCTGGTGGTCACGGCGGTCGTCGTGCTGGGCGCGGCCGTGGTGTGCCGCCCCTCGGTGCTGCGCCGCCCGGTGCCCGGGGGCTGACCGGGCGTGCTGCTCCGGCCCGGTGGGCCGGAGCAGCACGTCAGTGCTTCTTGCCGCGGGCGGCGATCTCCGGCGGTGGCGTCGGGGCGCCCTTCGCCTTGCGGTCGAGCCGCTTCTCCTTGATCGACTTGCCGCTGGCCTTGGTCATCGACTGTCGCGGGGACTTGTCACCCATGGTGCGCGCTCCCTCATCGGGAGCCTGGACGGCTCCGTGGGGCGACGCTACGCCCTGCCACGCGCTCCGACGCTGCGGCGCTCCACGCCGTCGCCGATCGCTCCCACCGCGCGTCCGCGGAGCGGGGGCTGGTCGATTCCCTGCGCGAACGCGAGGCTGTCCTCGGTGCACGTCGTCCAGGGCAGCGTGCGGTCGGGGGTGGGCCATGCAACGGGTCGCGATCGTGACCGGCGGTTCCTCGGGGATCGGCCGCGCTCTGGGTGCGGCGCTGGTGCGCCGCGGCGACCGCGTCGTCCTCACCGGCACGGACGGCGCGAGAGCGGCACGGGTCGCCGAGGAGCTCACCGGCGTGGGGCCGGGACGGGCCTCCGCGGCGGTGCTGGACGTGCGGGACGGGGCGGCGGTCGCGGGACTGGTGACCGGCACCGTCGAGCAGCAGGGCCGGCTGGACCTCCTGGTCAACAATGCCGGCGTCGGGATCGGCGGTCCGGTCGAGGACCTCGCCCTGGCGCACTGGGACCGTGCCATCGACGTCAACCTGAGGGGCGTGGTCCACGGGGTGCACGCCGCCTACCCGGTGATGCTCCGGCAGGGGTCCGGGCACATCGTCAACGTCGCCTCCGTGGCCGGCCTGCTGCCGAACCCCGGGTTCACGCCGTACGCGTCGACGAAGTGGGGGGTGGTCGGGCTCTCGCTGTCGCTACGTGGTGAGGCCGCTGCCCACGGCGTCCGCGTGAGCGTGGTCTGCCCCGGTGGGGTGGACACCCCGATGCTGGACAAGGGCATGCCGTCGGACCTGCCCCGGGTGCCGGCGGTGGAGGCCGCCGACGTCCGTGCGGTGATCACCGAGCTCAGCGGGGGGCGTCTCTACAGCGCCGACGCCCTGGCCACCGACGTGCTGCGCGGTGTCGAGCGCAACCGGGCGATCATCGTCGCGCCCCGGCAGGCCCGGATCGCGTGGCGGCTCATGCGCCTCTCGCCCTCGCTGCTGGTGCGCTTCGCTGCCGCGACGACGCCCCTCCGCGACGGGGGGACCGGATCGACCGACGGAACGGGCACCGCCGCGCCGGGCCATCTGTCACGGAGAGACGGCGCCGGCTGAGCCAGCGGGGCACGGTCATCAGGGTGCCGGGATCAGGGTCCGGCCAGGGTCCTCCCCGATGTGCCGGGAGGGCCTCGTCGCGAATGCTCGAGGCATGACAGCGGCGGTCCTCGTGCGTCCTCCGGCTCCCTCGGTGGCCACCGGCATCGAGGTCCGCCCCGCGCCGGTCGCCGGGTGGCTGCGGAGCGACCGGACGCCGGCGCAGTTCGCCCGGTTCGTGCTCGTCGGCGGCTCGGCCAACCTCGTCTACCTGGGGCTCTTCCTGCTCCTGGCCGGCCTGGGTGACCAGGCGGCCAACCTCGGGGGCGTCGTCGTCTCGACCGCCGTCGCCAACGAACTGCACCGGCGGCTGACCTTCCGGGCCGCCGACCGCGCCGGTTGGGCGACGGCGCAGTGGGCCGGCGGCGGGCTGGCGCTCGCGGGGCTGGCGACCACCAGCCTGGCCCTGGCCGCGTTCGAACCGTGGACCGCGTCGGCCGGCCCGATGGGGGCGGTGGCGGTGGTGTGGACGGTGACCGCGGTGGTGGGGGTCGCCCGGTTCGTGGGGCTGCGGTGGGCGGTCGGTGGCGGAGCCGACCGGGCCCGCGCCGTCACCGCCGGGTGCTGAGGCCGTCCCCGGACGTCGCGGGCTGGATCGCCGGGCGCCGTCCCCACTGGACGGCGACGACCGCCGCGACCGCGACGACGACGCCGACGACCGGCGGGATGAACCAGCCCGCCTCGTTGCTCCACCAGGCGGCGAACGCGGCGACGACGTAGGCGCCGAGGTTGCGCCACTCGAACGCGGGGAGCGTCGACGCCGCCGGCATCCCGCTCCGCCACCGGGCGACGAAGTCGCCGATGACGACGCCGCCCAGCGGCGGGATGAGGATGCCCAGCCAGACCAGGTACTCGATGAGGTTGTCGTAGATGCCGGTGATCGCCAGCAGCGTGCCCAGGACGACGCCGCCGATGACGAACGGCTTCTTCGACCGGGAGTTGGCGATCTCCGCGCCGGCGACGCCGAAGTTGTAGGCGGTGTTGTCGTTGGTGGTCCACAGGTTGGCGACCAGGAACACCAGCCCCCAGCCGACCAGCCCGAGCTGGTAGAGGACGAGCACGAAGTCGCCCTCGCCGAAGGAGATCGCGCCGATCGCGCCGAACCCGAGCATGAGCAGCTCGCCGATGAGGAAGGCGACGACGCAGGCCCAGAAGCCGGCCGACGGCGTCCTCGCGAACCGGGTCCAGTTCGGTGCCTGGGTGCCGCCGGAGGCGAAGGTGCCGACGACGATGGTGACCGCGGCGGCGATCGTCATGGTCGACGCGGGCTCGACGGCGGTCAGGCCGCTCCACCCGCCGACCTCCTCCAGCGACCGCCAGGTCACCCAGCCGGCGAGCACCAGCAGCAGCGGCACGGAGACCACCGACAGGGCGTACATGCCCTTGTAGCCGTAGTAGGCGGTGACGCCCATGATCGCGCCGCCGGCGACCATGAGCGCGATCTCGGTGCCCCGGCCCGACCAGTCCAGCGCGCTCGCGGTGAGCCCGGCCAGCGTCGCGACCGTGACGCCGTACCAGCCGACCTGCGTGCCGCCGAGCAGCAGCGAGGCGAACTTGGCGCCCGTGGTGCCGAGCGAGTAGCGGCACATCATCACGGTCGTCAGCCCGGTGCGGGCGCCGATGCCGCCGATGGCGGCGACGTACACGCCGAGGACGGCGCTGCCGAGCAGCAGCACCCAGATCAGCGTGCCCACCTCGAAGGCGGCGCCGATCTGGGCGCCGGCGAGCATCGTCGGCGTGAAGAAGGTGAAGCCCAGCAGCACGATCGCCAGGGAGAACAGCGACTTGCGGGCGTGCCGGGGGACCGGGTCGATCGGGTAGTCGGGGTCGACCTCGGCCACCGGCGCGACGTCGTCCCGACTGCTCGTGCTGCTGCTCATCTGCCGGCCTCCTGCTCTGACTTCTCGTCCTCGCCGATGTCCTCGTTCCACAGGCGCGGGTGCGCGGCGATGAACTCCGTCATCAGCTGCACGCACTCGGGGTCGTCGAGGACCAGCACCTCGACGCCGTTCTCGCGCAGCCAGTCGTGGCCGCCGGTGAAGGTGCGCGACTCACCCACGACGAGGCGGGAGATGCCGAACTGGCGCACCAGCCCGCTGCAGTACCAGCAGGGCGAGAGGGTGGTGACCATCGTCGTGCCGCGGTAGCTCGCCTGGCGCCCGGCGTTGCGGAAGGCGTCGGTCTCCCCGTGCACCGACGGGTCGTCGTCCTGCACGCGGCGGTTGTGCCCGCGGCCGAGGACCGTGCCGTCCGGCCCGATCAGCGCACCGCCGATCGGGATGCCGCCCTCGGCCAGCCCGGCCCGCGCCTCCTCGATCGCGACCGCCAGCCACTCCCGGGCCGTCTGCTCGTCCAATGGGACCGCCATGCCCCGCTCACCCCGTTCCGGTCGGCGTGGTGCCGAACCTTGGCAGGGACGATGCCTCCCGTCCATGACCTGCTCGTTCCCGTCAGGTCACGACTGCGCATCGGTCGGCCCCGCCGGAGCGGGTGGTCGACGCCGGGACGGCGCCACCTCGGGGCCCGCAAGCATCACCCGGCGACGCGCGTGCACTCCTCGCACCGGCCGGCACCGGGCACCGTCGCCCAGTCCTCCTCGGCCCGGACGCTCACCAGGACGCCGCACAGGGACTGGTCGAGACCGTCGACGACCGGCCGTGCGACGGCATGGGTGAGGTGCCCGGCACCGGGGCCGTGGGCCGCCGAGGCGGCGTAGGAGCTCGTCGCACGAAGTGTCGCCGTCATGCGCGGAAGCGTGCCGGAGCCACATGACGATCTGACTGAGACCGTGCGGTGATCCCGTGATGATCCGGCGCACCGACGGCCATCCCGGGCGGTCGCCGCGCGTGCGGTCCGACGAGGCGCCGTGCACCTGACCGGGCTGACGCGGGCGGTCCCCCCGGTCAGCGTCGGCGCCGTCGCGTGCCGAACAGCCCGCGGGTGATCTCGCGTCCGAGCGCGGAGGCCGCCGACCGGGCGAACGAGCGGAAGACCGGGGACTCCAGCACCCGGCTCAACCCGCTCTCCTCCGGCACGGCGTCCGGGGCCGGTCGCCGGCGCGGCGCCGGCCGCTCCGCGGCCTCCGGGAGGTCCCGGTCGGGCTCGGCCGGTGGTGGGGCGACGCGAGCGGCGAGCCGCTCGTAGGCGGAGTCGCGGTCGACCGGCTGCCCGTACTTCTGCTGGAGCGGCGATCCCTGCACCGCCTGCGCCATCGCGGCCGGCTCGATCGGCGCCATGAGCGAGCGCGGGGCCCGGAGCATCGTCCAGGCGACCGGGGTGGGCGTGCCCCGGTCGGACAGCACGGTCACCGCCGCCTCGCCGATCCCGAGGCCGGTGAGCAGCTCCTCGAGGTCGTAGTCCGCCGTCCTGGGGAAGGTGGAGACCGTCTTCCGCAGCGCCGTCGCGTCCTCCGGGGTGAAGGTCCGCAGCGCGTGCTGCACCCGGTTGCCGAGCTGACCGAGCACGGCGCTGGGCACGTCGGTCGGGTTCTGCGTGACGAAGAAGATCCCGACGCCCTTCGAGCGGATCAGCCGCACGGTCTGGGTGACCGACTCCAGGAACGCCTTGCTGGCGTTGCTGAACAGCAGGTGCGCCTCGTCGAAGAAGAAGACCAGCTTCGGCTGGTCGAGGTCGCCGACCTCGGGCAGCTCCTCGAACAGCTCGGCGAGCAGCCACATGAGGAAGGTGGAGAACAGCGCCGGCCGGTCCTGGACGGCGGCGAGCTCGACGGCGGTGATGACGCCGCGGCCGTCGTCGCCGGTGCGCATCAGGTCGGCCGGCTCGAACTCGGGCTCGCCGAAGAAGACGTCGCCGCCCAGCTCGGCCAGGGCGATCAGCTTGCGCAGGATGACCCCGGCGGTGGCCGAGGAGAGGCCGCCGAGGTTCTTCAGCTCCGGCTTGCCCTCGTCCGACAGCAGCCACTGGACGACCGCGCGCAGGTCCTGGAGGTCGAGCAGCGGGAGCCCGGCGGTGTCGGCGTAGTGGTAGATCAGCCCGAGCGAGCTCTCCTGGGTGTCGTTGAGGTCGAGGACCTTCGACAGCAGCAGCGGGCCGAAGTCGGTGAGGGTGCAGCGCACCGGCACACCCGTGCCGAGCCCGCCGAGCGCGAGGAACTCCACCGGGTACGCCGTGGCCTGCCACTGGTCGCCGGTCTGCGCGGCGCGCTGGGCGATCCGGTCGCCGGGCGTGCCACCGCGGGCGAGGCCGCTGAGGTCGCCCTTGATGTCGGCGACCACGACGGGCACGCCGGCCGCGGAGAGCTGCTCGGCCAGCAGTTGCAGCGTCTTGGTCTTCCCGGTGCCCGTCGCGCCGGCGATCAACCCGTGCCGGTTGAGCATGGCCAGGGGCACCCGCACGGCCGCCCCGGGGTGCGGCCGGCCGTCGTGGACCACCGAACCGAGCTCCACCGCGGGACCGGCGGTGGCGTACCCGGCCGCGATCCGCTCGGCCGCGTCGCTGGCGGTTGCGTCGTCCTCGCTCACGGCGCGGACGCTATCCCGGAGCACCGGACGTGCGCCGTTCGAAGCGTGTGTGCCCGAGGTCTGGCGGAGCGCCTCGGCAGCCCTGACGATGGGGACGCCGCCCGCCAGGGTCGGCCACGTCCCGGGAGGTCGGATGGACGCCGCGCGACTGCGCGAACTGCAGGCACCGCTCAAGCAGCGCTACCGCGACGACCCGCCGTCGGCGTGCGCGCAGATGGAGGCGCACGCCGAGTTCGCCGACCCGGGCATCACCTGCACGGTGCAGACCTGGTCGGGCCCGGCCCGTGCGGGCCTGCACCCGGCCACCGGTGGCGACGGCTCGGACGCCTGCTCGGGCGACATGCTGCTGCAGGCGCTGCTGGCCTGCACCGGCGTGACGATGCGCAGCGTGGCGACGGCGATGGGCGTGGAGATCCGGTCGGCGTCGCTCACGGCGCGCGCTGCCATGGACGCCCGCGGCACGCTGGGCGTCTCGCGGGAGGTGCCGGTCGGTCTCGGCCCGGTCACCGTGGACGCCGAGCTGGACACCGACGCCGACGACGCGACGCTGGCGAAGCTCGCCCAGCTCACGGAGCGGTACTGCGTGGTGGCGCAGTCGCTGGCCGCACCGCCGCAGCTCGCGGTGCGTCGCGCCGGCTGACGCCTCTGGCTCGCTGTCACCCGGGCGGGTGCTCCTGGCCCCGATCGGGCCGTGGTCTGTCCACAGATCGCCTGACGTCACCCCATCGGACCGGCCGGTTTCCCTAGAGTCCCCGCGATTCGACTGCTCGCGGCTCGACGGGGGATGGGCGTGCCGACTGCTCTGGACGTCGTGGACGGTGAGGTCCGCGAGCTGATCCGCCGGCGTGGGCTGGACCCGTTCACCGATCCGGGACCGGTGCGGCTGCTGGTGCGCGACGTCGTCGCCGACTACTCCGAGCGGTCGCTGACCTCGGCGCTGCCGCCGATCGGCGACGTCGAGTCCGTGGTGCGCGACGTGCTGGACCGGGTGGCCGGGTTCGGGCCGCTGCAGCGCTACCTGGACGACCCCGAGGTGGAGGAGATCTGGGTCAACGAGCCCGGCCGGGTGTTCGTCGCCCGCAGCGGCCGCAGCGAGCTGACCACGACGATCCTGGCGCCGGGTGAGCTGGCCGACCTGGTGGAGCGGATGCTGCGCACCTCGGGTCGACGGATCGACATGTCGACCCCGTTCGTCGACGCGATGATGCCCGACGGCTCCCGGCTGCACGTGGTGATCCCGGACATCACCCGCCGGCACATGGCGGTCAACATCCGCAAGTTCGTGCTGCAGGCGCACTCGCTGGACGAGCTGGTCGCGCTGGGCACGCTGAC
The DNA here is from genome assembly GCF_021699055.1 of Blastococcus sp. MG754426. Lineage (GTDB taxonomy): Bacteria > Actinomycetota > Actinomycetes > Mycobacteriales > Geodermatophilaceae > Blastococcus. The sequence continues at coordinate 20,295 of NZ_SSXC01000049.1, read as the reverse complement.
CGCGCAGGCGGCCCGCTTCCTGGAGGCCGCGGTCGCCTCCGGGCTCAACATCCTGGTCTCCGGCGGCACCCAGGCCGGCAAGACGACGCTGCTCAACTGCCTCTGCGCCGCCGTCCCGGCCCGGGAGCGGGTGATCACCTGCGAGGAGGTCTTCGAGCTGCGGGTGCCGCTGCCCGACGTCGTCTCGATGCAGACCCGCCAGCCCAACCTCGAGGGTGCCGGGGAGATCCCGCTGCGCCGGCTGGTGAAGGAGGCGCTGCGGATGCGGCCCTCCCGCATCGTCGTCGGCGAGGTGCGCCAGGAGGAGTGCCTGGACCTGCTGATCGCGCTGAACTCCGGGCTGCCCGGCATGTGCACGCTGCACGCCAACAGCGCCCGCGAGGCCGTGGTGAAGATGTGCACGCTGCCGCTGCTGGCCGGCGAGAACATCGGGACGTCGTTCGTCGTCCCCACCGTCGCGGCCAGCGTCGACCTGGTCGTGCATGCGGGCACCGACGCCGACGGCCGCCGCCGGGTGCGGGAGATCGTCGCGCTGCCCGGCCGGGCCGAGGACGGCGTGGTGGAGATCGCCGACGTCTTCACCAGCCGCGACGGGCGGCTGGTGCGGGCCGACGGGTACCCGCCGCACCGCGAGCGGTTCGCCGCCGCCGGCTTCGACCTCGCCGGCCTGCTGGCATGACGCAGTCCGGCGCCCTGCTGGGGCTGCTGCTCGGCATCGGCCTGCTGCTGATCTGGCGCAGCGGTCCCCGCGCGCCCCGGCCCCGCACCGACCCGCGCCGGCCGGGTCGCCGGCAGGAGCTCCTGGCCGCCGCCGGGCTCACCGGCATCAACGGCGCCCAGCTGCTCGCCCTGCAGGTCGGGCTGGGGCTGCTGGCCACGGTCGTCGTCCTGGTCGGCACCGGCACGGTGACCGTCAGCCTGGCGTTCGGCCTGTTCGGCTTCCTGCTGCCGCACGTGCAGGTGCGCCGGCTGGCCGGCAAGCGCCGGGCGGACCTGCGCGAGGTGTGGCCGGAGGTCGTCGACAACCTCGCCTCGGCGGTGCGCGCAGGCCTCTCGCTGCCCGAGGCGCTGGGTGCGCTCTCGACCCGCGGGCCCGAGGTGCTGCGGCCGCCGTTCGCGCGGTTCGCCGCGGAGTACCGCTCCAGCGGCCGGTTCGGGCCGTGCCTGGACCGGCTCAAGGACGACCTCGCCGACCCGGTGGGCGACCGCATCGTGGAGACGCTGCGGGTGGCCCGGGAGGTCGGCGGCACCGACCTCGGCCGCGTGCTGCGCACCCTCTCGACCTTCCTGCGCGAGGACGCCCGGGCGCGGGCGGAGCTGGAGACGCGGCAGGGCTGGGTGGTCTCGGCCGCGCGCCTGGCCGTCGCCGCGCCGTGGGTCGTGCTCCTGCTGCTGGCCACCCAGTCGACGACGCTGGCCGCCTACGACTCGGCGCTGGGCGGCGTGATCCTGGTCAGCGGCGGCGCGGTGTGCCTGGTGGCCTACCGGCTGATGCTGCGCATCGGGCGGCTGCCCGAGGACGTGCGGGTGCTGCAGTGAGCGCCGCCGTCGTCGGGATGCTGCTCGGCCTGCTGGCCGCGACCGGGCTGGTCCTGGTGCTGACGTACGCGCCGCCGTTCCGGTCGGTGCGGCTGGTCGACCGGCTGGCGCCCTACGTGCACGACACCCCGCCGCCGTCCCGGCTGCTCGGCACCGCGACCGAGCCGGGCCTGCTCACGGCGGTGCGCCGCATCGCCGGGCCGTCGATCAGCGCCGGCGCCCGGGTGGCCGACCGGCTGATCGGCGGGCGGGCCGCGGTGCGCCGCCGGCTGGACGCCCTCGGCGGCGAGCTCGCCGTCGAGGACTTCCGCATCGAGCAGGTCGTCTGGGGCGGGCTCGGCCTGCTCGCGACGGCGCTGGTCGTGGCGGTCGGGTCGGTGGCCGCCGGGGACATCAACGTGCTCTCGGCCGGGCTGTTCTGCGTCGCAGGGCTGGTCGGCGGGGTGCTGGGTCGCGACTGGTGGCTCACCCAGCAGGTCAACCGGCGCGAGGAGCTGCTGCTCGCCGAGTTCCCGGTGGTCGCCGAGCTGCTGGCGCTCGCGGTGACGGCGGGGGAGAGCCCGACGGCCGCGATCGCTCGCGTCACCCGCCTGTCCGGCGGTGAGCTGGCCCGCGAGCTGGCCGCGGCACTCGGCCGGGCGCGGGCGGGCGTGCCGCTGACCGACGCGCTGCAGCTGGTGGCCGACCGGACCTCGCTGGAGCCGCTGGCCCGGTTCATCGACGGGCTGCTGGTGGCGATCGAGCGCGGCACCCCGCTGGCCGAGGTGCTGCGCGCCCAGGCCGCCGACGTCCGGGAGGCCGGCAAGCGCCGGCTGCTGGAGGCCGGCGGCCGGAAGGAGATCGCCATGATGGTGCCGGTCGTCTTCCTGGTGCTCCCGGTCACCGTTCTCTTCGCCCTGTTCCCGGGGTTGATCAGCATCGTCTCGCTGTCGCAGTGAGCAGCGGGCGAACGACAGGAAGGACGACGATGCGCGCACTCGCGTACCTCGACGCGGCGCTCACCTCGCTGGCGGACCGCCTGCGCGGGGAGGAGCCGGAGCGGGGCGACGTGCCCGGCTGGGTGATGGTGACGGTGATGACCGCGGCCCTGGTGCTGGCGATCCTGGCGGTGTTCCAGGAGGCGGTCGTCACCGCTGTGCAGAACGCGCTGAACTCCGTCACCGGTGCGGGCTGAAGCAGAGGCTCGGGGTCGCGACGGCGAGCGGGGCAGCGCCGTCGTCGACTTCGTCATGGTCTCGATGCTGATCATGACGCTGCTGCTGGCGGTGCTGCAGGTGGCGGTCTACGTGCACGTGCGCAACGTCGTCACGGCCAGCGCCCAGGAAGGTGCCCGGTACGCCGCCCACGCCGACGTCGCTTCCTCGGCGGGAGCCGGCCGGACGGTGGAGATCGTCGCGCGGGCGACGTCGGAGCAGACCGCGCGGGGGCTGGCGTGCACCTCGGGGGAGGAGCTCGACACCTCCGGGGCGACGCTGGTGGTGGTGCGCTGCTCGGGCTCGGTCCCCGCGCTGCTGGCGGTGCTGGGCAACCTGCTGCCGCTGGAGGTCACCGGCCGGGCGATGAAGGAGGCCGCGTGAGGTGGCTGCGCCGCCGGCTGGGCATGGTCGCCGGTGAGCGCGGGTCGGCGCTGGTGGAGTTCGTGTTCATCGCCCTGGTGGTGTTCGTACCGCTGGTCTACGTGGTGGCGGGGTTCTCGGCGGTGCAGCGCGGGGTGTTCGCCTCGCAGGCCGCCGCGCGGGAGGCCGGGCGGGCGATGGGCACCGCCCCGGACCCGGGAACCGGGCACGAGCGGGCGCTGCGAGCGGCGCAGCTGGCGGTGGCCGACCAGTCGGTGGACCTGGCCGACCTGCGGGTGGCCTACGCACCGGCGGGCGCCGGCTGCGCGGCCGCGGGCGGCTGGTCGCCGTCGCTGGTGCCGGGGGAGGAGTTCTCCGTCTGCGTGACCGTCACGGTGCGCATCCCGCTGCTGCCGGAGTTCGTGGACGCCAACACCGCCACCGGCCAGTTCGTCGTCGAGCGCGACCGCTACGTCGACGGCTGACGGGGGCGGCCCTCGGGCTCTGGGGGCCGGGGCCAAGAGCCCTGTGCGGGGTGGCGGCGGGTGGTCACCATCGGTGTTGACCGCTCGAGGAGGTGGGCACCGTGCGCGCTGGGACCCGGTTGTCCGGGATGCTGGTCGTCCTGCTCACCGCCGCTCTGCTGGCGGTTCCCGCGCCGGCCGCAGCCGCGCCGTGCACCCAGACGGACCCGATCGACCGCCACCACTGCGAGCTCGGCGGCGCGGCCGGGTTCCTGGGTGAGCCGCTCGGGGAGGCGCGCACCGCGCCCGACGGCGTGGGCCGTTACCGCCACTTCGTGGGCGGGTCGGTGTACTGGTCGCCCGCGACGGGCGCGCACGAGGTGCACGGTCCGATCCGGGACAAGTGGTCGGCGCTGGGCTGGGAACGGAGCCTCCTGGGGTACCCGGTGACCGACGGGGTGACCACGCCGGACGGGGTCGGCCGGTACAACCACTTCCAGGGCGGCTCGGTCTACTGGACCCCGACGACGGGCGCGCACGAGGTGCACGGCTCGATCCGCGTGCGTTGGGCCGAGCAGGGCTGGGAGCGGGGCCCCCTGGGTTACCCGCTCACCGATGAGCTCACGACGCCGGACGGGGTCGGCCGGTACACCCACTTCCAGGGCGGCTCGGTGTACTGGACCCCGGCGACCGGCGCGCGCCAGATCGGCGGGCCGATCCGGGACAGGTGGGCGGCGCTGGGGTGGGAACGCGGCCCGCTGGGTTACCCGACCACCGACGAGTCCCGGACGCCGGACGGGGTCGGCCGGTACACCCACTTCCAGGGCGGCTCGGTGTACTGGACCCCCGCGACCGGCGCGCGCCGGATCGGCGGGCCGATCCGGGACAGGTGGGCGGCGCTGGGGTGGGAACGCGGCCCGCTGGGTTACCCGACCACCGACGAGTCGGGGACGCCGGACGGGGTCGGCCGGTACAACCACTTCCAGGGCGGGTCGGTGTACTGGACCCCGGCGACCGGTGCGCACGAGGTGCACGGCTCGATCCGGGTGCGCTGGGCCGAGCAGGGCTGGGAGCGCGGCCCGCTCGGGTACCCGATCACCGACGAGTACGACGTCAACGGCGGCCGGCAGAGCGACTTCCAGCGCGGTTTCCTGCGGTGGACGGCGGCCACCGGGCAGGTCCGGACGGCGCTGCTGGCGCCCTACGACCAGTCCGGCACCTGGGTGACGCGGTTCCGCTTCAGCCGGGAGTTCGCCGGCGCCAACCCGCCGATCACCCCGGCGGCGGTGGACGCCATGGCCGACGCCGGGGTGGACACGATCTACCTGCAGGCCGCTGCCGACGACCCCCGGTACCCCGACCTGATCAGCGCCGACCTGCTGGGCCAGTTCCTCACCCGTGCCCACGCGCGCGGCCTGCAGGTCGTCGCCTGGTACCTGCCCCACCTGACCGACGTCGAGGCGGACCTCCGCCGGCTGCGCGCCATGATCGCGTTCCGCGCCTCGGGGCAGGCCTTCGACGCGGTGGCCGTCGACATCGAGGACCTCACGGTGACGGACGTCGACACCCGGAATGCGCGGTTGGTGGAGCTCTCCCGGCGGCTGCACGACGAGGCCCCCGGTGTGACGCTCGGGGCGATCGTGCTGCCCCCGGTGGTCACCGACGTCCTCAACACCAGCTACTGGCCGCGCTTCCCGTGGCGCCAGCTGGCCCCGTACTACCAGGTCTGGCTGCCCATGGCGTACTGGAGCAACCGGACGGCGGCGTCGGGCTGGCGGGACGCCTACCGCTACACCAGCGAGAACATCGCCCGGGTGCGCAGCAACCTCGGGGAGCCGTGCGCCGCGGTCTCCATCATCGGCGGGTACGGCCTGGACATCGGGGCCGGCGACTACGCCGCGATGGCCCGGGCGGCAGCCGACCAGGGGGCCGTGGGCGTCTCCGTCTTCGACTGGACGACGACCCCGCCCGCCTCCTGGCCGCCGCTGCGCGACTACGCCGTCCGCGGCTGCTGACGCTCCGGTCCGGTCTGACGGCTCACGGCGGGGGCCGGATCGTGGGTCGGTCCCGCGCCCGTGTGACGGTCACGCGGGCCCTGCGGCCCGGCGGACCGGGACCCTCGGCCCTCGTGCACGGGCCAGGCCCGGAGCAGCCTGGGACCGGGTCCGGAGAGGACCCGTCGGGGCGCCGCCCGGCACCCGTCCGTCCTGCCCAGGGAGCGGTCATGACCGTCCACGCACACCACCCCGGCGTCGTCCCGCCGACCGCCCAGGAGCCGTCGCCGGCCGAGGCGCCTCCGCAGCGGCAGGCCGCGGAGGACCACGCCTGGCTGCTGGGTCTGGGCGTGCTCGCCACCGTGGTCCTGGTCTTCGCCGCCATGGTGGTGCTGACGATGCTCGCCGGCGGCGACGGCTACGTGCGGTGAGCCGCCGCCGCTGACCGGAGGTCGGGCGCGGTGCGGCGGAGCACCGCCGCACCGCCCGGGAGCCTGCCGGCCGCGCGGTCAGGCCCCCCGCTCGACCTCGGCCTGCACCACGCCCCGGACCGCGCGGAGCAGTGACTCGTCGGAGGTGTCCCCGTTCGACAGGGCGGTGCGGGCCTGGTCGTCCAGCAGGCTGCCGTCCACCGACTCGAGCCAGGTCACGTCGCCCCCGACGCGGCGCCCGACCCGCAGGCCCCCGCCCTCGGGCTGCACCACGTAGTCGTCGCCGTCCAGCTTGATCGTCATCTCGTCGCTCATGCCGGTGCCCCTACCCGCGTCGGCCCCGGTTCCACGCAGGGCGTCGTCCCGCGGGCAGGATCCGGGCATGGACGAGGAGTTCTGCGAGGTCGTGGTCACCGCCGCGGACGCCGACTGGCTGGCCGGCTGCACCCGCACGCTGGTCGAGGAGCGCCTGGCCGCCTGCGGGCAGCACGTCGCCCCGATCCGGTCGGTGTACCGATGGCAGGGTGCGGTGCACGACGAGCCGGAGGCGCGCGTCGCCCTGCACACCCGCCGCGACCTGGTGCCCCTGGTCGTGGCGCGCACCCGCGAGCTGCACCCCTACGAGGTGCCGTGCGTCATCGCCCTCCCCCTGGTCGGTGGCAACCCCGACTACCTGCGCTGGATCGACGAGGAGACGCGCCGCCCCTGACCGGCTGGTTGCCACCTCACCTTTCCCGGGTAGTCCGGCGGGGTCGGCTCGTGCCGCGGGCCGGTCCTGCCGATGGTGACGGGTGACGGCGGAGGGTGCGCCGCGACCGGCGGAGGGGATGTGACGTCGACACCTGGCGAGCGGGAGCTGCCGCTCGACGTGCGCCGCAGCACGGGGCCCTCGGGCCGGGATGCCGCCCTCGTGGAGGCAGTGCTCGACGCCCTCGCCTCGCCGACCGTGCTGCTCGACCCCGACGGCCGGGTCGTCCTGGCCAACTCCGCGTGGACCGCGGCGGGAGTCGAGCGGCAGGCGCCGATCCTCCCGGGCGGGGATTACCACGCGCTCGCCCTGGCGCTGCGGGACGACGACGACGCCCGCCGGCTGGTGCGGGAGCTGCGGGAGCTCGCGGCCGGCGAACGCGCCGAGGTGTCGGTCGACCGCTGCCTGCCCGACCCCACCGGCACGGCGACCAGCTGGTTCCACGTGCAGGCCTCGCGGGTCGACCAGGTGGGCCACGTCGTGGTCACGCACGCCGACATCACCGCCCGCGTGCTGGCGGAGAAGGCCTCGGCCTGGCAGGCCCGCCATGACTCGCTCACCGAGCTGCCCAACCGCACCCACCTGCACGAGCTCATCGACGCCGAGCTGTGCCGCCCCGGCCACCCCGCCGTCGCCGTGCTGTTCCTCGACGTCGACGGCTTCAAGGACGTCAACGACTCGCTCGGCCACGAGGTGGGCGACGAGCTGCTGCGCCAGCTGGCGGGGCGGCTGCTCGCCGTCACCCGCGGGCAGGACACCGTGGGCCGGCTCGGTGGCGACGAGTTCGTCGTCCTCTCCCGGGACTGCGAGGCCGACGGTGCCGAGCTGCTGGCGCAGCGCTGCCAGGCCACCTTCGAGCAGCCCTTCGACCTGGGCGGCCGCACGCACCGGCTCAGCGCCAGCATCGGCATCGCCGCGGTGCCGGCCGGCGAGCGCGCCGTGGTGCGCTCGACCGACCTCGTCCGGGACGCCGACCTGGCGATGTACGCGGCGAAGGCCGCCGGCCGCAACCGGGTGCGGGTGTTCAGCCCCGAGCTGCGGGACAGCGTGCAGCGCAAGGTGCAGCTCGCCTCCGAGCTCCGGGACGCGATCGCCGACGGCGGGCTCTCGCTGGACTACCAGCCGATCGTCGAGGTGGCGACGGGGCGGGTCACCGGCGTCGAGGCGCTCGTCCGCTGGCGGCACCCCGAGCGCGGGTGGATCGGGCCGTGCGAGTTCGTGCCGGTGGCCGAGCAGCACGACCTCGTCGTGCCGCTGACCCGCTGGGTGCTGGGGGAGGCCTGCCGGCAGACGGCCGCGTGGCGGGACGACGGCGTCGAGGTGGTCACCGGCGTCAACGTCAGCGCCGTGCACCTGGCCACGGGCACGCTCGTCGACGACGTCCTCACCGCGCTGCAGGGGGCGGGCCTCGACGCCCGCCAGCTGGTCGTGGAGCTGACCGAGACCAGCGCCGCCGAGGACCCGGCCCGGGCGGCGCAGCAGTTCCGGCGGTTGCGCGAGCTGGGGGTGGAGTCCTCCATCGACGACTTCGGCAGCGGCTTCTCCTCGCTGGGTCAGCTGGTCGCCATCCCCGCGGGCGTGCTCAAGATCGACCGGAGCCTGGTCACCGGTGCCGACGCCGCCGCGGGCGCCGCGATCGCCGCGGTGGTCGGGCTCGCGCGGGGGTGCGGCATGCGCAGCCTGGCCGAGGGCGTGGAGACGGCCGCCCAGCTGCGGCGGGTCGTCGACCTGGGCTGCTGGTACGCGCAGGGGCTCCACCTGGCCCGGCCGATGCCGGCGGGGGAGTTCCTCGCGTGGGTGCGTGCCCAGGGCGGGCGGCTGGACCTCGCCACGGGCTGAGCCGGCAGCGGGACCCTTCCGGGCGCCCTGACCGCCCGCGGGTCGAGCCGGGCCAGGGTGCCCCGAGCCGCGTTCGCACGCGGCTGGAGGTTGCCCGGACCGGCCGGAGCCGTGCTGCCCGCCGTGGCGGTGACCACAACCCCCGGGGCCCTTCGTCGTTGTGCCCCCCGAGCGGGCGCGCACGTGCACGCCCCGACGCGAGAGAGGCCCCGATGAAGAGGCTGCTGACCGCCCTGACCGCCGCGCTGACCGCCGTCGTGCTGACCGGCGGCACCGCCGCGGCCGCGCCGGCCCCGTCGACGGGGGAGTACGCCCCGCTGGACCAGCGCGGCCCGGCGCTCTCGGTGCCGCAGGCCGATCTGCGGGCGAGCCTGACCTGCAACGGCTCGCTGCGCGGGCTGCGGCAGGACCCGGTCCTGCTCGTGCCGGGGACGACGATGGACCCCTACGTCGGCTTCGACTGGAACTACATGCGGGCCTTCGACCAGCTCGGCCGGCGCTGGTGCGCGGTGACCCTGCCTCTCGACGCCACCGGCGACATCCAGGTGGCCGGCGAGTACCTCGTGCACGCCATCCGCACGATGAGCCAGCAGGCGCGCCGCGACGTCGACGTCGTCGGCTGGAGCCAGGGCGGGATGGTGCCGCGCTGGGCGCTGCGCTTCTGGCCCGACACCCGGGCGCTGGTCGACGACCTCGTGGGGCTGTCCCCGTCCAACCACGGCACCGTGCTGGCCGACGCCTCCTGCGGCACCGGCCCCTGCACCCCGGCCAACCACCAGCAGGCGTCGCAGTCGGAGTTCCTCCGCGCGCTCAACAGCGGGGCGGAGACCTTCGCCGGCGTCGACTACACGGTCGCCTACACCGCCGCCGACGAGATCGTCGTCCCGAACACCCCGCCGGTGGCCAGTTCGGCGCTGCGCACCGGCGAGGGACGGATCGCCAACATCGCCACCCAGGAGGTGTGCCCGGCCAACGTCGCCGACCACTTCGCGATCGGCAGCTACGACCCCGTGGGCTACGCGATCGTGGTCGACGCGCTCACCCACGACGGGCCGGCCGTGCGCGGCCGGATCCCCCTCACCACCTGCGCGCAGGTCTTCCACCCCGGGGTGGACCCGGCCACCTTCGCGGCCGACCACGCCGCGTTCGTCGGGTACGCGGTGGACGGCGAGGGCGACGCGGCGGAGGTGGACGACGAACCGGCGCTCGCGCCGTACGTGCGCGCCCGCCGCTGAGCCGACGGGTGCTCAGCCGGGCTCGCCGCGCGCCTTGCGGCGCAGCACCACCACCAGGTCGACCGCCGCGACGGCGGCGAGCACGAGCAGGACGATCCCCGGCCAGGTCGGGAGGTCGGCCACGGCCAGCCAGCCCAGCCCGGCGAGCAGGCAGAACACGAGGCCGAACCCCGCCAGGACCGCGCGCAGGGTGAGGGCCGAGCGGGCCGGCGGCGCCCCCGCGAAGCCGGCCGTGGGGTCGTGGTGGTCGGGCAGGCCGCGGGCGTAGTCCTCCCGCGAGCGGCGCCGGTCGGGGTCGGTCATGGCACACCTGCCTACCCGCGGCCGGGGCGCACTACCCTGGCTTGACGTGGCCGCTGACTTCTCCGTCGTCCTGGACGAGCTCGACACGACCTTGAAGTCCATCGAGGCCGTCCTCGACGTCGACCGACTCCGCCGGGAGGTGGCCGAGCTCGAGCTGCAGGCCGCCGCACCGGACCTGTGGGACGACGTCGAGGCCGCGCAGGCGCTCACCTCCAAGCTCTCCTACATGCAGGGCGACCTGCGCCGGGTCGAGGAGCTGCGCGGACGCCTGGAGGACGTCGGCCTGCTGCACGAGATGGCCGCCGAGGAGGGCGACGAGGCGACCGCCGCCGAGGCCGAGCAGGAGCTGGCCGCCTTGCGCAAGGCGATCGACGAGCTGGAGGTCCGCACCCTGCTCTCCGGCGAGTACGACAGCCGCGAGGCGCTGGTGACCATCCGGTCCGAGGCGGGGGGCGTCGACGCCGCCGACTTCGCCGAGATGCTCATGCGCATGTACCTGCGCTGGGCCGAGCGGCACAAGTACCCCACCGAGGTCCTCGACATCAGCTACGCGGAGGAGGCCGGCATCAAGTCGGCCACCTTCTCGGTCAAGGTGCCCTACGCCTACGGCACGCTCTCGGTCGAGCAGGGCACCCACCGGCTGGTGCGCATCTCGCCGTTCGACAACCAGGGCCGCCGGCAGACGTCCTTCGCCGGCGTCGAGGTGCTGCCCGTCGTCGAGCAGACCGACCACGTCGACATCCCCGAGAACGAGATCCGGGTCGACGTCTTCCGCTCGTCGGGCCCCGGCGGGCAGAGCGTGAACACCACCGACTCGGCCGTCCGGATGACGCACATCCCCACCGGCATCGTCGTCTCCTGCCAGAACGAGAAGAGCCAGATCCAGAACCGCGCCGCAGCCCTGCGCGTGCTGCAGGCCCGGCTGCTCGTCGTCCGCCAGCAGGAGCAGAAGGCGGAGATGGACGCGCTCAAGGGCGAGGGGAGCAGCTGGGGCAACCAGATGCGCTCCTACGTGCTGCACCCCTACCAGATGGTCAAGGACCTGCGCACGGAGCAGGAGACCGGCAACACCACCGCGGTGCTCGACGGCGACATCGACGCCTTCATCGAGGCCGGCATCCGGTGGCGCCGCCAGCAGGAGGCCACCGCGGCCTGATCCGGCTGGCCTCCCCGGCTGTCGGCGAGGTCACGTTTGCGCCCGGATCCGGCCCGGTCGACACCGTGCGTCACCGCCGTCCACGGGTTTCCCGGGGCTGCGGTGACGCAGGGCGAGAACGACTCCCGGCAGTTCTGCGGCGAACGGGCCGTACGGGCAGCCGGGACTAGTACCGTGGCGCCTCGTGATCGAACTGCAACACGTCACCAAGCTGTACCCGGCCAGCGGCCGGCCGGCCCTCGACGACGTCTCCACCGAGATCGAGAAGGGCGAGTTCGTCTTCCTCATCGGGTCGTCGGGGTCGGGCAAGTCCACCTTCCTGCGGCTGCTGCTGAAGGAGGAGGACCCGACGTCGGGCACGATCACGGTCAACGGTCAGACGCTGAACACCCTCAGCAAGTGGAAGGTGCCCAAGCTGCGCCGCACCATGGGCTGCGTCTTCCAGGACTTCCGCCTGCTGCGCAACCGCACGGTGGCGCAGAACGTCGCCTTCGCGCTCGAGGTCATCAACAAGCCGCACCGCACGATCAAGCGGGTCGTGCCGGAGGTGCTGGAGATGGTCGGCCTCGAGGGCAAGGCCAACCGGCTGCCCGGCGAGCTCTCCGGTGGTGAGCAGCAGCGGGTCGCGATCGCCCGCGCGTTCGTCAACCGGCCGCTGGTGCTCCTGGCCGACGAGCCGACCGGCAACCTCGACCCGGAGACCAGCGAGGGCATCATGCTCCTGCTCGAGCGGATCAACCGGACCGGCACCACGGTGCTCATGGCGACGCACGACTACCACATCGTCGACTCCATGCGGCGCCGCGTCATCGAGCTCAACGGGGGAGTCCTCACCCGCGACCAGTCGCGCGGTGTCTACGGCGTGGGCCGCTAGCCGCGCCCGCCGCACCACCGCCGACCGCGTCCGAACGCACTCCACGACAGGGAATCCATGCGCGTCAACTTCGTGCTCTCCGAGGTGGCCACCGGGCTTCGTCGCAACCTGACCATGACGGTCGCGATGATCCTGACCACGGCCATCTCGCTCGGGCTCATGGGCACCGGCCTGCTCATCGCCGGGATGATCTCCGAGATGAAGGAGATCTACTACGACAAGGTGCAGGTCTCCATCTTCCTGGCCGACGACGTCACCGACGAGCAGCGGCAGGCGATCCAGGGCGAGCTCGAGTCCTCCGAGGAGGTCGCGAGCTTCCTCTACGAGTCGCGCGAGGAGGCCTACGAGCGCTTCCAGCAGCAGTTCGCCCAGCAGCCCGAGCTGGTGGCGAACACCCCGCCGGACGCGCTGCCGGAGAGCTTCCGCGTGGAGCTGGTCAACCCGGAGCGCTACGAGGTCATCGCCGCGCAGTTCCCCAACGGCGAGGCCGGCGTGGACCAGGTGCGGGACGAGGGCGAGTTCCTCGACCGGCTGTTCAGCCTGCTCAACGGCGCCCGGAACGCGACCATCGCCGTCGCGGTGGTGCAGGCGCTGGCGGCGCTCCTGCTGATCTCCAACACCATCCAGCTCGCGGCGTTCAACCGCCGCAACGAGACCAACATCATGCGGCTGGTCGGCGCCTCCCGCTGGTACACCCAGCTGCCGTTCATCCTCGAGGCGGCGATCGCCGGGCTCATCGGTGGTCTGCTCGCCGCGGGAGGCCTGATCCTCACCAAGGTGCTGTTCATCGACAACACCCTCTCCGGGCCCATCCGCGCCGGGATCATCCCGCAGGTCGAGTGGGACGCGATCATCACCAACAGCGTGATCGTCTCCGGCGTCGGCGTCGCCCTGGCCGGCATCGCCGCCTACGTGACCCTGCGCCTCTACGTCCGCCTGTAGGGCGGGCCGCTCCGACTCGCCCGCCCGCCCGAGATCACGCGTTCTCGGGCCGTCACCTCCGCTGACGGCCCGAGAACGCGTGATCTCGGCGCGCGGCGGGGTGGTGACCGCCCGCGCCGGTAACCTGGGGGGCATGCCGCGGGAAGAGGGGCGCAAGCTGATCGCCCAGAACAAGAGGGCGCGGCACGACTACTCGATCCTCGACACCTACGAGGTGGGCCTGGTGCTCACCGGCACCGAGGTGAAGAGCCTTCGGGCCGGCCGTGCCTCGCTCGTCGACGGGTTCGCCTCGATCGACGACGGCGAGGTGTGGCTGCAGCACGTGCACATCCCCGAGTACGTGCAGGGCACCTGGACCAACCACGCGCCGCGCCGCAAGCGCAAGGTGCTCATGCACCGCACCGAGATCGACAAGCTGATGGGGAAGACCCGCGAGGGCGGGCTGACCCTCGTGCCGCTGGACCTGTACTTCAAGGACGGCAAGGTCAAGGCCACCCTCGCCCTCGCCAAGGGCAAGAAGTCCTACGACAAGCGACACGACCTCGCCGAGCGCGACTCGCGGCGGGAGATCCAGAAGGCGTTCGGCCGCTACGTGAAGGGCCGTCGCTGAAAACCGGTTGAGCGGCCCGCGACACTCGGGCCGTGCGGATCACCTTCCAGCGGATGGCCGACCGCCGGCCGGTCGAGACGCTGGTCGAGCGGGACGACGGCGTGGTCTTCACCATGCGGGGCGCCGGCGGCGGCGCCGACCTGCCGCACGACCTCGTGCACGCCGTCGTCGAGACGGCGCTGCCGTTGCGCGACGGCGTCTGGGGCTGCGTCGCCGACGGCGTGGTGTGGGGCAGCATGCGGCACGTCTCGGGCCGCCGGCCGCCGCACGCCGCCGAGCGGTCCGACCGGCTGAAGCGGGAGCGGACCGAGGCGGTGCAGCGCGCCGAGACCGTCGCCGACCTGGTGCACCGCCTGTCCGGGGGCGAGGAGGTGCTGCCGGGCCAGGTCGCCGCCTCGGGCGTCCCGCGCGAGCGCATCGGGGCCGCCGTCGAGGCCGTGCGGGAGGCGACCCGCCGGTGGGCCGCGCTGCCGGTCGGGGAGCGCTGGGTGGTCGAGTGGCCGGCCGGGCCGCGGGGGCCCGGGACGGGCGGGCGGCGACGCTGACGGGCCCCGCCTACGGTGAGCCCATGAGAGGTATCGCCTACGACCGGTTCGGCGGGGTCGACGTGCTGCACCTGCGGGACGACCTGCCCGAGCCGCCCGTCGGCCCCGACACGGTGCTGGTGCGCACCCGCGCCGCGGGCGTCAACCCCGTCGACATCGGCATCCGCGAGGGCGGCCTGGCGGCGTTCTTCCCGCACAACTTCCCGATCGTCCCCGGTTGGGATCTCGCCGGGGTCGTCGAGGCGGTCGGCCCCGCGATCGTCGACTTCCAGCCCGGCGACGAGGTCTTCGGCTACCTGCGCCGGGACGACGTCCAGTGGGGGACGGCGGCCGAGCTCGTGCCCGCCCCGCAGCGCTGTCTCGCGCACAAGCCGCAGTCGCTCTCCTTCACCGAGGCCGGCGGCGTGCCGCTGGCCGGGCTGACCGCCTACCAGTCGCTCACCGAGGCCCTCTCCGTCGGCGAGGGCGACCGGGTGCTCGTGCACCGGGCCGCCGGCGGCGTGGGCTTCTTCGCCGTGCAGATCGCCGTCGCCCTGGGCGCGCACGTCATCGGCACGGCGAGCCCGCGCAACCACGGCTTCCTCACCGAGGCCGGCTGCGCCGAGGTGCTCGACTACTCCGCCGGGCCGATCAGCGAGCAGCTCGCCGAGCCCGTCGACGCCGTCCTGGACCTCAACGGCGGCGACACGCTGGCCGACGCGCCACGGCAGGTGCGCGACGTCTCCCGCATCGCCAGCGTCGTCGACCCCTCGGTCAACGGCATGGGCGGGCGCTACGTGTTCGTGCGCCCGGAGCGGCACGACCTCGAGGAGCTGGGCCGCATGGCCGACGCCGGCCAGCTGCGGGTCGCCGTCGCCAAGGCCTTCCCGCTGGAGCAGACCGCCCAGGCGCACGAGCTCGTGGCCGGCGGGCACGTTCGCGGCAAGGTCGTCGTCACCCTCTGATGGCGGTCCAGCCCCCGGTCGACGACGGCGACGTCCCGCGGTACTGGCGGGAGCTGGGCCTGCCCGGGCTGGTCGACGTGCACGTGCACGTCCTGCCCGAGCGGGTGCAGGCCAAGGTGTGGCAGTACTTCGAGGCGGCCGGCACCCACTACGGCGCGGAGTGGCCGGTGGCCTACCGGCTGCCCGAGGAGGAGCGGCTCGCGATCCTGGCGCGGCTGGGCGTGCGCGCCTTCCCGACGCTGCCCTACCCGCACAAGCCCGGGATGGCGGCCTGGCTCAACGAGTGGTCGGCCGGGTTCGCCGCGGGGCGCCCGCAGGTGCTGCAGTCGGCGACCTTCTACCCCGAGCCGGGCGTCGCGGGGTACGTGGCCGAGGCGCTCGACCGGGGTGCCCGGGTGTTCAAGGTGCACGTGCAGGTCGGTGCGTTCGACCCGCGGGACCGGCTGCTCGACGACGTGTGGGCGCGGCTGGAGGAGACCGGCACGCCGGTGGTCATCCACTGCGGCTCCGGGCCGCTGGCCGGCGAGCACACCGGCCCGGCGCCGATGACCGGCCTGCTCGAGCGGTTCCCGCGGCTGCAGCTGGTGATCGCCCACCTCGGCATGCCGGAGTACCGGGAGTTCCTCGGCCTGGCCGAGCGGTACGAGCGGGTGCACCTGGACACCACGATGTTCGCCACCGACTTCACCGAGCGGCTGATGCCCTTCGACCGGGCCGACCTCCCGCGGCTGGGCGCGCTGCGCGACAAGGTGCTGCTCGGCAGCGACTTCCCGTCCATCCCGTACCCCTACGCCCACCAGCTCGCGGCGCTGCACCGGCTCGGGCTGGGGGAGGAGTGGCTGCGCGCCGTGCTGTGGCGCAACGGGGCCCGGCTGTTCACGATCGAGGCGTGATCCCGACCGCCCGGCTGACCGCGACCGTCCTCGGCACCCCGGACCCGCAGGGGCTGGCCCGCTTCTACCAGCGCCTGCTCGGCTGGCCGATCCGCGACGACGACCCGCAGTGGACGACGCTGCGGCCCGAGGACGGCGGCCCGGGGTTGTCCTTCCAGCTCGAGGAGGAGCACGTGCCGCCGGTGTGGCCGCCGGAGCCGGGCGCCCAGCAGATGCAGCTGCACCTGGACCTGCAGGTCGACGACCTCGACGCCGCCACGGCCGTCGCGGAGGAGGCCGGCGCGCGCCGGGTCGGCGGGCACACCGACGCCCACGAGGACGTCCGGGTCTTCACCGACCCGGCCGGCCACCCCTTCTGCCTGTTCGTGCGGCTGTAGAAAACCGCTCGCCGCGCACCCGCGGGCTCCCTACCCTCGGCTCCCGTGCCCGCCCTGCCCGCCGTGCCCGACGGCCTGACCGTCCGCCCGCTCCGCCCCGGCGACGCCCCGGCGGTCGCGGGGCTGCTGGTCGCGGCGGAGGCGCTCGACGACACCGGGGAGTTCCCCGACGCCGACGACGTCGCCGAGGAGTGGACCGGCTGGGGGGTCGACGCGGCCCGTGACGGGGTCGCCGTCACCGACGCCGACGGCGCGCTCGTCGCCTACGTGGTCGTCTCCGCCAGCCCCACCTTCCGCGACGCCTACCGCATCCACCTCGACGGCCGGGTGCACCCCGACCGGCGCGGCCGCGGCATCGGGACGGCTCTCCTGGGCTGGGAGCACGCCCGCGGCGCCGAGGTGCACGCCGAGCGGCACCCGGAGGTCGAGGCCCGGCTGGTCGTGGGCGTCCCCGGGACCCAGCCGCGGCTGGAGCGGCTGGTCGAGCGGCGCGGGTTCGCGGCCGAGCGCTGGTACCGCACCATGGAGCGCCGGCTCACCGACCTGCCGGACGGCCGCGAGGTCCCGGGCGTGGAGGTCGTGCCGTTCTCGTGGGACCGCGACGACGAGGTGCGGCGCGCGCACAACGCGGCGTTCACCGAGCACCACGGCTCCAGCGAGCGCGACGCCGGGTCGTGGCAGCGGCTGTTCACCGGCAGCCGCGCCTTCCGCCCCGACCTCTCGGTGCTCGCGGTCGCCGACGGCGCCGTCGCCGGCTACGTCCTCGGCTACGTGTACGAGGCCGACACCCGGGCGCGCGGCTACCGCGAGGTGGTGCTCGGCCAGATCGGGGTGCTGCCGGGCGCGCGCGGCCGGGGCCTGGCGTCGGCGATGATCGGCAGCAGCCTGCGGGCGGCCGCGGCGCACGACTGCCGCGTGGCCGCCCTCGACGTCGACAGCGACAACGTCACCGGGGCGCTGCGGTTGTACGAGAGCCTCGGCTTCAGCACCGTGCGGACCCGCGTGGCGTGGTCCCTGTCACTCCCGCCGGTGGCCGCTGGCTAGGGTGCGCCTATGGTCAGCGCCGAGCAGCCCGAGCCCGCCTTCGACCCCGCCCTCGTCGGCCGCGCCCACCGCGCGATCGACCCGCTCCACTCGCAGCTGTACTTCGCGCCGGAGCAGGACGAGCACCTCGGCGCCCTCGGCCTGCGCAAGGGGCGGATGGTCTACTTCGCCGGCCGGGCCGCCGCCATGGGCGCCGTCGGCGCCGGCGTGGTGACGGCGACGTTCTACAACTTCGCCCCGTCGCTGGTGGCCCACATGATCCCGCGGGCCTGGACGCTGGCCACGCCCGAGCAGGTGGTCGCCGCCCGCCTGGACGCCGCACGCGCCTCGCTCACCCGGCTGCTGGGCGAGGAGGTCGCCGGCTCGCCCGAGGTGGCCGAGCTCGCCGGCCTGCTGCGCGAGGCCTGCGCCGACCTGAGCGCGGAGGGCCGCCCGCTGTTCGCCGGGCACGCCGACCTGCCGTGGCCGGAGGAGCCGCTGCCGGCGCTGTGGCACGGCGCCACGCTGCTGCGCGAGCACCGCGGTGACGGGCACGTCGCCGTCCTGGTGCACGCCGGGCTGACCGGGCTGGAAGCGCTGATCACCCACTGCGCGACCGGCCGCGGGTTCACCGTGGCGGCGGCCAAGGCCACCCGCGGGTGGAGCGACGCGCAGTGGGACGCCGCGTGCGCCGCGCTGGCCGAGCGCGGCCTGCTCGACGACGCCGGCCTCACCGAGGAGGGCGAGGAGCTGCGCGCCCGCATCGAGGTGCAGACCGACGCGCTCGCCGCAGACCCGTGGCTGCAGCTGGGCGCGGGGAAGACCGCGCGGGTGGTCGAGCTCGGCAAGGGTCTGTCGCGCGTGATCACCGCCAACGGCGCGTTCGGCCAGGGCATCTTCGGCCGGTGACGGCGCGGCGCGTCACCCTTCGCGAGGTCGTGCGTTCTCCAGGTCGCTGAGCGGCTGACCCCGGCCTATGGTCATGCCGACTTCCGGCCCCGAGGGAGGCGTTGTGACCGCGACCGAGCGCGAGCAGGGTGGGGTGCAGTCGGCCGCCCACGGGGGGCCCGGGTGGCAGCGGACCGACGTCGACGCCGCGTTCCGCGGCAGCGCCACCTACCGCAGCCTGGGGGAGCAGCAGCTCAGCCCGGCCGAGGAGCGGTTCGAGAAGGGCCGCCGCACGATCGGCCTCTTCCTGGCGCCGCTGGTCACCCTCGTCTTCGCGCTGCTGCCGATCGACCTCCCGCGTGACCAGCACCTGCTCGCCGCGGTGCTGCTCGGCGTCATCGTCCTGTGGATCACCGAGCCGGTCCCCATCCCCGTCGGCGGCCTCATCGGGGTGGGGGCGATCGCCGTGCTCGGGGTGGTGCCGGCCGACGACGCGCTGGCACCGTTCGGGTCGACGACGGTGTTCACCTTCATCGGCGCCTTCATCCTCGCCGCGGCCATGCTCAAGCACGGGGTCGCGCGGCGGTTCGCGATGTTCATCCTGTCGCTCAAGTGGGTCGGTGCCTCGACCGCGCGGGTGATCATCGCCTTCGGGTTCATCACCGCGCTGCTCTCGGCGTTCGTCTCCAACACCGCGACCGTCGCGATGCTGCTGCCCACCGCGATCGGCATCCTGTCGGTGATCGCCAAGCTGCTGCAGGACAAGGAGCTGGTGAAGCCCGATTTCGACCCGCTGCGCCTGCGGGTCGGCGTCGCGCTGATGCTGATGCTCGCCTACGGCGCCGGCGTCGGCGGCCTGCTCACCCCGGTCGGCAGCCCGCCGAACCTGATCGGCCGCGGGCTGATCGAGGAGGCCACCGGCGAGCGGATCGGCTTCCTCGACTGGATGCTCATGGCGCTGCCGATCTGCGCGCTGATGTTCGTCGCGCTGGTCCTCGTGCTGCTGCTGATCAACAAGCCGGAGATCAAGCGGATCGAGGGCGTGCACGAGTACGTGCAGAAGGAGCGGGCCGAGCTCGGTCCCTTCTCCGGGGCCGAGCGCAACACCCTCATCGCCTTCGGCGTCACCGTGGCGCTGTGGATCTTCCCCGGCATCATCGCGCTGACCGCCGGCACGGAGTCCGAGCTGTACGCCACCCTCGGTGACCGCCTCGACGAGGGGATCGTCGCGGTCCTCGGTGCCTCGCTGCTGTTCCTGCTGCCGACGGACTGGAAGCGCCGGGAGTTCACGCTCAACTGGAGCGACGCCGCCACGATCGACTGGGGCACGATCCTGCTCTTCGGCACCGGCATCATCTTCGGCTCGCTGCTGGCCGACACCGGGCTCGCCGAGACGATCGGGCAGGCCTCCGCCGACGGCCTCGGGCTGACCAGCATGATCGCGATCACCGTATTCGCGGTGATCCTGGCGATCATCATCAGCGAGACGACGTCGAACACGGCGTCGGCCGCCGTGGTCGTGCCGATCATCATCCCGGTGGCCGTGGCCGCGGGGATCAACCCGTTCGTGCCGGCGCTGGCGGCGACGTTCGCGGCGTCGTTCGGCTTCATGCTGCCGGTGTCGACGCCGCAGAACGCGATCGTCTACGGCTCCGGCGTCGTGCCGATCACCAAGATGATCCGGTCGGGCATCTCCTTCGACGTGCTCGGCGCGATCCTCATCGTGCTGCTGCTTCCCCTGCTCGTCGACCTGGTGCTCGGCGTCGCGGGCTGACGGCGGGGGCCGCTCCTCACCCGTGTGGGCGATCGCACGTCCGGCTCCGCCCGGCCGGCGTGGGACGATGGGCGACGGCCGAGAACACGTGGGCGGAGGCGCCCGGACCGGGGAGGGGGACGTCGTGCGCAGCGAACCTCCCAGTACCGATCCCCTGGTC
>NZ_SSXC01000048.1 GCF_021699055.1 Blastococcus sp. MG754426 | reverse complement strand
CGTCCTACCCGCCCCCGCGGGGCCCGTTCCCCCCGGAGCGCGGCCCGTTCCCGCCGCCGCGCGGGGCGTACCCACCGCCGCAGGCCCCGGTCCCGCCGCCGGCCCCGCCGGCCGGACCCGAGCGCGGTCGCCGTCGCCGGCTGCGCGCGCCCCGGCGCCGCCGGGGGCTCGTCCGCCGCATCGTGAAGGTGCTCGCGGTGCTGGGCGTCGTCCAGGCGCTGGTCGTGCTGTCGCTGCGCTGGGTGGACCCGCCGACGACGGCGTTCATGGCGGCCAACCCCGCGGGCTCGGTCCAGCAGTCGGTGCCGGTCGAGCACGTGTCGCGGAACTTCCTCGCCGCGGTGATCGCGCACGAGGACGCGCAGCTGCCCTACCGCGACGGCGCCTTCGAGTGGGACGCGCTGTGGGACCGCGCGACGGCGCACCTCTCCGGCGCGGAGGACCCGTCGGGGTCGACCATCCCGCAGCAGGTGGCGAAGAACCTGTTCCTGAACCAGGAGCTCAGCGCCTGGCGCAAGGGGCTGGAGGCGGCGCTGGCGGTGGAGCTCGCGGCGTTCGTCGACGACCGCCGGATGCTGGAGCTGTACGTCAACTACGCGCAGTTCGGCCCGACGATCTACGGGGTCTGCGCGGCCGGCTGGTACTACTTCGACTCCCCGCCCGCCGAGCTGTCGGCCGACGAGGCGGTGATGCTCGTGGGCCTGCTGCCCTCGCCCGGGCACGTGCAGCGGGCGCCCGGCGGCGGGATGGACTTCCAGGTCGACGACGGCCTGGGCTGGCTGTCCCGCTCGCACGTGCTGAACGCGCAGGCGCGGGTGCCCCGCCACCTCGACCGGCTGGGCTTCACCCCGGTCGAGGACGCCGGCGTCACGGGGCTGGCCTCGGAGCAGGAGCCCTCGGGCGACGACTGCTCGACGCCGCCGCAGGAGGTCACCGACCTGATCGCGGCGGAGGGCACGGCCTGAGGGCGTCGCACGCCGGGAGCCCCCACGGGGCTCCCGGCGCGGCGCTCAGCGCTGCTCGGCGTCCTTGCCGAACTGCGGGTTGGGGACGCCGGGGCGCGGTTGCCGCAGGCCCGCGTCGAACCGCTGGGTGGCCTCGAGCTCGGCCGTGTCCGGAGCGGCGTGCCGCCCCGGGCGGGGCATCGTGAATTCGGCCGTCTCGTCGAGCAGGTGCTTGCCCACACCATGTCCTTCCGTGGAGGGTTTGGGCCAGCCTACGAGCGGGGTCCGACGGTTCGCGGGACCTCCGTCGAAGGTGCAGGTCGGCTGTGACGAGTGGGGCGGCCGGGGTGTCCGGGGCTCAGCCCAGCGGCAGCGTGACCGACGACGCCGACGCCCCGCCGTGCCCGATCCGGTGGGTCACCGGCACCCCATGGGTGCCCTGGCCGGGCGGCTCGCCGGTGCCGAGGTTGCGGGCGTACCGGGGGTGGGCGCCGCCGGAGACCTGCAGGCGCAGGCGGTGCCCGGCGAGGAATCGGTGCGCTGTGTCGGGCAGCGTCGTCTCGACCAGCCGCTCGCCCACGACCGGCTCCTCGCCCTCGGCCGGGTCGAGCCGGACCAGGCGGTCGGTCACGTTGACCGAGCGGCCGCGGGGGTCCACGTCGCAGAGCCGCACGAAGACGTCGGCGTACGGGTTGTCCGAGGTCAGGCACAGCCGGACCGTGGCGCCGCCGAGCAGCTCGACCGGCTGCGTCAGCGGCGCGGTGGTGAAGGTGCGGACGTCGTCGCGCGCCTCGAGCCGGCGGTTGTCGCGCCGGCCGGCGCTGCGGGCGAGCACCCGGCCGCCGACCGACGGCGTCGGGTCCACGGGGTCGTGGCGGAAGCTGGTCGCGTCCGGTTCCGCGGGCGGGTCGTCGCGCAGCGCGCCGCTCCCGGCGAGGTACCAGGTGCGGTCGGTGGTGGGCGGCGGCCAGTCGTCCATCCCGCGCCAGGTGCGCACCCCGGTGACGTGGACGCGGACCCGGTCGGGGCGCCGGATCGGTTGCGTGCCCTCGACCGGCAGGTGGGTGTTCAGCCAGGCGAGGCTCTCCGGCGTCGTCACGGCGGCGTCGATGGTGAGGTGCGCCCACGGGCCGACGGTGAGGCCGACGTCGACGCCGCGGTCGCGCAGCACGGCGTACTGGTGGAGCGTCTGCTCGAGGAACCAGTCCTGCCAGCCGCCGACGAGCAGCGTCGGGACGGTGCTCGAGTGGACCGCCGGGGTGGCGCGGTAGCGGTCCCAGTACGGGTCGGCGAGGTCGGGGTGGGCCAGCCACTCGTCGAACCACGGCGCCGGGTTGCCGCCGAACCGCTCGGCCAGACCCTGCAGCGGCAGCCGGTGCAGGTGCGGGGCCAGCCGCCGCTCCGCCGTCATCAGCCGGGCGGTGCCGCGGATGGCACCGAACCGCTCCTGGTGGGCGACGAGCTCGGTCCAGATGGCGAGGTTGGTGAGCTGGAACGCGCCGTCGACCAGCCCGGCCTGGGCGAGGTCGTGCGGGCCGATGTGCAGCACCATCGCCTTGAGCTCCGGCGGCGGGTCGAGGGCCAGCGCCCACTGGGTGTAGCCGAGGTAGCTCGGGCCCAGCGTCGCCAGCCGCCCGTCGAACCAGGGCTGGTCGCGCAGCCAGGCGACGGTGTCCTGCCCGTCGTGCTCCTCGTTGACGACGGGCGCGAAGTCGCCGCCGGAGCCGAAGGTGCCGCGGACGCTCTGCAGCACGACGGCGTAGCCGCGCTCGGCGTAGGGCACGGCCATGGTCACGGCGAACTGCGGGCCGCGACCGTACGGGGAGCGCAGCAGCACGGTGGGGTGCGGGCCGACGGTGGGCGGGAGGTGGACGTCGGCGCGCAGCGAGGCGCCGTCGCGCATCGGGACGGCGACGTCGCGCAGCACCCGCGCCGGGCCGAGCGCCCGGGGCAGCCGCCACCGCTTCGCCAGCGCGGTGGCGGCGAGGCGGGCGGCTCGGGACAGCGGCTGACCGGCGTCGACCTGGGGCACGGTCGCCGACCCTAGCCAGGGGCGCCGACAGCCCCTCGGGTCAGACCTTGAGCAGGCGGTGCACGTACTGGATGGCGATCCCGCCCTCGCCGACGGCGGAGGCGACCCGCTTCACCGACCCGTGCCGGACGTCGCCGGCCGCGAGCACGCCGGGGATGCTCGTCTCCAGCGGCAGGGGGCGCCGGCCGAGGGCGTCGACGCCGGCCTCGCTCAGCTCCGTGCCGGTGACGACGAAGCCGGCCGGGTCCCGCTCGAGGTCCGGCGGCAGCCACGCGGTGTGCGGCTGGGCGCCGATCATGAGGAACAGCGCGTAGGCGTCCACCTTCTCCTCGGCGCCGGTCGCCCGGTCGCGCAGGACGAGGTGGTCCAGCCAGCCCTCACCCCCGCCGTCGACGACCTCGGTGCCGGTGCGCACCTCGATGTTCGCCGTCTCCTCGACCTGGTGGACGAGGTAGTGCGACATGCCCGCCTCGAGGCTGCCCGCGCGGACGACGAGGGTGACCCGGTCGGCCCAGCCGGCGAGGTGGATCGCGGCCTGCCCGGCGGAGTTGGCGCCGCCGACGATGAACACCTCCCTGCCGGCGACCAGCGGCGCCTCCGAGGCGGCGGCGCCGTAGAAGACGCCCGCGCCGTGCAGCGCCTCCAGCGACGGGACGTCGAGCCGGCGGTAGGCGGCACCGGTCGCCAGGACGACGGCCCCGGCGACGACCACCCCGCCGGTGTGCAGCCGGACGACGACGCCCTCGCCGTCCGCGGTGAGGTCGGTGACCTGCTGCATGAAGGCGAACCGGGCGCCGAACACCCACGCCTGCTGGTAGGCGCGGCGGGCGAGGTCGGCCCCGGTGACGCCCCGCGGGAAGCCGAGGTAGTTGCGGATCGAGGAGCTCGACGTCGCCTGGCCGCCGATGCTGCCCGAGTCGATGACCACGGTGCGCAGCCCCTCCGAGGCGCCGTACACACCGGCGGAGAGGCCGGCCGGCCCGCAGCCGACGATCACCAGGTCGTAGTGCTCCCCGGTCGGCTCGATGACGGTGCCGGCGGAGCGGGCGATCTCGACGTCGCTCGGGTCCTCCATGACGGCGCCGGTGGGCATGACGAGGACCGGGAGCTTGCGCGCGGGCGCGTCGCCGAGGAGGGCGCGGCCCTGGTCGGACCCGGCCAGGCAGAAGCGGTGCGGCATGGCGCAGCGGCCGAGCACCTCGCGCAGCTCGAACGCCCGGCCCGACCACGACTCCCCCACCACGTCGATGGTGTGCGGGGCGCGGCGGCGCTCCTCCGCCCAGGCGAGGAGGAACGTCGACAGCGCCTGGTGGAACTGCTCGTCGGGCGGCGGGGCGGGCCGGACGACGTAGTGGTCGATCCGGCCGCCGGCGATCGCCTCGAAGATCGCGTCGCCGGCCTCGGCCACCCCGACGCTGGCCCAGTCGACGAGCAGGGCGCGCTGGGCGTGCCGGAACAGCCCGGGCACCTCGCCGAGGAGGTCCGCGCCCGGGGCGCCCGCGAGCTCGTCGGCGGCGAGGACCAGGGCGACGTCCTCCCCGTCGGCGGCGAGCTGCTCGAGGGCGGCGAGCGCGGCAGCCGGGGTGCGCAGGCAGGAGACCCGGTAGTCGGGCTCGTACCGGGTGCGCAGCTCCCGCTCCACGGTCGCGAGCCGGGCGGGATCGTCGTCGACGGCGAGGATCAGCGGGACGGGCATGGGATCTCCGGTGGCGTCGGACGGCCCCCGCTGCCGAAACGGTAGGCCCGGTCTCCGCGATGCACCAGGGTCCGGCGGTGGGTTGTCCCGGCGAGCCCGTGGTAGGTCACCCCGGTGGACACGCGCACCCTGCTGCTGGGCGACTGGACGCCGGTGATCCGGGACGGCATCGACGTCCTGCGGCTGGTGATCCTGGGCGGGGCCGTCGTCCACGCGGTGGCCGGCGACTGGGGTGCGGCGGCGCTGCTGGCGTTCTTCTTCGGCATCACGCTGGTCGCGCGGCTGCTGAACCTGCCGCGGCCCTACGACCTGTCGCTGACCGTGGCGATGGCGCTGCAGGGGTTCGGCGAGGTGCTCGGGCTCTACGACGAGTGGCTGGCCTTCGACGACCTGGTGCACTTCACGCTGCCCATGCTCACCGCGCCGGTGGTCTACATCGCGCTGGCGCGGGCCGAGGTGGTGCCCGACCCGCGCGACGAGACGCACCTGCCGCACTACATCGGGATCGCCGTCGTCACCGCCGCGCTGGGCATCTCGATCGGCGCGCTGTGGGAGGTGTACGAGTGGCGCTCCGACGCGTGGCTGGGCACGGACCTGTCGATCGACAACGACGACACCAACGGCGACCTGGTGCGCGACTCGCTGGGCTCCCTGGTCGGGGCCGGGCTGCTGGTGGTGTGGGCGCGGTTCGGCTGGGGGTCGGTGCGGCGGATCCCCGGGGTGAACACCCACGAGGACGTCTCCGCCTGAGGGCCTTTTGTGCACATAACGCCCCGCGGTGCGCTCTGTGCACAAAAGGCCGCGTGGGGGCGCCCGGTTGTGCGCCGGGTCAGCTGATGGCGGTCGGGTCGATGTCCCGCGCCCCGAACGGCTCGACCAGCGCGGAGAGCGGGGCCGGGCCGTCGTCGCCGTCGTAGACGTACTCGACCCGGCCGCCGGCGAGCACCGGACGGGTCATGACCGGCCGGATGCGCCGCGGCGCCGCCATGGCGGACGCCACGTCCGGGTGGGCGGAGAGGTCACGGAGGCTCGAGGCGGTCGCGTTCATCATCGTGAGCGACCCGTCGCGGAAGCTCGCGAACGCCTCGGCGACCGGCAGCCAGGTCACGCGGTCGGCCTCGCCGCCGACGTCGCGGGTGCGCTGACCGGCCGGGAGCGCGGCGAGGAAGAACCGGGTGTCGAACCGGCGGGCCGACCACTCCGGCGTGATCCAGTGCGCCCAGGGGCGGAGCAGGTCGGCGCGCAGCAGCAGCGATCGCGCGGCCAGGAAGTCGCTGAGCGCCAGCGTGCCCTCGATGAGGGCCAGCCGGTCGCGCTCCCAGTCGTCGCCGGTGGTGTCGGTGACCGGGGTGCCGTCCCGGTGCGCGGCGAGCAGGACGCCGGACTCCTCGAACGTCTCGCGGACCGCCGCCGCGACGAGCGCGGTCGCCAGCCCGGGGGCGCAGGAGAAGGCCGCGGCCCACTCGGCCGGCGGTGGGCCGGCCCAGTGGTCGGCGGCCTCGCGGTCGCGCGGGTCGACCGAGCCGCCCGGGTAGACGTGCATGCCCGGGGCGAAGGCCATGGTCGGGCGGCGCCGCAGCAGGTAGACCTCCGGGCCGGTCGCCCCGTCGCGGAGCAGGACGACGCTGGCGGCGTCGCGGGCCGCGACGACGTCAGTCTCCCCGCGCAGGTAGCGCGCGACGAGCTCCGTCCGGTCGGCCGCCATGGAGCTCATGCTCGCATCGGATCACCGGTGACCGCCCGTGCCCCGCGTTTCCGCTTGACCGATAGCGTCGTTCTGACGACATTGTCCGTATGCCCCTGATGACCACCGAGCAGGCCGCCGACCGGATGGGCGTCTCCGTCCGGCACGTGCAGCGCCTTGTCTCCGGGGGCGACCTGCTGGCGATCGGCCCCGACCGCGTCGACGCGGACTCCGTGGCCCAGTGGGTGGCGCAGCGGCGGGGCAGCCGGGTGCGCGCCTGGGAGGAGCCGACGGCCTGGGCCGCCGTGGCGCTGCTGGAGGGGCGGCCGGCCGGGTGGCTCGGGCAGGCGCAGCGGTCGCGGCTCCGGTCGGCGCTCGCTGGCTCGGCCGCCGACGAACTCTCCGCGCGGACCCGCAACCGGGCGTCGGTGCACCGCTACCGGGCCCACCCGCGGGCGCTCGGCCGGCTGACCCGCGAGGTGGTCGCCTCGGGGGCTGCCGGGGGCATCGGCGGGTTGAGCGCGGCGCCGGACCGGTGCGACGGGTACGTCGCCGAGTCCGTCGCCGGCGGTCTCGTGCGGCGCTACCGGCTGGACGCCGATCCGACGGGCGGCGTCACGCTCCGGGTGACGGGCATGCCGATGGACGTCGTCGAGGAGCTGGCGCGCGGACGGCGGCAGGTGCTGGCCGGGCTGGACCTGGCCGCCTCCACCGACCCCCGGGAGCGGTCGGCCGGCCACCGCATCCTCGACCGCGCGCTCGGGCAGCTGCGTGGCTGAGGTGCTGCATGCCTGAGGTGCTGCGGCCGCCGACGCCGGCGGGCGGGTGGGCCCGGCCGTGGCCGGACGTGGCGGAGCTGGCCGAGGTGGTGCCGGCCGACGCCTGGACACTGATCGGCGGGTTGATGGTGCAGCTGCACGCCGCGGTCGCGGGGCTGCCGGTGGTGCGGCCGACCGACGACGTCGACGTCCTGCTGCACGTGGAGAACGGGCGCGGCCGCCCGGCCCAGGTGGCGCGCTCGCTCGGGGAGCTCGGGTACCGGCTGGCGCCGAGCATGGACCCCCGTGCGGGCACCGCGCACCGGTTCGTCCGGGACGGCGCCGTCGTCGACGTCGTCGCGGCCGACCACGTGCCGCCCAGGGCGCTGCCGCGCTTCCGCGGCTACGACCTGGTGCGGGTGGCGGGCGGCACGCAGGCGCTGCGACGGACGGTGCTGGCCGAGCTGCGCATCACCGGCACGGGGACGACGACGATCAGCGTGCCCGACGTCTTCGGGGCGCTGGTCCTCAAGGCCGCGGCGCACCGCACCGACGGCCGGGATCGTGACCGGCACCTGGCCGACGCGGCCGTGCTGCTCGCGTGCGTCGACCCGTTCGAGGAGCGCGCCTCCTCGGGGAGCGACCGCAAACGGCTGCTGCACCTGCAGCGGCACCTCGCGGACCCGACGGCGGCGCCCTGGCTGCTCCTCCCCGACGAGGCCAGCCGTGACGGGCAGGTGGCGCTCGACCTGCTCTGCGCCTGAGCTCGTCAGACCAGGGACTTCCGCCCCTGACCGCGGGACACGACGACCTGCCGCCCACCGCGGTTCCGCCCTAGCGTCCGGGGGACGACGTCCCCGGCACGGAGGAGCAGGCATGCGCGCGGTGCAGTACCGGACCATCGGCGGCGAACCCGAGGTGGTCGAGGTCCCGACGCCGGAGCCCGGCCCGGGGCAGGTCCGGCTGCGGGTCACCGCCGCGGGGCTGTGCCACTCGGACGCGTTCGTCATGGGCCTGCCGGAAGAGCAGTACGTCTACGGGCTGCCGCTGACGCTCGGGCACGAGGGCGCCGGCGTCGTCGACGCGCTGGGTTCCGGGGTGACCGGCGTGGAGGTCGGCGAGCCGGTGGCGGTGTACGGGCCGTGGGGCTGCGGGCTGTGCCACGCCTGCGCGCGCGGCGCGGAGAACTACTGCCCGCGGGCGGCCGGGCTGGGCATCCAGCCGCCCGGGCTGGGCTCCCCCGGCGCACTGGCCGAGTACATGCTCGTCGACGACGTCCGGCACCTGGTCCCGCTCGGCGACCTCGACCCGGTGGCCACGGTGTCGCTGACCGACGCCGGGCTGACGCCGTACCACGCGATCGTCTCGTCGCTGGGTGCGCTGCCCGCCGGGAGCACCGCCGTGGTGATCGGCGCCGGCGGCCTGGGGCACGTGGGCATCCAGATCCTGCGGGCGGTCACCGGCGCCACGGTGATCGCGCTGGACATCAGCCAGCAGAAGCTGGAGCTCGCCCGCGAGGTGGGTGCGCACCACGTGCTGCAGTCCGATTACTCCGCCGTCGCGGAGATCCGGGCGCTGACCCGCGGGGTGGGCGCGCAGGTGGTGTTCGACATGGTCGGGGCGCCGCCGACGCTGGAGATCGCCCGGCAGTCGGTCGCGCTCGACGGCGTCGTCCAGATCGTCGGCATCGGTGGCGGGCTGCTGCCGACCGGCTTCTTCTCGACGCCGATGGGCGCCTCGGTGCGAGCGCCGTACTGGGGCCGGCGGTCCGAGCTGATGGAGGTGCTCGACCTGGCGCGGGCGGGTGCGATCCACGTCGAGGTGGAGCGGTACACGCTCGACCAGGCGCCCGAGGCCTACCGGAAGCTGCACGAGGGCACGATCCGCGGCCGCGCCGTCGTCGTCCCCGGGGACTGACCCCTTCCGGCTGCCCGCTCAGCCGGTGGCGACCGCGCCGGAGATGGGAACCAGCTCGACCCAGGTGGTCCCGGGCGCCAGGATCACGGGGTCGCCGTCGGCGTCGGTCAGCTCCACCCGGTCGCCGACGCCCGGCTTGGACCAGGTCGCCTCGGCGGTGTGCCCGCCGGAGGCGACGAGAGCCCGCCCGGTGCCGGTCAGGACCGTCTCCGGGACGGGGTTGCCGGCCGGGTCGCGGGCCTCGGTCTGGACGACGTCGACGCGCAGGACGACGACGTTGGCGGCACCGATCCGCGCGCCGTCCGCCTGGATCGCCGGGGTGCTGCCCTCGGCGCGGAGCCACCGGCCGTCGGTGGCGCTCCAGGTCCAGCGGGGGATGCTGATGCCCGACAGCGCGAGGTCCAGCGTGGTGGTCGGCCGGCCCGCGGCGACGGCGGTGGGCTGCTCCCCCGGTGCGGCGTGGTCGAACTGCTCGCCGGGTGAGGAGCGGTGGTCGGCGTCGGCCTGGTCGAGGAGGGTCTGCGGCGTCGCGTGGACGTTGTGCGGAGCCGAGCGGGCCGTCGTCCGGAAGAAGCCGTCGGCGCCGGAGTCCTGGCGGAGCACCTGCAGGCCGGCGTTCTCGGCGGCGGCGATGTAGGGCGGCACGCCGCCGGAGAACGCCAGCAGCCCGCCGAGCGGGGCGGCGATCGCGGCGTCCATCGGCCGGATCGACCGCACGGGGCCGATCTCGGGCGGGAGGGTGGAGTGGTAGACGGCGACGAACCGGGTGATCCCGCCCTCGACGACCTGCTCCCACACCATGTCCGCCGCGTTGAGCCCGGTCTGCGGGCGGGCGGCGGCGGAGTTCTCGATCTTCACGGCGAGCGCCGGGCGGTCGGTAACGGTGTCGGCCGGGACGCCGGTCAGCGGCCAGGTGGGTCCGGACGACGACGTGCCGGCGAACACCGAGTCGAGGAACGGCAGGGCCGCCACGCGCGGCTTGACCACTGGCCAGACGACGAGGCCGGCGACCACGAGCACCGCGAGCAGAACGAGCCGGCCGCGGCGGGGCCCGGAACGGCGACGACCTCCCGCCGCCTTCTTGGCCGCCGCTGTTCGCGCACCGGAACTCTTCTTGGGTCGGGGACACGTCGCGGCCCCGCGCCCGGTCGTCGGCCGGGGTCGGGGCCGCGGTGCGGTGGTCCTTGGCAACGAGGAGCTTCCTGACTCGGTGACGTCCTGCCCTCTGTCTATCGGCACGGTGGGCCAGACCCACGACGGAGCCCGCGCACAGGCGCGAAACTCCCCGGGAGTGGACCGAGCCGCCCGGAAGGCGCACATGCCCGGAGCGAAGGCCGTCGGGGGACGGCGCCGGAGCAGGTCGACCGTCGGCCCGGGTCGGGCTCGACGACTTCGGCTCACCACGCAGGTATCGCTCGACGAGTTCCCTCCGCCCGCGGCCATGGCTGTGATGCCCGCAGCGAGGCGCCCCGAGCTTCCGGAGACGTACCAGCTGTCCGTGGCCGCATCACCGTGGTCAGCCGGCTCTCGTCACGGCTGGGGCAGTTGGAAAGAGCACCGCGGACCAGGCGCGGCGGCGAGGCGCCGGTCGAGGGTCCACAGCGGCGCGTCGAGTGCCTCGGCCAGCGCCACGTAAGCGGCGTCGTACGCGGTGACCCCAGGGTGCAGTTCCCAGACACGGTCGGCCAGCGGCTCGAACGGGAAGCTGGCTACCGGCAGCTCGACGAGGTCGCGGTGCGCCAGCGCGCCCACGTCCGCGCCGAGTCGGCCGGCGAGGACGGCTCGCCGGAGGACGTTCGACACCTCGACATACAGGTGGTGCGGCGCCGCGAGGTCCTCGTTCCGCAGCCCTCCGCGCGCCCACGAGCCATCCCGTCCGCCGTCGACCAGCGCGGCGACGACGGTCGAGGCGTCGACCACGATGGTCACCTGCGGTCGGCGTCGCGCAGGTCGAGGATCGCGTCACCGGACAGCCGGCTTCCGGTTGCCATGACCCGGTGCTGCACACGGTCCCACAGGGCCTCGGGGCTGGGCCGCCGCGCGAGCGCCACCAGCTGCCCACGCAGGTACTCCTGCAGCGACTGGCCGGCTCGGGCCGCTCGCGCCGCCAACTCATCCCTGGCGTCGTCGGGGACGTCGCGGATCGTCATGGACACCGGCATGCATGCAGATTAACAGCACTCGCATCACTATCGCATCAGCTGGTCCGGATGAGCATCCGACAAGCGGCGCAGCTCCAGCTCGTCCGCCGAGTACAGCAGCGCGGCCCTCGAAGCGAAGGGGACGAGGACGACGCCGCGCTCCGTCAGACCGCGGCGGCCGGTGAGCTCTCGGCTCACCGGCCGCCGTGGCGACGGGACCACCGGATCGATCAGGGACAGAACTCCCCGCGCTTCACGACGCCGAAGTCGATGTGACCCTCGACCTCACCCGTGACCCGCTGGCCCGCGGGGATGTTCTGATCGCAGACGAGCCAGTTCGAGTCGACCATCTGGTTGCGGCTTCCCAGCAGGTCGTGCGAGAGGCTGAGCCAGACGTTGTTCGTCTGCAGCAGGTTCTGCGCCGACTGCAGGTCCATGCCGACGAAGTCGGGCATCGTGAAGTCGACGACGGGAGCAGCCGGCACCGTCTCCGTCGGGGGTGCCGCGGTCTCCGGCGCGGGAGCGACCGCCACCGGGGTCTCGGGCTCGGGCTCGGGCTCGGGCTCGGCGGGGACGGTCGCGGTGACCGTCGTCGTCGCAGCCGCGGCGGTCGACGCCTCCCCGTCGTCCCCACCGAGCGCCGAGCCGATCGCGCCCACCACGACGACCCCGGCGAGCACCATGACCCAGGGTCGCTTGTACAGCGGAGTCCGTGTCGTGGGCACTCCGCCGTGCGGCGGGTACGGCGGCTGGCCCGGGGACCAGGCACCCGGCGGAGGGGGCGGCGCCTGCCCCGCGCCGTAGGCGGGCTGGACGTACTGCGGGTAGCCGTGGTGGTCCGGCCCCTGAGGAGGCGGTCCGTACGGAGGCTGCGACATGTGGTTCCCCGTGATCGTGCGTGGCCGACCGCCGTCGTGCCGAGGTTCCGGCAGCGCGGTCGAGCGATGACCGACGGACCGTGTCATGCGCCAGCGACGGAACGACCCCACCCGAATCCGTATGCGTGGCGTTTCATCCCCGGGGTTGCACGAGTCCCAGGAGCATCGTCACCGGTCCCGGGCACAGGCCGCTCACGCGCAGCTCGCGATGTTGTCGCTGCTCGCCGCAACCGTGCCCCGGGGCGTCGCGGACGGCCTGCGAACGGGGGAGACACATGGAGACGTCGTTCCGGCTGCCGAGCGTGGCCGCCGACCCCATCGAGTGGGGCGAGGCGCTGGCCGCCGTCCTGGGGTACGCGCGAGCCCAGCGCCACCTGCGGATCGCCTGGACGCCCAGCCACCCGGAGGGGATCACCGTCAGCGTGCGGGCTTACGCCTACCGGGTCTACGACTGCGTGCCGCCATCGGACGACGACGAGTTCGCGTGGCTGGATGTCCTCGTGGTGGACGGCATCAACGGGAAGATGGACCAGAACGCGATCACGGCGTTGAAGCACGCAGCCGACCGGGCATGGCCGCACGTCCGGACGGCGATCCACCGTGCGGAAGGCCGGTCGTTCTGGGACCTCGACGAGGTCGAGGTGGGACGCACTCCCCCGCCGGGGACCACGGGAGCGGCGCTGGCCGACGCCTGGCGCGAGTGCGCGGCGACCACGGGGATCAAGACCGCCCTCACGCACAAGCTGCTGCACCACAAGCGGCCGGAGCTGTTCCCGCTCACCGACAACGTGACCGCCCCGCGCCTGCGGGAGCACACCGACGACGACGTCAGCCTGTGGGGCGTCGTCCACCGGGAGCTCACTGCGAACAGGGAGCAGTTCGACGCCATCGAGGAAGCCTTCGCCCGGCTGGTGGACGGCGCGGAGGACGTCGCCCTGACCCGGCTGAGACTGCACGACATCCTGCTGTGGCTCCAGGCGAGCAGGAAGTGGGAGCACGCCGTCACGGCCGGCAAGGCCACTGCCGAATGGGCCCGGTGGCAGGACGAAGGCGCTGCCTGAGCGTTGCACTTGCCATGTTCCGCGTTCATCCGGAGCGGGGTGGCGAAGTGCGCACCGCCGTGACCGCGCATTGCCCGGGGCTCGTGCCTATCGGCCCCTGATCGCCGAACGAAGGGCGCTCAACGCCTTCCGCGACGGCGTCCGTGGGACGTCGCGCAGGTTCAGCGGGGCGTCGGTGAGCTCCAGGAGGCGCGCCTCGCCCGCCGTCACCTGGTCCGCGGGCAGCGGCAGCGTCGCCACGCGCAGGTGCGTGTGCATCCAGGCCGTGAGCTTGTCCTCGGCGATCAGCTGGTCGCCGGGGCGGGACAGGCAGGCGGCCAGCGTCAGGCGGAATGTCGAGAAGTTGCGGTTGCCGCCCAGGTGCATGGTGGCCACCCGGCCCCAGAGCGTGTTGGTCGAGCTGACGCCGTTCGGGCGGATGCCACCCGCCCGGCCGGCGTAGATCAGCCCGGGTGGCACGCGGTGACCGAGCCCGGCGGAGATCTCCTCGGCGCCCTGCGCGTCGGCCCACCAGCTGTAGAGCCCCGGCTGGTCGGACGCCGCCCGGCCGGCGGCGAGGAACTCGCCCGGAGGCACGGCGTTGCCCTCGTCCAGCAGCCAGGCCACGTCCGGGACGCCGGGAGCGGCGGGCAGGGGTTCGTCGGGGTGCTGTGCCGGGCCGCCGTACCAGGCCAGTCGCTCTCCCTGCCGCAGCCCGGCGAGCGGCTGGACCAGCGTTCCACCCGCCCGGGCGAGCGGGCCGACGAGGGGCTCGCAGTAGGCGCTGCCCGCGTGCGCCTCCACGGTCAGGCCGTGGAGGTCGTGCTGTTCACCGAGCTGTGCCACCACCCACTCGGCCCAGGCGCTGCGGTACCGGGCGGACTGCTTCGGCAGGTAGACGTCGTAGGGCGCGACGACCTCCTCGGGGTGGAGAAGGCCGAACTTGGCGCTGAGGACGTACCAGGGTCGGCCGGACCGGACGGCGAGATCTCGCGCCTTCCGGAACGCGGCCCCGGTGAAGAGCTCGGCCGCGGGCGCCGGGCCGGTCGCCTTGGAGCCGGAGCAGCCGACGAGGACGACGTCGGCGCCTGGATCGGCCATCGCAGAGACGCCGACGGGCCTCCCCGGCCGCGCGAGAGGCGGAGCCTGTGCCGGCGTCGTCGGCGTCGCCTCGGATCCGGGCGGGCCACCCCTCCACGGACTGGTCCGGAAGCCGAGCCGGCCGAGGACGTCCAGCGCCCGGTGGGACGTGAACGCCGACCGGTCCACCCCGGCGGCCAGGGCGAGGACCTGCTTCGGCGGCCAGCGCGTTCCGTCGACGTCGACCCAGTGCGTGCGGAGGTCGTCAGGAGCGGCCTCGCGCAGCGCCGTCCGCACGGCCTCCGCGTCCAGCGAGTACGGGACACCCTCGAGAACGAACTCCATGGCTCCCCCTCAGCCGGTCGGCGCCGAGCCGGCGGACTGCGCGAGCCGCTGGGCGACGGCCGGGCCGCCCACCCGCCGGATCAGCTCCAGGTCGCCGCAGACCACGAGCAGGTCGCGGGCGCGGGACAGCCCGACGTACAGCATCTCGCGGGCGCGCTCCTCGTCCCGGAAGCCGTTGACCGCAAGGACGACCGCCGGCCGCTCCAGCCCCTTGAAGCCGAGCACGTGCCCGTAGAACAGGTCGTCGTCGGCCCAGAAGGAGTCCCAGTAGGCGTCCTGCCCGGCGGTCTGGCGCTCCGCCTGGACGGGGTGCCGCCGGTAGGTGGTCAGCAGCGCCACCGACTCGGCCGGCCACCCGGCGTCCAGGAGCGCGGCCGCCTCGTCGTCCGCCGCGCCGATGGCGTCGTCGGTGTCGCACTGGACGAAGCGCACCGGGACGCCGTCGCCACCGCGGTAGCGCATCTGGCTGGTGGTCAGGCTGCCGAACGTGCCCGCGATCTGCTTGGTGTTGCGCAGGTTCTCGTCCAGGTCGAAGGGGGTCAGCGCGACCGGTGGGCGGCCCTGGCGCGCGAAGACCCGCTGCCCCTCGTCGGCGAACACGTAGAGGCAGCCGCCCTCCGGAGTGCGCAGCGCGGCCAGGACGGCCGGCCACCAGCTCTCGGCGAAGTCCTGCGCCTCGTCGATGACGATCGCGTCGAAGCGGTCGGCCACGGACAGCGCGCCGGCGAGCTTTACCATGCGCTCGGGGAGGTACTCCTCCCAGTAGCCGCTGTCGTCGTCCGATCCCGGGGTGACGCCCCAGTCGATGCCCAGCCCGTGGAACGTTCCGACGTAGGCCGGGCGCTCCTTCGGCTTCCACGTCTCGACCCGGCGGCGGAGGTACTCGGCCAGGCCGCGGGAGTAGCACATCACCGCGACCCGCTCCCCCTCGAGCGTCAGCCGGCGGGCCTTCTCCAGCGCGAGCCAGGTCTTCCCCGAGCCGGCCCCGCCGCGCACCTCGACCCGCCGGTTGGAGCGCAGCCAGTCGAGGACGCGCGCCTGATCGCGGGTGAGCAGGTCGCACTCGGCCTCGCGCTCGTGCAACGTCGCGAGCAGGTCCTGCTGCGGGATGCCGACCCCGGCCAGGCAGTCGACGAACGCCTCGACGTCCTCGGCCGTCGGCGGCTCGACGTCGCTCTCGCACTGCCGCAGCGCGCTCGCCACCCGGGCCGCGGCCTGCGGCAGGTCCGTCTTGTCCAGCACCATCCAGCGGGGTGCGTCGGGGGCGGCGAAGTCGTCCGGCAGCGTTGTCGCCGGCAGGGCGACCAGGTGGACCATCCGCGGGTCGCCGGCGGTCCAGCGGCGGTCCCGACGCAGGTAGTCGCGCAGGAGGTACTTGCAGCGCAGCGCCTGCTCGACGGGGCGGATCTGCTTGTCGAGCCCGCCGCCGACCTGCCGCCACTCACCTCCGCGGAGGTGGACGCTGCCGCCCTTGACCTCAACGACGGCGATCCCGAAGCCCGGCCAGGCGACGATGACGTCGGCCTCGCGGTCCTCCCGTCGGTCGCTGAACCGCTGGCCGCAGACCATGACGGCGTCGTCGGGCAGCTGGTCGCGCAGCGCCTCGGCGAAGAGCCGCTCGGCGTGCGACTCGAAGACCGGACTGCTCGGGAAGACGCGCGCCGTCATGCGCGCACCGCGGACGTCGTCATGCCGTGCCCCCGTGGCTGGCTGGGTTGGATCGTCCCGGCAGCGTGACATGCCACACCGACATGTCCGTCCAACCGGACGCCGAGTTTCTCCCCGCAGAACCCATCCGTATCCGTCCGACGCTGCCCCAGCAGTCCGCTCACACGTTCGGGACGCACTCCCCTCCCCCGAGCTGGGACAGGCCGGTCAGGTCACCGGCGTTGAAGTCGAGCACCGTGCTGGTCGTCGGGTACATCAGCTGCCCGGGGTCCGCGACGTGTGCGAGTCCGACGAGGTGGGCGAGCTCGTGGAGGACGACGGCACGCGCACCCGCGACCCCAGCCGGATCGGCGAGCATGTCTCCGAAAGCGGCCGCGTCGAGTCCGACGACGCCGGTGACGAACACCCGCGGGCCGCCGGGCGGCTCGACGATGGCGCTGCCGGCGAGCCCGGCGACACGGCCGGCCAGCTCCGGGTTCTCGGCTTCGGTCTGCCACGACACGAGCACGGGCACCCAGCGGTCCCCGTAGCGGTCGGGCTGGAAGCTCGGGCGGTCCTCCCACGCCGACTCGTCGGTGGCGCCGTCGAAGACGAACTGCAGACCGGTGACGTCGGAGACCCGGGCGAAGGCCTCGTGGACCAGCGCGTCTCCCCCGGGCGGCGCATGGTCGGGGCGGATGACGTAGTGGACCGGTCGGCAGGGGTCGTAAGCCACGGGTCGCTCGCCGTCGTCCTGCACCCCGAGGAAGAGGTGGGTGCCACCGGGACTCGGTGCCGGCACGGGTGTACCGAGCGGCGCATCAGCAGCCTCGAAGCCAGGCGTCGGCCAGTTCGCCGGCCTGGCGTCGCCGACCACCCCTCCGAGCCCGCGGGGGTCGAGCACCACGGCGCAGAGGACTCCCGCCCCCGCCAGGACGGCGACCAGGTAGGCCAGACGGCGGCCGCGACGCCGAGCCGGTCGCATGGACGACGAAGCGGGTGACCAGGAGCGCCAGGGCTCCGGGGTGGATGCCCGACCGCTCGCCTCGTCGAGCACCCACTGCGGCACCCGGCCGGTGGGCGACGTCCGGAGACCGGACGGCACCCGGCCCGGTCCTGCACCGTTCCGCACTGTCGATCCCCCGCGCTCGCCGCTGGCCTGACGTCCTCCCATCGGAACCTCCGCCGGCCCGGAGGAGGCCGACGCCGGGCTGCCTACTCCCGACGGGCGAGGCCCTGGCGACAGGCGGGGATCAGGGATCGATGAAGGTCTGGACGCAGGTCGCGCAGGACCCCTCTGCGGTGACGAACGCTTCCGGCGCGGTGGACCGGCGGCAGGTGCGGCACCAGCGGAAGGACCGGCGCCGGTGGGAGGCGATGGCCTCGGCCATCTCGGCGACGAGGTGCGGCTGGTGCAGGACGTCGTCGCGGGTCAGCCGCGGCTCTTCACCCATCAGCGGACCGGGACGGTGCTGACCCCAGGAGGTGAGCGGCCGAGCCAGGACGAACCACGGCCCCTGGACGCCGATAGCGAGCTGCGCTGGCTCGCCGCTGACGAACCACCGCACGCCGTCCTGACCGTCGGCCGCGTCCTCGCGCCGCCACCCGGTACCCAGTGCTCGGATGAGCACGGGGTGCTCCACGTCGAGCAGGCCGGCCAGCTCGGCCTCGTCGGCGGTGGGATCGGACTCGCTCCCCCACGCCAGGTCGCAGCTGCGGCAGACGAAGGCCGGCTGCTCGTCCATCACCAGGCAGCCACCGAGCGCGACCTGCCCGTGCTCCGCCTGCTCGAAGAGGTCACCTCCCGGCAGCCCGTAGACGAGAGGGACAGAGTCCTCCCGCCCGCACCCGGGGCACACCCGCCCCGCCTGCACACCGACTGATCCGCCCATGCCACTCCCTGGTCCGCACCGTCCCCGTGACGGCAGGGCGGACCATGACAGGCGCCACCGACAGCAACCGGGCGCCCGCCCAGGCATCCGCCGCAGCGCCACCCGATCAGGCGACGGCACGTCCGCCCGGTCCCCCTGGAACCGCCTCCGCCACACTGCCGGGCATGGAGATCGAGGCCTTCTACCTGCCGCTGGGCGACAACCGGTTCGCGCCCACCCGGGCGACCGAGAGCCCCTGGGACCACAGCGCCCAGCACGGTGGACCGCCGTCCGCGCTGCTGGCCCACCTCGCCACCGACGCCGCCCGGGCGACGGGGACGCCCACCCGTCCGGCACGGATCAGCGTCGACTTCTTCGGCGCCATCCCCCGCCGCGAGCTCGCCGTCGAGGTGTCCCCCGTCCGCCCGGGACGACGGATCGACCTGACCGAGGCGGTCATGACCGTCGACGGCCGCACGGTCGCCGTCGCCCGCGTCTGGTCGCTCGCCACCGGGCCCACCCCGCCGGTGGTCACCGAGCTCAGCCCGCCTCCGGCCGTGCCCGACTCCTCGCCGCAGGTCCTGTTCGGCCTTCCCGACTGGGGCTTCGGGCAGGCCATCGACTGGCGCTACACCGCCGGGTCGCCGGAGGAGCCCGGGCCGGCCGACGTCTGGACCCGGGTGCGCGTCCCGCTGGTCGCCGGCCTGCCGCTCACCGGCCTCGACCGCGCGCTCATCGCCGCCGACGCCGCCAACGGCATCTCCGTGGAGCTGCCCATCGACAGCTGGTGGTCCATCCCGCCGGGCATGACCACCCACCTGACCCGCGAGCCGGACGGCGAGTGGGTACACCTGGCTTGCCGCACGCGGATCGCCGCCGACGGCATCGGGCTGTGCCACGGCGAACTGTCGGACGAACGCGGTTCGATCGGCGAGGTCGCCCAGCCGCTGCTCGTGCAGGCCCGCTGACGGAGTCACGAGCTCCCCGCTCGAGCGTCTCTACGCAGACTGAGGCGGCCGGATGCTCGCGATCGCCGGCCCGGTGCGGTGCGGTGCGCTGCAACCACGCCTCGCAGATGTTCGGCCAGCTTTCGGACAGCCGCCTCGCTCACTTGGACGGGCACGCCGGCGACGCCCACCCTACGGGGCGAGATGGCGGTGTCGTCCCGGATGCGTCGCCCGGCGCCTATAACCTGCCGCAGTGCCTCTCCCTCTGATCGCGATAGCCGCTGCCCTGGCAGGCCTCGGCGTCCTGGGCGCGGCTGCTACAGCAGTCGCCACTCTGTGGCCAGGGCTGCCCAAGAAGACGTTCCTCATCATGGGTCCCGTCGTCAGCGGCAAGACCACGCTGTCGGAGTACCTGGCGCACGGAGTCGTCCCAGAGGAGCTGGTGGCCACCGGCGGGATCCAGCGCATCGAACCGACAGCGGATCTGGCGCTCGCCGGGTTGAAGCTCAAGGTCAAGGTCGTCCTGGACGCGAGCGGCGAACCGGAGGCGATCCGGGCATGGCACGACCAGGCGGTCGTCGCCGACTTCCTCGTGTACCTCGTCAGCTACGCCGAAGCAGCCGATGAGGCCTACATGGCTCGAGTACGCCGCGACGCCGGGCAACTGCGCGACTGGAAGCAACTCGGCGAGCTCAAGGACGACTGCCACACCGCTCTCGTGGTGACACACATGGACTGCCACGAGCCGTTCCGCCAGGGCATCGGATTAGAGCTGGCCGCGGACGCCGAACGGGTAGCGCGTACGGCACCGGCGGTCCGCGCGGCTGTCCGGGAACTGGGCCCGAGTTGCACCGTGATCGCCGGCTCGCTCGCCGACGACGAAGGTTGCGCGGATGTCACCGCCCGTCTCCTCACCGCACTGAACGCGAAGCTGGCATGAGCCTCCTCGAAGGCGCGTGGGTACAGGCCGACGAGGAAGCCGACACGCTTTTCCTGCTCAATGGCGTCGCCCTCTCCGTCGAGGAGGACGCTGAGCGCCAGGACTTGGTCCGGGCGCTCTCGAACGTCACGGTCGACGGCCGCCGTTACGGCTGGTCCGACGGCACCGCCCTCTACGTCCTCGATGGCCTGCAGGGTCTGCACGACGTCGTCATGGAGGTTCGGCGAGCGAACTACACGGACTCGCACGGCCGGCAGGTGCTGGCCAGCCTCGTGCTTGGTTCGGTGAGCTCCGGGGAGGCCGAGGACCGGCTCACCGCCATCCGGGAGAATATCGCCGATCACGGCGTCGCGCTCCTTCCTCCGCCAGCGGACCTCGGCCTTCGCCTGCGAGGCCTCGTCGCCGCCGGGCGGCAGGGGTGTCTCTCCCCTCGCGCACCCGGACAGCCCATGGGAAGGATCGAGCGATGACCACGCCGCGCGAGGGCGCTCGCAAGCTCGTCATGGTGCTGAACCGGGCCGGTCTCGACCGGTGCAGCTACGACGACGATGGGGCAGAACTGCTCCGTACGCCCGGACTCTGGCTGGTGTCGGACTCGCCGACGGACGAGCAGCTGCAGGACCCGCTGATCGCCGGCCTCGACCACGCGGGGCTGCTGGTGGCAGGCAACGTCCTGGTTCAGATGCCATATGACCCGGACAGCTACGAAACCGCTGACGAAGCGCAGCAACGCGCGGCCGAACGCAAGCACCTGATCTTCACGAAACTGTGCCAGCTCCTGGGCGCACGGCACGTCCACCTCGAGGTGGTGGAGACGCAGAGCGACAAGGGCGAGGCCCGGGTCGACCTCACGGGATCCGCTCGCGGGGTCACCGGTAAGGGCCACGTCGAGAAGAAGACCGCCGAGGCACTCGCCGCTTCGATGAGGCTGGACGACCGTTACGTCGGTGGCGCGACAGACATCGAGGCAGCCGAAGCACTTCTGGAGAAGCACCGACTCACGTCCGAGCCCCAGATGCGTTCCCTGGTGGACGCGCGAGCTTCCAGCAACCAGCTGCACTCCCGGAAGTACACCGTCGACCTGTCCCGTGAATCGTCGCGCCAGTTGCAGGCGGCGGCACAACTCAAGGTGCCGAAATTCCTGACCGTGGGCGCGAGCGCCCTCAGCGCCAGCACGAGCACGCTGAAGTACCGGGCCACCTACGAAGTAGCGTTCGAGTAGCGGCCGCGGCTCGCACGTCCGGCGACCGACCGGCGTCCCGAGGGGAACCCTGCGCCGCCATGAGTCGGCGGAGCTCGTGTCCGTGACGCGACCTCGGCCGTTCCCTCTCTGCCTGCGCCCGATGGTGATGCACCCCTGACAGCGCCGCACCTGATGAGGGCCCTCGGCCGAGGCAGCACCCGATCGGGCGACGACCGCGATCGCTGGCTTCACGGACTCCCGGGTCGAGTGCGGTGCGCGGCGCGACCTTGGACTGCGACCCCTGACACGGCGAGCACGTCGCCCGCGAGATCTCCGATACGCCTTTCGGGAAGGCTGCAGGCCGACCTGCGACGCGGCACGCTGACCGGATGTTCCCCAGCAGAGAAGTGCTCAAGGCCGCGGACGTCCTCGTGGCGAAGGATGCCCCGTGGCAGTCCGAGCTGCGACTTCGTCAGGCGAAGTGGCGGGAGCAGCTCGGTCAGCCGGCGGGTTTGGCCGGTCAGCGACGTCTCGGCTCCCGGCTCCCCGCCGGCGACACGACCAACAACTTCCTGACCCCGGCAGTCGCCCGCGCGGTGGCGGCGGCGAGGGAAGACCCTGGCGCGTTGATCAGCGCACCCCGCATCTACGACAACATGCTGTCGTCGCAGCCCCTGGCGTTCAACCTATTCGCCGAGCTCCAGCAGGACCTCGACCTGGCCGCGGTCGTCGGTCGGGCCCTGTGGCCAGATCTGATCGAGTCGGTGGAGTCCATCCGGTTCGAGTGGTCA
The DNA here is from genome assembly GCF_021699055.1 of Blastococcus sp. MG754426. GTDB lineage: Bacteria > Actinomycetota > Actinomycetes > Mycobacteriales > Geodermatophilaceae > Blastococcus. The sequence continues at coordinate 11,074 of NZ_SSXC01000048.1, read as the reverse complement.
CCCGGGCGTGCCGACCCGCAGTTTCTCGGCAACCGCTCAGCCTTCGACGTGGCATGGCTCTGCCGCGACAGGACAGGAACCGCGACGTGCGTGGGCATCGAGGTCAAGTACCACGAAGACCTGTCGCAGGACCCGGGGTCGCCGGACAGCCCTCGCTACTCGGCGGTGGCAGCAGCTTCCGGTGTCTTCCGCGATCCGGATGAGCCTGCGTTGCGGGCGCTCCCCCTGCGCCAGATCTGGTTCGACCACCTGCTGGCGTTGTCGATGACCAGAGGCGACGGACCGGTTGCCCGATCCCGGTTCGTGCTGCTCGCTCCGGCGATCAACGAGGCGGTCAACGCCGTCGACGTCCGCTACCGGAGTCTCCTGAGGGATGCGCTCACCTACGAGCGCCGGACCCTGGAAGAGTTGACGGCGGTGATGGCTGCCGTCACCTCCGCGGACTGGATCCGCTCCTTCCAGCGCAGGTACCTGACTCCGAGCACCCGCATGAGCTGATCGCCGTCGGCCGGACGGCTACGGGCTCCTCAGTCGTCGCAGCTCTCGCAGCGTCCGCTGCGCGGCCGCTGGATGAAGTGGACCGGGCACAACTCGCCCCAGGTGTCGTGGACGGCGGCGGCGCTCCTGCCCGTGACGTCCCGGTAGTCCGGCAGTTCGATGAGCTCGTCGGCGGACGGGTTGACGTAGGTCTTGCCCGACCACGCCACGGCGCGACCGTTGCGGCCCAGGGCGATGTAGGTCCCACTCGCGACGATCCACACCTGATCGTGATCGACCCCGGCCAGGTGCTGGGTGATCAGCGGCCAGTTGCCCCGCGGGGCACCGAACTCGGGCAAGGCGTCGGCGAGCGAGCTGAAATAGCGCCGGCCCTCGCCGCGAAGTTCCTTGTCGCACCAGGCGCACATCTCGCCGTCGGTGACCGTCGCCTCGAGCACCTGCGAGTCGCTGAGGTGCGGGCAGCTCCGGATGTGCAGGCGCCCACCGGTTGCGGTGCGGTACAGCGGCTCGCTCGCCGCGCTCACGGACGTTCCCCCGTGGACGCCGACCTCCGCCGTGTAGGCGGCGTGGTCGCTCAGGTGTCCGCCGTCGTACTCCGGGCGGTGCACCGAAGCGATCTGCTCGCCGGCCAGGAGGTCACGACTGACGGCCAGGTGGTCGATGGCGTGCGAAGTGCCGTTCAGGTGCTCGGCACGCTCGGTCAGCGGCACGAGCCCCAGCTCGTCGAACGCGGCTCGCAGGGCCTCGGCGCCCTCAGCTGTGGTGAACCAGTACGGCGGAGTCAGCTGCTGGTTGAAGTCCCCGCCCCAGACGAGCGGCTCTCCCTCGAGGCGTTCGGCCGAGATGCGGGCGACGTGGTGGTCGAGGACATGGCGGAACTCCGCCGCCTGACCGGATGGGAGTCCCGGCCAGTACGGGCCGGCTCCCTTCCACGGCAGCACCGAACACGCCACCAGGACGGACGACGCCCTGTCCAGCTCCAGCCGGGCGAGCGTCAGCCCCTCCTCCCCCGCGTGGGAGGGGTCGCCCGACGTCCGCAGGTCACCCAGCGGCAGGCGCGTCTCAACACCAGACCACCGCTTCTCCGCCGGCGCGATCCCCCGCTCAGGTGCGACGACGAAGCGCCCGTCACCCGGCGTCCAGTCCCGATGCACCTCGGTGAGCAGCCAGACATCGACGTCCTGGCTCTTCATCCAGTCGGCGATCGCCTGCCCGCGTGCGGAGGAGGACGTCGGGCAGAGCCGGAGGTTGTAGGTGCCGATGCGCACGGTGCTTTCTGTTGACTGGACGACGAGAGACGCCCCACCTGCTGCGCAGCGTGAGGGGCGGCGACGCACTGTCGCACGCACGTCCGACAAACTCGCGCAGGTCAGCGGCGGACGTAGAGCTGCGCCGGCTTGCCGACGGTGCCCTCGGATCGGCGCCTCGTCTCCTTCAGCCGCGGGAGCATGGCCCGGCGGAAGGTGTCCGGGGAGAACCCCAGCCCGCCTTCCACGGCCTCGTGCAGGCGGTGCAGGTCGCGGATCGTGAACGGCTCGTCGAGCAAGCCGTCCGGGTCGGGGCGCTCGAGGTACTGCCGGCGCATGTCGGCAACCGCTCGGCCCACGATCTCGTCGTGGTCGAAAGGCAGCCCCCGGACCTCGTCCACCGGGCGCACGCACACTGCTCCCCCACCCGTCGCCAGCACCGGCTCGATCTCCCGCCACGGCAACGCAGCCACGTGCGCCACGGAGAGGACCCGGCCCCGCCAGTCGCGGTCGGGGTGGTCGAACACGTGCAGTTGGCGAGGGGTGACGTCCGGCGTCAGCCCGGCCTTCTCGCGCAGCGATCGCCCGACCGCCCTCGCGAGCGTCTCCATCTCATGCAGGAAGGTGCCGGGCAGCAACCACTCCGACCCTTCGCCCTCTACCGAGCGTCGGACCAGCAGAACGAACAGCCGCGTGTCCTCGTCCGGCACGGTGAGGACGGCGGTGTCGACGGCGACCGACGGCTGGGGGTAGTCGGTCAGCGCCCTGCCGGAGCTGTCGCGGTACACGTCGTTGACGTTAGCGCAGGTCTCGTCTAACTTGGGGTTAGCGCGTGGATGCGCTAACTCGTACGGAGGAGAGTCCATGACCACGCCCATGCACCGCTCCCACCGCGTCGCCGGCGCGCTGGTCGGCTCGGCCGTCGGCGACGCCCTCGGTGCCCCGTTCGAGTTCGGCCCGCCCGGCCGGTTTTCGGCGCGCTTCCCCTCCCCCGCCCGCGGCGCCCGCACCGAGATGTGCGGCAGCGGCCCGTGGGAGCCGGGCGAGTTCACCGACGACACGCAGATGGCGCTGCTCGTAGCATCGTCCCTGGCCGACCTCGGCAACCTGGACGAGGCGGACCTCTTCGACCGCTTCCGCGCCTGGGCAGCGGCGGATCCGAAGGACGTCGGCATCCAGACCCGCACCGTCCTCGACTCCAACCGGCCGTGGGACGTCGCCGCCACAGAGCACTTCCATCGGACCGGCCGCGCTGCGGGCAACGGCTCGCTGATGCGGACGACGCCAGCTGCGATCCGGTTCTCGCGCGACGGACGCGAGGCGACGATGGACGCCGCGCGGCGGATCTCCGCGCTGACCCATGGCGACCCGTCCACCGGCGAAGGGTGCGCGATCTTCCACGAGCTGATGCGCGCGGCCCTCGACGGCGGCGACCCGCTTGCGGCGATCCCCTCGGCGCTGGAGGCGGTCGCCGACGAGCACCAGGAGCGGTGGGCGACCGTGCTCGCCCCGGACTGGACGCCGGACCGGGCCACGGAGTCCAACGGCGCGGTGTGGCCGACGCTCGGGCAGGCGGTGTGGGCGCTGCGGAACGGCCGCGACTTCGCCGAGGCGCTGCGGCTGGCCATCGATTTAGGTGGCGACACCGACACGGTGGCGTGCGTCGCCGGCGGGCTGGCCGGGGCGGTCTTCGGGATGGGCGCCATTCCGAGTCGTTGGGCGTCAGTGGTGCACGGTCGGGTACCCGGCCACGGCGACAAGGTCTGGCGGCTGGCCGACCTGCAGCAGCTCGCGGCCACGCTCGACGGTGGGGTGCAACAGAACTACGACCCCGGGGTGATCCCCCGCATCGGGCCGACGGAGGTCCTGCCCGGCATCTGGGCCGGCAACCTCGACGGCGCGCGCTACAGCGACGGAGACTTCGCCGTCATCTCGCTGTGCCGGCTGGGCGAGCCGTTCCCGCACCCGGTGCACCGGATGGCCTACATCGCCGACAACGACCACAACGCCGACCTCGACGTCATGCTCGCCGACGTCCTGGACGACATGAAGGCACTGCAGGCGGAGGGACACCGGCTCCTGGTGCACTGCCACGGCGGCGCCTCGCGCACCGGCCTGGTGCTGCGCGGCTGGCTGGTGCGGGAAAAGGGGATGTCGGTCGAGGAGGCGACGGCGCACGTCGCCGAGCGCTGGCCGCACCTCGGCCTCTGGAACGACAGCTTCACCACCGCGCTGCAGCGCCTCTCCGCGCGGTCCCACGACGACGGAGGTTCGCAATGAGCACCCTGCAGGCGCACCTGGACGACCTGGCCGCCACTCCCCCGGTCCGGAGCCTGGCCGAAGCTCTGGCGGCCCGGACCGCCATAGAGTCCGATCGCACCGGCACCTACGTCAGCCTGCGCCCGTCGCTGTCCGGCGCTATCGCTGTGTACGCCCACCGCAACCGGATCTCGATCGGCTTACCGCCCGAGCGCGCCGCAGAGGTCGTCGCCCGGTTCCCTGGGGCCAAGCAGGAGGAGAAGGGCCCGACGACGTACCTCCAGCTCAGCGACGAACTGCTGGCGAACCACGCCACAGCTGTCATGGACCTAGCTGTCGAAGCCGTGACGTGGAAGGCCGCGGGGCCGGCTTCAACGCTAGGCGGGCACGCCAAGCAGTCGGAAAAGGCGCCTCAGATCTGCCCGGAGCACTGGTATGCGCTGTCCCCCGCCGGCGCATGCCCGGTCTGCGGATGAGCGGCGTGCAGTACGACGAGGTGCGCCGCCGAGTGGCCGAGTCCGTCGCTGCCTGGGATGACGAGGACGTCGCCATCCGCGTCGAACAGGCGGCGCTGCACCCACTGCAGGTGATGATCAGCAGCAAGCACCCGTCCACCTACTACAACCAGTGGGTCGACCTGCAGGACGACGGCGCCGTGCACCTCCCGGCTCCCGACGACGGCTTCACCTCAGTCGGCGCGCAGGGCACGACGGCGGCTCGGGCGACCACCACCGACGAGGCGGTCGAGTTGGTCGTCCGCGAGGTGTCGGCCGCGGTGCGGGTGCTCGAAGTGCTCCAGGCCAGGAACCTGGCGTGGCACCGCCCCGTCGTCCAGCCGCCGGTGCCGGACGACGCCCTCGCCGAGGCGTGCAGGTTGTGGCAGGGCGGTAAGAACGTGGGCTCGTCGCCGGTGCGCGCCGCGGCTCGCGTGCTCAGCGGCGTGCGCCACTACTTCCACGCGGGGTTCATCACCGACTACGACGAGCAGGCACGGACGACGCCCGAGGTGCTGGCGGCCGGCCTCGCACTGCTGCGGGCGGTCAACGATGCACCACACCGGGACGCGAACGGCTGGTCCACCGCCGTCGGGGTACCCGCCGGCACGTTCGCCGGTCGGGGGATCAAGTCCAAGCCCAACGAGGACCCCCAGATCGAGAAACGCCTGGCGACCGGACGCATCAACATGCCGCTCTGGGGCGTCTCCCTCTCCCCCGACGTCGCCGCCGGCTTCGGCACGCGGTTCCTGTTCGAACTGGTGGGCGACTTCCCCGCTGTCCCGGCGTGGCAGCACTCAAGCATCAAGGACGACGAGCAGGAGCTGGTCACCGGCGGGCAGTACCGGGTGCTGTCGCAGGAGGTGCGCGACGGGACCACCCACGTGCGGCTGCAGTGGTTCGGCGCCAGCGGTGACCGGGTGGGCTCCGACCCGCTGCTGCTCGCCGTGCTCGGTGCCGCTCCCAGCGTCGTGCACAGTTCGCTGACCCGGTCGACCACCGCACCGCAGGAAGAGACGCTGGAACTGCGGCTCGGTGGCGAGGACTGTGCCACGGTCACCCGCGCACCTGAAGCTCAAACCGTGAACGTCGTCCGTTACTGGGCGTGGGAGCCCGGCTGGGACGCCAAGGGCGACGACGAGTACAGCCAGTGGGCCGCCATGCGCGCGGCCTCGCGGACGACGACAGAGCCGGCCGACGTCGAGGCGGTCGTCGCCGCCATCAAGACGGGGAAGAACTGAATGACCACGACCTTGGATGACCGCCGCGCGATGGGGAGCGGGCCGTTGAGCGAGCGCTTCGACGAGGCCCTGCTCTACGCGTCGCGGCACCACCGCGAGCAGCTGCGCAAGGGCTCGCGTGTGCCCTACATGACGCACCTGATGAGTGTCAGCGCGCTGGTGCTCGAGCACGGCGGCACCGAGGACCAGGCGATCGCCGCGCTGCTGCACGACGCCGTGGAGGACGCGCCCGCCGGCCAGGGCGGCGCCGTGCTGGCCGAGATCCGGTCGCGGTTCGGAGGCGCGGTAGCTGACATCGTCCGGGCCTGCTCGGACGGCCTGCACGCCGACGGCAACCGGAGCGGGACGTGGGCCGCGCGAAAGCGCCCGTACGTGGCCGGTCTCGGCGCCAAGCCGCTCGACGCGCTGCTCGTCACGGCGGCGGACAAGACGCACAACGGGCTCTGCATCGCCGCCGACGTCCGCCGGTACGGGCAGGACTTCTGGACGACGTTCAACGCGAGCCGCGACGAGCTGCTCTGGTACTACACGAGCGTCCGCGACGTGGTCGCGAACCGGCTGCCCGGTCACTCGATCTCCGACGCGCTGGGCTGCGCCGTCAGCGCCCTGATGACCGCGGAAGGCAACAAGCAGCCTGAGGGAGGCACGTATGTCCTGGGGGCCTGATCCCGTTTCGCCCAGATTGATCGGCGACAGTGGACCGTGGATCTGGGGACTTCCGACACTAATCCAGGCGCTCAACGACCCGGACGGCCCTTGGTCGCCACCGCCCGCACCGTGGCAGCCCGGCGGGCGCTCGGACCCATTGGCCGAGGCGATCGCCTTCTGGGCACCGCTCACCACGCTGACCTACGGGGTCCTCGGCTGGACGCAGCCCGACCTCGGTGTGCAGCGCTGGCTCGCCGCCGGACGCCCGACAGACACCCCCCAATTGATGCTTCTGGACCGCTGGTGGGGAGAGCACGCACTCGCTCTGACCGCCTGGGCGCAGACGTCCCCATGCCCAAGAATGCACGCGCGCGAGATCGCCAAGCGGACAGGATCCGTTGTGGCAACACCAGCGGCGACCGAGCCGGTGCGGGTCCTGCCGGAGTGGCATCGCACGCTCGGCGGCGGCGCTGACCCACTGCACCTGGGCCACGTCCTCGACCACCTTCTTGGTCCGGGACTCGACGACCACGGAGTCACCGGGACCTTGCTGCACCCCTCGCCCACGAGCGGTCAGCGGGAAGCCAGCCTCGTGCTGGACACCTACGCCGGCTGGTACGCCCGTCTGGCTCGCTGGGGCAACGAGCTGCCGCAGCGTCCCGACGGCCGGTCCTGGCAGGTCCACGTCACCGTGAAGCCGGTGGGCTATCTCGGCGCCTACCGGCGGTCCAGGACGACCGGTCGGTGGTTCGCCGGGCGGCACGCCCACCACCTCCTCGGCTGGCCCGGCTGAACATCTCAAGCTGCTGCGGTCAAGCCGCGAACCTTCAGACCAGACCGGCGCACCCATTCGTCAGATGAACGGGTCGGTGGCGCATCCAGAAAATCACGTCCAGCACCCGGAGCGCAGACACCTCGGGCGACACACCTGCCGCGTCACGTGCCGCCTCAAGACGGTCGGTCAGCCGGGCGCCGTCATCCGCGAACATCGCAAGCAGCCAATTCCACAACCCGTCGGGCCGCCCGAAGGCACAACGGACCACCCGGTCGTACACCGGGAGCAGCTGGGGCCGCTTCCGGGCCAGCAACTTGCCTGTAATCACCCAGCCCATGCCGTGCGGCTCCTCCAGCAGATCCCAAGCAACCCTTGCGTGCGAGTGACTGGCGAAGTGCTGGGCGGCAGTGCGATCGCTGATCGCCACGTCGGTGGGGATGCGCTGAAGATGCCGGCTGATGTCGCGCCCTAGGTCGCCTTCCAGCAGCTGCAGCGCCACGTCACCGGGCACGTCGACCGACAGGAGGGTCACCGCCACGAGATCGTCGACAGTGATCCGATCAGCCGTCTCGGGCCGGTCGCCGCCACCCGCCAAGAACTCGAAGCGACTGCCGGAGTAGCGCGGCATCGTCCCCGGGGCGCGCGTGGGCTGGAAGTACTTGCGGAGGTCTTCGGTCGCCCGCGGGTCGTCGACGATGGACAGCAACCGGGAGAGCTCGATCGGAGTTCGGATCACCCCTCGACTGTCATGGATACGAGCCCGGGTGTCGCGGACACGCCAATGAGAGCCGTCGAACCAGCGCGCAATGTGCCGTTGCTGCCAGGGACGGATCGCCGTTCATGGCCGTCATCGCCCCAGCTCTGCGGCGTCGACAAGCCCTGCACATGTGGTCCGTCGGCGGGACGGTCCGGGCAGGACGTCCGCAGCGTCGACAGCTCCTCGACGGCCGCCACGACCGGCGCGCCTCCGGTCAACCTCGCCAGCGTCGTCTCAGAGCCGTGCGACAGTGCCACCGTGGCTTCACCGCGCAGCGCTGTCGAGATCCGCGTCCGGGACCACGGTGGTAGGTGGACCGAGCCCAACAGCTACGGGTACGTCAACGAAGCTGAACTGCAGCAGATCCTGTGCGAGCAGCCGAGCCTCATCGAAGGCATCAGCTCCGAGGCGATCGCGGTCCGCGAACTGGTTACCAGCGTGGGTCGGGCCGACCTCGTCGTCATCGACAGCGACGGCACCATCACCATCGTCGAATGCAAGCTGGCGACTGACGCGGACATCCGCCGGACCATCGTCGGGCAGATCCTCGATTACGCAGCACGTCTCGCTGAGCTCACTCCGAAGATGTTCGAGGAACTGTGGCAGTCGCGCGGCGGTCCGTCCCTCGACGTTCTCTTCGACGGCCAACCGGATGACGCACGCCGCGCCTTCGAGATGAATCTCGAAGCCGGCGTCTTCACGTTGGTGCTGGCGGTCGACTCGATCAGTACGGATCTCCGACGAATCGTCCGCTACCTCAACACGCACACCACAGCGGGGATGCGCCTGCTGGCCATCGAGCTTCGCCACGCCGTGCACAGCGACACCGAGATCCTCATCCCGACCGTGTACGGCTCGGAGTCAGCCGAAGACAAGAACGCGCGCCGCAGCACAGCCAGCACCGTCCGGTGGAACCACACGGACGTCGATGCCTGGTTGCGGGAGCGCGATCCTGGACTTGCGGACGCGGTCGTGTCGTTTGTCGACGACCTTGCGACTCACGGCTTCCGTGTCCGACACGGCGGCTCGGGCACCTACCCGAGCTACTCGCTCTGGGGCACCGCAGCCTCCGGAGCCGAGATCGCTCCGTTCAGCGTGTACTGCGGGTTCCCCACATCGCTCTCGTGCAACTTCCAGTGGGCGCGCGGAGCCGACCCCGAAGCTCTGGGTCGCTTCCTGGAAGATCTCTCGGCCGCGGGCCTCCCGCTGGCGACCGATGCCATCACCCGAGCCGAGTTCAAGAAGCGGCCCGGGGTACCTCTCGACCTGTTGAAGCGCTCCGACCTGCGCGCCGCCATCGTGGCTGCCGCCCAACGACTGTGCGGGCCCTCCCCATCGAGAGATGCTCCATCGAACATCTCCGATGCAGGATCCGGCGCTCTTGTTCTGAATTGATTGCTGAGGTTCGCACGGTGACCCACGTGCCGCTGCTGGGGAAGCTCGAGACGGTCCCGGTGACCGAGGTCTGGTCCCACGAGGCGTACGTCTTCACCCCGTGGTTGCTGGAGAACGCCGATCGGCTCGGTGACGCCCTCGGCATGGACCTCGAGCTCACCGTGAACGAGCACCCGATCGGCGACTTCTACCTGGATCTGCTGGGCCACGACATCAGCACGGGCGAGACCGTGATCGTCGAGAACCAGCTCCAGAAGACGGACCACAGCCACCTCGGGCAGCTGCTCACCTACGCCGCTGGTGTGGATGAGGTGAGCAACATCGTCTGGGTGGCACCGGAGTTCAGGCAGGAGCACCGGGCCGCACTCGACTGGCTCAACACCCACACGCAGGAAGGCACCCGCTTCTTCGGCGTCCAGATCTCCGCGGTGCGGATCGGCGACTCGGCACCCGCACCGCTGTTCACGGTCGTCAGCCAGCCCAACGGCGGTGCGGCTGGTGCGTGAGCACCGGGGCGAGTACTCCTCGACCACGGCCGCGGCGGTGGCGGTGGCCCGCCAGCTGGGGGTGGCCCGGGAGTCGGTGCGCCGCTGGGTGGCCCAGGCCGAGATCGACGACGGGGCCCGGCCGGGGACCACGTCGGAGGAGTCAGCGGAGATCAAGCGACTCAAGGCCGAGAACCGGCGGCTGCGCGAGGACAACGAGATCCTCAAGGCGGCGACGGTTTTCTTCGCCGGGGAGCTCGACCCCCGCAACCGCTGATTATGGCGTTCATCGCCGATCAAGTGGCTCAAGGCCGTGCGGTCGAGTCGATCTGCCGAGTCCTGCGTGAGCAGGGCTGTCAGGTCGCCGCGCGGACCTACCGAGAGTGGAGACGGCCATCCCGGCCGGTCGCCGACCGCATCGTCACCGACGCCCAGGTGCAGGACGCGGTGCGCGATGCCGCCTGGGCCACCAGTCCGGACGGCGTGCGCCGGCTGGCCCCCGAGGGGCTGTACGGGCGGCGGAAGATGACCGCCCACCTGCGCCGCACTGCCCTGCCGCAAGCCAGCGCCGGCGCGGTGGACCGGGCGATGCGCACCCTCGGGCTGGCCGGGGTGCGCCGGGGCAAGACGCTGCGCACGACGGTGCCGGGCAAGGACGGGACCCGGGCCGGTGACCTGCTGGATCGGAACTTCACCGCGCCGGCGCCCAACCGGGTCTGGGTGTCGGACTTCACCTATGTGCGTACCTGGGCCGGGTTCGCCTACGTTGCGTTCATCGCCGACGTCTTCGCGCAGAAGATCGTGGCCTGGCACGCGGCCACGACGAAGACGACCGACCTGGTGATGACGCCGCTGCGGATGGCGATCTGGCAGCGCTCCCGCGAGGACCGGGCCGTCGAGCCGGGCCAGTTGATCAGTCACAGCGACGCCGGCAGTCAGTACACCGCGCTGCGGTTCACCGAGCACCTGGCCCTGGAAGGCATCGCGCCCTCGATCGGCTCGGTCGGCGATGCCTACGACAACGCGCTGATGGAGAGCGTGATCGGCCTGTTCAAGACCGAGTGCGTCCGCACCACCGTCTTCCACGCCGGGCCCTACAAGGCCGTCTCCGACGTGGAGTACGCCACTGCCGGCTGGGTCGACTGGTGGAACAACCGACGTCTGCACGGCACCCTCGGAATGATCACCCCGAACGAGGCCGAGGAGGCCCACTACGCTGCCCTCATCCCGCAGGAGCAGCCCGTATGAGAGCGGCACGAAACCTGGGGCGCTTCA
>NZ_SSXC01000047.1 GCF_021699055.1 Blastococcus sp. MG754426 | reverse complement strand
GGCTGGGGGTGGTCGGCATCGTCGTGCTGGTCCTCTTCCAGCTCCTGGGCGGCGGTGGCGACGGCACCGGCGCAGGCGTCGGCGGGCTCTCGGGGCTCGGGCCGGGCCAGACCGCCGACAACGGCCGGCTCGAGGAGCGGTGCCGCACCGGGGCCGACGCCAACGACTCGGTCGAGTGCGCCGTCGTCGCCGACATCGAGTCGATCCAGGACTACTGGACCGGGGTGCTCGGCGCCGACTACCGCCCCACCCAGACCGTCTTCTTCTCCGGCTCGGTGCAGACCAGCTGCGGCGGGGCGACCAGCGGGTCGGGGCCGTTCTACTGCCCGGCGGACGAGCTGGTGTACATCGACCTCAGCTTCTTCGACCAGCTGGAGCAGCAGTTCGGCGCCCGGGGCGGCCTGTTCGTCAACGCCTACGTGATCGCGCACGAGTACGCCCACCACGTGCAGAACCTGCTGGGCATCAACCGCCAGGTCACCCCCGGCGAGTCGGGGCCCACGAGCGGCACCGTGCGCCTGGAGCTGCAGGCCGACTGCTTCGCCGGCGCCTGGGCCGACCACGCCGAGACGGTGCCCGACGAGTCGGGGCAGCCGCTGATCGCCGAGATCACCGACGACGACATCGCCCGGGCGCTGGACGCCGCCGGGCGCATCGGCGACGACTTCATCCAGGAGAACCTGGGGAGCGGCACGGTGGACCAGGACGCGTTCACCCACGGCACCTCCGAGCAGCGCCGGCGCTGGTTCCTCACCGGGTACGAGACCGGCGACCCCGGCCGCTGCGACACCTTCGCCACCGACGACCTGGGCTGACGATGACCGAGCACCTCCGCGTGACGCGGGACGGGCCGGTCGCCGTCCTGATCATCGACCGGCCGGAGAAGCGCAACGCGATGACCGTGGGCATGTGGGCGGCCCTGCCGGCCGTCCTGGCCCCGCTCGCCGACGACCCCGGCGTCCGGGCCCTGCTGGTCACCGGCGCCGGGCCCAGCTTCTGCGCCGGTGCCGACATCTCCGACCTCCTCGGTGGCCCGGACCCCGTCGACCCGATGGCCGAGGTGCGGCGGCACAACCTCGCCGCGCAGGCGGCGCTGCGCAGCTTCCCCAAGCCGACGCTCGCGGTCGTCCGCGGCCACTGCATCGGGGGTGGGGTGGAGCTCGCGACCTGCTGCGACCTGCGGTTCGCCGACCCCACGGCGGTCTTCGGCGTCACCCCGGCCAAGGTCGGGATCGTCTACACGCCCGCCTCCACCAGGGCGCTGGTGGACCTGGTCGGACCGGCCACCACGAAGTACCTCCTCTACAGCGGTGAGCTGGTCGACGCGGGGACCGCGCTGCGCACCGGCCTGGTCGACCGGCTCGTCGACGCCGACGACCTCGACGCCGAGGCGCACCGGTTCGCCGCCGTGCTGGCCTCCCGCTCGGGGCTCACCCAGCGCTCGACCAAGGAGGTCGTCGCCGCGCTCGCCGACGGCGGGGACGGCGAGGCGCTCGCCGCCGCCCGCTACCGCGAGACGATCGCCGCCGGGGAGCTGGCCGAGGGCGTCGCCGCCTTCACGGAGCGCCGCGCACCGCGCTTTCCCTGGTCGGGCTGACATCGGGCGTTTCGGCCACGCCCGGGCGCGGGTACCCGACCCGCTGCGCGGAACGGGTTTCTCGCGAGCGGCAGAGGGCCGGTGCAGCGCTGCGCCGGCCCCTTCCACCGCCACCACCCGACCGCGCCCCGGGACGCACGGATGCGCCGGGGCACACCAGCTCTCGCGCCCGAACCCACGAGGCGCCGACCCGACGACGTCACGGCCGTCCACCCGCGGTAACGCACCGGCCGGATGTGTGCCGGAACGGCGCCGGGGTAGCGCTCCCACCGACCACGAAGCATGCCGAGGAGGACCGATGACTCACTCCATCGACGCCCCGTTCCCGCCGCCGGTTCCGCCCACGACGGGAACCAGCACCACGACCGACAGCACGTCCACCAAGGACGCCGCCAAGGGCGAGGCGCAGCACACCAAGGACGTCGCCAAGGGCGAGGCCCAGCAGACGAAGGACGTCGCCAAGGGCGAGGCCCGCGCCGTCGGGCAGACGGCCGCGCAGGCCGGCAGCCAGGTCGCCTCGACCGCCGCCGACCAGGCCAAGCACGTCGCCGGCGAGACGCAGCGCCAGGCCAAGGACCTGCTCGAGCAGGGCCGCAGCCAGCTCAAGGAGCAGACGGTCGCCCAGCAGCAGAAGGCCGCGACGGGGCTCTCGTCCCTGGCCCAGGAGCTGCGCGGCCTGGCCGACGGCACCAGCGACGGCGCCCCCGGCCCCGCCCGCGACCTGCTCCACCAGGCCTCCGGCCTGGTCGAGGGTTTCGCCGACAAGCTGCAGAACCGCGAGCCGGCGCAGCTCCTCGACGAGGTGCGCACCTTCGCCCGCCGCAAGCCGGGCCTGTTCCTGCTCGGCGCCGCCGCGGCCGGCGTCCTCGCCGGTCGGCTGACCAGCGGCGCGCGGGCGGTGCACAGCGACTCCGGGTCGGGCCAGGACCACGGCCAGCACCACCGCAGCACGCCCACCAACTACGTCGACCCGGCGCCGACGTACTCGGGCTACTCCACCGCCACGACGGGTGCGGGGACGGGTACCGGGGCACCGCTGCCCCCGCCGCCGTACGGCACGGTGCCCCCCGCCGGCAGCGCGGTGCCGCCGACCGCCCCCTCGGGCTGGGACGACCCCGCCCGCCGGCCCGGTGAGGTGCGCTGAGATGAGCTCCCCCTACTCCGGCGCCACCCCCGCGGGGTCGCAGGGCTACGCGGAGCCGACGGCGCAGAACTACGCCGCGGACTACCCCGAGGGCCAGCAGCACTACAGCGGCGACATGGGCACCCCCACCACCGAGTCCGGCCACCCCGACGTCGAGGGCGTCTCGGTCGGCGCGCTGATCGGCGAGGTCACCAAGGACCTCTCCACGCTGATGCGCCAGGAGCTCGAGCTGGCCAAGGCCGAGCTCAAGACCGAGGCCAAGAAGGCCGGCCAGGGCGCGGGGATGTTCGGCGCCGCCGGGTTCGCCGGCTACATGGTGCTGATGTTCCTGTCCTTCGCCCTCTGGTGGGCGCTGGAGAACGTCATGGACGCCGGCCTGGCGGCCCTCATCGTGGCCGTCCTGTGGGGCGTCGTCGGGGCCGTCGCCTACGTGATGGGCCGCAAGAAGTTCCAGCAGGTGAACCCCAAGCCCGAGCGCACCGTGGACACCCTCCAGCAGGTGCCCGGCGCCATGAAGCCCCACTGACCACCAGACCGCGAGGAGTCGCAACCATGACCAGCAGTGACCCGGACGTCATCCGGCGGCAGATCGAGGACACCCGGCGCGAGCTCAGCTACGACGTCGACGCCCTCAACGAGAAGGTCAACCCGTCCCGCGTCGTGGACCGGAGGGTGACCGCGGCCAAGGGCCGCATGACCTCCCTCAAGGAGAAGGTGATGGGTTCCGCCCACGACACCACCTCCACGGCCCAGCACCGGGCCTCGAACGCGGCAGGCTCCGTGCAGGGTGCGGCCTCCAGCGCGGCCGGCAGCGTGCAGGACGCGGCGTCGAGCGCGGCCGGCAGCGTGCAGGACGCGGCGTCGTCCGCGGTCGGAGCCGTCCAGCAGGCACCGGACACGATCGTGCGCCAGGCACAGGGCAACCCGCTCGCCGCCGGGCTGATCGCCTTCGGTGCGGGCTGGCTGGTGTCCAGCCTGCTGCCCGCCACGCAGAAGGAGCAGGAGCTCGCCCACCAGGCCGAGACCGCGTTCCGCGAGAACAAGGACGCCCTGCTGCAGCCCGCCAAGGAGGCAGCCCAGGAGATGGGCGAGCAGCTCAAGCCGGCCGCCCAGCACGCGGTGGAGGAGGTCAGGTCCACCGCCCAGGACGCGACCGAGACCGTGAAGCAGGAAGGCCAGTCGGCCGCGCAGGACGTGCAGGGTCAGGCCCAGCAGTCCAAGGACAACGTGCAGGGCCAGGCCCAGCAGTCCAAGGACAACGTGCAGGGCCAGGCCCAGCAGTCCAAGGAGAACGTGCAGAGCCGCTCCTCCGGCTCCTGACACCGCGGGTCGGCCGACCCGCACGCAGCGCTGCGCCCCGCCGGGCTCCCCGGCGGGGCGCAGCGCTGTCCGCGGCCGGGGCACCACCCCGACGGGTGAGCCGGCGCGCCGCCTGCTGCAGGCCTGCCGGCGCGGCGCCGTTCCTCCCAGGGACGACGACCCCGGTCCCCCCGCAGCTCCGCGCCGGGACCACGACCGAACGGGAGCTCCCGTGGATCCGGCCCTGCACTCCCCCGGCGGCTCCGCCGGGCCGGCCCCGGGTGCGATCCGCGTGCTCGTCGCCGACGACGAGGACGACATCCGCGCCCTGGTCTGCCTGGCCGTCCGCAAGGCCGGCGGGCACGTGGTCGTCGCGGCCCCCAACGGCACGACGGCGCTGGCCGCGGCGCGGGCCCAGCTCCCCGACCTGGCCGTCCTGGACGTCTCCATGCCGGGTGCCACGGGCCTGGAGATCTGCACGGCCCTCCGCGCGACCCCGGCGACCGCCGGCATCCGCATCCTGCTGCTGTCGGCCGGCGCCTCCCCGGACGAGGTCACCCGCGGGCTGGCCGCCGGCGCCGACGCCTACCTGCCCAAACCGTTCACCGTGGCCGGGCTGGTCCGGCAGGTGCGCGCGCTGGCCGCGGGGGAGCCGGTGGCATGAGCCTCGCCGTCCTCGACCGCCCGCAGGCAGCCGATGGCTCCTGGACCCGCCGATCCCCCGTCGCGGGGGTGCTGCACGGGCCGCTGCTGTGCACGGTCCTGTTCACCGGGGCGGCGTTGCTGCTGCTGACCGGTTCGATCCCCGTGGCCGACCGAGACCTCGTCCTCGCGGGCCTGGCCGCCGCCTCGGCCGCCACCGGCGTCGCGTGGGCCGCCCGACGGTCCCGCTCCGTCGCCGGCTCCGTCGCCGTCCCCGCGGCGCAGCTGGGCGCCGTCGCCCTCCTGCACGCGGGCACCGGCTCCGCGACCACCCTGCTGCTGCTCGTGGGCCCGCTGTGGGCGCTCGCCATGCAGCCGGACCGCCGGGGGCTGCTGGTCGGCGTGCTCGGGAGCGCCGCGGTGCTGTCGGTGCCCGCGGTCACGGACCCGCCCGGTGCGCTGCTGCTCGGGACCCTCGTCGTCGCCGCCGGGGGCTCGGCGGTCCACGGGACCGCCCGCCGGCTGGCCGCCCGGTCGCGCGAGATCGGGCAGCTGGAGCGGGAGCAGGCCGCGCTGCTGGCCCAGGTGCAGAGCCGCGCCGACGAGCTGGACACCGCCTCGCGCATCCTGGCCGCCCGCGCCCAGACCATGACCAGCGTGATCGACGCGGTCACCGAGCAGTCGATCATCGGCACCGACCGGGACGGCACCATCCGCGTCTGGAACCCCGGGGCGGAGAAGATGCTGGGCGTCCCCCGCCCGGACGTCGTCCGGACCCGCTCGATCCTCGACTTCCACCTGCCCGAGGAGCTCGACGCGGCCGCCGCGGACCGCGCCTGCGGCACCGGCCTCGAGGCGCTGGTGCACGCCGCCCGCGAGCACGGCAGCGACGTCCGGGACTGGACCTACGTCGCCGCCGACGGCAGCCACCGCACCGTCTCCGTCGCCATCACCCCGCGCTCGGACGACCGCGGCGCGCACGCCGGCTGGAACTTCGTCGGCACCGACATGACCGAGGCCCGCGCCACCGAGCGGATGAAGGACCAGTTCGTCAGCCTGATCAGCCACGAGCTGCGCACGCCGCTGAGCTCGATCCTGGGCTACCTCGAGCTGGTCATGGACGACGAGGACCAGCCCCTCACCGACGAGCAGCGGCAGTACCTCGCCACGGTGGAGCGCAACGCCCAGCGGCTGCTGCGGCTGGTCGGCGACCTGCTCTTCACCGCACAGGTGGAGAGCGGCCGGTTCACCCTGCAGCCGGCCGACGTCGACCTCGCCGGCGTGGTCCGCGCGGCCGAGGAGACCGCCCGGGTCGCCGCCGCGGCCGCGGGTGTGCAGATCGTCGTCGACGTGCCCGATGACGGGCTGGTCGTGGCCGGCGACGCCGTCCGGCTGGGGCAGGCCTGCGACAACCTGGTCTCCAACGCGGTCAAGTTCACGCCGGCCGGGGGGCGCATCGACCTGGTGCTGCGCCGGGGCTGGCGCACGCCCGAGGGCGAGGTCGTCGACCACCGCGTCCCCGAGGCGGCGCCGGTGGCGCTGCTCTCGGTCGCCGACACCGGGATGGGCATCCCCGCCGGCGAGCAGGGGCAGATGTTCACCCGCTTCTTCCGGACGTCGAACGCGCAGCGCAACGCCGTCCCCGGGGTCGGGCTCGGGCTCACCATCACGAAGGCCATCACCACCGCCCACGGCGGCACGCTGGACCTGGAGAGCACCGAGGGCGTCGGCACCACCTTCACGATGACCCTGCCCGTCCCCGGGTGACGGACGCGCCCATTCCTTGCGGATTCCTTGCGGATCGCTGGCGGGTGGCCTGCGGTTGCCCCCGGAGAGTCCTCGGTGTCGCCGGAGAACCGGCGTCGCCCCGGACACAGGAGACGCAGGGACATGAGCACCACCACCGCCACCGCCTCGACCGCCCGCAAGGTCATCGGCTCGCTCGGCGTGATCGGCGCGGCGGCCGCGGTCGCCGGCCTGGGCACCTTCGGCAGCTTCACCGACTCCACCTCGGTCGACACGACGATCAGCTCCGGCACGGTCTCGATCGACCTGACCCAGCCCGCGGCGGCCATCCCGGTGACCACGACCGGCTTCGTGCCGGGTGACAGCCTGACCCGTGCGGTGACGCTGACGAACGACGGCAGCACCGGGCTCTCCTCGGTGGGGCTCTCCGCCACGGACGCCACGTCGAGCGTCCTCACCAACGGCGCGGCCAACGGGCTGCAGCTGACCGTCAGGTCCTGCGACGTCGCCTGGGTCCAGGGCGGCACGGAGACGGCCCGCACCTACACCTGCGCCAGCGGCGAGAAGCAGCTCTCGACCGGGCCGGTCCTCAAGCCCGTCGACCTCCCCGGGCTCAAGTCCCTGACCGCGGGCGGTTCCGACAACCTCGTCTTCTCGATCTCGCTGCCGACCGCGGCCGACAACTCCTTCCAGGGCAAGACCGCCACCCTGCGCCTGACCTTCACCGGCACGCAGGCCGCCGGCACCGCCCGCTGAGCCCCGCCCGACGACCACACGGAGTTCCCGCCATGACCACCGTCCTCCCCGTCCGCGCCGCGGCGCCGGCTGTCGAGCCGGCCCCGAGCGAGGACGCGCGTCCCACGGCCGGCCGGTTCCGCCGCACCGTGGGCCGCACGACCCCGTGGCTGGTCCGCGGCGTCATGGGGGTCGCCGTCCTGGCCTTCGCCGTCCTGGCCGTCGGACCGCACCTGCTCGGCTACCGCACGATGACCATGCTGACCGCGAGCATGGCGCCGGGCATCGAGCCGGGCGACATCACCATCGCCACCCCGATCGCCCTCACCGAGCTCACCGAGGGCATGGTGATCACGTACCACATGCCGGTGGGCGACCGCAGCCTCATCACCCACCGCGTCGTCTCGGTCGACCGGGCCGAGGACGGCAGCGTCACCGTGCAGACCAGGGGTGACGCCAACGAGGCCATCGACCCGTGGACCGCCGGCCTCCAGGGCGACAGCGTCTACCAGGTCCGCGCGGTCATCCCGGAGTTCGGCCACCTGGTCCAGCTCCTGCGCACCCCGGTCGTCAGCCAGGTGCTGCTCTACGGAGCCCCCGCGCTGCTCGCCGGCTGGCTGCTCCTGACCATCTGGCGCCCGACCCGGCAGACCGAGGAGGACCAGGCGTGAACGCCGTCCGCCGCGCCCTGGCCGTCACCGGCCTCGCCGCCGCACTCGTCGCCGGGACCGCCGTCCCCGCCGCGGCCGGCTTCGACGGCACCGCGAGCGTGCCGACCACCATCTCGACCGAGGTCGTCCAGCCGCCCACGGCGGTCAGCACGGCCGGCAGCTGGTGCTTCCTGAGGTTCGGGGTCCGGATCTCGTGGAGCCCGAGCTCCTCTCCCGATGTCAGCGGCTACGTGGTCACCGCCCGCCGGAGCAACGGCACGACGTTCGTCGTGGGCCGGACGGGTGCGCGGGGCACGAGCGTCAGCGAGACCTACTGGGCCTCCGGGCAGAGCTACACGTTCACGGTGACCGCCGAGACCCCGTACGGCTGGACGGCGACGTCCGCACCGACCGCGGCCGTGTCGTGCTGACCGGCCCGCCCGCGGATCGGACCGCCCCTGCCCCCGGCCGGACCGTCGCCCTCCTCTCCGACGACGGCCTCCTGGACTTCCTGCGCGCCCGGACCACGGGGCCGGGCGCGCAGGCCGGGGACGACGCCGCGGACGACGACCTGGTCGACGGCGAGCTGATGGCCCGGCTGCGGGGCGTGTACGCCGAGGCGCTGCCCTCGCGGCTGTCGGCGATCGACCGGCACACCCGCGCCGGGAACGCCACCGCGGTCGCCTTCGCGGCCCACACCCTGGCCGGGACCAGCGGTCAGCTGGGCCACCCGGAGGTCGCCTCGATCTGCCAGGAGATCGCCGCCGACGCCCGCCGCGGGGTGCTCGCCCACTCGCGGGTCGCCCGGCTGCAGCAGCTCGCCGGCGCCTGCTGAGCGCCCCCGACCCGCGGAGGCATAGGAAGCTTCTACCGGCGTCCCGGGGCCCCGAGGCGGGTGCACAGCTTCCTGTGCCTGCGCGGCAGGGGGGCTACGCGGCGACCAGCCGGTAGCCGACGCCGCGGACGGTCCTGATCTCCGGCGTGCTCAGCCCGGCGGCGACGAGCTTGCGGCGCAGGTTGGACATGTGCGCCTCGACCAGGCGCAGGTTGCCCTCCCAGTCGGTGTGCCAGACCTCGCGCAGCAGCGTCTCCCGCTGCAGCACGCGACCCGGCCGGGAGGCGAGCGCGGCGAGCAGGTCGAACTCGGTGCGGGTCAGGTCGACGACCTCGCCGTCGACCCGGACCTCGCGGCTGTCCTCGTCGACCTCCAGCTCGGCGAGCCGGCGCACCGACTCGGCCGCCGCGGCCGGCGCCGCGGCCGGCTGCGGGGCGGTCCGCGGGAAGCGCAGCATCGCCTGCACCCGGGCCACGAGCTCGCGCGGGGAGAACGGCTTGGCCATGTACCCGTCGGCGCCGACGGCCAGCCCGATGAGCAGGTCGACCTCCTCGGCCCGCGCGGTGAGCATCAGCACGTAGCAGGGCGTCTCGGCGCGGATCTGCCGGCACACCTCGGTGCCGTCGGCGTCGGGGAGCCCGAGGTCGAGCACGATGAGGTCCGGCGGGTCGCGCCGCACCTCCTCCAGCGCCTCGATCCCGGTGCCGACGGCGCGCACGGCGAACCCCGCCCGCCCGAGCACCGTGGTCACGAGCTCGCGGATCTCCTCGGTGTCCTCCACCACGAGCACGGACTGCTCCGGCACGACGTCCCCTCCTCGCTGCTCGCTGGGCGTGCGGAGGCTGGTCCTCCGGTCACCTGACCGGGTGATCGGCACGCCGGCCGGGCGGCTTGAGCGGGCGGCCTGTCCCCCGGCCCACCCCATCGGGTGAGGACGGCGGGGCACGGCTCATGGGTGGGGCCCGGGCGGCCGTCAACCCCCGCGGGGACATCCCGTTCCCCCTCCCGGTCGACCCGGGGGACCCGACCGACGGGAGCCGGAACCGTGGACGGTGCCCTGCACGTCCTGGTCGTCGACGACGACCCCGACACCGCATTCTTCGTCCGCACCGTGCTGCAGCGGGGCGGCATGGCCGTGACCACGTGCGCGGACCCGCTCGAGGCGCTCGCCCTCGCCGGGCGCACCGAGTTCGACGCCGCGATCACCGACATCGAGATGCCGGGCATGACGGGGCTGGAGTTCCTCGACCGGCTCCGCGCGCTGCGCCCGGACCTGCCGGTGACCGTGATGACGGCGCACGCGTCGGTCGACTACGCCGTGGACGCCCTGCGCCGCCAGGCCGACGAGTTCCTCGTCAAGCCGGTGCCCAAGGAGACCCTGGCTGCGACGATCCGCCGGCTGGCCGAGACCGCGCAGGCCAAGCGCGCCGCGGCGCCCCGGCGGCAGACGGTGCTCGCCATCGGCGCCCACCCCGACGACGTCGAGATCGGCGTCGGCGGCACCCTGGCCGCGCACCGCTCGGCCGGCGACCAGGTCGTCATCCTCACGCTCTCGCGGGGCGCGCGCGGCGGTGCGGCCGACGACCGGCAGGACGAGTCCCTGGCCGCCGCCGAGCTGATCGGCGCCCGCCTGTTCCTCGAGGACCTCGAGGACACCCGCATCAGCCCGATGGACCCGACCATGTCGATCATCGAGCGCGTCGTCGCCGAGGTGCGGCCGACGATCGTCTACACGCACTCGGCCAACGACCGGCACCAGGACCACCGGGCGGTGCACCAGGCCGCGACCGTCGCGACCCGCAACGTGCCGACGGTGGCCTGCTTCCAGAGCCCCTCGGCGACGATCGACTTCCGGCCCTCCCGCTTCGTCTCCATCGACGGGTTCACCCGCACCAAGCTGGACCTGCTCAAGAGCTTCCGCTCGCAGGCCGGCATCCGCGCCTACCTCCAGGACGACTTCGTCCTGGCCACCGCCCGCTACTGGTCCCGCTACGGCAGCGGCGGCCAGTACTGCGAGCCGCTCGAGGTGGTCCGCGACGCCGGTGGCGTCGTCGGCGCGACCAGCGAGTCCGCCTTCCAGCAGCCCTCCCCCGCCACCTCGACCACCCCGGAGCCCTACGGTGTCTGACCCCAGCCCCACCCGCGTCCTCGTCACCGGAGCGGGCGGCCCCGCGGGCATCGCCGTGCTCCGCTCGCTGGCCCGGCGCGACGACGTCGTGCTGCTCGCCGCCGACATGGACCGGTACGCCAGCGGCCTCTACCTGGTCGAGGCCGGCGCCCGGCACCTGGTCCGGCCGGGCCTGGACGAGGAGTTCGTCGACCACCTGGTCGCGCTGTGCGAGCGGGAGCGGGTCGACGTGCTGTTCTCCACCGTCGACGTCGAGCTGCCGCGGCTGGCCGCCGAGCGCAAGCGCCTGGACGCCGTCGGCACCACGCTGGCCGCCCCGAGCCTGGAGACGCTCGAGGTCTGCCTGGACAAGTACGCGCTGGCGCAGCGCTGCGCCGAGGTGCTGCCCACGCCGCGCACCGCGCTGCTGGGTGCGACCGACGCCGGCAGCTGGGACTACCCGGTGATCGTCAAGCCGCGCCGCGGCGCCGGCTCCCGCGGGGTGCACCTGGTCGAGGACGCCGCCGCGCTGCGCGCCCTCGGCAGCGACGAGGACACCCTCGTGCAGGCCCACCTGCCCGGCGAGGAGTACTCGGTCGACACGCTGGCCGACGCCGACGGGCACGTGGTCGCCGCCGTGCCGCGGTCCCGCCTGCGGGTCGACTCCGGCGTCTCGGTCGCCGGGGCCACCGTCGCCGACCCGGAGCTGGAGGAGACCGCCCGCCGGGTGGCCCGCGCGATCGGGCTGGTCGGGGTGGCGAACGTGCAGCTGCGCCGCGACGCCGAGGGCCGCCCGGCCCTCCTGGAGGTCAACCCGCGTTTCCCCGGGGCGATGCCGCTGACCGTCGCCGCCGGCGTCGACATGCCCTCGCTCGCCCTGGACCTGGCGCTGGGCCGGCCGCTGCCGGCCGCGGTGCCGTTCCGCGAGCTCGCCGTCGTCCGCCACCTGGAGGACGTCTTCCTCGCCCCGTCCGACGTCGTCGCCGAGGAGGCCGCCCGATGACCACCGCCCTGCAGGACCTCGACCTGCTGCTCACCGACCACCACGTGCACTCCACCTGGTCCGACGACGCGGTGAGCGCGCCGGCGGAGAACCTGGTCGCCGCCCGCGACACCGGGCTGGCCAGCATCCGCATGGTCGACCACGTCCGGACGACGACGACCTGGGTGCCCGGCTTCCTCGCCGAGGTCGCCGCGCTGCCCCGCGTCGAGGGGCTGGAGGTGCTCACCGGCGTGGAGGCGAAGATGCTGGACGCCTCCGGGCGCCTGGACCTGCCCGAGGACCTCGTGGTGGGGCCGGGCGGGGTGGACCGCATCCTCATCGCCGACCACCAGTTCCCCGGGCCGGACGGTCCGTGGAGCCCCCGCCGCACGCTCGAGGAGATCGAGGGCGGGCTGCCCGCCCAGGACGCGCTGTCGATCCTGGTCGAGGCCACCGTGCGCGCGATGCAGCGGGCCGGCCGCGCCCAGCTCGCCCACCTGTTCTCGCTGCTGCCCAAGATCGGGCTGCACGAGAGCGAACTGCTCGACGAGCACGTGGCCGCGATCGCCGATGCCGCGGTGCGCACCGGCACCACCGTCGAGGTCAACGAGAAGTGGCGCTGCCCGGGGCCGCGCGTGGTCCTGGCGCTGGCCGCCGCCGGGGTGACCCTGGTCGGCTCCACCGACAGCCACGAGGCCGCCACGGTGGGCCGCTTCTCGTGGGTGGCTGACGCGGCGTCGGCGACCCGGCTGGTCGGCGCCCGGTGAGCACCCTGGCCGCGGGCACGGACGTCGCCGCGATCGGGGAGACCGCGCTGACCGTCGTCCTGCTGGCGCTGGTCGGCATCGGGGCGGTCCCCGTCGTGGCCGGGCTGGCACAGTTCCTCGTCATCCCGTTCCACGCGCTGCGCAACCACTACCGGGAGACCGGCCCGTACCTGCCCAACGTCGCGGTGGTGATCCCGGCCTGGAACGAGGCCGCGGTGCTCACCACCTCGATCGAGCGGCTGATGGGGCTGGACTACCCGCCGGACCGGTTGCGGGTGTACGTCGTCGACGACGCCAGCACCGACGACACCCCCGCCGTGCTCGCCGCCTGCGCCGAGCGCTTCCCGGGCCGGGTCGTGCACCTGCGCCGCGAGAAGGGCGGCGAGGGCAAGGCGCACACCCTCAACCACGGGCTGCGCGAGATCCTCGCCGACGACTGGATGGAGGCGCTCCTGATCATGGACGCCGACGTCATCTACGAGCCGGCCTCGCTGCGCAAGATGACCCGCCACCTCGCCGACCCCACGGTCGGTGCGGTCACCGCCTACATCCGCGAGGGCAGCGGCGACCCGGAGGGCATCACCCGGTTCATCGGGTTCGACTACCTGGCCGCGCAGGCCGCCTCGCGCCGGGCCCAGAACGTCGCCGGCGCGATGGCCTGCCTGGCCGGGGGCGCCCAGCTGCACTCGCGGGAGAACCTGGTGGCGATCGGCGGCCAGATCGACACCTCGTCGCTGGCCGAGGACACCGTCACCACCTTCCGCACCCAGCTCGCCGGGCGCCGCGTCGTCTTCGAGCCGCACGCCCGCGTGCTGGCCGAGGAGCCGGCCGGCGTGGACGCGCTGTGGAAGCAGCGGCTGCGCTGGGCCCGGGGCAACGTGCAGATCACCTCGATGTACCGGCACCTGTGGTTCCGCCGGTCGGTGCACCCGGGGCTGGGCGGCTTCTTCTTCGGCATCTTCTGGTTCGCCATCCTGCTGCTGCCGGTGGCGATGCTGCTCACCTCGGTCGGCCTCATCGGGCTCTTCCTGCTCGACAGCGAGCTCGCCTCGGAGGTGTTCGGCGCAGCGGTCTTCGTGCCGATCGCGACGTTCGTCTTCATGATCACGCTGACGATGTCGGTCGACCCGCGCACCGGCCTGAAGGTGTGGCGCGAGGCCCTGCTGTTCCCCGGCGCCGTCTCCTTCGTCGTCCTGGTCTCGGCGGCCTTCCCGGGGATCGTCCCCCTGTCCGGCGGCGCCGAGACGTTCTGGACGCTGTTCGTCTACAGCTGGCTGGTGCTCTGCATCCCGCTGGCCTACGGGGTGCGCAGGCTGGAGGGCACCCGCTGGGGCCGGCCGCTGACGCCGCTGGCGCTCTACCTGGTCGGCTTCGGGCCGATGATGTGCGCGATCACCGCGGACGCCTACGTCAAGGAGTTCCGCGGGGCCGCGATGACCTGGGACAAGACCGAGAAGACCGGGAGGGTCACCGCATGAGCAGCGTCGAGCACCTGGTCGGGGCCGGGCAGCCGTTCCGGGTGAGCCCGCCGGTGGTGCTCACCGAGGAGCTGCTCGCCCGCTGCGGCGGGCTGCCCCCTGTGTGGGCCGACCCGGTCGCGCTGGCCGACGAGACCGAGGCCGACCGCGTGCGCGAGCGCCGGCTGTGGGTCGGGCTCGCCGTGGCGGTCGCCGTGGTGGTGCTGCTGTACCTGGTGCGCACCGCCGTCCTCGGCGCCTGAGACCGCGGCCCGGCCCGCCCCCCTGACCCGGGGCGGGGCGGGCCGCACCACCCGCTCAGACGAAGGCGCTCACCCCGGTCAGGGCCCGGCCGACGATCAGCTGGTTGATCTCGCGGGTCCCCTCGTAGGAGTAGAGCGCCTCGGCGTCGTTGAAGTACCGGACGACGTCCTGCTCGAGCAGGATGCCGTTGCCCCCGAGCAGCTCCCGGGCCCACGCCACCGTCTGCCGCGCCTGGCTGGTGACGTAGCTCTTCGCCAGCGCGGCGTGGTCGTCGCGGAAGACGCCCTCCTCCTGCAGCTGGGCGACCCGCACCGCCATCCCCAGGCTCGCGGTGACGTTCCCCGCCATGCGCGCCAGCAGGTCCTGGACCAGCTGGAACCCGGCGATCGGCCGGCCGAACTGCTCCCGCTGCTTCGCGTAGGCCAGCGCCGTCTCGAAGGCGCCCATCTGGCACCCGACGGCGCTCCACGCGACGCCGCCGCGGGTCAGCTTCAGCACCCGGTTGACGTCCTTGAACGTGTTGCCGCCCTCGAGCTTGTTCTCCGCCGGGACCCGGCAGCCCTCGAAGGTGATGTCGGCGTTCTGCACGGTGCGCAGGGCGTACTTGCCCTCCATCTTGGTGGCGCTGAAGCCCGGGGTCCCCTTCTCCACGACGAAGGTCTTCACCGAGTCGTCGGCGACGTCGCGGGCGAAGACGACGACGAGGTCGGCGAAGGTGCCGTTGCCGATCCAGCGCTTGGCGCCGTCGAGCACCCACTCGTCGCCGTCCCGGCGCGCGGTCGTCTCCAGGCCGAGCGCGACGTCGGAGCCACCGTGCGGCTCGGTCAGCGCGAAGCAGCCGATCTTCTCCAGCGCCAGCATGCCCGGCAGCCAGCGGGCCTTCTGCTCCTCGGAGCCGAGGGTGACGATCGAGCCCATCGCCAGGCCGTTGTGCACGCCGAGGAAGGTGGCCATCGACGGGTCGACGCGGGCGGTCTCCAGCGCGATGAACCCGGTGAACAGCCGGGAGGCCCGCGGCGAGCCCTCCGTGTCGTAGCTGCGGCCGACGAGCCCGGCCTCGGCGAAGCGCGGCACGAGCTCCATCGGGAAGGTCGCCGCCGCCCAGTGCTCGTTGACCCCCGGGCGGACCTCCTCCCGCAGGAAGCTGCGGATGCCGGCGAGCTCCTCGCGCTCGTCGTCGGCCAGCAGCGACTCGTAGGCGTAGAGGTCGCCGGGGATGAGGTCGTCGGTCATGCGGGTGTCCTCTCGTCGGTGGCGCCCGGCCTCCTACCCGCCGGGTGCGCGCCGCAACTCGACCGCCGCCGCGGGCAACGGCCTGGTCTCCGCCCGGTGCAGGGCGTGCTCCGTGAGGCCCCGCGGCCCGGCCGCCCGGAGCACCCCGGCCAGCACCCGCTCGACGGTGTCCGGGCCCATCACGGAGCAGCCGACGAGGATCCGCCCGCCGGTGGCGAGCACCCGGTCGACGACGTCCCACTCCGCACCCGGCGGCGTCCAGAAGGCCCGGACGTCGAAGGAGACGACGACGTCGAACCCGCGCTCCGGCAGCTCCACCTCGACCAGCGGGCCACCGTGGACGGTGACGCGGCCGGCGTCGACCGCCGCCCGGTTGCGCGCGGTCGCCGCCGCGACCATCGCCGGCGACCGGTCGACCGCGACGACGTGCCCGCCCGGCAGCCGCGCGGCGAGGAGGGCGACCAGCACGCCGTGGCCGCAGCCGACCTCGAGCACCCGCTCCCCCGGCGCCGGGTCGACCAGGCCCGCCGCCCAGGTCAGCCGCTCCGACGCCCGCACGCCGGCCGCCTCAGCTCAGCATCCGGGTGCCCGGCGGCAGCACCCCACCCGCGAGCAGCTCCGCCGTCGCGTCCTGCAGGGCGGTGAGGGCGGCGCGCTGCGCGAAGGGGCCGGTGGAGACGCGCGCGACGCCCAGCCGTTCCAGCTCCGCGACCGGCGGGGTGGCGCCGGGGACGGCCAGCACGCTCAGCCGCCCCCGCCCCAGGGCCCCGACCAGCGCGGCGATATCGCCGGCCGCGACCACCCCGGGCACGAAGACCGCGGCCGCGCCGGCGGCCAGGAAGGCGCGGCCCCGGTCCGCCGCCTCCTCCAGCAGCGCCGCCCGGTCGGCGTCCACGGGCGCGAGCAGGACGACGTCGGTGCGCGCGTTGAGGACGAAGTCGATGCCGGCGGCGCGGCCGGCGTCGAGCACCTCCCCCACGGCGGCCACCGCCTCGTCGAGCGGCCGCAGGGCGTCCTCGAGGTTGCCGCCGACGGCGCCGGCCGCGATCACCCGCGCCGCCGTCCCGCCCGGGTCGCCGTAGCCCGCCTCCATGTCGACGGAGACCGGTAGCTCCACGGCGGCGGCGATCCGCCGCACCACGTCCAGGTGCAGCTCCAGCGGGATGCGCTCGCCGTCCTCGTACCCCAGCGACGCGGCGATGGCGTGGCTGGCCGTGGCCAGCGCACCGGTCCCCGCGGTGCCGGCGACGACGCGGGCGGAGGTCACGTCCCAGACGTTGGCCAGGACGAGGATGCGGGGATCGGTCTGCAGCCGCAGCAGGGTGCGGGCGCGGGAGGCCAGGTCGGGCATGCGGGCAACCTAGGGCGCGCGCGGAGCCGTTGACCAGCCACCCTGGCGGGAACCGGTAAGGCCAGGCTAACCTGCGTGGGTCGCCCGGGCGCCAGCGCCGGGGCAGCCCCCGCCGTCTCCCGTTAGGCGTCCGCTCCATGTACGTGTGCCACTGCACCGTGGTCACCGACCGCGACGTCCTCGAGGCGATCGCCAACGGGGCGCGCTGCGTCGCCGACGTCGCCCGGGCCACCGGCGCCGGGCGCACCTGCGGCAACTGCGTGACCTCCCTGCGCGAGCTGGTGTGCCAGCATTGCCCGGTGCGAGCCGGGGGCACCACCGAGCACCCGGCCGAGCGAGAGCTGGGAGTGGCCGGTGCAGCCCGTTAGCCCCCGCGTCGTCGAACTGCTGAACGACGCGCTGACCTTCGAACTGACGGTCACCAACACGTACTTCCTGAACGCCCGCATGCTCGACGCGTGGGGCCTGCCCAAGCTCGGCAAGGTCTTCTACGACCTCTCCATCGACGAGATGCGCGACGCCGACGCCCTCATCCAGCGCGTCCTGCTCTTCGACGGCCACCCCAACCTGCAGCGTCTCGGGGCGATCCGGGTGGGTGAGACGGCCGAGGAGATGCTCGTGCTGGCCCTCGACAGCGAGAAGGCCGCCGTCGCCCAGTTCAACGCCTCCGCGAAGGAGTGCCACGACCTGGGTGACCACGGCACCGCGTCGGTGTTCGAGGAGATGGTCCTCGACGAGGAGAAGCACGCGGACTGGTTCGAGGCGCAGCTGGCCGCCATCGAGCGCGTCGGCTCCCCGCAGTACCTGGCCGCGCAGATCGCCACCGAGACGCCCTGACGCGAGGAGGGCCCCTCCCGTCGGGAGGGGCCCTCGTCGCGCTCCCGGGCTCAGCCGGCCAGCAGCTCCCGCAGCCGCTCGAGCTGCAGGGTGGCGGCGCGCAGGCCGATCCCGGTGTAGAACACGTCGTCCTCCACCTGGAAGGCCCGTCCGTCCTGGACCGCCGTGAGCATCGGCCACAGCGGTCCGGCGACGACGGAAGCCTCGCCCGAGTCGGCGACCGGCCCGTAGGACGAGTACAGGATCACGTCGGCGTCGGCCCGGCTGATCTCCTCGGGGCTCAGCTCGGCGAAGGTGGGGCGGCCCGCCGGCAGCTCGACCTGCTCCAGGCCGATGTCGCCGAGCACCGTGCCGATGAACGAGTCGGGCTGGTAGGCCCGGATGGTGCCGCCGACGAAGCGGATCGGGCTGATCGTCGTACCGGTCCCGATCTCCTGCCCGAGCTGGGCGGCCTGCTCCTCGTAGTCCGCGATGAGCTCGGCTGCCTCCTCCTCCCTGCCCAGCGCCTCGGCGTCGAGGAGGAGGTTCTCCTTCCACGTGTCGCCGACGTCGGCGGCGAAGACCGTGGGGGCGATCTGCGACAGCTGGTCGTAGATGTCCTCGTGGCGCACGGAGTTGGACAGGATGAGGTCCGGCTCGAGCGCCGCGATCTCCTCCAGGTTCGGCTCGGCGATCGTGCCGACCACCTCGACGCCCTCGGCGTCCTCGGCGAGGTAGCTGAGGAAGGTCTCGGAGACGTCGGTGGTCACCGCACCCACGGGGGTGACGCCGAGCGAGAGCGCCGAGTCCAGCTCACCGGTGTCCAGGACGACGACCCGCTCGGGCTCGGCCGGGATCTCGGTCGTGCCCATGGCGTGCTCGACCGTGCGCGGAAAGGCGGCGTCCCCCGTCACGGTCCCGCCCGACGCCCCGTCGTCGGGCTCGTCCCCACCGCCGCACGCGGCCAGGGTCAGGGCGGCCGCCACCGCGAGGGCGGTCGCGCGCGAGAGGCGCATCGTCATGGTTCTCCTCCGTGCTGGAGCGCACCCCCGGGGAGGGGCGTGCGTCTGGATCGGCCGGCGTCCGTGTGCAAGACTGCCGGAAGCCAGGGAAGGCTAGCCTAACTAGGGAGCCGGCCCACACGCACCGACCCGGGAGTGGCCGTGACCGTCCAGACCGCGCAGATCCCCGCCTACCGCACCTTCCCGGTGCGCGTCGCGCGGGTGCAGCGGCTGAGCCCGAGCTTCCTGCGGGTCACGTTCACCGGGCCGGAGATGGACGACCTGACGTCCAACGGCCGCGACCAGCGCATCAAGGTCATGCTGCCCCTGCCGGGGCGCGGCATCCTGGACTGCCCGGCCGGCGAGGACTGGTACGGCGCGTGGCGCACCCTGCCCGCCGAGCGCCGCATGCCGATCCGCACCTACACCGTCCGCGCGCTGCGCCCCGAGCAGCGCGAGGTCGACGTCGACTTCGTCCTGCACGGCGCGACCGGCCCGGCCTCGGCGTGGGCCGAGCAGGCCGGCCCCGGTGACGAGGTGGTCCTGGTCGCCCCGAACGCCCGCTTCCCCGGGGAGACCGGCGGCTACGAGTGGCACCCGCCGGCCGACGCCTCCTGCCTGCTGATCGCCGGCGACGAGACCGCGGTGCCGGCCGTCTGCGCGATCGTCGAGGGCCTGCCGGCCGGCCGCCGCGCCAAGGTCCTGCTCGAGGTGCCGACGGCCGGCGACGCGCTGAACGTCGCCGCCCCGGCGGGGGTGGAGATCACCTGGCTGCCCCGCTGGCCCGCCGACGGCGCACCCGCCGCGCCGCGGGGGCGGCTGCTCACCGAGGCCGTGCTCGCGGCGGTGCGCGAGCTGGGCGACCTCGTCTCCCCCTCCCCCGCGGTCGACCTGGCCGACGTGGACGTCGACGCCGGCATCCTCTGGGAGGTGCCCGCCGAGGACACCGTGGCCGCGGGCTCCTCCGGCGTCTACGCCTGGCTCGCCGGCGAGGCCGGCGTGGTCAAGGGCCTGCGCCGGCACCTGGTCCAGGAGGTGGGCGTCGACCGCCGGTCGGTGGCCTTCATGGGCTACTGGCGCGAGGGCCGCGACTCCGACTGACACCCTTCCGGTTGACACCATGACACCAGCCGGTGTCACATGAGCTCGTGCCTGGTTACGACGTGGTCGCCACCGACGGGCTGAGCGTCATCGGGACCGTCGGCTTCTTCGTGCCGGCGGCCGTGCTGGTGGCGCTGGTCGCCGGCGCCGTCGTCCGCGACCGCCGGATCACCGCGCGGGAGGCGGCGGCCGAGGCCGACCGCCGGGGCGCGACGCGGGAGGAGCTCGCCGAGGGCGACGCCCCGGACCGCTAGCCCCCGAGCTCGCCCAGCGCCGCCTCGACGGCGCCGGCCACCTCGGCGGCCATCTCGGTGCGGAACGCGGCCAGCACCGCCTGCGCCGCGACCGGCTGGAGACGCGTGACGGTGGCCAGGATGGCGTCCAGCTGCGCGGGCGGCGCCCCGGCCTCGACGAAGCCCCGCCACACGGTGTCGACGAACATCTGCACGTAGGTGCGGCTGATCGCCCGCACGTGCTCGTTGACCTGCGCCTGGGCCGCGATGAGCGCCGCCGACGGCACGCCGAGACCGACCACCTGCAGCCCGGCCACCAGCAGCGCCGGGTCGAGCACCCGCAGCCGCTCCCCGCCCAGCCGCTCCACGATGCCGAGCTCCACCAGCTGGTCGACCAGCGCGGGGCCGATCTGCACGCCCGTCCGGGCGGCGAGCTCGGGGCCGGTGGTCTCCTCCGGCTCCGGCGGGAGCCACGGCGTGAGCAGCGCCCGGTGCAGCGCGAGGGTGGCCGAGCTCGCCGCCGGCGGGGCGCTGGCGAGGGTCCGCTCGATCATCGCCAGCGAGTACCCCTCGGCGAGCATCTCCCGGACCAGCAGCAGCCGGGCGACGTGCCCGCGGCCGTAGTAGCCCGTGCGGCCCACCATGCGCGGCGGCGGCAGGAGGCCCCGGGCGGCGTACGCGCGCACGTTCCGGACCGTCAGCCCGACGCGGGCGGCGAGCTCGTCGACCGTCAGCTCCTGCTCGTCCTCACCGGCCGGCCCGGGTGGGGCTTGGCTCACGGCTGCTCCTCTCCGTCGTCCGCACACGGTATGCGACCCGTTCCATGTAGCACTTGTCGATGTAACCGTTACTCGTGTTACATAGGCACATGCCTGGGAGGGACACCGTGCTGATCGCCGCCGAGACGCGTCCGGCAGGAGGTGCCGCCCTGGGCGAGGTCGCCCTCGCCACGGGCATCGGCGCGCTCCTGACCGCCGTGCTGCTGGCCCTGGTCCTCGCGCACCGCACCCGGCGGTCGACCCTGCTCGTGCGGGTGGGCGACCGGCTGGGCCGCGCCACGGGCGCACCGGGCTGGGTCGCCCTGCCGACGGTCCTCACCACGGCGTCGTTGCTCACCGCCCTGCTCGGCATGCTGTGGGACATCGCCCTGCACATCGGCGTGGGCCGTGACGAGGGTCCGCTGGCGAACCCGGCCCACTACCTCATCCTCTTCGGCCTGTTCGGTGTCTTCGCCGGCGGTGTGCTGGCCTGCGCCATGCCGCTGGACGAGCGGCCCGGCCCGGCGGCGGTGCGCTTCGTCCGCGGCTGGGACGTCCCGGTCGGCGGCATCCTGCTCACGGCCGCGGGCTTCTACGCGCTGCTCGGGTTCCCCCTGGACGACGTGTGGCACCGGATGTTCGGCCAGGACGTGACCCTCTGGGGCCCCACCCACCTGATGCTGATCGGCGGCGCCGGCCTGTCGATCGTCGGGCTGCTGGTCCTCGAGCAGGAGGGGCACGGCAGGCGCTCCACCGACGGCGGTGACCGGGCGGGCACCGTCCGCTTCCTCCGGCAGGCCTCGGCCATGGGTGGGCTGCTGCTGGGCATGTCGGTGTTCCAGGGCGAGTACGACTTCGACGTGCCACAGTTCCGGCTGGTGCTGGAGCCGTTCATGATCGCCGGCGCCGCCGGCGTCGCGCTGGTCGCCGCCCGCATGTTCATGGGCCGCGGCGGCGCGCTCGCCGCGACGGTGTTCTTCCTGGTCGTGCGCGGCTCCATCGCGCTGGTCGTGGGCCCGGGCCTCGGCGAGATCACCCCCACGTTCCCGCTCTACCTCGGCTCGGCGATCGCGGTCGAGCTCCTGGCGCTCGCGCTGCCGCCGGCGCGGAGGCCGCTGCTGTTCGGCGCCGTGGCCGGGGTGGCGATCGGCACGGTCGGCCATGCCACGGAGGCGGGCTGGACCCACCTCGTCCAGGAGCTCAGCTGGGGCAGCGACATCCTGGTCGAGGGCACGCTCATGGCGCTCGCCGGCGGCATCGCCGGGGCGCTGCTGGGTGCCCTGCTGGCCACCGGGCTGCGCCGCCGGCTGCCGCGCCCCGCCGTCGCCCGCGGCGTGCTGCTGGCCTGCCTGGCGGTGCTCGCGGGCGCCGTCGCCAACGGCCTGGTCGCCACCGTCCCCGACGACGTGGAGGCGACCTTCACCATCGACGAGGTCACCACGGGGCCGCGCACCGCCGACATCGGGGTGCGGCTGGACCCGGCGGACTTCCCGGACGACCCCGCGTGGCTGCAGATCACCGCCTGGCAGGGCCAGGGCCTGGTCGTGACGCCGCTGGAGCGGGTCGGCGAGGGCGAGTACCGGACGACCGAGCCGGTGCCGCTGCACGGCACGTGGAAGACGCTGCTGCGCGTGCACGACGGGCGGGTGCTCACCGCGTTCCCCATCTACCTGCCGCAGGACGACGCGATCCCCGCCGGCGAGATCCCCGCCGAGGACGGCATGACCCGCAGCGCGATCCCCGAGATCGACATCCTGCAGCGGGAGCTGCAGGACAGCGGCGGCGGCCTGTGGCTGGTGTCCAACCTCGTGGTGCTCGCCTGCACGCTGGCGCTCGTGGCCGCCATCGCCTGGGGCGTGGCCCGCCACGCCCGCCGCGGCCCCGCCGGGGAGCCGTCCGCCGACGCCCCGGCGGGCCGCCCCCGGCAGCGCACGGCGGCGTCCGGGGCGCGCCGGTGAGCCCGCGCCGCACGGCCGCCGCCGTCCTGCTGCTGGCGCTCCCGCTCGCCGGCTGCGCCGGCACGGCCGCCCCCGCCGTGGAGGCGGCCGCTCCTGCGGCAGCCGACTCCCCCGCCGCCGGCAGCACCACGCCGACCGACCCCGCACCGACGGAGGCCGCCGGCCGGCGCATCGAGGTGGCGTACGCGGACGGCCGGGTCACCGGCGACACCGGCCGGGTGCCGGTGCCGCTGGGTGAGCCGGTGACCGTCGTCGTCACCTCCGACGTCGCCGACGAGGCGCACCTGCACGGGTACGACGAGCTGGCCAACCTGGTGCCGGGGCAGCCGGCGGAGCTCGCGTTCGACGCCACGATCCCCGGGGTCTTCGAGCTGGAGCTGCACGACGCCGGGACGGTGCTGCTGACGCTGCAGGTCGGGTGAGCGTCCTCGCGCACGGCGTCGGCTCGCGCACGGACCTGCCGATCCCGATCGGCTTCGCACTCTACGGCGCGGGAGCGGCCATCCTGGTCAGCTTCGCCGTCCTGCTGCTGTTCTGGCGCACGCCCCGGCTGGGCGGTCCCGGGTCGGGGCGCCCGCTGCCGGCCGGCGTGCAGCGGGTCGTCGACGCCGCGCCGCTGCGGCGGGGGCTCCAGGCGGGCGCGCTGGCCGTCGCCGCCCTCCTCGTCGCCGTCGCGTTCCTGGGGCCCCGGGAGACCGCGCGCAACCTCGCCCCGTGGGTGCTGTACGTGACCTTCTGGGTGGGGCTGGTGCCGGCGAGCCTGCTGCTCGGCCCGGTCTGGCGGGTGGCGAACCCGCTGCGGCTGCTGCACCGGCTGCTGCGGCCGGTGGCGCCGGACGCGCCGGGTGCCGCCCGGCTGCCCGCGCTCGGTCTCTGGCCCGCGGCGGCGTCGCTGCTCGCCTTCGTCTGGCTCGAACTGGTCTTCCCGGGCCGCGCCGAGCCGGTGACCGTCGCGGTGTTCCTGCTGGTGCACTCGGTGGTGCACGTGGCGCTGTCGCTGTGGTTCGGCGAGGGCTGGTTCGCCCGCGGTGACGGGTTCGAGGCCTACTCCACGCTGATCGCCCGGCTCTCCCCGTGGGGGCGGCGGGACGACGGCCGCCTGGTGCTGCGCAACCCGCTGGCCGGCGCGCTCGCCACCCCCGCCGAGCCCGGGCTGACCGCGCTGGTGGTGGTGCTGCTGGGCTCCACCGCCTTCGACGGGCTCTCGCGCACGGTGTGGTGGCAGACCGGCCCGGGCGCGGCGGACGACATCCTGTCGGGCACGGTCGGCCTGCTGGCGTCGATCGGCGTGGTCGCCGCCCTGTACGCGCTGGGCACGCGGCTGTCCGGGCGGCTGGCGGGGCAGGCCCCGGGCGTGCAGCCGGGCCGGTACGCGGCCACGGTCATCCCGATCGCGCTGGGCTACACCGTGGCCCACTACTTCAGCCTGCTGCTCCTCGACGGGCAGCACACCTGGATCCTGGTGAGCAACCCGTTCGGCGTCGCCGGCGTCGACCTGTTCGGCACGTACGGCAACCGGGTCGACCTGACCGCGGTCGGCTCCGACGCGATCGCGCTGGTGCAGGTGGGGGCGATCATCGCCGGCCACGTCGTCGGCGTGGCGCTGGCGCACGAGCGGGCACTCCGCTCGGCGCGCCACGCCCGGGCCTCCGACCAGCTCCCGCTGGTGGTGGTGATGGTCCTGTTCACCCTCGGCGGGCTGGGCCTGCTGTTCGGCTTCTGAGCGGGTCACCCGAACGGGCGCATCCGGCCCGGCGACCTCCAGCACGGGCCCCGGGCTGCCGATGGCCCCGGTGCCGGACCGATGTCCGGACCGGGCCACCGGTCCCCGGGCCGACGAGTGCGAGAGGACCGCCCCGTGATCGCTGTGAGCTGCCGCAACGGTGAGCACTTCGCCGTCGACCCCGACCTGATCGAGCGGGTCGAGCGCGACCCCGACACGGTCGTGCACCTGGTCGACGGCACCCACTACGTCGTCGAGACGGCCTTCGAGGAGGTCCTGCACTCGATCGCCGCCCACCGCGCGGGGGCGCTGGTCGCCCGGGCGCGGCTCACCGACGGGTACGCCGCGACGCCGACGGCCGCCCGGCTCGCCCGGCTCGCCCAGCGGCACGGCACGGGACGGGCGCGCGAGACCGAGCTGGGCGCCGTCCCGAGCTGACGCCGCTCAGCCGCGGTCGAGCCGCAGCACCGCCAAGGTGCGCGCGGCCATCTCCGCCTCGCCGAGCGCGTTGGGGTGCACGATCACCGGGTTGAGGCCCTGCAGGACCGGCTCGATCCACCGGACGCCGATCGGCTGGCAGGCGTCGTGGCCGTCGGAGACGCGGCTGAGGTCGACGAAGGTGACGCCGGACAGGGACGCCGCCCGCCGCACCACGTCGTTCAGCGTCGCCTGGAGGTCGCGCAGGTAGGGGATGTCGCCCTCGGCGATGGTCATGCGGTCGAAGCACCCACCGCTGGCCGGCACGATCCAGGGGTAGCCGAGGATCGCGACGCGGGCGTTCGGTGCCGCTGTCCGCACGGCCCGGAGCGCCTCCACCAGCGCCGGGAACGTCGTGCTGCGCACGGTGTCGGTGAACGAGCTGCCGTACCGGTCCTTGCACGGGCTGCCCTGGCCGAGCGTGGCGAGGCCGGCGCTGCTGCAGGCGAGCACCGAGTTGATGAAGACGCCGCTGTCGTTGCCGCCGATGGTCATGGTGACCAGCTGGGTGTCGCGGCTCAGCGCCGCCAGCTGCGGGGCCACGCCCGGGTGCTGCTCGGTGAAGAAGTCGGCGGTCTCGGCGCCGCCGCAGGTGACGTCGGTGAGCCGGGCGCCGATCGCCGCGGCGATGACGTGCGGGTAGTTGCGGGTCGAGCGGAGGCACTGCGGCGGCGCGGTGAGGTCCGGCGGCAGGACGCCGGAGGCCGCGCTGTAGGAGTCACCGAGGGCGACGTAGCGCACCGGGGCCGGCGCGGCCTGGGCCGACGGCGCGACGACGACGCCGGTGAGGACCGCGACGGCGGCCAGGATGCAGGTGGCGAGACGGCGCACGTCTCCTCCAGATCGGGTGGGGGCGGTGTGCGCGGATCAACGCGCCAGCCGGTCACCGGTTACGCAGGTCACACAGGTAGCGGCGGCGGCGTGTCGCCCGGCGGGCACGGGCTACCGTCGAGCCCATGGCTCCGGGACGCGTGGTCCAGGCGCTCGTCGCCGTCGTGATCGTCGCCCTCGCGGGCTCGGTGCTCGTCCGCAACAGCCCGGGCAACCGGCTGGCCCACGCCGTCCTGCACTTCGAGTGCTTCCTGTCCCCGTCCGCCGAGCCGGGCGGCACCGTGGCCCTCGGCGACTCGATCACCGCCGGGAGCCACGTCGACGCGCTGGCCATCGGGGTCGACGACTCGTACGCCGACGTGCTCGCCTGCCGCGAGGACTCCCCTGTCACCTACGGCGGCAACTTCGGGGTCGGCGGGGAGCGGAGCGACGAGATCCTCGCCCGGGTGCCCGACGCGCTCCAGCCGCGCCCGGCCACGGTGCTCGTGCTCGCCGGCACCAACGACGTCCGCCAGGGGCGCGCCGAGGGGACGATCGGCACGCTGACGCAGATCGCCGAGGAGGTCGAGGCGGGCGGGGCGACCCCCGTCTTCGCCACCCTGCCTCCCAGCGACGAGTTCCCCGGGGAGACCGCGGCCCTCAACGAGCGGCTGCGCGCGTGGGCGGACGAGCGCGGCGTGGCACTGCTGGACTTCTGGACGCCGCTGGCCGACCCGGACGGCACCTTCGCCGACGGGATGAGCGACGACGGCACCCACCCCTCGGCCGAGGGCACGCAGGTGCTGGCCGACGTCGTCTCCGACGCGCTGGGCTGAGCGGGCGCGTCAGCCGCGCCGGCGCCACCAGGGCCGGGAGTGGCAGCGGCAGAAGTCGGCCAGCTCGAGGCAGTCGTCGCAGGTCATGCGTCCAGGGTGGACCGAGCCGACCCGGAACCGCCCCACCCCGGGGGGCGGCCCTCACCCGATGGGGCTGGGTGCCGGTGAGGTGGGCGGCGCTCCCCCGCCGGCGCCGGACGGTGCGAGGGACTGGGCGCCGAGGACCGTGAGCACCTGGAGCTTGTCGTAGCTCTCGGTGCCGGGGGCGGCGGTGTAGACCAGCAGGCGGTGGGCCTGGTGCGGGTCGACGAGCGTCTGGCAGTTGAGCTCCAGCCGGCCGACCTCGGGGTGCTGGTAGCGCTTCACCTCGTCGAGGTGGATGCCGACCTCGTGGACCGCCCACAGCGAGCGGAACTCCTCGCTGCGCGCCAGCAGCAGGTCGGCCAGGTGGGCCGCGCGGGACCCGGGCCCCCGCAGCGTGACCAGCGCGCGGAGCCCGGCGGCGTACGTGCGCGACATGTGCGCGTGGTCCTCCGGCACGTGCAGCGCGCGGGCCGCCGGGTCGGTGAACCAGCGGTACCCGCGGCTGCGGGCCGGCCCGGTGTAGCGCATCGCGTCGCCGACGAGGGCGATGCCGGGCGGGGTCTGCCGCAGGGTCTCGCCGACCTCGGTGACGATCTCGGCGGGGGTGTCGCCGAGCCGGTCGAAGATCCGCAGCAGGCCGGGGCTGATGTGCTCGCTGTTCTCCCCGCGCGGCGGCGGTTGGTGCCCGGCCAGCCGGTGCAGGTGGTCGCGCTCGTCCAGCGACAGGTGCAGCCCCTGCGCGATGGCGGCGATCATCTGCGCCGAGGGGTGCGGGCCCCGCTCCCGCTCCAGCCGGGTGTAGTAGTCGGTCGACATGTGGCACAGGGCCGCGACCTCCTCGCGGCGCAGCCCGGCGGTGCGGCGCCGCGGCCCCCGGGGCAGCCCGACGTCCTCGGGCTGCAGCGACTCCCTCCGGCGGCGGAGGAACGCCGCCAGCCCGGCTCGATCGATCACCACGGACGTCCTCTCGTGCACCGACGCCGGCCCATCGGCCGGCACAGCCCTGTCTACCGGCGCGGGCCCGCCGCAGCCACGGCCTGCCGATCCCCCTCTCGCCGTCCGGACGGGGGGATCGGCAGGCCCTGCCACGCGGTGCCGGGACCGGCGACCGTGGTGACACGGCACGATCAGCGCGTCCACGAACCCAGGAGTCCCGCGATGGCCCGCACGACCGACATCACCGTCCCCGACCTGTCGGGGAAGCGCGCAGTGCTCACCGGCGGCAGCGACGGCATCGGCCTGGTGCTCGCCCGCCGCCTGGCGGCAGCCGGCGCCGACCTCGTCCTACCGGTGCGCGACCTCGGCAAGGGCCAGGCAGCGGCCGCGGAGATCCGGGCCCGGGTGCCGCGGGCGAGCGTCACCCTGCACGAGCTCGACCTGGCGTCGCTGGACTCGGTCGCCGACTTCGCCGGCGCGCTGGCCGACGAGGGCCGGCCGATCGACGTCCTGGTGAACAACGCCGGCGTCATGAGCCCGCCGGAGCGCCGGACGACGGCCGACGGGTTCGAGCTGCAGTTCGGCACCAACCACCTCGGCCACGTCGCCCTCGTCGCCCGGCTGCTGCCGCTGCTGCGGGCCGGCAGGGCACGCGTGACCACGCAGCTGAGCGTGGCCGCGAACCGCAACGCGGTGCACTGGGACGACCTGCAGTGGGACCGCTCCTACGACCCGTTCCGCGCCTACAGCTCGTCGAAGATCGCCGTCGGCCTGTTCGCGTTGGAGCTCGACCGGCGCAGCGAGGCCTCCGGCTGGGGCGTCACGA
This sequence comes from Blastococcus sp. MG754426, assembly GCF_021699055.1. Lineage (GTDB taxonomy): Bacteria > Actinomycetota > Actinomycetes > Mycobacteriales > Geodermatophilaceae > Blastococcus. The sequence continues at coordinate 3,946 of NZ_SSXC01000047.1, read as the reverse complement.
GCAACATCGCGCACCCCGGCATCGCCCCGACGAGCCTGCTCGCGCCCCGGCCGGAGATCGGCCGGGCCGAGGAGTCACGCGAGATCCGGGTGATCCGCCGCCTGTCGCGGTGGGGCATCGCGGGGACACCGGAGACCGCGGCGCTGCCCGCCCTGCTGGCCGCGACGTCGCCGGACGCCGGTGGGGGCCGGTTCTACGGGCCACGCCGGTTCCGGCACATGAGCGGAGCGCCGGCCGAGCAGGCGGTGTACCGGAGCCTGCGCAGCACCGAGGACGCGCGGCGCATCTGGCGGCTGTCGGAGCAGCTGGCGGGGGTGTCGTTCCCGGCCGGCTCCGGGTCGGACCGCGCTCACCGCCTGCCGGCCTGAGGTCCCGACCTGCACGATCGGCGCCTCAGTCGTCGGCACCGGGCTCTTCGTCGGGACGTCGAGGTCCGACTCGCCAGCGCGACGGACGCCGGAGACGACCGAGGCCGCTGCCCCGGCAGAGCAGCGGCCTCGGTCGATCGGGTGGAGCTGAGGGGACTCGAACCCCTGACCCCCACACTGCCAGGCCGTCATGATCGCGTTCGCGGACGTTCGCTCATGTCCGAAAGGGCCCGTTGAGCAGGAGGTTCACCGCTTCACCGGACGACGGCGAATGAGGGCGAACCAAGATCAGGAGAGGACAACTGCAACCAGAACTGCAACCGCGGCGACCGGTCCGAGCTGCGTCCCACGCGCTGGTGACTGTCGCCACCGACGCGCGTCATGTGACGTTCCGGCGTCGGTCGCGGGTCGCGAATTATCGGAATCGGCGTCCTCAGCGATCGGTGGCGGCTGGAGCGCCACCATCGCCGCCCAGCATGGAGCCACCGCCAGGGAGCTAATGCACCACCTCGGCACGCCTCCCGCCGCAGCCTTGCAGTACCAGCGTGCCGGGCAGAAGCGATGCCGCTCCGCCGCCTCCATGAGCGTGGCGGCGAGGCAATCGGAAGGCACCGCGCCGTCCTGATCCGGCGTTGACCAGCGGGGCACCGCTTGGCAACACCACCCTTCCAAGCTGATTACGTGGGTTCGATTCTCGTAACCCGCCCCAAACGCTGGCCAGGTCGGACGTCCATAACCATGGCCCGTCTGTGCCCGGTCGTACGGACCTGGCGACACAACGGTCGTCTTGGCTCACCACGACTCAGTCGGTGTTGCGCCTGCCGGAGGGCGGCGGAGATCAGATCGCCAGCGTCCCGAAGGCCTACCGCGATGCCCTCGAAGCGGTGGCCGCCGCGTTGAACGCAGCAGTGTTACGCCGGCGAGCCGGGCGACTCGGCTGTCAGCCCTCCTCCCTAGAGTCGCCCACGTGGCCGACTTGGTGCTCCAGGCAAGCAACGACCTCGTGGCGCGGCTTGCCCACGAAGCAGACCCGGTCCGGGCCGTCGTCGAGTTGGTTTGGAACGCCATCGACGCGGAGTCGTCGGTCGTGATCGTCCGTCTGGAGCGTGACGGCACCACGGACGCCATCACGGCGGTGCACGTCCAGGACGACGGCCACGGAATCAGCTCGGACGAGGTGGAGGCCACATTCGGACGGATCGGTGACTCGTGGAAGAGGCTCAGTCGGCGGTCGAAAAACGACATGCGTCGGCTCCATGGGAGTCGCGGCGAGGGCCGGCTCCGCGCCTTCGCGCTCGGGTCACGCGTGGCGTGGAGCAGCCGCAGCGTCAACACGGCCGGCGTCTTGCAAAACGTCGAGATCACCGGCAGCCGCAGCAACCGGCACGTGTTCCGATGGACAGCCGATCCCGCGGGCCAGGCTACGACCGGCACGACGGTGACCGTCCACAACGATGAGCAGCGGAGCCTCGCGGCACTGGAGAACGACGCCGCGCTCCCCGCCCTTCGGTCACACTTCGCACCGATCCTGCTCCACGACGCTGGCCTCACCATCACGTACGACGGGGCTTCCCTTGACCCGTCCCAGGAGATCGTCGACGACACCGAGCTGACCGTCCCGTTCGGGGACGGCAGCAGAGGCGGCGAGCTGTCCGTTCGCGTCATCGAGTGGCGCAGCGGCAAGCACCGAGCCATCTACTACGGCCCCGATGCCCACCACTTCCCGTTCGAGGAACCCGGCCGCGACGTAGAAGGCCAGTACCCGTTCTCGGCCTACGTCACGTGGGACGGCCTCGACCACGACGCCGTCGCCGTCCTGGGGCTTGGGGACATGGCACCCGAGCCGATCAATCACCTATGGCGGTCGTCCCGTCGCGCCATCCGCGAGCACTTCGCCAGGCGCCTCCGGGAGCGTCGGCGCGAGCAGGTCGACAAGTGGAAGGAGACCGGGGTCTACCCCTACCAGGGGGAGCCGACGACCGAACCTGAGCGAGCTGAGCGGGCAGTCTTCGATGTGGTGTCCGGCGCGCTGGTCCCGCACATCTCGAAGCGGAACAGCGACGCCCGGCTGACCCTCGCCCTCCTGAGAGACGCGATTCGGCATGACCCCGACAAGCTCACGACGATTCTGCACGAGGTGGTGTCGCTCAGCGAAGCCGATCGGGACACCCTGACCCGCCTGCTCAGCGAGACGACGCTGAGCGCGATCATCCGGTCCGCCAACCTCGTCGCCAGCCGGCACAAGTTTCTGGCGGGACTGGAGCACCTGCTGTTCGATCCGACCGACTCCCCCGAGGTCGGCGAGCGCGACCACTTGCACCGGATCCTCGAGCACGAGCTGTGGGTGTTCGGCGAGGCGTACCACCTGATGAGCAGTGAGCGTGGCCTGACACAGCTTCTCCGCACCCACCTGAAGCTCGAGGGCCTGCCGACGAAGAATGCCACCCCTGTGAAGCGCTGGGACGGCAAGAGCGGTCGCGTCGACCTCCACCTCGCCGCGAAGTACCAAGAACACGACCGGGTCCGACACCTGGTGGTGGAGCTGAAAGCACCCGACGTCACGATTGGTCGGCATGAGTTGGATCAAGTCGAGGACTACGGCAACGCCATCTTTTTCGGGCCCCAGTTCAGCAGCAGCACCGCACACTGGGACCTCATCCTCGTTGGCACGGCGCTCGACGACGTCGCCGAGAACCGGATCTTCAAAGAGGACTTCGAGCTCGGAAAATTCTGGGAGCCGACGCCCAAGGCTGGCCGACCCCGCGTGACCGCCTACGTCCGACGGTGGCGTGACTTGATCGACGAGAACCGCCGGCGGCTGGACTTTGTGACGCGCACCTTAGAACACGACCCTTCTATCTCCGAAGGGCTCGGGTATGTGCGCGAACAGTACGCGGACTTCCTTCCGCAGGTGAACTCGTGACCGATTATGGCGCATTGCGACACTATTGCGGTGTCGTTATGGGTCCAGTCTTTCGCGGCTCACGTAGGCAGGCTCGGACGTGGCGAGAGCTATACACGGGCTGCTGACATCTTCGCCTGTCCCGCTGGGACCACAGCTGGTCAATCTCTGGCCGCAACGCGGTCTCGCCAGTAGCTGGCCGCATTTTGACCAAGGCGCATCGCTTCGAACTCGGCGGTGCGCTTTGCTAGCGCGCTGACGGGATCCGACGCTGAAACGTAGGACTCGAGACCCAGTTGGAGTGCAGTGCCACTCTGGAACTCGGAGTAATCGCGAACTGACTCGACGACCGTGAAACTAGCAGGGTTGCCGTGCACGAGGGCGTTCCGCACGCGGCGGCGCCGCGCCTCCAGGACCATTTGCTCGGCCGTGTACTCCTCGATGAGAGCGGCGTAGGAGTCCTGGCTTCTCACGCTCTGGAACATCCGCGCGATCCACGCCCGCTCGGACTCGATTCGACACAGGGAGAGCAGGTCTTCAGCTCGATCGGCGACGAAGAGAACCCAGGGTCGCTTCCTGTCCCGCCCCGGGTCTGATGGAGGCTCTCAATCCACGTGAGGATGAGAGTCATGGCGGCACCGAGGAAGTACCCCGACGAGCTGCGGGAGCGGGCGAC
>NZ_SSXC01000046.1 GCF_021699055.1 Blastococcus sp. MG754426 | reverse complement strand
GGGGGAGGGGGTTGCCGGTGCGGGGGTGTCCGTCACCTCAGCCACGGTACGACGACTGTGCTGCCTGTCGGCCTCCGGACGGCACCGCGACCGGTTTCCGTGCCCCGGCTGCGCTCCGGGCCCACTCGGCGCGACAGGCCCGGTGAGGTCGGCGTCGCAGGACCCTCGGCGCTGCGATGATCTCCGACATGTCGGTCCCCCTGGTCACCGGTGCCGACGTCGCCGCGGCGGCCGAGCTGCTCGCCGGTGTCGTCCGCCGCACCCCGCTGGAGCACTCGCGCGGGCTGGCCGACCGCGTCGGCGGCCCGGTGTGGCTCAAGTGCGAGAACCTCCAGCGCACCGGCTCGTTCAAGATCCGCGGCGCCTACACCCGGATCGCGCGGCTGACCGACGAGGAGCGGGCGCGCGGCGTCGTCGCCGCCAGCGCGGGCAACCACGCCCAGGGGGTCGCGCTCGCCGCCCGGCTGCTCGGCGCGGAGGCGACGGTCTACATGCCCGAGACCGCGCCGCTGCCGAAGGTGGCGGCGACGCAGGCCTACGGGGCGCGCGTCGAGATGTGCGGGCAGTCGCTCGCCGAGCCGCTGCGCGCCGCCGCCGAGCACGCCGAGCGGACCGGGTCGGTGTTCATCCACCCCTTCGACCACCCCGACGTCATCGCGGGGCAGGGCACCGTCGGGCTGGAGGTGCTCGAGCAGTGCCCGGAGGTCGCGACGGTCCTGGTCTGCGCCGGCGGGGGCGGCCTGGTCTCCGGCATCGCGGCGGCGGTCAAGGAGCGCCGCCCCGACGTCCGCGTGGTCGGTGTGCAGGCCGAGGAGGCCGCCGCCCTGCCCGGCTCGCTGGCCGCCGGCCGGCCGGTCGCCCTGCAGAGCATGTCCACGATGGCCGACGGCATCGCCGTCCCCGCGCCGGGCGACCTGACCTTCGCGCACGTCCGGGGGCTGGTCGACGAGGTGCGCACGGTGAGCGAGGAGGACCTCTCCCGCGCCCTGCTGTTCTGCCTGGAGCGCGCCAAGATGGTCGTCGAGCCGGCGGGGGTGGCCGCGGTCGCCGCCGTCCTGGCCGACCCGCGCGCGTTCGAGCCGCCCCTGGTGGCCGTCGTCTCCGGCGGCAACATCGACCCGGTGCTGCTGCTCAAGGTCGTGCAGCACGGCATGGCCGCGGCCGGCCGCTACCTCTCGCTGCGGCTGCGCATCCCCGACCGCCCGGGCTCGCTGGCCGCCCTGCTCACCGAGCTGGCCGCGGTGGGCGCCAACGTGCTGGAGGTCGAGCACGAGCGGACGGCGACCCGGCTGGGCATCGGCGAGGTGGAGGTCTTCGTCGTCCTGGAGACGCGCGGGCCCGCGCACGCCGGCGAGGTCATCGGGGCGATGCGCGACGCCGGCTACGCCGTCACCCCGGAGTAGCTCCCCGACCCACCGACGAGCCGCGCGGCGCCCGCCGGTCCTGGGTCTGCGTCCCGCACCTGGCGGGACGCAGGCGGAGGGGCGTGCGCGTGGACGCGATCGGGAAAAGCAGCGGAGACTGTCGGCAGGCGGGCCTAGGGTCCGGGGCATGACGGACGCCATCGTGGTCGAGGGGCTGGTCAAGCGCTACGGAGCGACGACAGCGCTCGACGGTGTGGACCTGACGGTCGCCGAGGGCTCGGTGCTCGGGCTGCTCGGCCCGAACGGCGCGGGGAAGACGACGGTGGTGCGGATCCTCACCACCTTGCTCCTCGCCGACGAGGGGCGGGCGGAGGTGGTCGGCCTCGACGTCGTGCGCGACGCCGACGACGTGCGCGCGTCGATCGGCCTCACCGGCCAGTACGCCGCCGTGGACGAGTACCTCACCGGGTTCGAGAACCTCGAGATGGTGGGCCGCCTCTACCACCTGCCCAGGGGCGAGGCCCGTGCCCGGGCGGGGGAGCTGCTCGAGCGGTTCGACCTCACCGACGCGGCCGGCCGGCCGGCGAAGACGTACTCCGGGGGCATGCGGCGGCGGCTGGACATCGCCGCCTCGCTGATCAACCGGCCCCGGGTGCTCTTCCTCGACGAGCCGACGACGGGGCTGGACCCGCGCAGCCGCCTGGCCATGTGGGAGTTCATCGCCGAGCTCGCGGACGGCGGGACCACGATCCTGCTCACCACCCAGTACCTCGAGGAGGCCGACCGGCTGGCCGACCGGATGGTCGTCATCGACCGCGGCCGGGTCATCGCCCGCGGCACCGGTGACGAGCTCAAGGCCCAGGTGGGCGGTCAGCGGCTGGAGTTCACGCTGGCCCGGGCGGTCGACCTGGTCGAGGCCGGCGAGCGGCTGCGCCCGCTGGCCGTCGACCAGCCGCGCTCGGACGAGCAGAGCCGCCGGCTGAGCCTGCCGGTGCGCGGCGGCACCGAGGTGCTGGCCGAGGCGCTGCGCCGGCTGGAGGGCAGCGGGGTGGAGGTCCTCGACGTCGGGCTCCGCCGTCCCGACCTGGACGACGTCTTCCTGACCCTGACCGGCCACGCGGCCGAGGACGTCCCAGCCGCCGATGAGACCGCCACCGACCCGGTGCCCGCTGCAGGAGGATCCCGGTGACCACGCTGGCCATGGCCGTCTCCGACAGCCTCACCATCACCCGCCGCAACCTCATCAAGGTGAAGCGGGTGCCCGACCTGATCGTCTTCGCGACGCTCTCGCCGATCATGTTCGTGCTGCTGTTCCGCTACGTCTTCGGCAGCGCGATCCCCGTGCCCGGCGGCCTCAGCTACGCCGAGTTCCTCCTGCCGGGGATCTTCGCCCAGACGGTGGTCTTCGGCAGCACGATCACCGGCGCCAGCCTGGCCGAGGACCTCCAGAAAGGCCTGATCGACCGGTTCCGGTCGCTGCCCATGGCCCGTTCGGCGGTGCTGGTCGGGCGGACGGTCGCCGATCTCCTGCTCAACGTGCTGACCATCGGGGTCATGATGATCACCGGTCTGCTCGTCGGCTGGCGGGTCAACACCTCCGTCGGCGAGGCGGTGCTCGGGGTGCTCCTGCTCCTGACCTTCGCCTACGCCATGTCCTGGGTCATGGCCCTGGTCGGGCTGCTCGTGCGCACGCCGGAGGTCGTCAACAACGCGAGCTTCATCGTGATCTTCCCGATCACCTTCATCGCGAACACCTTCGTGCCGATCGACAACTTCCCGTCGGTCCTCAAGACGTTCGCGGAGTGGAACCCGGTCTCCGCGGTGGTCCAGGGTGCCCGCGAGCTGTTCGGCAACGTCGTGCCCGGGGCCCCCGAGCCGCAGGGGTGGGCGCTGCAGAACCCGGTGCTCTACGTCTTCATCTGGGTGGCCGTGTTCCTGGCGATCTTCGTGCCGCTGTCGGTCCGGCAGTACCGGCGGACGGCCGGTCGCTGACGGCCGCTGTCTAATGGCACGCGATGAGCACCGCTGAGGCACTCCCCGCCGACAACCCGCTGGCCACCACCTCCGAGCTGCCGTTCCGGCTCCCCCCGTTCGCCGAGATCACCCTCGAGCACTGCCGGGAGGCGCTGCTGGCGGGGATGGCCGACCAGCGCCGGGAGGTGGACGCGCTGCTGGCCTGCGCCGAGGAACCGACCTTCGAGAACACCATCGTCGCCCTGGAGCGGTCCGGTGCGCTCCTGGACCGCGCCTGGTCGGTGTTCGGCAACCTGTCGTCGTCGGTCGCCACGCCGCGACTGCGGGAGATCGAGCGGGAGATCGCACCGCTGGCCGCGGCCCACGACGACGCCCTCCGGCTGGACCCGGCGCTGTTCGCCCGCATCGACGCCGTGCACGCCGCCCGGGAGACCGCCGGCCTCGACGCGGAGCAGGCGCGGCTGGTGGAGCGGTACCACCTCGACTTCGTGCTCGCCGGCGCCCGCCTCGACGGCGCGGGGCGAGCTCGCCTCGGCGAGCTCAACCAGCAGCTCTCCGAGCTGTCGACGACGTTCGGGCAGAACCTGCAGCTGGCCACCGAGGCCGCGGCGGTGCGGGTGGCCGACGCCGCGGAGCTCGACGGGCTGGACGAGGAGGAGGTGGCCGCCGCGGCCCGTGCGGCCACCGACCGCGGGCTCGAGGGGTACCTGCTCACCCTCGTGCTGCCCACCGGCCAGCCGGTGCTGGCCAAGCTCCGCGGCCGGGAGCTGCGCCGCCGGGTGTTCGAGGCCTCGGTGGGCCGGGCGTCCGCGGGCGAGCACGACAACCGCCCCGTCGCCGAGCGCATCGCCCGGCTGCGGGCCGAGCGGGCCCGCCTGCTGGGCTTCGCCACCCACGCCGACCTCGTGCTGGCCGACTCCACCGCGCGCACGACCGCCGCCGTCGACGCGATGCTGCACGCGATGGTGCCGGCCTCGGTGGCCAACGCCGAGGCCGAGGCGGAGGCGCTGCGCGAGGTGGCCGCCCGCGACGGCGTCGAGCTCGCGGCGTGGGACTGGGCCTTCTACAGCGAGCGGGTGCGCGCCGAGCGGTACGCCGTCGACACCACGGCGCTGCGGTCGTGGTTCGAGCTGGACCGGGTGCTGGTCGACGGCGTGTTCCGGGCGGCCGAGCTGCTCTACGGGTTCCGCTTCACCCCGCGGCCCGACCTCGCCGGCTACCACCCCGACGTCCGGGTCTGGGAGGTCGCCGATGCCGACGGCGCGGAGGTCGGGCTCTACCTCGGGGACTTCTTCGCCCGGGAGGGCAAGCGCGGCGGCGCGTGGATGAGCTCCTTCGTGCGCCAGTCCCGGCTGCTGGGCACCCGGCCGGTCGTCGTCAACAACCTCAACGTCACCCGCGCACCGGCCGGCCGGCCCACGCTGCTCACCCTCGACGAGGTGACCACCCTCTTCCACGAGTTCGGCCACGCGCTGCACGGGCTGAGCTCGGCGGTCACCTACCCCCGCTTCGCGGGCACCGCCGTGCCGCGCGACTTCGTCGAGTTCCCGAGCCAGGTCAACGAGATGTGGGCGCTCTGGCCCGAGGTGCTCGCGCACTACGCCCGCCACGCCGACACCGGGGAGCCGCTGCCGGCCTCGGTCGTGCAGGCCATCGACGCCGCCCGGTTGTGGGGCGAGGGCTTCGGCACGCTCGAGTACCTGGCCGCCACCCTGCTCGACCAGGCCTGGCACCGGCTGACCCCGGAGACCGAGGTGGGGGACCCCGTCGAGTTCGAGCGGGCGGCCCTCGCCGGGGCCGGCGTGGCGTCCGAGCTCGTGCCGCCGCGCTACCGGACGACCTACTTCCAGCACGTCTTCGCCGGGGGCTACTCGGCCGGGTACTACTCCTACATCTGGTCGGAGGTGCTCGACGCCGACACGGTGGAGTGGTTCAAGGAGAACGGCGGGCTGCGCCGCGAGAACGGGGACGCCTTCCGGGAGCGGCTGCTCGCCGTCGGCGGATCGGTCGACCCGCTGGAGGCCTTCCGCGCCGTCCGTGGCCGCGACGCCGACCCGGTGCCGCTGCTGCGGAGGCGCGGGCTGGCGCCGGTCGGCTGACGCCGCCGCGGCGCCGCAGGTGGATCCGGCCCTCCGGCGCGGCGGCGCGGGGCGGGAGCCGCGACCTCGTCAACGGCACCGGCATGCGCGACACTGCTGCCGCCGGCGACCGTCCCGTGGAGGTGTGCCGCGATGGAGCTCTTCCCCCCGATCCCGTACGCGGGGTGGTCGGACACCCTGGCGACGGTGCACCGGTTCGCCCAGGTGGTCGGCCGGGTGCGGTTGCTGGGGAGCCCCCGGCGCAACCACTGGTGGAACGTGCCCTTCCACCTCACCGGCCGCGGCATCACCACCCGGCCGATGGGGCTGGACCCCACCTTCGCCGTCGACCTCGACCTGGTCGACCACCGCGTCGAGATCAGCACGGTCGAGGGGCGCCGGGCGTCCTTCGGCATGGCCGGGCGGTCGGTGGCGTCGTTCCACCGCGAGCTCCAGCACGCCCTGGCCGCCGCCGGGCTGCACGGGATCGACATCGCCGGGGCCCGCCCGTTCGACCTGCCGGACGCCGACCGGCCGTTCGCCGAGGACACCGAGCACGCGAGCTACGACACCGCGGCGGTGACCCGGTACTGGCAGGTCCTCAGCCAGGTGAACGTCGTCCTCGAGGAGTTCGCCGGCCGGTTCTCCGGCAAGACGAGCCCGGTGCACCACTTCTGGCACACCTTCGACCTGGCGGTGACGCGGTTCTCCGACCGCGTCGTCCCACCGGCCGAGGGCACCGACCCGGTGACCCGGGAGGCGTACTCCCGGGAGGTCGTCAGCTCCGGGTTCTGGTTTGGGGACGAGTCATTCCCGGATCCGGCCTTCTACTCCTACACGGCCCCGGAGCCCGCGGGGCTGGCCGAGGCCGAGCTGCCCTCCGGCGGGTACTGGCTGGAACGCCGCGGCAGCCACCTGGCCGTCCTGCCGTACGACGCGGCACGCTCGGCCGCCGACCCGAAGGCGGCGGTCCTGGCCTTCTTCGAGGCGGCGTACCGGGCCGGTGCCACGCGGGCCGGGTGGGACGTCGAGGGACTGGCCTGCCGCGACGGCGTCACCGATCCGGTGATCCGGGGCTGAGCGGCGGGCGGTCAGAGCCAGGGGAGCGAGAGCACCAGGTCCAGGTCGTCGGGGGCGTCGCCGTCGCGGACCAGCCGGTTGGGCTGGCGGTGGCCGCACGCGGTGCAGCGGTGGACCACCTGCCAGCCCTTGCCCGACTTCTCGACCAGCCCGATCGGCTCCATGGGCTGCCGGCACCGGCTGGCCCGGTCACCGGGCAACTCGTCGACGTGCAGCGACCACAGGCAGTACGGGCAGTGGTTGCGGTAGTGGCCGTCGGTGTTGGCCGGCACCGGTGCCGTGCAGTGCACGCAGGGGAAGCCGGTGTTCTCCGCCCGCCGGGAGCGGGCGCGCGGCGCGCTCACGTGCCGGTCAGGGGACGAACGGCTCGACCGCGACGACCTCGACGGTGATGTCCTTGCCGTTCGGGGCCTGGTAGGTGACCGAGGTGCCGGGCGCCGCGCCCATGATCGCCGAGCCGAGCGCCGACTCGGGGGAGTAGACCGTGAGCTCCGTGGTGCCCGCGATCTCCCGCGACCCGAGCAGGAACTTCTCGGTGTCGTCGTCCCCGGCGAACCGGATGGTGATGACCGTGCCGAGGGCGGCGTCCGTGGCCGTCTTCGGGGCGTCGCCGACGCGGGCCTTGCGCAGCAGGTCGGTGAGCTGGCGGATCCGGCCCTCCTGCTTGCCCTGCTCCTCCTTGGCGGCGTGGTAGCCGCCGTTCTCCTTGAGGTCGCCCTCCTCGCGGCGGGCGTTGATCTCGGCGGCCATCGCCGGGCGGTTCGCCACCAGCTGGTCGAGCTCGGCCTTCAGCCGGTCGTGGGCCTCCTGGGTGAGCCAGATGCCCTGGTCCTGCTCGTCAGTGGGGGTGGACACGTGGGGTACTCCTGAAAACTCGGGAGGCCGCCCCCCGTGCGGGAGCGGCCGTCGGTCGAACGGCCAAGCTAACACCGCGGCGGGGCCTGCCGCACCGCTGCGACGGCCCTCGCCGGTGGTGGCACGGTAGCCCGCCGGTGCGTGACGGACGACACGTTCCGCCCGGACGGGTGGCTGACCTGCGGGTCTCCGGCGACGCCCGGGTGGGCGTCCGCCACCACCGCCGCCCGGCGAGGGACACTGTGCGCGTGACCGATCCCGACCAGTTGCGCCTGCTCGCCGTGCACGCCCATCCGGACGACGAGTCGAGCAAGGGCGCCGCCACGATGGCGAAGTACGTGGCCGAGGGTGCCCGCGTCCTGGTGGCCACCGCCACCGGGGGCGAGCGCGGCTCGGTGCTCAACCCGGCGATGGACCGGCCCGAGGTGTGGGAGCGGCTCCCGCAGATCCGGGTCGAGGAGATGGCGCGCGCCCGCGAGATCCTCGGGATCGAGCAGGAGTTCCTGGGCTTCGTCGACTCGGGCCTGCCGGAGGGCGACCCGCTGCCCCCGCTGCCCGACGGGTGCTTCGCCCTGGTGCCGGTCGAGGAGGCCGCGGCGCCCCTGGTGGCGCTCATCCGCCGGTTCAAGCCGCAGGTGATGACCACCTACGACGAGCGCGGCGGCTACCCGCACCCGGACCACATCAAGACCCACGAGATCTCGGTGCACGCCTTCGAGGCGGCCGGCGACCCCGACCGGTACCCCGAGCTCGGCGAGCCGTGGCAGGTCAGCAAGCTCTACTACCACATGAGCTTCACGCTCCCGCGCACGAAGGCGCTGCACGAGGCGATCCTCGCGACCGGTGCGGAGTCCCCGTACGCCGAGTGGCTGGCCAACTGGGACCCGGCGCACGACATCTCCCACCGGGTCACCACCCGCGTCCCGTGCGCCGAGTACTTCCCCGTCCGCGACGCGGCGCTGATCGCGCACGCCACCCAGATCGATCCCGAGGGTCGCTGGTTCGCCTGCCCGGTGGAGACCCAGCAGCAGGTGTGGCCCACCGAGGACTACGAGCTGGCCCGCTCGCTGGTCGGCACGCCCACCCCCGAGGACGACCTGTTCACCGGCATCCGCAGCGAGGTGACCGCCCGATGACCACCACCACCGCCCTGGACCTGCTCGTCCTCGCCCAGCAGCAGGCGCCGCAGGACGTCGGCAAGTCCGGCCCGTTCGGGCTGCTGCTGCTCGTGCTGCTGCTCGTCGCCAGCGCCCTCCTGGTCAAGTCGATGAGCGGCCACCTGAAGCGGCTGCCGCGGAGCTTCGACGCGGACGATCGCGAGCCGCGGGTCGTCGTCCCGGACTCGCCGGCCGGCCTCGAGGAGGACCGCGAGCCGGGTCAGGAGCTGCTGGACACCCTGCGGCGGGCGCCGCTGGCCATCGAGGCCCCGCGCCGCGACGAGGGCGACCGGAGCTGACCCGGCGGGCCCGCGCGCCGGAACGCGTTCCCCGGCCGGGCCGTTGACGGGGGCGTGACCCCCGTCGTCCGCAGGCTGCTGCCGGCGCCCCTCGCCGTCGTCGTCCTGGCCGGGTGCGGCGGTGAGCCGGCGTCCGGCGGGCCGGCGGTGCTCCCGGCGGAGCAGGTCTTCGCCGAGGCGCCGGTCGTGCTGCCCGACCCGTCGGGGACGTCGGCGACGCTGCAGGTCACCACCGGGATCGACATGGCCTGCGCGGTCGTGTTCGGTCGCGACGAGTCCCTCGGCGAGGGGATCGCCACGGATTCCGACATGGGCGGTGGCGCCCATGCGGAGCACCGTGCGGTGATGCGGGGGCTCCAGCCCGGCACCGAGTACTTCTACCGGGTGCAGGGCTCCGGCGCCGACGGCCGGCTCTACCGCAGCGGGCTGATGAGCTTCCGGACGCCGGACGCGGAGGCCCCCGAGCCGCCGGGGGAGAACGCTGCGCTCGGTGCCGCGGTCGCCGACGTCAGCTCCGAGTTCTCCGGGGCCTTCGCCGCGGGCAACGCCGTGGACGGCGATCCCGCCACGGAGTGGTCCAGCGACGGCGACGGCGACGACGCGTCGATCACCCTCGACCTCGGGCGGGCCGTCGACGTCGTGGGGCTGGCCCTGCGCAGCCGGTCGATGGGCGATGGCACCGCCGTCGTCGAGACGTTCACCGTCACCGTCGACGGCGGGCCGACCTACGGGCCGTTCGGGGCGGGAGGGACCGTGGTCCTCGACGACGCCGTCACCGGCCGCATCCTGCGGATCGACGCGGAGACCACCACCGGCGGCAACACCGGCGCCGCCGAGATCGAGGTCTACGAGGCGCCCTGACCCGCACGCGCGGACGCCCCGGCCCGCACGAGGCGGGCCGGGGCGTCTGCGGAGCGGATCAGGCGTGCAGGTCGAAGCGGTCGAGCTCCATGACCTTCACCCACGCGGCGACGAAGTCCTGGACGAACTTCTCCTTCGCGTCGTCGGCCGAGTACACCTCCACGATCCCGCGCAGGATCGAGTTGGAGTTGAACACCAGGTCGGCCGCGGTGGCCGTGCGGACGACGGTGCCGTCGGCGTCCAGGCCCTCGTAGACGTCCTCGGCGTCCGCCGAGGTGCGCCACTGGATGCCCAGGTCGAGCAGGTTCCGGAAGAAGTCCTGGGAGAGGACCCCCGGCCGGTCGGTGAAGACGCCGTGCTGCACACCGCCGGTGGTGGCGCCCAGCACGCGCAGCCCGCCGACCAGCAGCGTCATCTCCTTGGCCGTGAGCTCGAGCATGTAGGCCCGGTCGACGAGCAGCGTCTCCGGCTGCAGCTTGCTGCCCGGTGCGATCCAGTTGCGGAAGCCGTCGGCCCGCGGCTCCAGCCAGCGGAAGTTGTCGACGTCGGTCTGCTCCTGCGAGGCGTCCGTGCGGCCCGGGTGGAACGGCACGGTCACCTGCACGCCGGCGTCCGCCGCCGCCTTCTCCACCGCGGCCGAGCCGCCGAGGACGATGAGGTCGGCCAGGGAGACCTTCTTGCCGGTCTCGGACTCGAACGACTCCTTGACCTGCTCCAGCACCGGCAGCACGTCCTGGACACCCGCGTTGACCGCCCAGCTGATCTGCGGCTCCAGCCGCAGCCGGGCGCCGTTGGCCCCGCCGCGCTTGTCGGTGCCGCGGTAGGACGCGGCGGCCGACCAGGCGGTGTGCACCAGCTGTGGCACGGTGAGGCCGGAGGAGAGCAGCCGCTGCTTGAGGTCGGCGATCTCCGCCTCACCCACGAGCTCGTGGTCGACGGCGGGCACCGGGTCCTGCCAGATGAGGTCCTCGGCCGGGACGTCCGGGCCGACGTAGCGGCTCTTCGGGCCCATGTCGCGGTGCAGCAGCTTGAACCAGGCGCGGGCGTACTGGTCGGCGAAGTACTCGGGGTCCTCGTAGAACCGCCGGGAGATCTCGCGGAAGCCCGGGTCCTTGATGAGGGCCAGGTCGGTGGTGGCCATCATCGGCGGGTTCTTCTTGCCCTCGATGTGCGCGTCGGGGACGAGCTCCTGCGCCTCGGGGTTCGACGGCTTCCACTGCTTGGCGCCGGCGGGGCTCTCGGTGAGCTCCCACTCGTAGCTGAACAGCATCTCGAAGTAGGTGTTGTCCCAGGTGGTCGGCGTCGGCGTCCAGGCGCCCTCGAGGCCGCTGGTGATCGTGTCGGCGCCCTTGCCGGTGCCGTGCTGGTTGATCCAGCCGAGGCCGTTCCCGTGCACCGGGCAGCCCTCGGGCTCGGGGCCGACGAGCTCCGGGTTGCCGGCGCCGTGCGTCTTGCCGAAGGTGTGGCCGCCGGCGATGAGGGCGACGGTCTCCTCGTCGGTCATCCCCATGCGGCTGAAGGTGACGCGGATGTCGTGCGCGGAGGCGACCGGGTCGGGCTGGCCCTTCGGGCCCTCCGGGTTGACGTAGATCAGGCCCATGGTGACGGCGGCGAGGTGGCCCTCGTCGAGGTCCAGCGGCGCGTCGTCGGCGTAGCGCTCGTCGCCGAGCCAGGTGTCCTCGGGCCCCCAGAAGACCTCCTCGGGCTGCCAGGTGTCCTCGCGCCCGAAGGCGAAGCCGAAGGTCTGCAGGCCCATGTCGTCGTGCGCGACGTTGCCGGCCAGCACCAGCAGGTCGGCCCAGGAGAGGGCGCGGCCGTACTTCTGCTTGACCGGCAGCAGCAGCCGGCGGGCCTTGTCCAGGTTGGCGTTGTCCGGCCAGCTGTTCAGCGGGGCGAAGCGCTGGGCGCCCTGGCCGCCGCCGCCGCGCCCGTCGGCGATGCGGTAGGTGCCGGCGGCGTGCCACGACATGCGGATGAACAGCGGCCCGTAGTGGCCCCAGTCGGCCGGCCACCAGTCCTGCGAGGTGCGCATGACCTCGACGACGTCGCGCTTGACCGCCTCGACGTCCAGCGCGGCGACCGCGGCCTTGTAGTCGAAGTCGCCGAGGGGGTCGGAGTCCTTCGAGGGCTTGTTCAGCACCGACAGGTCGACCTGGTTGGGCCACCAGTCCCGGTTGCTCTGGGGACGGCGGTTGGTGACCTGCGTCGGCGACGGGATCGCCGGGTTCTCGCTCTCGCTGGTGCTGTCGGTGACGACCTTGTTGGTCTCGTCCTTCACGGTGTGCCTTCCTCGGGATGGGCGGATCGGTCAGCGGGTCGGGCGGTGGCGCAGGCGGGGCAGCGGCCCCAGAAGACGACCTCGGCCTCGTCGACCACGAAGCCGGCGTCGTCGGACGGGGTGAGGCAGGGGGCGGCGCCGACCGAGCAGTCGACGTCGACGATGGCGCCGCAGTCGCGGCAGACCAGGTGGTGGTGGTTGTCGCCCACGCGGGCCTCGTACCGGGCGGCCGACCCCTGTGGCTGGATCCGCCGCACGAGGCCGGTGTCGGTGAGGGCCCGCAGGACGTCGTAGACCGCCTGGTGGGAGACGGCGCCCAGCCGCTCGCGGGCGGCGGCGATCAGGGCATCGGTGTCCAGGTGCGGGTGCGCGTGGACGGCGTCCAGCACCGCCAGTCGCGGGCGGGTGACGCGCAGGCCCACGGCGCGCAGCTCGCGGCCGAGTTCCACGGAGTCGGGCACGGGGACATCCTGACGCCTTCTCTGGAACGAATCCAGTCTTTCCTCGGGAGACTTCCGCGACGTGCGTCGCGTTCGTCCGCTCTCGGCGCAACTCCGACCGTCGCCGCGAGCGTTGTTCTGTGCTTACGCTGCAACCGTGTAATCAGAGCGAACCGGGAGGTCGCCATGCACGGACATCGTTTCGCCGACATGCCCCTGGGGCCAGGGTTCGGCCGGGGCCGCGGACGCGGGCCGCGGGGACGGGGGCAGGACGTCGCACCCCCCGTCGACCGGGCGGAGGTCGCCGGCTGGTTCGCCGGGCGGCTGCCCGACGACTGGTTCACCGGCCCCGTCGAGCTCACCATCGACCGCGACGAGATCACCGTCGTCGGCACCCTGGCGGAGCCGTCGGCCGGTGAGGGTGACGCCGATGCAGCCCGGGCCGGCCGGATCGAGCGGTTCCGCGAGGAGACGCGGGGTCGCCGGATGGCCATCGCCGACGCCGCGCAGGAGCGCTACGGCCGCTCGGTGGCCTGGGGCGCGGCCTGCGGGGAGACCCGCCGGCTCTTCACCCACGCGTCGGTGCCGGTGATGACGCGCCTCCGCCAGCCCGAGCGGCTGGTGCTCGACACGCTCGTGGACGCCGGGGTGGCCCGCTCCCGGTCGGAGGCGCTGGTCTGGGCGGTGCGCCTGGTGGGCCGGCACGCCGACGACTGGCTGACCGAGCTGCGCGAGGCCATGGCGTCGGTCGAGGAGGTCCGCGGCCGGGGTCCGCAGTAGCAGCGGGACCCCTCCCCCCGAGGCCCCGCACACCCGTCCGGGGCCTCGGGGACACTGGGCGGCGTGCCGACCAGCGCCGCCCGCCCCGCAGCCACCGACGTCCTCGTGGTGGGTGCCGGCCCGGCCGGGGCCGCGGCCGCCGCGTGGGCGGCCCGGGCCGGTTCCGACGTCGTCCTCGCCGACGCCGCCGTCTTCCCGCGGGACAAGACCTGCGGTGACGGGCTGACGCCGCGGGCCATCGCCGAGCTGGACCGGCTGGGCCTGGGGGAGTGGGCGCGGTCCAGGACGCGCAACCGCGGCCTGCGCGCCGCCGGGTTCGGCCGGGAGTGGCAGCTGCCGTGGCCGGGTGGGGCGTACCCCGACCACGGCAGCGCCGTGCCCCGCACGGAGCTGGACGCCCGCATCCGGCAGGTGGCGGTCGACGCGGGGGCGGTCCCGGTCGACGGCGCCCGGGCCGTGGACGTCGAGCGCGACGGCGACCGCGTGCGCGCGGTGGTGTTCGAGGACGCCGACGGCGCGACGCGCACGATCGGCTGCCGGCGGCTGGTCGTGGCCGACGGCGTCCGTTCGCCGCTGGGCCGGCTGCTGGGCCGGGAGTGGCACCGCGACACCGCCTACGGCGTGGCGGCGCGCAGCTACGTGCGCTCGGGTCGCAGCGACGACGAGTGGATCAGCTCGCACCTGGAGCTGCGCGGCACCGAGGGGGAGCTGCTCTCGGGTTACGGCTGGGTGTTCCCGCTGGGCCGGGAGGCGGGCGAGGTCAACCTGGGCGTGGGCACGCTGGCGACCGCCCGCCGGCCGGCCGGGGTGCAGCTCAAGGCGCTGCTGGAGTTCTACGCGGAGACCCGGCGCGCGGAGTGGCGGCTGGACGGCCCGGTCCGGGACGTGACCTCGGCGCTGCTGCCGATGGGCGGGGCGGTGTCCGGCGTCGCGGGCCGGAACTGGGCCCTGGTCGGTGACGCGGCCGGCTGCGTCAACCCGCTCAACGGCGAGGGGATCGACTACGGGCTGGAGACCGGCCGGACTCTCGCCGGGCTGCTCGCCGAGGACGACTGGACCGCGGCCTGGCCGGCGACGCTGCGGCGGCACTACGGCGAGGCGTTCTCCATCGCACGGCGCCTGGCCGGGCTGCTCACCGTGCCCCGCTTCCTGCCCCTGGCCGGCCCGGTCGGCATGCGCTCCCGCCCGCTCATGACCGTCGCCCTGCGGGTCATGGGCAACCTCGTCTCCGACGAGGACCGCGACCTCGTGGCGAGGCTCTGGCGCACCGCCGGCCGGGCCTCCGTGCGCATGGACCAGCGCGCACCGTTCTCCTGACCGCGGCCGGCGTCAGCCGGTCCGGGCGAGCGGGGCCCGGGGGTCCCCCGAGGACGGACGACAAGAGCTCAGCGCAAGCCGGGGACGGATGCTGGCCGCGGTTGTCTGACGGAGTCAGGCAAAAGGACTCGAGTACACCGCGAAGTACACCGCGATGTAGTGGCAGATGGCCGCGACGACGGTCATCGCGTGGAAGACCTCGTGGTAGCCGAACGTGCCCGGCCACGGGTTCGGCTTCTTGATGCCGTAGGCGATCCCGCCCAGGGTGTAGAGCGCGCCACCGACGGCCAGCAGCACCATCGAGGCGACCCCGGCGATGTGCAGGATGTCGGTGAGCACGAAGACCGCCACCCAGCCCAGCCCGATGTACAGCGGGACGCCGACCCAGCGCGGCGCGGTCGGCCAGGTCAGCTTGAGCGTGACGCCGGCCAGGGCCCCGGCCCACACGCCGGCGAGCACCCAGTAGCCGGTGGGCTGGTCGACGGCGAGGAGGGCGAACGGGGTGTAGGTGCCGGCGATGAACAGGAAGATCATCGAGTGGTCGAGCCGCTTCATGATCTTCCAGCCGCGGGGTGACCAGCGCCGCCGGTGGTAGAGCGCGCTGATGCCGAAGAGACCGCAGATGGTGAGGCAGTAGACCGTCACCGACCAGCCGGCGCGGGCGCCCTGGACGGAGGCCAGCGGGATGAGCACCGCACCGGCGACGATCGCGCCGAAGAAGGAGAACAGGTGGATCCACCCCCGTGCCCGGGGGCGGGTGTCGGGGTGCTCCCAGTCGCGGTCGGCGAAGTGGCTGGCGTCCCAGGCCTGCTCGACCCGCTGCCCTTCCGCGGCGACGGTGGCCGCCGCCTGCTCGGCGGGCGCTTCCAGCACCGCCCCGTCGGCCTCCACCCGGACGGGGTCGCGTTCGGAGGGGGGGACACTCATGCTCCGAGGCTACGGAGAGCGGGGTGCGGCGTCATCCGCGGCGGCCTGTGAGCTTGCTGCCACCGCCCCCGCGCCACGGCCGGGAGCGCTCCCGGCCGATGGGTGGCGGGGGGCTTAGGGTGACCGGCGTGGGGGTGCGTCGACGGGTCCGTGACGCTCTCATCCAGGTGTACGAGCGGCGGCTGGCGCGGGCGCTGGTCGGGGCCGACGTGCCCCGGCACGTGGGCGTGATCATGGACGGCAACCGGCGGTGGGCGCGGGCCATCGGGCTGGAGGACGTGGCGCACGGGCACCGCCGCGGGGCGGCCAAGATCGCCGACCTGCTGGGCTGGTGCGACGACGCCGGGGTGCAGGTGGTCACCCTCTTCATGCTGTCCACCGACAACCTGCGCCGGCCCGCGTCCGAGCTCGACGCGCTGCTGGCGATCATCGAGGACGTCGCCGTCGACCTGGCGCGGCCGGGGCGGCGTTGGCGGATCCGCAGCATGGGGGCCCGGGAGGTCCTGCCGGAGCGCACGGTCGCCGTCCTCGAGCAGGCCGAGCGCGACACCTGCGACCGCCCGGGCGCGACGGTCAACCTGGCGGTCGGCTACGGCGGGCGGCGGGAGATCGCCGACGCCGTCCGGTCGCTGCTGAGCGAGCACGCCACCCGCGGCACCTCCCTGGAGGAGCTGGTGGAGGTGCTCGACGTCGAGCACATCGCCGAGCACCTCTACACGCGCGGGCAGCCCGACCCGGACCTGGTGATCCGCACCAGCGGGGAGCAGCGCATGTCGGGCTTCCTGCTGTGGCAGACGGCGAACGCCGAGTTCCACTTCACCGACGTCTACTGGCCGGACTTCCGCCGCGTCGACTTCCTGCGCGCGCTGCGCGACTACTCGGCCCGGCACCGCCGCTTCGGCGGGTGACGGCGGCTGCGAGACTGGCCGCCATGACCGCGGGAGCCCTCGACGTCGCCCTGGAGTACGTGCGGCTGGGCCTGCGCTTCGACCGCGTGGAGGCCGGCTTCGTCGACGCCTACACCGGGGACCCGCGGGTGCGGGCGCAGGTGCTGGACGAGCCGGCGCCCACCCCGCGGCAGCTGCGCGACCGCGCGCGGGAGCTGCTGCGCGAGCTCGACGCCGCCGAGCTGCCCGCCGACCGCGCCGACTTCCTGCGCGGCCAGCTCACCGGCCTGGAGTGCAGCGCGCGGAAGATGAGCGGGGAGCCGGTCGGCTTCGTGGAGGAGGTGCAGGCCTACTTCCAGGTCGACGTCGGGCTCGGTGACGAGGGCGAGTACGCCGCCGCCCACGCGGAGCTGGACCGCCTGCTCCCCGGCGACGGCACGCTGGCCGACCGGTACGCCGCCCACCGGCGCCGGGAGGAGTGCCCGCCGGACCGGCTCGAGGCTGCGGTGCACGCCCTGTCGAGCGCGCTGCGCGACCGGGTGCGCGGGCGGTACGGGCTGCCCGAGGTCGAGACCGTCCGGTACGAGGTGGTCACCGACAAGCCCTGGTCGGGGTTCAACTACTACGAGGGCGGCTACCGGTCCCGGGTCGCGATCAACGCCGACCTGCCGCACCGGCTCTCCCAGCTCACCCACCTGGTGGCGCACGAGTCGTACCCGGGGCACCACACCGAGCACTGCCGCAAGGAGCAGGGGCTGGTCGAGCGGACCGGCCGGCTCGAGCACACGGTGTTCCTGGTCAACACCCCCGAGTGCCTGATGGCCGAGGGGCTGGCCGACCTCGGCGTCCCGGCGGCGATCGGCGAGGGCTGGGGCGCCTGGTCGGAGGAGATCCTCGGTGACCTCGGGCTGCGGTTCGACGGCGCGCTGGCCGAGCGGATCGCCGCCGCGGCCGCCCCGCTCAACCGGGTCCGGCAGGACGCCGCGGTGCTGCTGCACGACCGCGGTGCCGACGCCGACGAGGTGGCGGCGTACCTGCAGCGGTGGGCTCTGGTCAGCCCCGAGCGCGCCCGGCAGCAAATCCGCTTCCTGACCGACCCGCTGTGGCGGGCCTACATCTCCACCTACGTGGAGGGGTTCGACCTGCTCACCCGCTGGCTCGACGCCCGCCCGGTCGAGCAGCCGGTCGCCGACCGCTTCGTCCGCCTGCTCGACGAGCCGCTCACCCCGCAGCGGATCGCCGCCGAGATCCCGGCCGCCTGACCCGTGGCCGCCCGCACCCCGGCGCAGGCCCGGTTCCTCGGACTCTGGACCGCGGGCTGGCTGGCCCTGCTCCTCGTGCTGGCGCTCGTCCGGTTCGGCGACCCGGGGGTGCAGTGGCCGGTGCTGCTCGTCCCGGTGGTGTGGGCGCTGGTGGCGCTGCGACCCCGCCGCGCGGCGCGGGTCCGGGGGGGACGACGCCGGGTGGCGGACGACGCGTGGGAGGACGACGCGTGGGAGGACGACGCGTGGGAGGACGACGGGCGGACCGACGACGGCCGGGCGGACGAGCGCTGGCACGACGACGAGCGCTGGCACGACGAGGGGTGGTCCGCCGACGGACGCCGGGCCCACGGGGAGCCGCACCGGTGGCCGCCGCCGTCGGAGCGCACCGACACCGTCGAGCGCCCGGCGGTGCGCCGGCGCTCCGACGGGCCCGACGCCCGCTGGTGACCGGCCGGAGGTGACGCCCTCGGCGAAACCGGTGGAAGCTCGTCGGTGGACCGGTGGATGCTGTCGCGCGTGATCCACGCCCGCGGTCTCGCCCGCACCTTCCGCAAGCGGAAGCAGGAGGTCCACGCCGTCGTCGGGGTCGACCTCGACGTCGCGCCCGGTGAGATCGTCGGCTTCCTCGGGCCGAACGGCGCGGGCAAGACGACGACGCTGCGGATGCTGACGACGCTGCTCGAGCCCACCGCGGGGACGGCCACGGTGGCCGGCTGCGACCTGCGGACCGACCCGGTCGGGGTGCGCCGTCGCATCGGCTACGTCTCGCAGAGCGGCGCCACGGCCCCGGAGGCGCGGGCGGGCGAGGAGGTGGTCGACCACGCCCGGCTCTACGGCATGAGCACCGCCGAGGCCACCGAGCGCGGCCGGCAGCTGTTCGCCGAGCTCGACCTCGACGGGCTCTGGGAGCGCCAGCCCAAGGCCATGTCGGGGGGCCAGCGCCGCCGGCTGGACATCGCGGTGGGCCTGATCCACGTGCCCGAGCTGGTCTTCCTGGACGAGCCGACCACCGGCCTGGACCCGCAGGCGCGGGCGAACCTGTGGGAGCACATCCGCGGCCTGCGCGAGGACCGCGGCACCACGGTCTTCCTCACCACCCACTACCTCGACGAGGCCGATGCCCTCTGCGACCGGATCATGGTCATCGACCACGGCGCGATCGTCGCCGAGGGCACCCCCGACCAGTTGAAGTCCCAGGTGGGCGGGGACGTGCTGACCGTGACGGCGGAGCGGCCCGACCAGCTCGGCGAGGTGGCCCGCCTGGTCGGGGCGCTGCCGGGAGCCGAGCCGCCGCAGCTGCTCGCCGACCGGGTCGTGGGCCGGGTGCCGCACGGCGGCAGCGCGCTGGTGGAGCTGGTGCGCGCGCTGGACGCCGCCGGCGTCACCGTCAGCGGGATCGAGAGCCGCCGGCCCAGCCTGGACGACGTCTTCCTCGGCCTGACGGGCCGGTCGCTGCGCGAGTCCGGGGCCGCGCCGGCCGCGGCCGGGGCGGTGGCGGCGCGATGAGGACCCTGCTGCGCGACACCGGCACCGTCTTCTCGCGCGCGATGCGCATGTCGCTGCGCAACCCGGCCTGGCTCGTGATCAGCCTGATGCAGCCGATCCTCTACATCGTGCTGTTCGGGCCGCTGCTCGAACCGCTCGCCGAGCAGCTGGGCCCGGGTGATGCCTACCAGATCTTCGTGCCCGGCATCCTCGTGCAGCTTGGCATGTTCGGCGCGCTGTTCGTCGGCTTCGGGCTCATCGCCGAGTGGCGGGCCGGCGTCATCGAGAGCCAGCGGGTCACCCCGGCCAGCCGCACGGCGCTGCTGCTGGGCCGGGTGCTCCGCGACGTCGTCGTGCTGCTCACCCAGGGAGTCCTGCTGGTGCTGGTCGCGGTGCCCCTGGGGCTGCGGGCACCGGTGGTGGGGGTGGCGCTGACCCTGCTCGTCGTCGCGTTGCTGGGAGCGGCGCTCGCTGCCGTCTCCTACGCCCTCGCGCTGACGCTCAAGAGCGAGGATGCGTTCGCGCCGCTGCTCAACGCGGTGGTGTTCCCCGTCGTGCTCCTCTCGGGGATCCTGCTGCCGATGACGCTGGCCCCGGGCTGGCTGCAGACCCTCAGCGACGTGAACCCGTTCAAGCACGTCGTCGAGGCGGCGCGCGAGTTCTTCATCGGCGGCTACGGCACCGCGACCGCGTGGTGGGGCGTCGCCCTGACCGTGCTGCTGGCGGTGCTCGGCTGGATGTTCGGCGTGCGCCGGTTCCGCCGCGAGTCCAGCTGACGGAGCGCCCCCGAGCCCCCCGGCGCCCGCGGTCGCGCCGGGGTCCCGGCACGGGGTGCGTGCCACCCGCTGGGGCAGGTGTGGCCGGCGGTACCCCGTCGGGTGAACTTCAGGTTGCGGGGTGCGGCGCGGGCGCGCTCCTGTCGGTGGTCGGGCCTAGCGTCGGCAGTGGACGTCGAGCTGCCCTCGGCGTCCACGGGAGGCCCGGTTGGTGCGACTGCGTTCGTCGTCCAGGGGGGCCGGTGCCCGGCCCCTGCGCCGGGGCCCGGTCACCTTCGAGCAGGGGTCCGCCACGCCTGCGTGGCGCCGCCCCACGGGAGCCGACTCGTGATGACTCGCCGCACCTTCGTCCTCGACACCTCCGTCCTGCTCTCCGACCCCGGGGCGCTGCTGCGCTTCGGCGACGCCGACGTGGTGCTGCCGCTCGTCGTCATCGGGGAGCTGGAGGACAAGCGCAACCACCCCGAGCTGGGCTGGTTCGCCCGTCAGACGCTGCGCATCCTCGACGACCTCCGGGTCGCCCACGGCCGGCTGGACGCGCCGGTCCCGGTGGGGGAGGGCGGTGGCACCCTGCACGTCGAGCTGAACCACAGCGACCCGTCGGTGCTGCCGGCCGGCTTCCGCAACGACAGCAACGACAGCCGGATCATGGTGGTCGCGCTCAACCTGCGCGCCGAGGGGCGGGACGTCTGCCTGGTCACCAAGGACGTCCCGCTGCGGGTCAAGGCGGCGGCGGTCGGTCTGGAGACCGACGAGTACCGCGTGCTGGACGCCGTGGACGCCGGCTGGACGGGGATGACCGAGCTCTCCCTCGACGATCCCGAGCTCGACGAGCTCTACGGGACCGGGGAGGCGTTCCTGCCGGCGGCGGCGGAGCTGCCCACCCACACCGGGCTGGTCCTGCTGTCCTCCCGCGGCTCGGCGCTGGGCCGGGTGCTGCCCGACAAGAAGGTGCGCCTGGTGCGCGGCGACCGGGAGGCCTTCGGGCTGCACGGCCGCTCGGCCGAGCAGCGGGTCGCGCTGGACCTGCTGCTGGACCCCGAGATCGGCATCGTGTCCCTCGGCGGGCGCGCAGGCACCGGCAAGTCGGCGCTGGCCCTGTGCGCGGGGCTGGAGTCGGTGATGGAGCGGCGGGCGCACAAGAAGGTGGTCATCTTCCGGCCGCTGTACGCCGTCGGCGGGCAGGAGCTCGGGTACCTGCCCGGCAGCGAGGGCGAGAAGATGTCGCCCTGGGCGCAGGCCGTCTACGACACCCTGGGCGCGCTGGTGTCGAAGGAGGTGCTCGACGAGATCGCCGCCCGCGACCTCATCGAGGTGCTGCCGCTGACGCACATCCGCGGGCGCTCGCTGCACGACTCGTTCGTGATCGTCGACGAGGCGCAGTCGCTGGAGCGCGGCGTGCTGCTCACCGTGCTCTCCCGGCTGGGCAGCAACTCGCGCGTGGTGCTCACCCACGACGTCGCCCAGCGCGACAACCTGCGCGTCGGCCGGCACGACGGGGTCACCGCGGTCATCGAGAAGCTGAAGGGGCACGTGCTGTTCGCCCACGTGACGCTCACCCGGTCCGAGCGCTCGCCGATCGCCGCGCTGGTGACCGAGATGCTCGAGGACCTGCCGCTCTGATCGCGCCACTCCCGGGGCGTTCCTCCCGCCCTGCCGGTCGTGCAGGACGGCGGGTCGGCGAGGAACACCCCGGGAGGGGGCCCGGCGTGGGCTGGGAACGGGCTGCCGGGGCGGCTCACCGCCGGCGTGCGCCGGCGCGCGCCGGACCTGGCCGCGAGCCGGTGGGGCACGGCGAGCTCGGCCCACACCCACCCTCGTCGCGGGCGGCGTCCTCCCGGCGCTTCTCGGCGAACACCGCATCGTCGGGTCCTGCCCCGGGCGCAGCAGCCGCCCGTACGTCACCCGGCCGTCGAACTCGTCCACCAGCCGGACGTCCTCCCACGCGCTGCCGGTCCGGGCCACGAGGCCACCGCCGGCCGACCCGATCTCGTGCTGCAGCGCCGGAGGCCCCAGCCGCATCGCGCTGCAGGATCACCCGGCTGCGGCTCTCGCCCACGCTCTCGCTGCGCCCGTCGGCAGCGGCGACCACGCGCGTCGCGTGCCGGGCTCCGGGGCGCCCGGAGACGTCGAAGAGCCGGGCGCGCACCGCACCAGCCCTCCGGGCAGCGCCGCGTCCAGGGCGACCACGGCCACCTCGTGCGGCAGCGAGAGCGCGAGGGAAACCCGGGGCGGGGCCCGCTCCGGTCTAGGCGGCGTCCTCGTCGACCGGAGCGCCCGCGGTGGCCGCCGGGCGGCGGCGCCGGCCCTTGGGTGCGGGTTTCGGCGGTGCCGCGACCGCCCGCACCAGCGCCACCACGACCCAGCCGGCGAGCAGGCACCACGGCAGCCGGCCCACCACCTCCTCGGTGGTGAAGTCCCCGCGCAACCCGAGCGCGAGCACGGGCACGGCCAGCACGAACCCGACGAGCAGGACGTCCCAGCGGAACGGGCTCATGCCTGCGGGCTGTCCAGGCGCTCGCAGAGCAGCGAGGCCCAGCGGTGCGGGGTCGCGCGGACGCCGTCGAGGAGGGCCACGGGCACGGTCAGCCGCTGCAGCACGGCGGCCGGGTCGGCGCTGAGGTCGGTGTCCTGGACGACGAGGGCGTCGACGCGGGCCAGCCCGTCCAGCCAGAGCTCGAGGTCCTCGGGCTTGCGGGTCGCCTCCACGACGGCCCACACCGCCACCGGCGACCAGATCGCCAGCATCTGCGACATCCAGTACACGTCGCTGCGCAGCGGGACGTCGACGGCGACGATGGTCAGCGTGCCGGCGTCGGCCGCCTCCTGCCGCCGGTCGATGGCGGCGTCGATCGTGGTCATCCGGCTGCCCTTGGGGGCCAGGCCTGCGAGATCACCGCGCGTCGCCCACTGCACCCGGTCGGGGTCCAGCCGCAGGGAGGCGGCCAGCGCCCGGGCGGCGCGGAGGGTCTCCACACCCGGGCCGACCACGAGCAGCACCTCGCCGGCGCCGGTGGGTAGCCGGGGTGCCTCGGGCAGCCGCTCGGTCAGCGCCCGGGTGAGCGCCGCGTAGGTGCCGTCGGCCTCGATGCGGTCCACGACGTCGTCCCCGAGCAGCTCACGCGGCACGCCGAGCTCGCCCAGCCGGGCGACGACCTCGTGCGCCGTGGCCGGGACCGCGGCGGTCCGCGGGGTGGGCGCCGGTGCGGCCGGGACGTCGGTGTCGTCCTCGAGCTCGGGCATCCCCGGGTGGTCGTCGCCGGCCATGAGCGGGGCCACGGGCAGGCGGGTGACGGTCGCCAGGCTGCGGGGCGCCCGCGCCGCGGGGGTGGTCTTGCCCGCCTCCTCGGCCACCGGGGCGACCTCGTCGCGCGGAGCGGAGGACCCCGGCCGCGACGGCGGGACCAGCGGGCGCCCCGACGACGGGGGGACGGGCGGCAGGCCGCGACCCCGCGCACCCGCCAGCGGGGGCAGCAGGGAGACCCGCGGCATGACGGTGGTGGCGTCCAGGGACATGCCCAGCGGAGCCGGGTCGCTGGCGGTCCGGGCGAGCAGCGGGGCGGCCTCGGCCAGGTCCGCGGCGAGCGCCGTGCCGGCCTCCTCGGCAGCGACCTCCTCGACGGCGCCCTCCTCGACCGCAGCCGCCACCACGTCCCCGACCGCCGGGTCCTCGACGACGGGCCCGGCCACCACCGGCTCCGTGGCCACCGCCTCGGTGACCGCGGACGGGTCGGAGGACGGCTCGACCGCGACCGGCTCCTCGGCGGCCGGCCATTCCATGACCGCCACCTCCGCGACGGGCTCCACGGTCACCGCCTCGACGGCCGGCAACTCCTGCGCCGGCGCGGCGTCGGCGACCGGCTGCGGAGCGGCGAGCAGCACGTCGGTCCAGATGGGCGCGTCGTCGGCGGCCGGGGCAGCGGGCACGGGGTCGCCCCACAGCGTGGAGCCGCCGGCGGTGCTGCCCCACCATGCCAGGTCGGGTGCCGGCGCGGGGGCCGGAGCGGCAGGGGCGCCGAACAGCAAGGAGGACGTCCCGACGACCGGCTCGGCAGCCCGGGGAGCCGGCGTCAGGGGCTGCGCGGCGACGGGGGCGAAGAGGGGGTCGGCGGTCAGGCCGGCCGGGGGCTCCTCGCGGAGCGGATCGGCGACGACGACCGGCTCGTCGAGGACCGCGGGCGGGGCGGCCGGTTCGTCGGAGACCGCGACCGGCTCGTCGAGGACCGCGACCGGGGCCACCGGCTCGTCGAACACCGCGGCGGGGAGCACCGGCTCGGCCAGCGCCTCGCGCGGGGAGTCGCCGGCGAGCATCTTGCGCAGGATCCCGGCGAGCGCCTCGTCGGAGTGGCCCCGGGCCAGGGCGTCGCGCAGCGCCTCGGCGATCTCCTCCTGGCGCGCGGACGGCGCCGGCACGGTGGCCTCCCGCGGGGTGGCCGCCCACGTGGGCAGCTCCTCGGCACCGCTCGTGGACGTGGTGGGCGGCGCCGCGGCCTGGTCCTTCACCGTGGTCTCCTCCTGCTGCACGGCCTGGGACCGTTTCGACGGATCTGCTGAACGGATGGCCGCGGCCAGGGACGGCCGGGATGCCGGCGTGGCCGCGAGCGGGTCGCGGTCCGGCGCGGCCGGGACGGCCTCCACCGGCTGGGCCAGCGCGTGGTCGACGGCCTGGCGCACGTCACGGTCACCGGAGACCATGCGGGCCAGCGCGGCGGTGAACGGCGAGGGGGCGGCGTCGGCGTCCGCCTTCTGCGCCGGCGTGACCGGGGTGGTGACGTGCGGACGCGGGGTGTGCGCGGGCTCGCGCGTCGCCTTGGGGAAGGTGGCCCGGGCCGCCGTCGACCGCCCGTAGGCCGATGTGGGCGCGGCGGGTGCGGCGCCGCCCAGCAGACCGGCCAGCTCGTCGATCCGCTCGTCGTCCCGGGCGGGGGGTGCGGCGGGAGCGGCCGACCAGGACGGCGCGGCCCCCGGGTCCGTGGCCGGCGACCGGGGCGCAACCCGCCGGGCCACCGGCTCGGCGGTTCCGGGCCGGGCGGCCTCCGCGGCCCAGGCGGCGGCGCCGTTGCGGGCGGGCGCGGTCGTGCGGGCGCGCGCGGGGGCGGCGGCGGCCAGCGGGGAGTCGTAGGCGGCGACGGGCGTGGCCTGGGCGGGGCCCGCCGACGGCGAGGGGACGCCGGGGCGCGCGAACTGGTCGGGCGCCACCTCGGCGATGTAGCGCTCGGTGGCGAAGAAGCCCAGGACGCCGCCCGAGCGGACCCGGCGCACCCCGACGACGCGGGCGTGCGGCCCGAACTGCTCGCGCGCGGCCGCGATCGCGTCGTCGCGCGTGGCGGCCTCAACGGATCGCAACGGCACCGCTCACCACTCCCAGCGACTCGATCTGGGCCGTCCGGGACACCTCCGCGTAGGAGATGACCGGCAGCCGGGGCAGGATCTGGCGCATCAGCCGCGCGAGCGCCGCACGGACCTGAGGCGAGCAGACGAGGACGGGGGACAGGCCCTGCCGCTCGGCGTCCTCGAGCATGCCGCTGCAGCCGTGGACGAGGGCGTCCACCGCACCGGCGTCGAGCGCCAGGACAGCACCCAGCTCGGTCTGGCGGACCGACTCGAGCAGGCGCTGCTCGAACCCCGGCTCCAGCGTGAACACGTGCAGGCGCTCGTCCGGCGTGACGTAGGGCTGGCTGATCGCCGAGCCCAGCGCCGTCCGGGCCGCCTCGACGAGTCCGTCGAGGTCGGTGGAGTGCTTGGCACGCACAGAGAGTGCCTCGAAGATGCGCACGAGGTCGCGGATCGACACACCCTCGGTGAGCAACGCGTGCAACACGCGTTGCACCTCTCCCAGGGTGAGCAGCGCCGGCGTCAGCTCCTCGACGACCACCGGGTGCGTGCGGCGCACCATCTCCACGAGGAGGCGGACGTCCTCGCGGCCGAGCAGGTCGGCGGCGTTCTGCCGGACGACCTCGGCCAGGTGCGTGGTGATGACCGAGGACCGGTCGACGACGGTGGCGCCGGCCATCTCGGCGGCCCGCTGCAGCTCGGCGGGCACCCACTTGGCGGCCAGCCCGAACACCGGCTCGTGGGTGGGCTTGCCGGGCAGCCCGTCCAGCGCGTCGCCGATGGCCAGGACCGTGCCGACGGGGGAGCTGCCCTTGGCGACCGGCACGCCGTTGAGCCAGATGACGTACTGCGAGGACGGCAGGTCGAGGTTGTCGCGCGTGCGCACCAGGGGGATGACCAGGCCGGTCTCCATGGCGACCTTCCGCCGCAGCGCCTTGACCCGGTCCAGCAGGTCGCCGCCGCGGGCGGTGTCGACCAGGTCGACCAGGTCGAACGCCACCTCGAGCTCGAGCGGGTCGACGCGCATCCGCTCGGCGATCGCCTCGGGCGAGTCGGGGGCGGGCTCCAGCTCGGCGGCGGCCGCGGCGGCCTCGGCCTCCTCGTCGACCTCCTCCGGCTCGGTCATCCGGCTGGCCATGACGAGGAAGAGGACACCGACGAGCAGGAAGGGCAGCTTGGGCAGCCCGGGGATGAGGCACAGCGCGAGGGCCGCGCCGCCGGCGATGCGGACCGGCTGCCTGAACCGGCCGAGCTGGGCGATGAGGTCGCTGCCCATGTCGCCCTCGGTGGCCGAGCGCGTCACGATGATGCCGGTCGCGGTGGACATCAGCAGCGCCGGGATCATCGAGACGAGCCCGTCGCCGACGGTCAGCAGCGAGTAGGTGCTCACCGCCTCGGCCGGCGCCATCCCGCGCTGCATCATGCCGATGGCGAAGCCGCCGATCAGGTTGACGAGCGTGACGACGATGCCGGCGATCGCGTCGCCCTTGACGAACTTCGAGGCGCCGTCCATCGAGCCGTAGAAGTCGGCCTCGGCGGTGACCTCGTGCCGCCGCTTGCGGGCCTGCGCCTCGTTGATCAGCCCGGCGTTGAGGTCGGCGTCGATCGCCATCTGCTTGCCGGGCATCGCGTCGAGGGTGAAGCGGGCGCCGACCTCGGCGACGCGTCCGGCGCCGTTGGTGATCACCACGAACTGCACGATGGTGAGGATCAGGAAGATCACCAGGCCGACGACCAGCGAGCCGCCGATGACGATGTGGCCGAAGGCCTCGATCACCTTGCCGGCGTAGCCGTCGGTGAGCACGAGCCGCGTCGAGGAGACGTTGAGCGCGAGGCGGAAGAGCGTCGCGATGAGCAGCAGCGACGGGAAGACGGCGAAGTCCAGCGGCCGCTTGATCTGCATCGCGACGAGCAGCACCAGCAGCGAGATCGCCAGGTTCAGCCCGATGAGCATGTCCATCGCGGCAGCGGGCAGCGGCACCACGAGCATGAGGACGATGGCCACGACGCCGATCGGGACCGCGGCCTTGCCCAGGCCTTTCACTCGCCCGCTCCGGGCTCGCACGAGGGACGCTGGCTCACCCCTCCCTCATCGGCAGGCGGGCGACGGGCCGGTACCTCGGCGGGGAGCGCCCGTCCTGGCTCACCTGGTGTGGTCCTGGCTCACGGTCGACGGTGAGCCAGGACCCGGAACGATCAGGTGACCTGATCATCACTGTGCTCAGGCGGCGACGGGGGGACGGCGGCGGCCCGCTCTGGGCAGGTCCGTGACGTCGGGCGCCTCGAACCCGGGCCGGTGGAAGCCGCCCCGCACGCCTCGGGCACCCAGGTGCATGACGAACGCCAGCACGCGGGCGACGGCGGTGAACAGCTGCGGCGGCACCTCCTGGCCGAGGTCGCAGGAGGCGTGCAGCGCCCGGGCGAGCGGGATGTCCTGGACCAGCGGCACCCGCGCCTCGGCGGCCCGCTCGCGCAGCTTGGCCGCCACCTCGCCGGCGCCCTTGGCGACCACCCGCGGCGCGCCCTGAGCGGCGTCGTACTTCAGCGCGACCGCGACGTGGGTCGGGTTGACCAGCAGGACGTCGGCGTCGGCCACCTCGGCCATCATCCGGTTCCGCGACATCGCCATCTGCACCCCGCGGCGGTGCGCCTTCATGTACGGGTCGCCCTCGGCCTGCTTGTGCTCCTGCTGGATCTCGTACTTGCTCATCTTCAGCTCCTTCATCATCTTCTTCCGCACGACGACGTAGTCGGCGACGGCGATGACGAGGCCGGTGACGGCGACGACGCGGAACATGAGCACGGCCGAGTCGGTGAAGGTGGCCGCGACGGCCGACAGCGGCAACGAGCCCGCCGAGGAGACCAGCGCCTGGGCCCGGTCGCTGGTGACGATGACGACCGTGCCGAGGGCCGCCGTCTTGATCAGCGCCTTCGACATCTCCCAGAGACCCTGGGTGCCGAACATGCGCTTGAACGCCGGCAGCGGGTTGAACTTCTTCAGCTTGGGCTGCAGCGGCTTGGTCGTCGGGTGCACCCCGCCCTGGGCCGCGGACGACACGAGGCCCACCAGCATGAGCGCGATCGCCGTCGGCAGCAGCGTGGTGAGGAACGCGACCAGCGCCTTGCCGAGCAGCGCGGTGACCGTGTGGACCTGCGGGTCGTCGGCCACCGCCCCGACGTGCACGAACAGCTGCCGCACCGCGTCGAACGCGCTGCCCACGAGCACCGGCAGCAGGAAGCTGGCCGCCGCCACGCCGAGCCACGTCCCCAGCTCCTGGGTCCGCGGGATCTGCCCCTCCGTGCGCGCCTTCTTC
The DNA here is from genome assembly GCF_021699055.1 of Blastococcus sp. MG754426. Lineage (GTDB taxonomy): Bacteria > Actinomycetota > Actinomycetes > Mycobacteriales > Geodermatophilaceae > Blastococcus. The sequence goes on along the minus strand of NZ_SSXC01000046.1, from coordinate 4,088 downwards.
AGGCGCTGGGGAGTGGGCGCCTCGGTCTTCTCACCACCCGGTCCGTCCTTGGCCATGCGTCACCCCCTCAGCCGCCGCGCAGCGAGGTCATGGCGCGGGCGCCGTGCTCGAGCAGCGTGTCCAGCGCCGGCGGGAGCAGCGGGAAGGTCAGCCCGAGCATCGCCAGGGTGAGCATGATCTTCACCGGGAAGCCCAGGGCGAAGACGTTGAGGGCGGGCGCGGCGCGGCTGAGCAGGGCCAGCGCCACGTCGGCGAGCAGCAGCACCGCCACCATCGGCCCGGCGATCTGCAGCGCGGCCAGGAACATCATCGAGAACGCGGTGATCAGCACCGACGCGATCTGGTCGGTGGGCACGTCCCCGCCCACGGGCAGCCCCTCGTAGGAGGTCGCGAAGCCCTTGACCATCAGCAGGTGCCCGCCGCTGGTGAACAGCAGCGTCGTCGCCAGCAGGTAGTGCAGCTTGCCCAGCGAGCTGTTCTGGGTCATGGCCATCGGGTCGTAGCCCGGCTGCAGCGAGAAGCCGCCGACGACGTCGAGCACGTCACCGGCCATCTGCACCGCCGTGAACAGCACCTGCACGACGAACCCGAGCGCCGCGCCGATGACGACCTCGGTGACGGCGGTGACCAGCAGGAAGCCGGCCGTCGGCTCGGGCAGCGTGGGCGCGATCTGGGTGGAGAGCAGCACCGCCAGGGCGAGGGCCAGCGCACCCTTCACCGGCGCAGGGATCACCCGCGAGTTGAACGGCGGGGCGAGCAGGACGAAGCCGGCGGCCCGCGCCGTGCCGAGGAGCAGGGCCGCGAGCGTGACCGCCGGGACCGAGAGGTCCACGCGGCTACGTCCGGTCGAGCAGTGCCGGGAGCTGGTCGAACAGGGTCTGGGTGAAGCTGACCAGCTCCGAGAGCACCCAGTTCCCGGTCACCAGCATGGCGATCGCGACGGCGATCATCTTCGGGACGAAGGAGAGCGTGGGCTCCTGGATCTGGGTGGCCGCCTGGAACAGCGAGATCAGGAAGCCGACCAGCAGGGCGGTCAGCAGGATGGGGGCGGCGACCTTGGCGGCGACCATCATGGTCTGCGCGGCGATCTCGGTGACGTCGGCGTCGGACACGGCTAACCCGCCCCTCCGTACGAACCCACCAGCGCGGTGGTGATCAGCGCCCAGCCGTCGACGACGACGAAGAGCAGCAGCTTGAAGGGCAGCGACACGATGGTCGGCGGGACCATCATCATGCCGAGCGCCATGAGGGCGGCGCTGACGAGCATGTCGAGCACCAGGAACGGGATGAAGATGACCAGCCCGATGATGAAAGCGCTCTTGAGCTCGGAGAGCACGAACGCCGGGATCAGCGTGGTCATGCTGACCTGCGTCGCGTCCGCCGGGGCCTGCTCGCCGGAGAGGCCGATCATCAGCTTCAGCTCGTCCTCGCGGGTGTTGTCCAGGAGGAACTCGCGCAGCGGCACGACGCCGGCGTCGTAGGCCTGCGACACCGACATCGCGCCGTCCATGTAGGGCTGGACGGCGACCTCGTTGATGTCGGAGAAGACCGGGCCCATCACGAACAGCGTGAGGAACAGGGCGATCCCGGTGAGCACCTGGTTCGGCGGCGACGTCGCCATGCCGAGCGCGTTCCGGGTCAGGCCCAGCACCACGATGATCTTGGTGAACGAGGTGGCCAGCAGGAGCACCGACGGCGCCACCGACAGCACCGTGATCGCGAGGATCAGGGTGATGGAGCTGCTCGGCGAGCCGTTGCCGATGGAGATGTCCACGGCGCCGCCGACCTCGGGGGCGGTCGGCGCCGTCGGCGCGGTGGGCGCCGTCGGGGCGGCCGTGGCCGGGCCGGCGAGGACGACGGCCGCCACGGTGGCGGTCAGCAGCGCGAGCAGCACCACGAGCGCGCGGCCCCGTGCCCGCTGGTCACCCGCGCGGGGCGGGCGCACGGCGGCGGTCATGACCGGCGGACCGTGCGCTCGCGCAGCTCGTCGACGAGCGTGCCCCAGCTGTTCCGGTCCAGCACCGAGCCGGCGAGCACGCCGTCCGGCGCGGGGCGGGCAGCCGGCACCGCGGGGATCTCGCCGGCCGCCTCGCCGGTGGGCTTCCGGGCGGGGGAGCGCTCGGCGAGGGCGGCGTCGACCGCCTCGCCGTCGACCTCCGCCAGCAGGGTGACCTGCTCCTCGGTGGCCCCGATGACCAGGACGACGTCGGCGACGCGGACGACGTTCACCGTGCTGGCGCGGCCCAGCCGCTGGCGTGCGACGACCTGGATGACGCCGTTGCCCTGGCCCAGCCCCTTCTTCTTCGCCAGCCGGGCGGCGAACCACAGGACGCCGCCGATGAGCGCCAGGGACAGGAAGAGCCGGATGATCATCCAGGTCATGAGGCCGCGGCCCCCAGCTCGGCGGCGTCGGTGACGATCTCGCTGATCCGCAGCCCGAAGTCCTCGTCGACGACGACGACCTCGCCGCGGGCGATCAGCGTGCCGTTGACCAGGAGGTCGGCGGGGGCGCTGGCGGCGCGGTCGAGCTCGACGACCTCGCCCGGGTGCAGCGAGAGCAGCTCCTGCACGGTCATGCGGGTGCGGCCGATCTCGACGGTGACCTCCATGGCCACGTGGCGCAGGAGCTCGAGGCTGCCCCGCTGCTCGCGCGCCGCGGGCAGGGTCACCTGGAGGGCGAGGGTCGCCTGGTGCTCGCCGTCGCCCAGGAGCGGGACGGCGACGAACATCCCCTTGTCGCGCAGCCCGTCGAGGGCGGCGACCGGCTCCTCGGTGCGCTCGGAGGCGACCCGCACCCGGCCGAGCGCGGCCGCGGCCGCCTCCAGCGCGGGCCGCAGGGCCGCGGAGACGTCCATGTGCCCGACGGGGGAGTTCTGCAGCGCGTCGACGACGTCGCCGGAGACCACCAGCACGACGTCGCCGGACACCTCGCCGGACAGGCCGGCGGTGACCGCGAGCGCCGCCGCCGGCGGCAGCGGGACGGTGTCGGGGTCGCTGACGGGGGCGCCGGCGCTCAGCACCGAGGTCGAGGGGACCAGGGCGGCGGCCGCCCGGGCGGCCGCGGAGACGACCGCCGTGACGGTCTGGGAGTCCTGCGAATCGGTGCGGGGCGCGGTCATGCGGAGTCCTTCGCGGCGTGCGGAGCGTGCGGGGTGGGGACGATCGAGGCGGCCAGGCGACGCCGGTGGTTGCTGGCGATGGCGTAGGCGAACGTCACGTCGTTGGTCGTGACCTCCAGCGGGCTGTCCCGCGGGTGGCGGAGCAGCAGCACGTCGTCGACGGCGAGGGAGAGCAGGTCGGAGGAGGAGACGGTGAGCGGGGCGAACCGGACGCTCACGTCCACCGGCACCAGGTTCAGCCGGTCGATCAAGGCCTCGCGGGCGCGCTGGCGCTTGCGCAGCGCGGACTCGGAGAGCTGCGGGGAGGCGGCGTTGTTCAGGGCCTGGGCGAAGGAGGAGAACGGCAGCACGACCGTGGCCTCGCCCTCGCGGTTGCCCACCTGCATCGTGAAGCTCGCGACCATCACGGTGTCCGAGCCGGCCGCGGCCTGGGCGAGCTGCGGGTTGTACTCCCGCCCGACGAGCACCGGCTGGATCTGGGTCACCGGCGCCAGCGAGGCGGCGAACTCGTCGAGCAGCCGGTCCAGCAGGTGGTTGGTGATGGTGGTCTCCATCGCCGTCATCGGCCGGTTGGGCTGGGCGGCGGCACCGGAGCCGCCGAGCATGTGGTCGACCATCGCCATGGCGATGTCGAGCGGGAAGGCCAGCAGCCCCTTCCCGGCGAGCGGCTCCAGGGAGAACGTCGAGATGAAGGTGGGGTCGGGCAGGGTCCCGATGTAGTCGTCGTAGGAGAACTGCTCGATCCCACCCAGCTCCAGGCGGGCGCCGGCGCGCAGGAACGTCGTGAGGATCGTCGTCGCCTGGCGGGCGAAGCCCTCCTGCGCGATCTGCATGACCCGCACGTGCTCGCGGGAGAGCTTGGTCGGCCGGCGGAAGTCGTAGGTGCGCGGTGCCCCCCGGCGGCTGCGGCCGGTCGAGGCCGGGGCGGCGGGGGCCGGAGCCGCCGGGGGGCACCGCGCACCTACGACT
>NZ_SSXC01000045.1 GCF_021699055.1 Blastococcus sp. MG754426 | reverse complement strand
CCACCCGCCCGGCCAGCGTCGCCGCCTCCACCCGCGTCGCCACCTCGAGCCGGCGCAGCAGGTGCGCCACCAGCCGCTTCGCCGTCCGCTCCGAGACGTGCAGCGTCGTCGCGATGTCCACGGTGCTGGTGCCGTCGGCGATCAGCCGCCACAGCCGGCGCTCGTCGGCGGTCAGCCGGTCGACGACGCCCTGCTCCCCCGTCGGCGCGGCGTCCGACAGCAGCTGGCGCAGCAGCGCCTCGGGCAGCACCGACCAGCCGTCGAGGACGGCGAGCAGCGGCCGCACCAGCGCCTCGGGGTCGGCCGTCTTCGGCAGGAAGCCCGAGGCCCCCGCCCGCAACGCCTCGATGGCGGCGTCCGCCTCGGCCAGCCCGGAGAGCGCCACCACCCGCACCATCGGGTCCGCGCGCCGGATGGCGGCGATCGCCCTGGTCCCCCCCGGGGGCGGCATGTGCAGGTCGACGATCGCCACGTCGGCGTGGTGCCGCTGCACCATCGCGGCGGCGGCCGAGGCGTCCTCCGTCGTCGCCACCACCCGCACCCGGCCCTCGCTGAGCCCCGGGAGCAGCAGGCTCAGCCCACGCGTGAACAACGGGTGGTCGTCCACGACGACCACGTCCACCGGCGGCCTGCGGTCAGCAGCGGCCGCGTCGTCGGTCTGCCCCACATCACTCCTGACGGTCGGTGCGTCTCCGGCGCTGCTGACCGGACTCCCGAGGAGGTGCCCGTGACCCTGGCTGCCGACACGCAGGCGTCGACGCGGAGCCGCGGACTGCTCAACGATCTCGCCCGGGTGCTGCGCGCGCACCTCCCGCGCCCGCGCCGGACGACCACCACCCCCGATCCCGAGCCCCCCAGCGCCGAGGACGCCGTCGTCCGGGCGCTCTGCCACGACATGCGCAGCCCGCTGGCCTCGCTGGAGGCGGCGCTCGGCTCCCTGGACCGCACGCCCGGGCAGGCCGCCGAGCTGCTCGCGCTCGCGCGGGCGCAGACGGCCCACCTGTCGTCCATGCTGCGCACCGCCGACGCGACGGGGGGTGCCGTCCAGCGGTCCCGGGGCACCCGGACCCTCTGCGACGTCCTGCGGGCCTCGGTGGCCGCCTCCGGGCTGCCCCGGGCCCAGCTCGCGCTGGAGGTGGAGGACGACGCCGGGGACGTCGCCGTCGCCGACGCGCGCGTGCAGCGCATCCTGCTCAACCTGCTGGAGAACGCCCACCGGCACGGCGGCGGTGCGCCGGTCCGGCTCCGCGTCACCGCCCGGGGCGGGTGGGTGGACCTGGCGATCACCCAGGCCGGCGTCCCGGTCGAGCGGGTCCTCCAGCACCTGCGCGACGACCGCCCTCCGGTGGACCTCACCGGGCTCGGGCTGTGGTCGGTGCGCCGGCAGGCCGGCGAGCTGGGGGGGCGGGTGCTGTGGTCGGCGGACGGCGACGAGCTCACCCTGACGGTGCGCCTCCCGGACAGGTGAGCTCCTCGGAGCCCGGGCGTGCCGAGTGGGGCCCGGCGGGCGCTACGGCCCCCTCGCAGCGGCCCGCCGCGAGCCCGGGAGCGATGGGGGGCGAGGGGGTCCTTCACTTGGCACGGGCGGGCCACGGGACGGCACCGGGGGGCCACCGGGCGCGGGCAGAACTCCTTCGTCACCGCGAGCGCGGTGGAGCGACGACGCAAGGAGAGCCCGTGTTCACGCACACCCAGGCCCTGCAGTACGAGGCGAAGCCCGATGGTCCCGACGCCGCGTTCGCCCGCCGGATGCAGGAGATCCTCGGCGGTCAGTGGGGTGAGATGACCGTCGCCACGCAGTACCTGCTGCAGGGCTGGAACTGCCGGCTGCCCGGCAAGTACAAGGACATGCTCCTGTCCATCGGCACCGAGGAGCTGGCCCACGTCGAGATGATCGTGACGATGATCGACCGGCTGCTGGACCACCAGCCGCTCAAGCCGGACGCGGCCGACCGCACCAAGGAGGCGGCCGCCGGCTACGGCGACGTCAACCCGCAGCACGCGATCGTCAACGGTGGCGGCGCCTACTACCGCGACTCCATGGGGCTGCCCTGGAGCGGCGGCTACGTGACCGCCAGCGGCAACCTGATGGCCGACTTCCACTACAACGCCACCGCCGAGATGCAGGGCCGCCTGCAGGTGTCCCGGTTGTTCAACATGACCGACGACCCCGGGGTCAAGGACATGCTGAAGTTCCTCATCGCCCGCGACCACATGCACCAGATGCAGTGGCTGGCCGCGATCGAGGAGCTCAAGGAGGACGGGCTCGAGGGCATCCCGGTGCCCGAGGCCTTCCCGCTGGAGGAGGAGCCGGGCGACGCCGGTTACGCCTTCATCGTCGCCTCCGACGGTCCGGAGGCCGCCGCCGGCCGCTGGGCGCACGGGCCCGCCCTCGACGGCCGCGGCGAGATGACCGCCCGGCCGATCGAGGCCAGCGCGGACGCCCCGATCCTGCCCCCGGGTGACCCGCGGCTCTTCCCGACGCCGCAGATGGAGGGCCAGTCGATGCTCCAGCGGGCCAAGGACATGCTCAAGTAGGCCCCGACCCCACCGTTGCGCCGTCGCCGTGCCGGCGGCCCGCCCGCTCCCGGGCGCGGCCGCCGGCCCGGCGGGCCCAGCCCCACCCGGAGGTCCTGCCGTGCACCTGCACCTGCCCCGTGTGCCCGTCCCCGCCGCCCTGCTCTCGCTGGTCTACCTGGCGGCGGTCGCCGTCGCGATCAGCGCGCCCGGGCAGCACGCCGTCGCCGGCCTGGTCGTGCTGACCGGCCTGGTCGCCCGCTGGGTCGTCCGCGCCCGCCGCCCGGAGCCCGCACCGGCCCCGGTCGCGCTCGCCGTCGCGGGCACCGCGAGCGCGGTCGACGCCGTCCTCCCCGCCGACCCCGCCACCGTGGCGGCGCCGGCCCACGCCACCGCCGCCTGACCGGGACGCACGAGGCGCGCGCCCCCTCCCGGGGACGCGCGCCTGGTGACGTGCTGGAACCGGCCGCGCTGCAGGGTCCCGCGGCGAGCTCGCGAGCCGTGGGGGCAGCGAGGCCCTTCGTCAGTGCTGGACGGCCTTCTCCGCCCCGATGCCGGTGAGGGCCCGCACCTCGAGCTCGGCCCACTTGGCCTCGTTCGGCTTCTCCTTGGTGAGGACGGTGCCCAGGTAGCCGAGGAGGAACGACGCGGGGATGGAGACCAGGCCCGGGTTGCGCAGCGGGAACCAGGCGAAGTCGACGCCGGGGAACATCGACGTCTCGGTGCCCGACACCACCGGCGAGAAGAGGATCAGCCCGACGCAGATGATCAGGCCGCCGTAGATCGACCACAGCGCGCCCTGGGTGGTGAACCGCTTCCAGAACAGCGTGTAGAGGATCGTCGGCAGGTTCGCCGAGGCGGCCACGGCGAACGCCAGCGCCACCAGGAAGGCGATGTTCAGCCCGGCGCGCAGCGCCAGGATGCCCAGCCCGATGGAGATGGCGCCGATGACGACGGCGGTGATCCGGGCGACCTTGACCTCACCGTTCGGCGGGACGTCGCCCTTCTTGATCACCGAGGCGTAGACGTCGTGCGCGAAGGACGCCGACGCGGTGATGGTCAGGCCGGCGACCACCGCGAGGATGGTCGCGAACGCGACACCGGCGATGATGCCGAGCAGCACCGTGCCGCCGAGCTCGAAGGCGAGCAGCGGGGCGGCGGCGTTGACGCCCCCGGGGGCGGCGACGATCGTCTCCGCGCCCACCATCGCACCGGCGCCGTAGCCGATGATCAGGCTGAACAGGTAGAAGATGCCGATCAGCCAGATCGCCCAGACCACCGAGGTCCGTGCGGCCTTCGCCGTCGGCACGGTGTAGAAGCGCATCAGCACGTGCGGCAGGCCGGCGGTGCCGAGCACCAGGGCCAGCGCCAGGCTGATGAAGTCCAGCCGGGTGGTGTCGCTGATGCCGTACTGAGCGCCCGGGTTGAGCACGCTCTCGCTCCCCGCGCTGGTCACCGCGCCGCCGAGCAGCGACGAGAGGTTGAAGCCGTAGTCGGCGAGCACCCACAGCGTCATCACCAGCGCGCCGGCGATGAGCAGGCTGGCCTTGATGATCTGCACCCACGTCGTGCCGCGCATGCCGCCGACGAGCACGTAGAAGATCATCAGCGCGCCGACCACGACGACGACCAGCGCCTCGGCCACCGGCCCGCTCACCCCCAGCAGCAGCGCGACCAGGCCGCCGGCGCCGGCCATCTGGGCCAGCAGGTAGAACAGCGAGACCGCCAGCGTCGAGATGGCGGCCGCGGTGCGCACCGGCCCCTGCCGCATCCGGAAGGCCAGCACGTCGGCCATCGTGAAGCGGGCGGTGTTGCGCATGAGCTCGGCGACCAGCAGCAGCGCGACGAGCCACGCCACCAGGAAGCCGATGGAGTACAGGAAGCCGTCGTAGCCGTAGATGGCGATGGCGCCGGCGATGCCGAGGAACGAGGCCGCCGACAGGTAGTCGCCGGCGATGGCCAGGCCGTTCTGCTGGCCGGTGATGGTGCGGCCGGCGGCGTAGTAGTCGGCGGCGCTCTTGTTGTTGCGGCTGGCCCGGAAGGTGATGGCCAGGGTGACGACGACGAACGCGCCGAAGATCGAGATGTTGATCGCCGGGTTGCCGATGGTGGCGTCGGCGGCGAGCAGGTCAGGCACGGGTAGCCCCCTGGGTCCGGGTGTGGGTGTGGTCACCGGCGTGGGCGCCCGGCGCGTAGTCGTGGGCCTCGAGGCGCTCGCGCATCTCGTCGGCGATGGGGTCGGTGCGCTTGTTGGCGTGCGCCACGTACAGGTGCGTGATGACGAACGTGGTCACGAACTGGCCCAGCCCGAACAGCAGGCCGACGTTCACGTTGCCGAACACCTGGGTGGACATGAAGTCCGAGGCGTACGTCGAGAGCAGGACGTAGAGCAGGTACCAGACGAGGAAGGCCACGGTCATCGGGAACGCGAAGCTGCGGAAGCGCTTCTTCAGCTCCACGAACTCCGGTGAGTCCTGCGCAGCGCGGTACTCCTCGGGCGTCAGCAGACGCCGTTCCTGTGGATCGGTCACGGTGCGAGCTCCTGGTTGGTCTGAGCGGGGCCTCGACGGCGGGCGGGCAGAACTGTGAGCCCTGTCACGGTAGGGGCGCGCCCTCCGGTGGGAGCCCGGGTCGCCCGCCCGCTGCGCCGAGCGGCGACCAGGAGTCGGCGTGCGGCAGGTCCGGCGGGACGAGCGGTCGATCAGCGGGGCAGGACGCCGCGGTCGAGCTGCACGGCCTCGGGGGTGTGCAGCCGGACCATCGTCCGGGCGGCGTGCCGCGGCACCCGCCGGGGCGTGGCCAGGGAGACCGCCACCATGGTCAGGAAGGCCAGCGGCACGGTCCACGCCGCGGGCTGGGCGAGCAGCGCCCCCGGCCAGCCGGCCGGGGCCGCGCCGAGCAGGGTGGCCAGCACCGCACCCCCGGCGCACCCGCCGCCGACGAGCATCCCCGCGATCGCCCCGGCGTCGGTGAGCCGGCGCCACCAGATGCCCAGCACCAGCAGCGGGCAGAACGTGGAGGCGGCGAAGGCGAAGGCCAGCCCCACCGCCTGGGCGACGCCCACCCCCTCGGCCAGCAGGGCCAGGCCCAGCGGCACCAGGACGGCGACCACGGCCCCGGCCTGGAACGCGCGCACGCCGCCGAGGCGGCGCCCCAGCACGTCCTGGCTGATGACGCCGGCCACCGCGACGGTCAGCCCGGACGACGTCGACAGGAACGCGGCGAACGCCCCCGCCGTGGTCAGGGCCGACAGCAGGTCGCCCAGCGTCCCGGCCAGCATGCGCGCCGGGAGCTCCAGCACCACCGACTCGGTGTTCCCGCTGGCGATCAGGTCCGGCGCGTACAGCCGGCCCAGCCCGCCGTACACCGGCGGCAGGAGGTAGAAGAGCCCCAGCAGGGCCAGCACGAACAGGGTGGTGCGCCGCGCCGCGGCCCCGTCCGGGTTGGTGTAGAAGCGCACCACCACGTGCGGGAGGCCCATCGTGCCGAGGAACGTGGCCACGATGATCGAGTAGGTGGTGTAGAGCCGGTGGTCGCCGGCCCCGGCCAGCGGCGACTCCCACGAGTCCCCGGGCGTCGTGCCGGTCGAGGCCGGGGAGACGGCGCCGTCGCCGAGCCAGATGGTCACCATGAACAGCAGCGGGAACAGCAGCGCGGTCAGCTTGAGCCAGTACTGGAAGGCCTGGACGAAGGTGATGCTGCGCATGCCGCCGAACAGCACGTTGACCAGCACCACCGTCGCGACGAGCGCGCCGCCCAACCAGGCCCCGGTCCCCGTCGTGGCGGCCAGCGCGAGGCCCGCCCCCTGGAACTGCGGCATGAGGTAGAGCCAGCCGATCGCCACGACCAGCAGCGCCGACAGCCGGCGCACCCCCCGCGACTCCAGCCGGCTCTCGGCGAAGTCGGGGAGCGTGTAGGCGCCCGAGCGGCGCAGCGGCGCGGCGACGAGGACCAGCAGGACGAGGTAGCCGGCGGTCCAGCCGACCGGGTACCAGAGCATCTCCGTGCCGAACGCCAGCACCAGTCCGGCGACGCCCAGGAACGACGCCGCCGAGAGGTACTCCCCGCCGATGGCCGAGGCGTTCAGCCCGGGCCGCACGGTGCGGGAGGCCACGAAGAAGTCGCTGGTGGTGCGGGAGAACCGCCAGCCGTACGCGCCCACCGCCAGCGTGGCGACGACGACGGCCGTCACCGCGAGGAGGCTGTAGCCCGCGGCGCTCACGACCGGTCCCCCGTCGGCCGCGGGGTCACGAGCGGTCGAGCACGTCGGTGAAGGCCCGTTCGTTGCGCTCGGCCGCCCGGACGTAGAGCCAGCCGACGGCGAACAGGAACGGGTAGACGGCGAAGGCCAGCAGCAGCCACGGCAGCGGCACCGCGAGCACCACGACCGTCGACAGCTCGGGCGCGAGCCAGAACAGCAGGGGGATGCCGCCCACCACCACGACCAGGGTGGCGAGGGCCAGCAGCGCCAGCCGGAGCTGGGAGCGCAGCAGCGAGCGCATGTACACCTCGCCCAGGGCGGTCTGCGCGTCGATCTCGCGGGCGACCGGGACCCGCTGCACGCGCGCGGCACCGGTGCGCGGGCTGGTGACGCGCACCCGGCGGGGCGAGCTGTCCGGCACCGGTCAGCCCCGGTTCTGCGCGCCGGGCCGGGCGCGCCGGACGAGGAGGTCGCGCAGCTCCCGGGTGTGCCGCCGGCTGACGACCAGCTCGCTGCCGCCGACGACGACGGTGCACCGGCCGCCGTCCATCCGGACCTCCTCGACGTGCTGGAGCGCGACCAGGAGCGACCGGTGGATCCGGACGAAGCCGGCGTCCTTCCAGCTCTCCTCCAGGGTGGTCAGCGGCACGCGGACCAGGTGGCTGCCCGACGGGGTGTGCAGCCGCGCGTAGTCCCCCTGGGCCTCGACGTACCGGACGCTGGAGCGCGGGACGAACCTGGTCACCCCGCCCAGCTCCACGGCGATGTCGTCGTCCACCGGCGCGGCCCCGCCGCTCCGGGCGCCGACCACCCGGCGGACCGCCTCGGCCAGCCGGTCGTCGCGGACCGGCTTGAGCACGTAGTCGACGGCGCCGAGCTCGAACGCGTCCACCGCGTGGTCGTCGTGCGCGGTGACGAAGACGACCGGCGGCGGCACCTTGAACCGGGACAGCACGCGCGCCAGGTCGACGCCGCTGAGCCCGGGCATCCGGATGTCGAGGAAGACGGCGTCGACCGCCCGCTCCTGGAGCAGGCGCAACGCCTCCGTCGCCGAGTCGCTGGCCAGCACGGTGCCGATGCGCGCGTCCCGCTCGAGCAGCCAGCGCAGCTCCTCCAGGGCCGGGCGCTCGTCGTCGACCACCAGGACGGTCAACCGGTCTGCGGTCACGGCCCCTCCTCGCAGGCGGTCGCCCGTCCGGTTCCGCGCCCTCGCCAGCTCGGTCACGGACGCACCCCGGGAGCGAACTTGGGGACCCGCACGATGACCTTCGTCCCCGCGCCCGGGGCGGTCTCGACGACCAGACCGTAGTCGTCCCCGAACGCCGTGCGCAGCCGGGCGTCGACGTTGCCCAGCCCCACCGAGTCGACCGAGACGTCGCCGGCGAGGGCCCGCCGCACCTTCTCCGGGTCCTCGCCGATGCCGTCGTCCTCGACCGAGATCAGGCACTCCCCGGCCTGGTCGGCGGCGATGATGGTCACCGTCCCGGTGCCCGGCTTGCGCTCCAGGCCGTGCCGCACCGCGTTCTCCACGAGCGGCTGCAGGCAGAGGAAGGGGACGGCGACGGGCAGCACCTCCTGCGCCACCCGCAGCGTGACCTGCAGCCGGTCACCGAACCGCGCCTTCTCCAGCACCAGGTAGCGCTCGATGGACCGCAGCTCCTCGGCCAGCGTCGTGTACTCGCCGTGGTGGCTGAAGGAGTAGCGGGTGAAGTCGGCGAACTCCAGCAGCAGCTCGCGCGCCCGCACCGGGTCGGTCCGGACGAACGAGGCGATCGCGGTCAGCGAGTTGTAGATGAAGTGGGGGCTGATCTGCGCCCGCAGCGCCCGCACCTCCGCCTCCATCAGCCGCGTCCGCGAGGCGTCGAGCTCGGCCAGCTCCAGGTTCCCCGACACCCACCGCGCCACCTCGGTCACGGCCCGCACGAGCGCGGCGGAGGCCGACGAGGTGAACGCCTGCAGGGTGCCGACCACCCGGTCCTCCACCACCAGCGGGCTGATCACGACCTGCCGCAGCCCGCACCCGGCGTCCGAGCAGGCGAAGCTCGTGCGGTCCAGCACCACCGTGCCGCCCGACTCCACGACGACGGCGGCGAGGGCTGCCGCGTCCTGCTCGTGGTGGCCGAAGCGGCCGTCCCAGGCCAGCGTCGTCACGGTGTCGGTCAGCGCGACGGCGGGCACCCCGAGCAGGTCCCGCAGGTGCCGGATCGCGCGCCCGGCGGAGCCGCTGGTCAGCCCCTCGCGCAGCTCCGGCGCCGTGAGGGAGGCCGAGTGGAGGGTGCGGAAGGTCGCCTGCTCGGCCTCCGTGCCCAGGTGGCCGGGGCGCAGCCAGCGCAGCGCTCCGCGCAACACGGTCCCTCCCTCCGGGCAACCGCCGGGCTGTGGTCGGGGTCACTGTAGAGACCGCCGACCGGTGCGGTGGCCGCCGCCGGGCGCAGGGTTGACCGGATCGCTCCACCGCCGTAACCCGGAAGGCACAGGGCCCGGGTGCAATGGCTCATGGTCGCGATCAGCGCTCTGCCGTCGGGGTGGTTCGCGGTGGCCCGCGCCGCCGACGTGGGCACGACGCCGGTGCCGGTGGGCGCCGGCGGGCGCGCCTGGGTGGTGGTCCGGCTGCGGCCGGGGGGCGAGGTGAGCGCCTTCCCGGCCGGCTGCCCGCACCGGGCCGTCCCGCTCGCGTCCGCCACGGTCACCGACGGCCGGCTGGAGTGCCCGCGCCACGGCTGGCGGTTCGACGCCGACGGCCGGTGCGTGGCCGCGCCCTCGCTCGGGCCGGCCGGCGCGCCCCCGCCCCGGGCGGACCTGGCGATGCCGTGGGCGGTCGAGGAGCGGCACGGCTGGGTGTGGCTGGCCCCCGACCGCACCGCCCTCCCGCTGCCGCCCCGGCCCGCCGAGCGGCCGGTCCCCGAGGCGCCGCCGCCCGTCGCCGCGCCGCGCGGCCCGGTGTTCGGGAACCTCGACCCCTCGCTGGACCGGGCCTGGCACCCGGTGGCCCTCTCCCCCGAGCTCCGGGACGGCGGCTGGCTGCAGGTCCGGTTGCTCGGCCGGACGTGGACCCTGCGGAGGGACGGCGACGGGCTGCGGGCCGATCCACCCGCGCACGGTGTCCGCGAGCGGTGGGGCGTCGTCGAGCTCGCCCCGGCCGCGCCGGCCGGGGCGCCGCTGGAGGTGCCGGAGGACGACGACCGCCGGTTCCTGTCCCGGTGGCTGGCGCCCCGGCGCACCCCGGCCCCCGCGGCCGTCGTCGCCGACCTGCTGCTCGACGTCGCCCGGTTGCCGTTCGTGCACGGCGGGACGACGGGGGCCGCCGACCACCCGGAGGTGCCGCCGTACGAGGTGGTCCGGGAGGCGGGCGGGTTCCGCTCGGTGCAGGAGCAGTGGTGCGACGACCCGCTGGACCCCGAGGTGGCGCTGGGCGGGCGCCCGCTGCGGCAGCGCCGCCGCGTCACCTACGTGCACCGGGCCCCGTTCGCGCTGCGGGTGCGCCGCGACCAGCTGGACTCGGGGGCGACGACGACCGTGGTGACCCTGCTCCAGCCCGAGGACGCCGACTCCACCCGCGTGCTCACCCGGGTCCTGCACGCGTCCGGGCCCGGCCGGCCGCTGCCGTCGCGCGCGCTGCTGGCCGCCCACGCCGCGGCCGAGCAGCAGGCCCTGGACGCCGACCTGGCGCTGCTGGCCGGCCCGCCGTCCGCCGGGCTGCCGCTGGACCCCCGCGTCGAGCTGCACCTGCCCGCCGACCGGCTGGGCGTGGCGCTCCGGGACGCGCTCTGCGACTTCCGTGCGGCCGGGCGCACGCGCGCGGCCGCCTGACCCGCTCACCCCGCCGGCAGGTCCTCCCCGCACCGGGGGCAGGTGGTGGGCGGGTCGTCATCGGCCAGCCCACCGCAGGCGGGGCAGACCCGGCGCAGCCAGCACGCCGGGTCACCGCCCTCGTCGGGCACCGGCCCGGTCCGGTCGTCGTCCACGCGCCCTCCCCAATGCGACAAGTCTGTTGCGGCCCGCCCGCCGAGGGGTGCCGGTGACCGGCCGGGGGTAACCGGGGACGGTCGTACGAGAGATCCCCGGAAGGACCAGGATGACCCGCCGCACGCGCAGGCACCCGCTCGCCGCACTGCTCCTCGCCGCCACCCTGCCCCTCGCCGCCTGCGGTGGGGAAGGGGGCGCCGACAGCCCGGGGGTCGACGACCTCGACAACCCGCTCGACGTCCCCGGCGACGAGGTGATCGGCGGCAACCCCGGGCCGGACGAGGCCGTGACTGAGGACATCAAGATCACCGCGCTGGGGCTGGCCTTCCCCGAGGACGGCGTGTGGGAGGTGGGCGAGGACGTCCGGCTCTACGCGGCCATCGCGAACACCGGCACCACGGGTGACCAGCTGGTCGAGGTCCGCGGTGAGGACTTCGCCGGCGCGGAGCTGGTCCCGCTGGACGGTCCCGCCGGGACGATCGAGATCCCCGAGGAGGACAACGTCTACCTGGAGCCCGAGGGCCCGCCGTCGGTGCTCCTGACCGACCTGTCCACGGACCTCCGCTCGTCGCAGTCGATCCCCGTCACCTTCGTGTTCGAGCAGGCCGGCGAGGTCACCATGGAGGCGCCGGTGGTCTCCGAGCCCCCGGGCCAGGGCGGCTTCGAGGCCCCGGAGGACCCGACCCCCGAGGACTGATCCCCCCGCGGGACGACCCGCGGATCATCCCGCGGGGCGACGAGGCCGGCGTTCGCGGTCCCTAGGCTCCCGGGCATGGAACGGTCGCCCGCCGAGCACCTGGCCCCGTGGCTGCGGGACCGGCCGTTCGTCGTCGACACCGCGCTGGCCGCGCTCATCGGCCTGGTCACCGTCGTCCTGCCCGCCGGCACCTACTGGTCCAGCCAGGGCGCCTCGTTCCTCGTGGGTGTGCTGCTCGTGGCGCCGCTGGCCTGGCGCCGGCGCGCGCCGGTCCCGGCGGCGGCCGTCGTCGTCGCGGCCGGGCTGCTGGAGCTGCTGGTCTCCGACCAGTTCCTGGCGGCCAACTATGCCGCGCTGGTGATGGTCTACTCGCTGGCCGCGTACGCCCCGCGGTGGGCCGGGCAGACGGGGCTGGCCGTCGGGCTGGTGGGTGCGGTCCTCGCGAGCCTGCGCTACTACTCCAGCGACGTCGTCGACGCCGTCGTCCCCGCGGGGTCCATCGGCGTGGCGGTGGTCGCCGCCTGGGCGCTGGGCGACCTGCGGCGCGCGCGGCTGCAGCGGCTGGCCGCCCTGGAGGAGCGGGCGCAGCTGCTCGAGCTGGAGCGCGACCAGGAGATGCGGCTGGCCGCGACCGCCGAGCGCGCCCGCATCGCGCGCGAGATGCACGACGTCGTCGCGCACTCCCTCTCGGTCGTCATCGCCCAGGCCGACGGCGGCCGCTACGCCGGCCGGGCCGACCCGCGGGCGGCGACCGACGCGCTGGAGGCGATCGCCGCCACCGGCCGGCAGGCGCTCACCGACATGCGGGCCCTGCTCGGCGTGCTCCGGGACGGCGGCAGCGAGGAGTACGCCCCGCAACCCGACGTCGCCGCGATCCCCGGCCTGGTCGAGGACGTGCGGGGCAGCGGCCTGGACGTCGACCTCATCGAGGAGGGGACGCCGCAGCCGATGCCCGCCGGCCCGCAGCTGGCCGCCTACCGCATCGTGCAGGAGTCGCTCACCAACGTGCTCAAGCACGCCGGCCCGGCCGGCCGCGCCTGGGTGCGGCTGCAGTGGCGGTCCGACGCGCTGGAGCTTTCGGTGCTCGACGACGGCCGCGGCGTTGCGGCCACGGTCGACGGCTCCGACGGCCTGGGCCAGGGGCTGCGCGGCATGCGGGAGCGCGCCCTGCTGCACGGCGGGCACCTGGAGGCCGGGCCCCGCGCCGGTGGCGGATTCGGGGTGCACGCCGCCCTGCCCTACCGTTCGCCCCGATGAGCGCGATCCGGGTCCTTCTCGTGGACGACCAGCAGATGGTGCGGGCCGGGTTCCGCATGGTCATCGACTCCCAGCCCGACCTCACCGTGGTGGGGGAGGCCGGCGACGGCGCGGCGGCGGTCGAGGTGCTGGCCCGCACGCCGGCCGACGTCGTCCTCATGGACATCCGCATGCCCGGCACCGACGGCATCGAGGGCACCCGGCGGATCACCGCGCTGCCCGGGCCACCGCGGGTCGTCGTCCTCACCACCTTCGACCTCGACGAGTACGTGGTCGCCGCGATCGGCGCCGGGGCCAGCGGCTTCCTGCTCAAGGACGCCGCCCCGGAGGAGATGCTCGCGGCGATCCGGACCGTGCACGCCGGCGACTCGGTGATCGCGGCGAGCTCCACCCGCCGGCTGCTGCAGCACGTGGCGCCGATCCTGCGGGGCGGGGCGGCCGTCGCACCGGCCGGCGCCGACGACGGGGCCCTGGCCGAGCTCACGCCGCGCGAGCGCGAGGTGCTCGAGCAGATGGCCTACGGCGCGACCAACACCGAGATCGCCGCGCACTTCGTCGTCAGCGAGGCCACGGTGAAGACGCACGTCGGGCGGGTGCTGGCCAAGACCGGCTCCCGGGACCGCGTGCAGGCCGTCGTCCTGGCCTACCGCACCGGGCTGGTCGCCCCCGCGGACCTGCTCCGCAACGCCTGACCCGCCCCCGAGGGCGTTTTGTGCACATGACGCCGGAACGGGGTCCACCCGCGGCATGACGGCCGGTCCACCCACGGGACGACCACGGCCTCGGCGAGGACCGGCCCGTGCTCCGACGCGGGAGGACGGCGCCGGGCGGCAGCGTGATCACCGTCCCGATCAGCTATCCCGCGGAGGTCCGAAGTGCCCGTCCCCGTCATGACCGTCCCCGGCGAGCAGCCGGCGTCCCTGTCCGGCGCCGCCGTCCGCGCCGCCGGCCTGCGCAAGACCTACGGCGGGGGCGAGACCGCCGTCCACGCGCTGGCCGGTGTCGACGTCGCCTTCGCCCGCGGCGGGTTCACCGCGATCATGGGCCCCTCCGGCAGCGGCAAGTCCACGCTGATGCACTGCCTGGCGGGGCTGGACGCCGCCACCGCCGGGCAGGTGTGGCTGGGCGACACCGAGCTGACCAGCCTCCGGGACGACCAGCTCACCGGGCTGCGCCGCCAGCGGATCGGCTTCGTCTTCCAGGCGTTCAACCTGCTGCCCGTGCTGCCGGCGCGCGACAACATCGTGCTGCCGATGCAGCTGGCCGGGCAGCGCCCCGACCCGGCGTGGTTCGACGACGTCGTCGCCCGGCTCGGCCTCCGCGAGCGCCTGGGGCACCGCCCGCACGAGCTCTCCGGCGGCCAGCAGCAGCGGGTGGCGATCGCCCGCGCGCTGCTGCCCCGCCCCGACGTCGTCTTCGCCGACGAGCCCACCGGCAACCTCGACTCCCGCAGCGGTGCGGAGGTGCTGGGCCTGCTCCGCTCCAGCGTCAAGGAGACCGGCCAGACCGTCGTCATGGTCACCCACGACCCCTCGGCCGCCGCCTACGCCGACCGCGTGGTGCTGCTGGCCGACGGCCGGCTGGCCGGCGAGCTCACCGACCCGACCGCCGCCTCCGTGCTCGACGCCCTCCGCGGCCTGGGGGCCTGACGTCATGCGCGCAGTCACCCTGGCGAGCATCCGGGCGCACCTGCCCCGGCTGATCGCCTCCGCCCTGGCGATCGTCATCGCCGTGGGCTTCGTCGTCGCCACCCTGGTGCTCAACCAGACCTCCCGTGCCACGGTCCTGGACGCCGTGGGCGCCCCCTACGTCGGCGTCGACGCGGTGGTCACCTCGGACGACGGCTCCGGCCTGGCCGACGAGCTGGACCGCGTCGCGGCGCTGGACGGCGTCGCCGCGGTCGACACCACCTGGGAGACCGGCGTGCAGGCGCTGCTGCCCGGCCGCACGGGGCAGCAGTACCTGCTCGCCGAGTCGGTCGCCGACGCACCGGCGCTGCGCTGGCAGTCGCTGGCCGACGGCGAGCTGCCCGACGCGCCCGGTGAGATCGCGGTGAGCGAGCGCACCGGCGCGACCGTCGGGGACAGGTTCCCGGTGACCTCCTTCGCGCCCGACGGCACGGAGCGGGACTCCTCCGTCACGGTCACCGGCGTCGTCGACCTGGGCGGCGACCCCACCGCCGGCATCTACGGCCGCCTCTGGGGCACCGCCGAGCAGCTGCGCGCCTGGGGCGCCGTCGACCCCGTCGAGCTCCGGGTGGCCGGGGTCGAGGGCGTGCCGGCCGGGGACGTGGTGCAGCAGGTCGCCGCCGCCCTGGCCGACCGGCAGGTCGCGGTGCGCACCGGCACCGAGCAGGCCGAGGAGGCCGCTGCGCAGCTGACCGGCGACACGATGGCGCTCACCGCGGTGCTGCTGGTCTTCGCCACGGTGGCGGTGCTGGTGGCGGGCCTCGTCATCGCCAACACGTTCGCCGTCCTGCTCGCCCAGCGGACCCGGGAGCTGGCGCTGCTGCGCTGCGTGGGGGCGACCGCCCGCCAGGTGCGCCGCAGCGTGCTAGGCGAGGCCGCCCTGACCGGCCTGGCCGCGTCGGCCGTCGGCGTCCTGGCCGGCATCGGCCTGGCCGCGGCCGTCTCGGCGGTCGCCGAGGCCGCCGACTCCCCGGTCCCGCTCTCGGGGCTGTCCGTGCCGTGGATCGCGGTCGCCGCCGGGCTGGCCGTCGGCACGGCCACCACCCTGCTCGCCGCGCTCGCGCCCGCCCGCGCCGCCACGAAGGTCGCGCCGCTCGCCGCGCTCCGGCCGGCCGACCCCGCACCGCTGCGGTCGCGGGGCGGGGCGCTGCGCCTGGTGCTCGGACTGCTGCTGCTGGTCCCCGGGGTACTGCTCATGGGGGTCGGTGTCGCGCTGGCCGACGTCCTGGTCGCGCTGCCGGGCGGGGCGCTGAGCTTCCTCGGCGTCGTGCTGCTGGCCCAGCGGGCGGTGCCCCCGGTCGTGGGCGCCGTCGGCCGGCTGGCCGCCCGGCTGGGCGGTGTGCCGGGCCGGCTCGCCGCCGGCAACGCCACCCGCAACCCCCGGCGGACGGCGGCCACGGCGACCGCGCTGCTCATCGGCGTCACCCTGACCACCGCCATGGTCGTCGGGGCGGCGTCGACGCGGGCCACCGCGCAGGCCGGGCTGGCCGCCCAGTACCCCACCGACGTGATCGTCCAGGGCGACGGGTCCGTGCCCGCGTCGCTGCCGGGCCGGCTGGCCGCGGTCGACGGGGTGGTGGCGGCGTCGTCCCTCACCGCCGCGACGGTGACCGGGCCGGACGGCCAGGAGACCGGCGTCTCCGGGCTGGACGCCGCGACCGCGGCGCCCGTGCTGCGCTCGACCGGCGACGTGCCGATCCCGGCGGCCGGCGAGGTCGTGCTGCCGTGGTGGGCCGACTCCAGCTGGGGGATCCCGGCCGGCGGGCCGGTCACCTTCACCGCAGGCGACCGGACGGCGACCCTCACCGCCCTGTACGGCGACGTCGAGCGGCCCACCCTGCCCGTCGCCGAGCTAGCCCGGCTCGCGCCCGAGGCCGCCGTCGACACCGTCTGGCTGCGGCTGGCCGACGACGCCGACCACACCGACGTGATCGACGAGGTCACCGACGTCGCCACCGCCGCCATGCCGTTCGCCTTCGTCACCGGGCTGGCCAGCGAGCGGGCCGCGATCGACTCCGTGCTCGACGTGCTGCTGCTCGTCGTGACCGGCCTGCTGGGCGTGGCGGTGGTGATCGCCCTGATCGGGGTGGGCAACACGCTGGCCCTGTCGGTGGTCGAGCGGCGGCAGGAGAACGGGCTGCTGCGGGCGCTGGGCCTCACCCGGGGGCAGCTGCGCGGGCTGCTCGCCTGGGAGTCCGCCCTGGTCGCCGGCGTGGCGGCGGTGCTCGGCGTGCTGCTGGGCAGCTTCTACGGGCTCGTCGGCGTCGCCTCGGTGCTCGGCTCCTACGGCGAGCTGGTGCTGAGCATGCCGTGGCTGCAGGTGGGCGCGATCGTGCTGGTCGCGACGGTGGCCGGGCTGCTCGCCTCTGTGCTGCCGGCCCGCCGGGCGGCGCGGACCCCGCCGGTGGCCGCGATCGCCGGCTGACCCGCCGGGATCAGGGTCCCCGATCCCGGAGCGTCCCCCCTCACCTCCCGCGGTGAGGGAGGACGCTCCTCACAGCCGCCGTCCACCTCCGGCTGGGATGCTCGAACCGTGCCGTCCCGCATCGCTGCCCGCACCGCCCTCACCGCCGCCCTGCTCGCCGGCCCCGTGAGCTGGGTGGCCACCGCCGCCTGGGGCCTGCCGACCGCGCTGGGCGCCCACCGCCGCCGGCTGCGCCCGGTGGTCGCCGGGTCGCCGCAGTTCTCCGACGGCAAGTTCCACAACCGGATGCCCACCCCCGCGCTCTCCCCCGCGAACACCCGCGACGGGTTGCTGCGGCAGTGGCACGAGGAGCGGCACGTCGGCCTGCCCGGCGCCCCCATCCCGCTCGCGCAGGCCGACCTGCCCGCCGACGCCGCCGAGCTCGCCGTCACCTGGTTCGGCCACGCCAGCGCCCTGCTGGAGGTCGACGGCCGGCGGGTGCTGCTCGACCCGGTGTGGGGCCACCGCGTCTCGCCGTCGCCGATCATCGGCCCCACCCGGCTGCACGAGCCCCCGCTGGCGCTCGAGGAGCTGCCCCCGGTCGACGCGGTGCTCATCTCGCACGACCACTACGACCACCTGGACCTGCCGACCGTGCGGACCCTGCTGCGCACCCAGCGCGCGCCCTGGGTGGTGCCGCTCGGCATCGGCGAGCACCTGCGCAAGTGGGGGGTGCCCGAGGAGCGGATCGTCGAGCTGGACTGGGACGGCGAGCACCGCATCGGCGACCTGGCGCTCACCTGCACCGAGGCGCGGCACTTCTCCGGGCGCTACTTCCACCGCGACACCACCCTCTGGGCCTCCTGGGTGGTCGCCGGCCCCCGGCACCGGGTCTTCTTCGGCGGGGACACCGGCTACACCCCGGCCTTCGCGGGCATCGGCGCCCGGCTGGGCCCGTTCGACCTGACCCTGCTGCCGATCGGGGCCTACAACGACGCCTGGCACGCCATCCACATGGACCCGGAGGAGGCGGTGCGCGCGCACGGCGACCTCGGGGGGCGCGTGCTGCTGCCGGTGCACTGGGCCACCTTCAACCTGGCGTTCCACCGCTGGTCCGAGCCGGTGGAGCGACTGCTGGCCGCGGCGGGCGCCCGCGGTGTGGACGTCGTCGTCCCCCAGCCGGGTGAGCGGGTCGACGTGCTCTCCCCGCCGCCGCTGCGCGACTGGTGGAGCGCGGTCGGCTCGGCCGGCGCCGCTGCGCACCAGGACGACGCCGGCGTCGGCAGCAGCGTGCTGGTCCGCGCGCTGACCCGGCTGGTGTCGCTGCTCCCGGACTGACAGCGGAACCGGACGACACCGGATCGGTTGCACGCAACACGTTCGGGTAAGAGATACCGATTCGGACTCAACGACCCCACCTGGCCTCCGATGGTCCCCCGACACCATCGATGGAGAGGGTCCAGCCATGCCCCCGTTCAACCGACGCCGGTCGGCTCCCGTGCACGACGTGCAGATCGCCGAGGCCCGGG
The DNA here is from genome assembly GCF_021699055.1 of Blastococcus sp. MG754426. Classification (GTDB taxonomy): domain Bacteria; phylum Actinomycetota; class Actinomycetes; order Mycobacteriales; family Geodermatophilaceae; genus Blastococcus. Next base: position 14,489 of record NZ_SSXC01000045.1, on the reverse strand, counting down.
CCAACGTCGAGGCCGTGACCGCGGTCGTGACCGCCCTCGGCCGCGCCACGACCACCGCGGAGGCCGTGACCGCCGCGCTGGACCTGGTGCGGCAGCACTTCGGCTGGACCTACGGCTCCTACTGGCGGGTGGACGCCGCTGAGCAGGTGCTGCGCTTCGCGCAGGAGTCGGGCGACGCCGGACCCGAGTTCGGGAAGGTGACCCGCGCGGCCTCCTTCCGCGAGGGCGTCGGGCTGGCCGGGCGCGCCTGGAGCACCCGGGACCTGGTCGCGGTCGCCGACCTCGGCCTGCTGCGCGACTGCGTCCGGGCGCCGGTGGCCCAGCGGGTGGGCGTCCGCAGCGGCATCTGCTTCCCGGTCCTGGAGGACGGCGCCGTCACCGGGACCATGGACTTCTTCGCCACCGAGACGCTGGACCTCTCCGCCGAGCGGCTGGCCACGCTGCGTGCCGTCGGGGTGCTCGTCTCGCAGGCCGTCGAGCGGGTGTCCGCCGCCGTCCGCCAGGCGAAGGCCGCCGAGGACACGCAGGCGGTCACCGACCTGCTGCGCGAGGTCAGCCCGGGCGAGCACCCGCGAGCAGGCGATGACGCGGGCCCTGGAGACCATCCGCGACGGCTTCGGGTGGGACTACGGCTCCTACTGGGCGATCGACCCCGCCGACCGCGCGCTGCACTTCGTCCTGGAGTCCGGCAGCGCGGGGCAGGAGTTCCGGGAGGTCACCCTCCGGGCGTCGTTCACCGAGGGCGTCGGCCTGTCCGGCCGGGCCTGGAAGACCCGCGACCTGTTCTTCGTCGAGGACCTCGCCGAGATGACCGACTGCGTGCGCGCCCCGGCCGCCCGGCGCGCGGGCGTGAGGTCCGGCGTCTGCCTGCCCATCCTGGTCTCCGGCGAGGTCGTCGGGACCATGGACTTCTTCGCGACCCGCACCCTCGTCCTCGCCCCGGGACGCGCCGCGGCGCTGCGCAGCGCCGCGTTCCTGCTCGGCCAGGCACTGGAGCGCTTCGCCGCCTCCGAGCGGCTGTCGCTGGCCGGCGAACAGCTGATCGAGTCGATCACCGAGGTCGAGCGGAACGTGCTGTCGGCGACGTCGGTGGCCACCGACGGGCAGCGGCTGGCCGCCGAGGCCAACCACGAGGTCGCCGGTCTGGGCGAGTCGAGCCAGGACATCGGCAAGGTGGTCAAGGTGATCCGCGGGATCGCCGACCAGACCAACCTGCTCGCGCTGAACGCCACCATCGAGGCGGCCCGGGCCGGGGAGGCCGGCCGCGGGTTCGCCGTCGTCGCCAACGAGGTCAAGGAGCTCGCGCTGGAGACGGCGCGGGCGACGACCGACGTCGACGCGAAGGTGACCGCGATCCAGCAGCAGATGGAGCGGGTCGTGTCGGCGCTGGCCGCCATCAGCACCACGGTCGAGAGCATCAACGAGACCCAGCAGGTCATCGGCGGGGTGCTGACGGAGCAGTCGGCGGTGACCCGGGAGATCCTCGCGTAGGACGACGCCCCGCCCCAGCCGCCGTCCTCCCCCACCGCACGGCGTCCTCCCTCACCGCGCACCACGAGGGAGGACGCGCCACGATCAGGTTCGGTGATCGTGGCCGCAGGCCGCGGTCAGCGCAGCAGCTTCGACATCCGCCGGTCGGCCAGCGGCCTGCCCCCGGTCTGGCAGGTCGGGCAGTACTGGAGCGAGGTGTCGGCGAAGCTGACCTCGCGGACGGTGTCGCCGCAGACCGGGCACGGCAGGCCGGTGCGGGCGTGCACCTGCAGGCCCGAGCGCTTCTCCCCCTTCATCGTGGCGGCCCGCTGGCCCACCTGGCGGCCCAGCGCCCCGGTGAGGGTCTCGCGCACCGCATCGAAGAGACGGACCAGTTCGTCGTCGGTCAGCTTGTCGGCCATCTTGAACGGTGACAGCCGCGCGGCGTGCAGGATCTCGTCGGAGTAGGCGTTGCCGATGCCGGCCACCAGGGTCTGGTCGGTGAGCGCGCCCTTGAGCTGCCCCGACCGGCCGGCCATCAGCCGGGCGAAGGTCTCCCGGTCCACCTCGAGGGCGTCCGGCCCGAGGCGCGCGATCCCCGGCACCTCCGCCGGCGACCGGACGACGTGGACGGCCAGCCCCTTGCGCGTCCCCTGCTCGGTGAGGTCGAACCCGTTGCCGTCGTCGAGGTGCACGCGCAGCGCCAGCGGGCCCTTGCCGGGCTTCGGCGGCGCGGTGGGCAGGTTCTCCCGCCAGTGCAGCCAGCCCGCCCGCGCGAGGTGGACGACGAGGTGCAGCCCCGCGACGTCGAGGTCGAGGAACTTGCCGTGCCGGGCGGCCCCGGTGATCTCCAGGCCGGCGAGCGCGGACAGCGGCGGGTCGAAGGTCTTGATCGCCTGGACGGCGGCGAGGTCGGCGCGCGCCAGCACGTGGCCGACGGCGTTCTCGCGCAGGAACGCCGCCAACGCCTCCACCTCGGGCAACTCGGGCACCCGACCATGATCCACCGGATGCGGCCCCGGCGCGGCCCCCGATCGGTTGACCCGGCGACGGCGGTCCGGCGGCGGGGGTCTTGCGGAGCTGCGACGACCGCATGACGCCCGCGACGACCCGGTGGAGACCCTGTTGCGGCCGCCTGCGCGGCCCCCGGACGGGAGTACACCTCCGGTCGGAGGCCCGCTCCGCAGGGGCGCGGGCCCGGTGGATGGAGGCCATCGTGACGAGGATCGGACCCGTTCCCCTGGCGGTCGTCGGCGGCGTGGTCGCGCTGCTGCTCGGCCTGCTCGGCCCCGCCTCGGCCGCGGCGCGCACGCCGTACTGCGGGCTGGTGTGGGGCTCGCTGCCGGAGGCCGGCGCGGCGACCGCCGCCGGCCTGACCGTGACCGACGTCCGCGCCGGCCGGCACGCCTGCTTCGACCGCCTGGTCGTCGACCTGCACGGTCCCGCGACGCCCACCGGCTACTCGGTGCGCTACGTCGGTGCGGTGCAGCAGGAGGGCACGGGCGACGTCGTCCCGCTGGCCGGCGGGGCCGCGCTGGAGGTCGTCGTCCACTCCCCCGCCCACGATCGGCACGGCCGGGCCACCTACCTGCCGCCCAGCCGCGGCGAGGTCGTGGACGTCGACGGCTTCCGCACGCTCGAGCAGGTCGCCTGGGCCGGTTCGTACGAGGGCCGCACCACCCTCGGCGTCGGCACCCGCGCCCGGCTGCCCTTCCGCACCTTCACCCTGGTCGGTGCCCCCGGGGACGACGCGGTCCGCCTGGTGATCGACGTCGCCCACCGCTGGTGACCGGTCGCGCCCTGCCCGGGCCTGCGCCCCGGAGCCGATCCGCAGCGCAGGCCCTCGCGCGTCACCCCTGGTGCAGCACCTCGATCACCACCCGGTTCGGGCTCTGCAGCCGGTAGACGCGGAACGGGCGCTCGCCCGCGGTCCCGAGGAAGGCCACCAGCTGCCCCTCGAAGACCGAGTCGATCACGACCTCCCGGACGGCGGGGCCGTCCAGGACGACCGGGTCCGGTCCGGCGTAGGGCGCGACGCCGGTGTCCCCGGGCAGGCCCACGCCGGTGAGGACGAGCTGCAGGACGGCGTCCCCGGCGACGTCCACCGGCAGCCCGCTGCCCGCCGACAGGGGGTCGGGGACGTAACGGGCGGCCCACCCGGGCAGCCCCGCACCGGCCACCTCGAGCACCACCCGGTCGAACCCCGCCTGGCGGCCGGCGCGGACGTCGGTCACCGTCACCGCGGCCCCGGGGGACGCCGCGGCCGTGTCGGGCCGGGTGTCGGCGGCGAACGGGGCCGCCACCCCGGCGGTCGGGGCCGGCGTGGTGGCCGCCGGGGACACCGGGGGCGGGTTGAGGAAGGCGGCGTAGTCGGCCGGGAGCAGCGGCTCGTCGGTGAGCGCCCCGGAGGGCAGCGGCGCCTCCACCGGCTGGCCGTCGCTGGTGAGCAGGACGGCGTCGATCCCCGGCAGGCTCGCCGCGGTGAGCACGATCTGGGCGACCGCCCGCCGGCCGGAGGACAGCGGGGAGGCGCCCGCGAGATCGATCGTTGCCGTGCCGCCGTCGATGCCGGACACCTCCAGCGTCGTCCCGGACGGGAGCGCCGTGGACAGCCCCTCGGCCCGCTCGTCCCCGGTCGGCCCCGCGGCCAGGGCGCTCAGCAGGTCGGCCAGCCGCTCCTCGGCCGACCCGCTCCCGCTGTCCCGGGCCCGGGGGACGAGCGCCTCGTCGGGGCCGATCAGGTAGGCCCAGCCAACCTCACCGGGTACCGCCGACGGCGCCGCCGAGGGAGCCGGCGTCGGCGCGGCGAGCCCGTACGGGACGTCGGACGGCGCGATCGTCGTCGGTCCCGATCCGGTGGGCACCCCGCAGGACACCACCCCGGCGACGACGGCCCCCAGCACGCCGCCGGCGCCCAGCCGGCGCAGGCGGGTCACGACCGCGCCGCCGGCAGGGAGAGGACGAAGCGCGCCCCGCCGCACGGGCTCGCCTCGCACCACGCCGCACCCCCGTGCTGGGCGGCGGTCTCCGCCACGATCGCCAACCCCAGGCCGGCGCCGGGCAGCGAGCGACGGGCCGAACCCGGGGCCCGGGCGAAGCGCTCGAAGATCCGCTCGCGGTCCAGCGGGGCGACCCCCGGCCCGGCGTCGTCCACCGTGACCTCCACGGAGCCCTCGCAGCGCCGGACCGCCACCCGCTCGGGCCCGCCGCCGTAGCGGTCGGCGTTGTCCAGGAGGTTGCGCACGGCCCGCTCCAGCCGTGACTTGTCCCCCAGCACCGTGCTCCCCTCGCCGGGACCGGCCTCCAGCAGGTCGACCGGCCGGCCGGTCCCCTCCAGCACCTCCCGCACGAGGGCGGCCATCGGCACGGGGACGACGTCGTGCCCGTGGTCGGCCCCGTCCATCCAGGCCAGCTCCAGCAGGTCGTCGAGGGTGACCCGCAAGCGCGTCACCTGGCCCTCGACCAGGGCGAGGGCCTGCTGGGCCCGCGGCGGCAGCTCCTCCCGCCGGGTGGCCAGCACCTCGACGCTCGTGGTGAGGCTGGTGAGCGGGCTGCGCAGCTCGTGGCTGACGTCGCCGACGAACCGGGCGTCCCGCGAGATCCGGGCGGCGAGGGCGTCGACCATGCTGTTGAAGGCCGCCACGATGCCCACCAGGTCGGGGTCGTCGGTCGGTGGGAGGCGGGTGGAGAGCTCACCGCCGGCGATGCGGGTGGCCGCGCCGGCGACCTGCTCCAGCGGGGAGACGGCGCGCCGGCTGGCCCACGCGCCGAACCCGGCCCCCGCCAGGGTGGCGACGCCGGCGCCCGCGCCCAGCACCACCCCGAGCGTGCCCAGCAGCGCCGCGAGGTCGTCCAGCGGCGCGATCTCGTACACCTCGACGCCCGCGCTCACCACGGGGACGGCGACGACCAGCCGCGGGCCGTCCGCGGTGTCGACCCGCTGCGCGCCGGCCGCGCCGTCGGCCACCACCTGGCGCAGCCCCGCGGGGACGTCGCGCCGCCCCACCTCCAGGCTCGAGGAGTACCAGTCGTCCCCGCTCCGCACGACGACCTCGGCGTCGCCGAAGGGGACGAGCTCGCCCAGCACCGCCCCGACGTCGACCCCGGCGGCGGCCAGCCGGGTGCGCAGCACCTCGGCATCGGCGAACGCCTGCTGGGTGAGCGCCTGCTCGCGCTGCTCCACCAGGAAGCTGCGGGCCAGCAGCCAGGTGGTGGTCACCAGCACCGCCGAGACCAGCAGGGTGCTGGCGGCGAAGCCCACGACGATCCGGCCCCGCAGCCCCCGCCGCCCGGGGACCGGTCTCACTGCGGGTCCAGGCGGTAGCCCAGCCCCCGGACGGTCACCACGAGCCGCGGGTTCCCGGGGTCCCGCTCGACCTTGGTGCGCAACCGCCGCACGTGGACGTCGACGATCCGCTCGTCGCCGAAGAACCCGTGGTCCCACACGCGCTCGAGCAGCGCCTGCCGGCTGAAGACCCGCCCCGGCGCCGCGGCCAGCTCGCAGAGCACCCGGAACTCGGTCAGCGTGAGGGGGAGCTGCCGGTCGCCGCGGTAGACCGTCCCGCTGGCCTCCCGCAGCACGAGCGGCGCCTCGGGGTCGTGGTCGAGCACCACGCCCGGCCGGGTCGCGACGGCCGGGGCCCCCGCCGGCACCGCGGCGGTCCGCCGGCGCAGCGCCTTCAGCCGCGCGGTGATCTCCTTGACCTGGAACGGCTTGGTCACGTAGTCGTCGGCGCCGGCCTCCAGCGCCTCGACGATGTCCTGCGTGTCGGCGCGGGCGCTGACGACGACGACGGGCAGGTCGTGGTCGCGGCGCACCTCGCGGATCACGGTGAGACCGTCCACCGCCCCGAGCATCAGGTCGACGATCATCATGTCCGGCGCGGCGATGCCCACCATGCGGACGGCGTCCTCGCCCGAGGCGGCCTCGGCGACGTCGTACCCCTCGTCCTCCAGCGCCCACCGCAGCGCGGTCCGGATGGAGTCGTCGTCCTCCACGATCATGATCCGCAACGACACGCGGTCATGCTCCCACCGCGCTCCCGCGCCCCCGGGCAGGGCGGGCACCGTCATCGGATCGCAATGTCGTGACCGGGGAGATCGCAAACTGCGCCCGCCAGGCTGCAGTGAGAGCGGATCCCGACCGCGGAGGAGACCACCGTGCACGCTGCCGACCGCGCCCAGCGCGATCCCGGTACCACCGGCTCCTCCCGGCACGACTCCGGCGAGGTCGTGCTGCGGCTGACCGAGGAGATGCTGGCCGACGGGGTCGCCGACATCCGGTGGGCCCTGCACGACGCCCTCATCACCGGTGCCCGGCGGGTGGTCGTCGACGTCCGCGACGTGGAGCACCTGTCCAGCCCGGCGGCGGCCAGCCTCCTCACCGCGCACCGGGCGTGCCGGGCCCGCGGGGGCAGCGTCGTCGTCCGCGGGGCCAACCGGCGCACGATGGGGCTCCTCCGCCGGACGGGGCTGTGGCGCGTGCTCGGGCTGGACGGCCTGGACCGCCCCGCCTGAACCGGCCGCCGGGCGCCCCCGCCGCGTCGCTCCTACGCTCGGCCGGGTGCCCACCGCACTGCTCTGGTTCCGCCGCGACCTGCGCCTGGGCGACCACCCCGCCCTGCTGGCCGCGCGCGACGCGGCGGGTCCGGACGGCGACGTCGTCCCGGTGTTCGTGTTCGACGAGCGGCTGTGGGGGCCCTCCGGCGGGCCCCGCCGCCGATTCCTCCTCGACTGCCTGACCGCCCTGGAGGACGACCTCGGGGGCGCGCTCGTCCTGCGCCGCGGCGACCCGGCCCGGGTGCTGCCCGCGCTGGCCGGCGAGGTGGGCGCCACGTCGGTGCACGTCAGCGCGGACGCCGGGCCGTACGGCCGCCGCCGCGACGACGCGGTGGAGCGGGCGCTGGGCGAGGTCCCGCTGGTGCGCACCGGCTCGCCGTACGCGGTGACGCCCGGGCGGGTCACCAAGCGCGACGGGACGCCGTTCCAGGTGTTCTCGCCCTTCGCCCGGGCCTGGCGGGAGCACGGCTGGCGGGCACCGGCGTCGTCGCCCGGCGACGTCCGCTGGCGCACCGGCGTCCGCTCCGACGACCGCCCCCCGGCACCCGAGCTCGACGGTGTGACGCTCCCGCCGGCCGGGGAGGCCGCCGCGCTGGCCGCCTGGGCGCGGTTCCGCGACGAGCGGCTGCCCGGCTACGCCGACGGGCGCAACACCCCGGCCGGTGACGGGACCAGCCGGATGTCGGCCTACCTGAAGTACGGCTGCATCCACCCCCGGACGCTGCTGGCCGACCTCGCGGCGGCCGGGCAGACGGAGCCGGTGCGCCGGTACACCGACGAGCTGGCCTGGCGGGACTTCTACGCCGACGTCCTGTGGCACCGGCCGGAGTCGGCGCGCGAGTACCTGAAGCCGGAGCTGCGGGCGATGGGCTACGACGACGGCCCGCACGCGCAGGAGCTGGTGCGCGCCTGGGAGACGGGGCGCACCGGCTTCCCGATCGTCGACGCCGGCATGCGCCAGCTGCTGGGCGAGGCCTACGTGCACAACCGGGTGCGGATGATCGTCGCCTCGTTCCTGGTGAAGGACCTCCACCAGGAGTGGACCCTCGGCGCGCGGTGGTTCATGCGGCACCTGGTCGACGGCGACCTCGCCAGCAACAACCACGGCTGGCAGTGGGTGGCGGGCACCGGCACCGACGCCTCGCCCTACTACCGGGTCTTCAACCCGGTCACGCAGGGGAAGAAGTTCGACCCCGACGGCGCCTACGTGAAGCGCTGGGTGCCGGAACTGCGGGACGTCGATCCCCGGTACGTGCACGAGCCGTGGACGGCGCCGGGCGGCGTCCCCGCCGGCTACCCGGAGCCGGTCGTCGACCACGCGCACGAGCGGCAGGTGGCGCTGGACCGCTACGCCCGCGTCCGCGGCCGCTGACGGGGGTCAGCCGACGAGCAGGCTGACGGGGTCCCGGTGGACGACGGTGCGCACCACGAGCGTGACCGCCACGGCGGAGGCGGCGGCGAGGGCGGCGACCACGACCGGGGCCGGCGGTCCGGCGACCGCGACGGCCACCAGCCCCCACACGACGGCCAGGGCGAACGGACCGGCGGCGTCGCGCGCGGCCAGCACCAGCGCCGACGCGATCAGGGCGACGACCGCGAGCACCACCACGGCCCAGACCTGGGCGGTGGTGCCCGACGCCGGTGCACCGAGCGCGACACCGGCCTGGCCGGCGTTCACCGCGGCCGCGACGGTCACCCAGCCGAGCAGCAGGCCGGTGACCGCGGCCGGCAGCACCCTCCCGAGCCCCTCGACCGGGAGGTCCTGCAGCCGTGCCCACGCGACCGCGGTGGCCGCGACGATGCAGAGCAGCAGCACGAGCGGGACCAGCGGAACCGAGACGCCGACCAGGGGGAAGGCGATCTCCCAGGCCGCGTTCCCGGCGAAGGCCGCGGCCAGCGGCCAGCCGGTCCGGCGGTGGAGGGTGCGGCCGCGCTGGGCCGGCAGCGCCTGGTAGACCGCCCAGGCCAGGGACCCGGCGAAGATGACGCCCCAGATGCTGAAGGCGTACCCGGCCGGGGTGATCAGCGAGCCGGTCTCGTCGCTGACCGCGCCGACGCCGCGCCCGGCGAGCGCGCTGCCGAGCGGGCTGCCCACGACCTGCGCGACCGCGGCGGCGAGGACCGCCGCGGCCCGGAGGCCGTCGTGCCGTGCTCCGTCCGTCGTCATCCTCGCGGTGTGCCCGGGTCGCCCGCAGCCGAACCGGTCAGCCGGGGGGCGGCAGCGGCCGGGTCACCACCCGTGCCCGGGGCCGCGGCCAGGCCCCTGGCCCACGCCACCAGCCCGTCGACGTCGACCCCGTGGGGCGGTGCGGCCGCGTAGCCGGCGATGCTGCCCGCGCCCCGCTCCAGCAGCGTGGTCGCGCCCCGGCCGTTGCCCCGGGCGGCGTGGGTCAGGCCGACGGCGAGCTGGGCCAGTCCCCGCCAGAGCTCGCGCTCCTCCGCCGGGGCGCTCTTCCACGCGTCCTCCAGCACCTCGTGGGCGTGGAACGGCCGGCCGGCGTCCAGGAGGCGCTGCGCCTCGGCGAGCGCCACCGCCGGGGCCCGGACGACCCCCTCGGGGGCACGCTCCTCGCCCACGGCTCCCCGCGGCAGGGGCCGCCCGAGGGCGTCCCGCGGGCGGGCGTTGCGGGCACGCCCCTCCTCGTCGCGATCCCGGTCCGGCACCGGGCCATCTTCCCGCCCTCGTCGCCGGGCAGCAGCCCCGGCAGACGATCCCGCGACATCCACCCGGGCGGATGTGCATCCGGATCCGCGCAGGGGGGCGAAGACCTGTCAGCACGACCCCTTCGACGAGAGGAAACACCATGAGCACGGTTCGTACCCTCGGTCGCACCGCCGGCGCCCTCGGCGTCGCCGGTGGCCTCGTCCTGGTCGCCACCCCGGCCCTGGCCGACAACCACACCGCCACGGTGTCCGTCCTGCACGGGGTGCCGGAGCTGCCCGTCGACGTCTACGCCAACGGCGAGCGGCTGATCGACGACTTCCAGCCGGGCACCCTGACCGACCCGCTGGAGCTGCCCGCGGGCTCCTACGACCTGGCGCTGTTCCCGGCCGACGCGCCGGACGGCTCGGGCGACCCGCTGCTGTCGGCCGACGGCGTCAGCGTCCCGGCCGGGGCCAACGCCACCGTGGTGGCCCACCTGACGGAGGCCGGCGAGCCCGCGCTCACCCCGTTCGTCAACGAGGTCGGTGACATCCCCGCCGGCCAGGCGCGCGTCACCGTGCGCCACGTGGCGGCCGCGCCCGCCGTGGACGTCCGGGCCGGTGGCCAGGTGGTCGTCGACGGGCTGAGCAACCCGAACGAGGAGTCGCTCACCGTCCCGGCCGGCACGGTCAACGCCGACGTCGTCCTCGCGGGCACCGACACCGTCGCCATCGGCCCGGCCGACCTGGACCTGGCCGAGGGCGCCACGACGATCGTCTACGCGTGGGGCTCCGAGGACGCCGGCTACGAGCTGGCCGTCCAGAGCATCTCCGGTCAGCACTCGGCGCCGTCCGGCGTCCCGGGTGGGAGCGCCGGCCTGGCCGACGACTCCGGCCTGCCGCTGCCGGTGGGTGCCGCCGCCGTCGCCGGTGTCGCCCTCGCCGCCGCCGGTGCGTTCCGGCTGGCTCGTTCCTCGCGCTGACCCCGGGCATCCCGAGGAGATGACCGTGCGACCCGCCGCCGCCAGCGTCGTGCTGGGGCTGGCCCTCGCCGTCGGTGCGCCGACCGCGTGGGCCCTGTCCCGGCCGGACGCGGCGGCGGGTCCGCCGGTCGACCAGGTGCTGGAGCGCCCCGCCGACCCCACCACCGCGCCCCCGGCGTCCACGCTGCCGGAGGTGAGCGTCCGGGACGCCGCCCCCACGGTGGCTCCCGAGATCGCCCCGCCCGCGCGGCTGGAGGTCCCCGGGCTCGGCGTGACGGCGCCGGTGGACCCCATGGGCATCGCCGGCGACGGCCAGATGGCGCTGCCCGAGGACGTCGACCGCGTCGGCTGGTACCGCTTCGGCCCGGAACCCGGCGCGGCCGGGAACTCCGTGATCGCCGGCCACGTGGACGACCGCGAGCAGGGCCCCGGAGCCTTGTTCCCCCTCCGGACGGCCGAGCCGGGTGAGGAGATCGCCGTCACCGACGCCGCCGGCGGGACCACCCGCTGGCGCGTGGTCTCCCGCGAGGTGGTCGAGAAGGACGTCCTCCCGCTCGACGAGATCTTCCGCCGGGACGGGCCGCCCCGGCTGGTCGTCATCACCTGCGGCGGCCCGTTCCTGCCCGAGTTCCGCAGCTACCGCGACAACGTCGTCGTGGTCGCCGAGCCCGTTGGAGGCACCACGCCGTGACCGGGGTGCTGGACCGGGCTGCGCGGCTGGGTAGCGTCGGCACCGTGAACCCCGACCCCGTTCCGGTGCCGCACGGCTCCGCGGAGCCGGACGACGCCGAGGTGGGCCGCCGGTTCGCCGCCGGTGACGAGCAGGCGCTCGCCCTCGCCTACGCGCGGTGGGCGGGGCAGCTGCACGGCATGGCGGTGCGCGCCTTCGGCCCCGGCCCCGACGCCGAGGACGTCACCCAGCAGACCTTCATCTCCGCCTGGACCGGCCGCGCCCGGTACAACCCCGAGCAGGGTCCGCTGCCGGCCTGGCTGGTCGGCGTCTGCCGCCACAAGATCGCCGACACCTGGGCCCGGCGGGACCGGCAGCGCCGCGAGGCCGAGGCCGCCGTCTCCGAGGCGCAGGCCACACCGGCCGGTGGGACGACGCCCCCGGTCGACAGCGTTGTGACCGACCGGATGCTCGTGCTGGACGAGCTCGAGCGCCTCGGCCAGCCCCAGCGCGGGATCATCGAGCTCGCGTTCTTCGCCGATCTCACCCACGCCCAGATCGCGGAGCGCACCGGGATCCCGCTGGGCACGGTGAAATCCCACATCCGCCGCACGCTCGAACGCCTGAGGACCCGATTGGAGGTGGACGGTGCCGCACTGCCAGCCTGAGCAGCTCGCCCTGGCGGCGCTGCGCGAGCCGCTCCCGGCCGACGACGCCGCCCACCTCGGCTCGTGCGCCGAGTGCCGGGCCGAGGTCGCGGCGCTCCAGCGGGCCGTCGACGCCGTCGCCGTCCCCGAGTTCGCCGAGCCGGGGCCGCCCGTGGCGCCGCCCGCCTCGGTGTGGGCCGGCATCGCGGCGGCCACCGGGGTGCAGGCGACGCCGGGTGGCACCGCGTCCGACGCCGAACCCGCCGCTCCGGCGGTGACCGCCCCGGCCGCGGCCGGCGGCCAGGTGCTGCCGCTGCGCCGCAGCCGCCGCACGGTGGTGCTGGTGGCGGCCGCCGCGATCACCGGTGCCGTCGTGGGTGCCGGTGCCGTGGCGCTGCTGCAGGGCGAGGACTCGCTCGAACCGCTCACCACCGTGGCCCTCGAGCCGCTCGACGGCGAGCCGGCCTCGGGCCGGGCGGAGGTCGTCGTCCGCCCGGACGGCTCGCGCGCCCTCGAGGTCGACCTCGACGCGCCCCCGGTCGAGGACGCGTACTACGAGATCTGGCTGATCGAGCCGGGCGTCGTCGACATGGTGCCGCTGGGGGTCCTGCGTCCGGGGACCCAGACCTTCGAGCTGCCGGCCGGGCTGGACCTGGCGGCGTACCCGATCGTCGACGTCTCGGTCGAGCCCCTGGACGGCGACCCGACGCACTCGGGGGTCTCCGTGGCCCGGGGCCAGATCGAGAGCTGAAGAAGGACCCCGTGCCCCCGACCACCCGCGAGCTCCCGGCGGACCCCTGCACCGGGCCGGACGCGTGACGCCCCCCGGCGAGGAGCTGGGCGCCCACTGGCGGAAGGCCCGGCCGCGACCCGCGGGCCGGCACCTGGACAGCGCCGCGTGCAGCCGGCAGAGCCACCGCGTGCTGGAGGCGACGGCGCACCACGCCCGGCACGAGGCGGAGCTGGGCGGGTACGTCGCCGAGGCGACCGCCGACGACCTGCTGCAGCAGGGGCGCTCGGTCCTCGGCGGGCTGGCCGGCATGGCCGCTGCCGACGTCGCCTTCGTGGAGTCCGCCCAGGCCGCGCTGGTCGCCCTGCTGAGCGGCTGGCGGCTGCCGGCCGGCTCGCGGGTGGCCTGCCTGCCCGGGGAGTTCGCCCCGAACGTCGCGCAGCTGCGCGCTGCGGGGCTGCGGCCCGAGCCGCTGCCGGTCGACGGCCTGGGGCGGGCCGACCTCGACCGCGTGGAGCGGCTGCTGGCCACCGATCCGCCACGGGTGGTGCACCTGACGCACGTCGCCAGCCACCGGGGGCTCGTGCAGCCGGCGCGGGAGGTCGCGGCGCTGTGCCGCGCGGCCGGGGTCCCGCTGGTCCTGGACGCCGCGCAGTCCCTGGGGCACGTCGACGTCGACCTGGGCGCCGACGTCGTCTACGGCACCTCGCGCAAGTGGCTCGCCGGGCCGCGCGGCGTCGGGGTGCTGATGGCCCGCCCGCAGGTCGCCGCGCAGCTGGTGCCGGTGCTCCCCGAGCCGGAGGGCGTGCCGCCGATGCGCGCCTTCGAGTCGGGGGAGGCGCACGTGGCCGGCCGGATCGGGCTCGTCGTCGCCGTCGGCGAGCACCTGGCCGCCGGGCCCGACCACGTGCGCACGCGGCTGGCCGGGCTCGGCCGGGCCACCCGCGAGCTCCTGGGCGGCGTGTCCGGCTGGCAGGTCGTGGAACCCACCGACGAGCCGACGGCCACCACCACGCTGCACCCGCCCGACGGTGTCGACGTCGTCGCCACCCGCGCCCGGCTGCTGACCGAGCACGGCATCGTGGTCAGCGCGTTCGGGCCGGAGCGCGCCCCCGGCGAGATGACCGGACCGGTGCTGCGGATCTCCCCGCACCTGGACGCCACGGTCGAGGACCTGGAGGCGCTCGCCGCCGCGCTCTGACGCCGGCACTTCGTCGCCCACCTACCCGGCCCGCCGTGCGCGGCCTGGCGCGTCCCGGAACGCCCACCGGTGGAGGGTCGCCCAGGCGATCGGCTGCGGGAGCGCGCTCCCCCTGCTGGCCGGGGTGCAGCAGACCACGGGCGGGATGGGATCCGGTGCTGGTCCGCCGGTGACCTCGCCGTCCTCGTGACGGCGCCCGAGCCCCGGGCCCGCTGGGTCGATGGCCGGTCGCGGGCATGCCACTGCTCCTCGCGGTGGCCGTCGCCGACCTCTCCTGGCCCGGGCGCTGCCGCGTGCCCCCTGGCCGCTGTTCCGTCACGTGTCGGAACAGCGGCCCAGTGGCCACCGCGGACGACGGGACGAGTGGTCGACGACGCGAAGCCCCCGGGCGGGGGGCTGGGACCCCGGGGAGTCGCCTGCCCGGCCGCTCGTCGGGCCATCACGAGCGACGACGCCGGCAAGCCGGCCGCGGTTCCCGGTCGTGCGAACGACGAAGGGCCCCAGCCTGGTGGCTGGGGCCCTTCGTGAATGGTTGTCCGGCGGCGTCCTACTCTCCCACCCCGTCTCCAGGGCAGTACCATCGGCG
>NZ_SSXC01000044.1 GCF_021699055.1 Blastococcus sp. MG754426 | reverse complement strand
GCGTGGGGACTGGCAGGACCGTCGCCCGCAGGGTGACCGGCCGCAGCGTGCGGAGCGCCCGCGTGGGGACTGGCAGGACCGTCGCCCGCAGGGTGACCGTCCGCAGCGCTCGGACCGCCCGCAGGGCGACCGTCCGCAGCGCTCGGACCGCCCGCAGGGCGACCGTCCGCAGCGCTCGGACCGCCCGCAGGGCGACCGTCCGCAGCGCTCGGACCGCCCGCAGGGTGACCGTCCCCGTGGGGACTGGCAGGACCGCCGCCCACAGGGTGACCGGCCCCAGCGCTCGGACCGCCCGCAGGGCGACCGTCCCCGTGGGGACTGGCAGGACCGTCGCCCGCAGGGTGACCGGCCCCAGCGCTCGGACCGCCCGCAGGGCGACCGTCCGCAGCGCTCGGACCGCCCGCAGGGTGACCGTCCCCAGCGCTCGGACCGCCCGCAGGGTGACCGTCCCCGTGGGGACTGGCAGGACCGCCGCCCGCAGGGTGACCGGCCCCAGCGCTCGGACCGCCCGCAGGGTGACCGTCCCCGTGGGGACTGGCAGGACCGTCGGCCCCAGGGTGACCGGCCGCAGCGCTCGGAGCGCCCGCGCGGCGATCGTCCCCGTGGGGACTGGCAGGACCGTCGCCCGCAGGGTGACCGTCCCCAGCGCTCGCAGGGAGACTGGCGGGAGCGCCGTCCGACGACGAGCCGGCCCACGCAGGATCGGCGCCCGCCCGTACCCGCCGGACCTGAGGTGCCCGAGTGGGCCGATCCCCGAGACCTCGATCCCTCGATTCGCGCGGCCCTCCGCGGCCTCGATCCGCGCAACTCCGCCAAGGTCGCAGGGCACCTTGTCGTAGCCGGGACCTTGGTCGACGAGGATCCGGAGACCGCCCTCGCGCATGCCCGCGCGGCCCGCGACCGGGCTTCCCGGTTGGCCGTCGTGCGGGAGGCCGTGGGCGTCGCGGCCTATCACGCGGGCGACTACGCCGAGGCGGCACGTGAGATCCGCGCCTACCGCCGCATGAGCGGCGACCAGGGGTACCGGGCGGTGCTCGCGGACTGCGAGCGTGCGCTCGGGCGCCCGGAGGTCGCCATCCGCCTGGTGAACGAGGCGCTCGCTGACGTCGCTGACGAGGAGGAGACGGTCGAGCTCCGCCTGGTCGAGGCCGGCGCCCGCCAGGATCTCGGTGAAGGCGCGGCAGCCCGGCTCGTCCTCGAGCGGGCACTCGGCGGTCGGCCGGACCCCTCGAGGTTGGGTCCGGACGACCCAGGGCAGCTGCGGCTGGCCGCGGCCTACGCCGAGCTGCTGCGCACCCAGGGCGAGGACGAGCGCGCCACGCAGTGGCTCGAGGTCCTGGCGGCGATGGATCCCGAGCTGGTCGGCGAGGACCCGGGTATCGAGTTCAGCGAGGTCGACGAGACGGCTGCGCCCGGTGATGAGCTCGCCGACGTGCCGCAGGGCGATGTGTCCGACGACGAGGTCGCCGGTGGAGCGCTGTCCGACGACGATGTGTCGCTGGGCGACGTGTCCGACGACGATGTGCCGCTGGGCGATGTGTCCGACGACGAGGTCGCCGGCGGAGCGTCGTCCGACGACCGGATACCCGAAGACCAGGTCTCCGGGGGAGCACCACCCGTAGTCCAGTTCAGCGATGCCGAGCTGGGCGAGGAGGAGTTGCCCGATGCGGGTTTATCGGCACACGCGCTCACCGGTGGTGCTGGGGAGCGCACCCGCGCGATGACCTTCGCCGAGGAGGTCGAGGCGGAGGTCGCAGAACTTCTCGGTGAGACCGGTGACGAGGCGTCGTCCCCAGCCGACCCATCTCGGTCGACGCGGGACGAGCCGGAGGCCTGACCCCCACCCGGTCGTCCGGCCCGTCCACACCCGGGAGGCGCGTCCACAGATCGGCGCAGCCGGTCCTCGCACGCCCCTCCAGCGCGCAGGCTGCAGGCATGACCGTGGCTGTGATCGATCGCAACGACGTGGTGCTGCGGGGGCGTTTGTCCGCCCCCGCAGAACTGCGCACCCTCCCGAGCGGCGACACGCTGGTGAGCTTCCGGCTGGTGGTGCGCAGGCCCGGGCCCACCGTGCGCGGCCGATCGGTGGACGTCCTCACCTGCATCACGTACGAGCGGGGTCTGCAGCGGCGCGTCGCCGCCTGGCAACCGGGTGACGTCGTCGAGGTGGAGGGCGCGCTGCAGCGGCGCTTCTGGCGCACCGGCTCGGGCACCGCGTCCGTCTGCGAGGTCAACTGCCGGCGCGGGCGCAAGATCCCACGGTCAGCTGCGCGCGTGGCAGGCGAGACGGCGTGAAGCGGCGCCCCGCCGTTCAGTCCGCGAGGGGGCGCAGCACGAGGCCCGTGCGCGGCTTGGGCACGAAGAGCGTCGACTTCCGCGGCATGCGGGCTCCTGCCCGCGCGACCGCAGCCACGTCGGTGGGCGAGGGTGCGCGCAGCAGCACGGCGACGCCCGCGCGCTCGACAGCGGTCGTCAAGGCCTCCTCGAGTCGGTGCGCGATGACGACGGCGTCCACGGTGTCCGGTCGCGCCCACAGCACCTGCAGCAGCCCGTGGTGGGCGAGGACCACGTCGAGGTCGCGCCAGGCAGGTGGCGCCTCGGTGGGGACGGCGGCGCGGACCTCCGGAGCGGCTGCCGTGAGGCGGACCAGGCGGGCGCCGTCGCTCAGCAGCAGGCCCCGCTCGGCCGGGTCGGCCAACCACGAGCGTGCCGCGGCGACCACCGAGGCCGGGTCCGCACCGTCGACCGGCACCTCCGCCGTGACGAAACCCTGGGCGGCCGCAGCCACCGCGGCGCCGAAGGGGAGTCCGGGCACCACGCGGTGGATCGGGTCGACCCGGAGACCGCCCGGCCCCATGGGGGTGACCAGGGCGAGCACGGCGTCGGACCCGGCACCACCCCGGGTGCCGGCGTTGGCGCGCGCCGCGGCGAAGCGGTGGTGCCCGTCAGCGATCACCGCTCGGGTGCGCGACAGCGCTCGGGTCGCGGCCTCCAGCGTCGCCGCGTCGTCGACCCGCCAGAGCCGGTGCAGGACGCCGTCGCCGTCGCGCAGCTCCATCGTGGGCGTCGACCGCCGCACCCGCCCGCTCACCTCGGCCACCTCCGGCTCGGGGTCGTGGGCGAGCACGATCGGCTCCAGGTCCGTGCCGGTCGCGGCCAGCAGCGCGCGCCGTCCCTCGACCGCCGCGGGGTAGGTGTCCTCGTGCGGGAGGACCGCGGCCGAGCCGGCCGGGGGGAGGGCCACCGCACCCAGCCACCCCACGGTGGCCGGGGCACCGTCGGCCGGCTGCAGCTCGTAGAGCCAGAGGGCCTGGACCGGGTCGCGCACGAGCACGCCCGCGGCGAGCCAGGACCGCAGCGTGGTGGCAGCGAGCGCGGCGGAGGCACCGGCGGTCTGCGGCTGCCCGTCGACCTGGGGGAGGATCAGGCGGACGATGTTGTGCGGGTCGGCGTCGGCCAGCCGAGCGCGGCCGGCGGGCGTCACGAGGTCGTAGGCTGGCGAGCTGACGCGGGCCAGGTGCCCGGGATCCCGGTCCCGGTAGGTGAGCGCCCGGAACGGCCGGACCTCAAGTCCCGGTTCCGGACCGGGTGGCGTATCAGGTCCCACCGACGACGAGAGCACGACGGAGATCGTAGGAGCGCCGCCCGCGGTGGTTCCTCCCGGACCGGCGGACGGCGGGACCCGGCAGCGGTCGAGGAAGGGGGCGGGAGTGCCGGCAGCAGGTGCACCGGAGGGCCGCAGCGGCGACCGCGAGGCCCCCGCCGGTGGCGTGTACGACTGGTACCACCGCGGCCTCGCGCTGCTCGCCGACCGGCATCCCGACGCCGCTGCGACGCTCCTGGCCCGCGCCGCGGAGGCCGAACCGGCGTCGCGCAGCGTCCGGGAGGCGCTGGCCCGGGCCCAGTACGACGCCCACCGCTACCCCGAGGCGATCGAGAGCTTCACCCGGCTCACCGCCTCCGACCCGGCCGACGACTACGCCCGCTTCGGCCTCGGGCTGGCCGCCAGCCGCGCCGGGGACCTCACCCTGGCGGCCGAGCAGCTGGCGCTGGCCGTCGCCATGCGCCCCGACCTGGCGCACTACGCCCGGGCGCTGCGCGAGGTCCGGGCCCGCCGGAAGCGAGGCTCCGCATGACCGGCCACATCGACGGCCCGACCCCGCCTGCGTTGGCCGGGGGCTGCCTCCAGCCCCCGACGCAGCGGTACGACGTCGCCCTGCTCGACCTCGACGGGGTCGTCTACGTCGGCCCGGACGCCGTGCCCGGCGTCCCCGCGGCGCTGGCCCGGGCACGCGCCGACGGGATGCGGCTGGGGTTCGTCACGAACAACGCCGCCCGCACGCCCGAGCAGGTGGCCACGCACCTGACGGAGCTGCAGGTGCCGGCCGGGCCCGGTGACGTCATCACCAGCTCCCAGGCGGCGGCGACCGTGGTGGCGGAGCTGCTCGGTGCCGGGGCGCGCGTCCTCCCCGTCGGCGGTCCGGGCGTCGCCGCCGCGCTGGAGGCGGCCGGCCTCACGGTGGTCACCGGCGCGGAGGACCGACCGGACGCGGTCGTCCAGGGCTACGGGCGCGAGGTCGGCTGGGCGCAGCTGGCCGAGGCCGTCGTCGCCGTCCGGAACGGCGCCCGGCACGTCGCGACCAACACCGACGCCACGATCCCCTCGCCGCGCGGCCCGCTGCCGGGCAACGGCGCGATGGTGGGGGTGGTGCGGCAGGTCACCGGGCGGGAGCCGCTGGTCACGGGGAAGCCCGACCCGGCGATGCACGCGGAGTGCGTGCGCCGCACCGGTGCGGCGCACCCCCTGGTCGTGGGGGATCGGCTGGACACCGACATCGAGGGCGCGCGGCGGGCCGGCGCGGCCAGCCTGCTGGTCCTCTCCGGGGTGACCGACCCGGCGACGCTCCTCGCCGCCGGACCGGAGCACCGGCCCGACCTGCTCGCCGCCGACGCCTCCGGTCTCCTGCACCCGCACCCGCCCGTCACCGCCGAGGGCCGGACGTGGCGGTGCGGCGGCTGGACGGTCCGGCAGGCGGAGGGCGGCGACGTGCTGGAGCTCCGCGGACCCGACACCGAGACGGCGAGCGGCGCGAGGCCGGGCTCGGACGACGGCCTCGACGGGCTGCGCGCCCTCTGCGTCGCCCACTGGGCCGCCCACCCCGGCGGCACGGTGCCGGCGCGCGTGCTGGCGGACGGGGCGACCGCGACCGCGCGGGCGCGGGCCTGGCACCTGCCGTCGGGCGGCCCGCGCTGACCCGCCGGGACTCAGAGCAGCTTGCGCAGGCGCAGCAGGTCCCGCAGGCCCGCCTCGAGCTTGATCCGCCCGCTGGCCCACGCCGAGCCGAACGACAGCCGGCCATCGGTGAGGGCGACCAGGTCGTCGCTCGTCATCGTCAGCCGGATGTCGGCCCTCGGCACGCCCGGACCGTCGGGGACGGGGTGCAGGTCCCGCACCGACCCCGAGCTCAGCCGGCCGAGGACCACCTGCTCCAGATCGGTCAGCCGGCAGGAGAGGCTGCGGTCGAGCCCGGCCGCCGCGGGGTTGGCGGCGAGGTCGCCGAGGACGCCCGAGAGGGCGGTCATGCACTGGTCCATCGTGGCCACGCGGAGAGGTCTCCCCTGGGATCGGCGGTGGATGCGGTGGCCCGACGCTATCGCGCTGGTCCGTCCGGCCCGTCGGCGTCGTGCCAGGCCGGTAACCTCCGCAACGGACGCCGGCGCGTCCCCGAGGGCCCGTCCCGGCCCGCCCGACCCGCTCCCCCGAGAGGTGCTCCGTGACCGAGCCGACCGCACCGCGACCGGTGCCCGGGCCCTACCGCCCGGGGTCCGCGCCGGTCGCAGTCCCCGGGGCGCCGCCGGCCGGCCCGCGGCCGGATGACCCCTCGTCGGCGGCGGGCGGGAGCCCGTCGCCCGTCGGTGGCGCTGGCCGGCTGGACGGCCTCGACGAGCTGCCCGTGTCCGAGCACGTCGCCCTCTTCGAGGCCGAGCACGCGCGCCTGCAGGGCGAGCTCGGCACGATCGACCCGCGCTGATGGCCCGTCGCAGCCGGCTCGACGCCGAGCTCGTGCGCCGCGGCCTGGCCCGGTCGCGGGAGCACGCGGTGAGCCTCATCGCCGAGGGCCGGGTCGCCGTCGCCGGGCAGGCCGCCACCAAGCCGGCCACCGGCGTCGAGGCGGGCACCCCGGTGGTGGTCCGCACCGATCCGGAGGAGCCGTCGTGGGTGTCCCGCGGCGCGCACAAGCTGCTCGGCGCCCTCGAGGCCTTCCCGGTCGCCGTCGACGGGCGGCGGGCGCTGGACGCCGGCGCGTCCACCGGAGGCTTCACCGAGGTCCTGCTGCGGCGAGGGGCGGCCGAGGTGGTCGCCGTCGACGTCGGGTACGGAGAGCTGGCCTGGTCGCTGCGCACCGACGACCGGGTGCACGTGCACGAGCGCACGAACGTCCGCACGCTGACCCCCGAGGCGATCGGCGGCCCGGTCGGCCTCGTCGTCGCCGACCTCTCCTTCATCTCGCTGCGGCTGGTGCTGCCGGCGCTCACCGCCTGCGCCCTGCCCGGTGCCGACCTCCTGCCGATGGTGAAGCCGCAGTTCGAGGTGGGCCGGGAGCGGCTCGGCGCGGGCGGCGTGGTGCGCGACCCCGAGCACCGGGTGCAGGCGGTGCTGGAGGTGGGCCGGGCGGCGCACGCGCTGGGCTGGGGCACCGCCGGCGTCGTGGCCAGCCCGCTGCCGGGCCCGGCCGGGAACGTGGAGTTCTTCCTGTGGCTGCGGTCCGATGCCGGGCCGATCGAGGAGGACGCCGTCCGTCGAGCAGTCCAGGAGGGACCGCAGTGACCGAGCCGAGCACGGCAGCACCCGACCAGCAGGGGACCCGCCGGGTCCTCCTCACGGTGCACACCGGGCGGCAGGACATCGTCGAGCTGGCCCGCACCTCCGCGGCGCGGCTGCTGCGCGGCGGGATCGTGGTCAGGGTCCTCGAGGACGAGGCGCCGGACCTGGAGATCCCCGGTGCGGAGGTGGTGGCCTGCGACGAGGGCGCGGCGCGGGACGCCGAGATCGTCATGGTCTTCGGTGGCGACGGCACCTTCCTGCGCGCCGCCGAGCTGGCCCGCTACACCGACGCGGCGCTGATGGGCGTCAACCTGGGCCGCGTCGGCTTCCTCGCCGAGACCGAGCCCGAGGCGGTCGAGGAGACCCTCACCGCCATCGAGGACTGCGAGTACTCGGTCGAGGAACGGCTCGCCATCCGGGTGGACGTCGTCGACGCCGGGGGAGCCGTCGTCGGGGGCACGTGGGCGCTCAACGAGGTCTCGGTGGAGAAGGCCGAGCGCTCCCGGGTGCTCGACGTCGTCATCGCGATCGACGGGCGGCCGCTGACCAGCTTCGGCTGCGACGGGGTGCTCTGCGCGACGCCCACCGGGTCCACCGCCTACGCCTTCTCCGCCGGCGGGCCGGTCGTCTGGCCCGACGTGGAGGCCCTGCTGCTGGTGCCCAGCAACGCCCACGCCCTGTTCGCCCGCCCCCTGGTGACCTCGCCGAACTCCGTGGTCACGGTCGCGGTGCCCGCCGACGGCAACCAGGCCCGGGTCTCCGCCGACGGGCGCCGCAGCGTCGACGTCCCCGACGGCGGCCGTGTCGAGGTGCGGCGCGCCAGCCGGCCGGTGCGGATCGCCCGCGTGCACGCCTCGACGTTCGGCGACCGGCTGGTGGCGAAGTTCGGCCTCCCCGTCCGCGGGTTCCGCGACGCGCGGCACGCCGGCCCCGGGCACGAGCTGTTCACCAGCCGCAACGTGCTCACCCGCGAGGTGGTCTCCGTCGACGACCCCGCCCAGGCGGCCCCGGCGCAGGAGGTGAGCGGTGGCAGCACGCACGACGACGCCTGAACGGGCTCCCGTGACGGCCACGGGCCGGCTCTCGGAGCTGCGGATCCGGGGGCTCGGCGCCATCGACGACGTCACCCTCGAGCTCGGCCGCGGCCTGACGGTGGTGACGGGGGAGACCGGCGCCGGCAAGACCATGGTGGTGACCGGGCTGACCCTGCTCTTCGGCGGGCGGGCCGACCCCGGCCGGGTCCGGGCCAGCGGCCGCGCCGGGGTGGAGGGACGGCTGGAGCTGCCCCCGGAGTCGCCGGCCTGGGCGCGGGCGGCCGACGCCGGCGCCGACCCCGACGACGACGGCAGCCTCATCCTCGCCCGCACCGTCAGCGCCGAGGGGCGGTCGCGCGCCTACCTGGGCGGGCGCAGCGTCCCGGTGGGGGTCGTGGCGGAGCTCGCCGAGAGCCTGCTCGCGGTGCACGGGCAGACCGACCAGCTGCGGCTCTCCCGCCCCGCCGAGCAGCGTCGTGCGCTCGACCGGTACGCCGGCGCCGAGCACCTCGCGCTGCTGGAGCGCTACCGCGCCGCCCACCAGCGGTGGCGGGAGCTGGCCGCCGACCTGGACCGCCGGCGGGGGCAGGCGCGGGAGCTGGCGCAGGCGGCCGACGTGCTGCGGCACGGGCTGGAGGAGATCGCCGACGTCGCCCCCGAGCCGGGCGAGGACGAGGCCCTGGACACCCAGGCCAAGCGGCTCGGCGACGCCGACGCGCTGCGCGCCGCGGCCGACGAGGCGCGGATGGCCCTGGTCGGCGACGTGACCGGTGACCTGGGCGCCGGCGAGGTGCCGCAGGACGCCGCCGCGGCGCTGGCCATCGCCGAGCGCGCCCTGGCCGGCTCCGACGACCCGACGCTGGTGATGCTCGCCCAGGACCTCGCGGACGCCGTCGCCGTGGTCTCCGACGTCGCCGGGCAGCTCGCCGGCTACGTGGCCGACCTCGACGCCGACCCGGCCCGCCTCGCCGAGGTGCTCGACCGCCGGGCCGCCCTGACGGCGCTGGTGCGCAAGTACGCCGACCCCGGTGCCGGCGTGGGCGGCGTCCTGGCCTGGGCGGAGGACGCCGCGCACCGGCTGGCCCAGCTCGACGTCTCCGACGAGGCGCTCGAGGCCCTGGCCGCCGAGCGGGATGCCGTGCGCGCGGAGGTCGACCGGCTCGGGAGCGAGATCTCGGCGGGCCGGCGCGCGGCCGCCGATGGCTTCGCCGCGGAGGTCGGCAGCGAGCTGGCCGGGCTGGCGATGAAGAGCGCCCAGGTCTCCTTCAGCATCGACAGCCACCCCGACGACCCCGGGCCCGAGGGCATCGACGAGGTGGCGCTGCTGCTGGCCGCGCACCCGGGGGCGCCGCCGCGGCCGGTGCACAAGGGGGCCTCCGGCGGTGAGCTCTCCCGCGTCATGCTCGCGATCGAGGTCGTCTTCGCCGGCGCAGACCCGGTGCCGGTCATGGTCTTCGACGAGGTCGACGCCGGTGTCGGTGGCCAGGCCGCGGGGGAGATCGGGCGGCGGCTGGCCCGGCTGGCCCGCGACCACCAGGTCGTCGTCGTCACGCACCTGGCCCAGGTCGCCGCCTTCGCCGACACCCACCTCGTCGTCGACAAGGCGCCGGACACCGGCGCCGGCGTCACCGCCACCGACATCCGCTCGGTCGACGGCGAGGACCGCGTGCGGGAACTGGCCCGCATGCTCTCCGGGCTCGCCGACAGCGACACCGGTCAGGCGCACGCCCGGGAGCTGCTCGCCGTGGCCGCCTCCGCCCGCTGACCCGGTGTCCACCGATCCGGGGACGTGCTCCTCCCGGTGCGGGTGAACGCAGGAGTGCCGGGGTAGGGGCCGCCGGTGACCTGCTTCTCCTCGACCGACGAGTCCGCGCACTACGGCTTCTCGGTGTGCATGCTGCTCAGCCAGTACCGCGATCAGCTCGGATGGGCCGAGGAGGGTGTCGACGAACTGGGGACCGGTGACGCCACGGCCATCTCCGACGTCGTCCGCTCGCTGCCCGACCTGCGGGTCCGCAGCTACGACATCAGCGCGCCCTCGGTGGACCAGGCCCGCGCCAACATCGCCGCCCGCGGCGTCGCCGACCGGTACACCGTCGAGCTGGGCGACTTCTTCGACCAGGCCGACTCCGCGGGGGGCCGGCCGGCCCGCACGGTGATCAGCAACCCGCCGTACATCCCCGCCCCCGACCGCGACATCCTGATGCCGGAGCTGTGGGGCGGCGTGCGCGGCAACGACCTGGTGCTGCAGCTGCTCAAGGTGGGCTACACCGACGTGATCACCGCGGTGGCCAGCTACTCCGACCCCGAGGCGACGGTGCGCACGGCCGAGGAGCTCGGCTACCGGGTGGTCAACTTCCTGGCGATGGGGCTGGACTTCGGCCCCTACAGCAGCCAGCCCAAGGTCCGCGACCACATCCGCCGGCTGTGCGCCGACGGGCACGGCTGGGCAGGGGAGGACGGGTACATGGTCGCCATCGCGCTGTTCACCCGGGATCCAGAGCTCCCCGGCGACCGCGCCGACCAGCTGCTGGGTTCACTGCAGATCACTCCGTCCTGACGTCGGGGCCCGGAGGGTCCCCGAGAAGGGGCGGGGAGCCGCCCTGCGTGGCCGCGGGACGAGTGGGGGCCCGGAGGGTCCCCCGAGGAACGCCGGGGAACGGCTCAGCACGACGGGGGTCCGGCACCTGGCCGCGGTCGCCGTCCGGAGGACGACAAGAGCTAGCGTCGCTTGGCGTAGCCGGCGAGGCCGAACTGCAGGAGGGCCAGGCCGCGCCGGCCCTGGTGGCGGAGCTCGGCCGACAGCTCCGGGCCGCTCACCCCGTCGAGGACCCGGTCGCGCGCGAGCTCCAGCAGCGAGGCGTACAGCCCCAGCACGGCGTGCGCGGCCAGCCACGGCTCGAGCTGGCCCGGCCGCGCCGCCGTCTCCTCGGCGATCAGGTCGGCCAGCGAGGTGGTGAGCTCACCCAGGATCTCCCGCTCCCGCACCTGCAGCGTCCGGCTGCCGCGGATCACCCGTGCCATGCGGGCCACCCCGTCGGCGGCCTCGGGCGTGCCGAGCAGGCTCACCGCGGCGACGACGAAGCTCCCGGCGGCCGCCGCCACCGACTCGCCGGCCGGACGGCGGCGCACCGCGGCCAGCAGGGCGGCGCGCATGGGCGGGTCGGCGTCGAAGACCAGCCCCTCCTTGACCGGGAAGTGGTTGAAGACCGTCTTCTCCACCACACCGGCGCGCTGCGCAATCTCCACGACGCTGACCGCGTCGAACCCGCGCGCGTCGAACAGCTCCGTGGCGGCGTCGACGATGCGGGCGCGCGTCTCCTGCCTGCGGTGCTCGCGGATGCCCTGTCCCCGCGGCCTGCGGCGGCCGCGCGGGGGGTCCCCGGCGTCCGCCCCGGGCGTCCGGCCGGGTGGGGCAGCCGGCGGTGCGACCGGCTCGGGCGCGGGCACGGCACGGATCACCGCCGCCCCGGCGGGCGAGGGCGCGTCCTCCTCGACCTGCGGGAGGGAGGCTGCGGTCGTCAGGGCTCCGGCCACTCCAGTCACACGGGCAACGCTAGTCACGACTCGGTAACGGTTCCGCGAAGGCGGTCGACGCGGCGCGCCCGGCGTGTCGCGCCGAGGTGGTGTCGGACACGCTGCGTGACCAGGGCGTTGCCGAGGCGCGTCGGAGGGCGGGCCCGCCCTCCGAGCGTGGCAGCATGCGATGTCATGCGCATCGGCACCGTCCGCCGCGGCCGGGCACAGGACGCAGGTCCCGGCACCGCCGGCACCGTCCGCCTGGACCGGCGCACCAAGAACCTGACGAAGCGGCTGCGCCCCGGCGACATCGCCGTCATCGACCACGTCGACATCGACCGCGTGAGCGCCGACGCCCTGGTGGGTTGCAGGGTCGCCGCCGTCGTCAACGCCGCCCCCAGCATCTCCGGCCGCTACCCGAACCTCGGCCCGGAGATCCTGATCAACGCCGGCATCCCCCTGCTCGACGACGTCGGCAAGGACGTCTTCGCGAAGGTCAAGGAGGGCGCCGAGGTCCGTCTCGAGGGTGGTCGCCTGCTCGACGCCGAGGGTGCGGTGCTCGCCGAGGGCACGGAGCACGACGCCGGCACCGTCGCCGCCGCGATGGCCGATGCGCGGGCCGGCCTCTCCGTGCAGCTGGAGGCCTTCGCCGCCAACACCATGGAGTACATGAAGCGGGAGCGCGCTCTCCTGCTCGACGGTGTCGGCGTCCCGGACGTGGCGACGAAGATCGAGGGCCGGCACGTGCTCGTGGTCGTGCGCGGCTACGACTACAAGGAGGACCTGCACGCCCTCCGCTCCTACATCCGCGACTACCGCCCGGTCCTCATCGGCGTGGACGGCGGCGCCGACGCGCTGGTCGAGGCGGGCTACTCACCGGACATGATCATCGGCGACATGGACTCGGTGAGCGACGACGTGCTGCGCTCGGGTGCCGAGGTGGTCGTGCACGCCTACGCCGACGGCCGCGCGCCCGGGCTGGCCCGCGTGCAGGACCTCGGGGTCGACGCCATCACCTTCCCCGCGGCCGCCACCAGCGAGGACATCGCGATGCTCCTGGCCGACGAGAAGGGCGCCACCCTCATCGTCGCCGTCGGGACGCACGCCACGCTCGTGGAGTTCCTCGACAAGGGGCGCGGGGGCATGGCCTCGACGTTCCTCACCCGCCTGCGGCTGGGCGGGAAGCTGGTCGACGCCAAGGGCGTCAGCCGGCTCTACCGCAGCCGCATCTCGACCACCGCGCTCGTGGTCCTGGTGATCGCCGCCCTCGTCGCGATCGGGTCGGCCCTGGCCCTGTCCGCGGCCGGGCGCGTGTACCTGGAACTGCTGCTCGACCAATGGAACAGCTTCGTGTTCTGGCTGGAGAACCTCTTCGCGTGATCGACTTCCGTTACCACCTGGTCTCCCTGATCGCGGTCTTCCTCGCGGTCGCGCTGGGCATCGTCATCGGGACGACGGCGCTCAACGAGCCGATCCTCGCCGACATCGAGAACCAGGTGGCGGCGCTGCAGCAGGACAAGCGGGACCTCGAGGACCGCACCCGGGAGCTCGAGGCCCAGCTGGACACCTCGCAGGAGTTCGAGGAGGCCGTCGGTCCGGCGCTGGTCGCGGGCACCCTCACCGACCGCAGCGTCCTGCTGGTCCTGACCGACGAGGGCGTCGCGCCCGAGACGGTGGAGGAGGTGACCGCGCTCATCGGCGAGGCCGGTGGCTCGGTCAGCGGCGTCCTGCGGCTCCAGCCGGCCTACACCGACCCGGCCAGCGCGGCGGCGCTGCAGAGCTACGTGGCCGGGCCAGGCCTGCCTGCGGGCCTGCAGCTCCCCGAGAGCGGCGATTCCGGCGTCCTCGTGGCGAGCCTGCTGTCCCAGGTGCTCATGGTCCCCGAGGGCGGCCCCGTGCCCGACGACACGGCGGTCTCATCGGTGCTGGCCGGCCTCGCCTCCCTGGAGGTCCTCGCCGCCGAATCGGCCTCCGTCTCCCCGGCGGACCACGCCGTCGTCCTCAACGGCAGCCCGTTCGAGGGCCCGGACGCCGAGCAGCGCAACGCGGCGCTGGTGGCCCTGGCCACCGCGCTCGACGCCCAGGGCCGCGGCGCGGTCGTCGCCGGTACGGCGGCGTCCGCCCGCCCCGAGGGGCTGGTGGGTGCCCTGCGCGCCGACCCCGCGCTCGCCGCCGCCGTCTCCACGGTGGACAACGTGGGCACCGAGGTGGGCCGCATCAGCACCGTCCTCGCGCTGGGGCAGGAGTCGCAGGGCACCTCGGGCGTGTACGGGACCGCCGAGGGGGCGCAGCCGATCCCGCCGGTGCCCGCGGCGCCGCAGTGACGGCGCGGCGGACGGCGGTCCTCGCGCTCGCCGGCGCCGGCGCGGCCCGCGCCGCGCTGGTGGTCGCCGATGCGCTGTCGGGACGCACGGCCGGCGCGCCGTGGCGGCGGACGAACTACGCGCGCCGGCCGGTGACCCTCCTCGGCGGGCCGGCGCTCGCGGTGGCGGCGACGGCGTCCGCCGCGCTCGGTGCCCCGCCCGGCACGCGGGCCGCCGCGGTCGTGGTCGGCGCCGCGTCCGGCCTGGTCGGCGGGTACGACGACCTCGCCGGCGCCCGGCCCGAGCAGGCCCGCGACAAGGGGCTCGCCGGCCACCTGCGCGCGCTGCGGGAGGGCCGGGTGTCCGCCGGTGCGGTCAAGGTCGCCGGCATCGGCGCCGCTGCCGCCACGGCCGCCCTGCTCACCCGGGGGAGCGGTCGCGGGGCCGGTGCCCTCGTCGACGGCGTCCTCACGGCGGGGCTGGTGGCCGGGACGGCGAACCTGCTCAACCTGCTCGACCTGCGGCCGGGGCGCGCGGCCAAGGCGGGCGTGCTCGCCGCCGCCGCGGGCCTCGGCGGGCCCGCCGGGGGGCTGGCCGCCGGACCCCTCGGCGCCACCCTCGCCGTGCTGCCCGCGGACCTGGGCGAGCGGGTCATGCTCGGCGACAGCGGGGCCAACGCCCTCGGCGCGCTGCTGGGGCTGCGGCTGGCCGCCGTCGGCCCGCGCGGGGCCCGGGCCGGTGTGCTCGCGGTGGTCACCGGCCTCACCCTCGCCAGCGAGCGGGTCAGCTTCACCCGCGTCATCGAGGCCACGCCGGGCCTGCGCGAACTGGACCGCCTCGGCCGCCGCCCCTCGTGACCGGGCGGCAGGTGGCCCGCGGCGTGGCCGGTGCCGCCGCGCTCATCGCGGTCCTCACCGTGCTGGCCCGGCTGGCCGGGTTCGGGCGCACGCTCGTCTTCACCAACACGGTCGGGCCCGGCAGCACCGGCGACACCTACCTGGCGGCCAACAACGTCCCGAACATCGTCTTCGAGGTGGTGGCCGGTGGCGCGCTGGCCAGCCTCGTCGTCCCCATGCTCGCCGGCGGCATCGCCGCCGGGGACCGCGAGCAGGTGCGGCGCACCGCCTCGGCCCTGCTCGGCTGGACCCTGCTGCTGCTCGTGCCGCTGGCGGTGCTCCTCGCGCTCTTGGCCGAGCCCATCGCGCGGCTCCTGCTCGGCGGCGAGGACCCCGAGCAGGTGGCGCTCGCCGCCCGCTTCCTGCTGGTGTTCGCCCCGCAGGTCGTCCTGTACGGCATCGGGATCGTCCTCACCGGCGTGCTCCAGGCGCACCGGCGCTTCGCCGGCCCGGCGCTGGCACCGCTGCTGTCCAGCGTCGTCGTCGCGGCGGCCTACCTGGTGTTCGCGGCCATCGGCGGCGGGCAGGAGGTCGCCGCGCTGTCCACCCCTGCCGAGCTCGTGCTCGGGGTGGGGACGACGCTCGGCGTGGCGGCGCTCAGCCTGAGCCTGCTCCTGCCGTTGCGGGGGCTGCGGCTGGGGCTGCGCCCGTCGCTGCGCTTCCCCGTCGGTGCCGCCCCCCGCGTCCGCCGGCTCGCCCTCGCCGGCGTCCTCACCCTGGCCGGCCAGCAGCTGGTGGCCGCGGTCGCCATCCGGCTGGCCAACAGCGGGGCGCCGGACGGGACCCAGGTGGTCTACGTCGCCGCCCTGACCGTGTTCCTCCTGCCGTGGGCGGCGCTGGCGGTGCCGCTGGCCACCTCGGCCTACCCGGGTCTGGCCGAGCGCGCCGAGTCCGGTGACGAGACCGGCTACCGGCGGGCGCTCGCACCGGTCGTCGTGCTCGTCGTCGCGGCCTCCGCCGTCGCCACCGCCGCGCTGGTCGCCGCGGCCGGCCCGGTGGCCCGGGTCTTCTTCGCCGGCGGCACCGACCGGGAGGTGGCCGCGCTGCGGGACGCGGTCGTGGCCTTCGCGCCCGGCCTGCTCGGCTACGCCCTGGTCGCCGTCCTCACCCGCGCGCTCTACGCCCGGGGGCTGTGGAAGGCGCCGACCGCCTGCGTGCTCGGTGGCTGGCTGCTCGCCGTCGCCGCCGACGTCGTCCTGGCCGCCGTGCTGCCCCCGGCGGACCGGGCGGCGGCGCTGGCCCTCGGCCACACGCTGGGGGTGACCGTCGCCGGGGCGGGGCTGCTGGTGGTCGTGCTGCGGGTGGCCGGACGCCCGGCCCTGCACGGGCTCTCCCGCAGCGGCCCCGCCGCGGTGCTGGCGGCGGCCCTGGCCGGCGGCGCCGGGCTGTGGCTGGCCCGTGCGCTGGGCGCGGACCCGGTGCCCGGCGGCCTGCTCGCCGCGCTCGGCGCCGGCGTCGTCGTCGGGGGCGTCGTGCTGGTCGTGGCGCTGGCCGTCATGATGGGGACGGCCCGCGCGCAACTGGTGGGGGCGCTCCGGGAGTT
The DNA here is from genome assembly GCF_021699055.1 of Blastococcus sp. MG754426. Lineage (GTDB taxonomy): Bacteria > Actinomycetota > Actinomycetes > Mycobacteriales > Geodermatophilaceae > Blastococcus. The sequence goes on along the minus strand of NZ_SSXC01000044.1, from coordinate 17,142 downwards.
GCGGTCGACGGGCGAGCAGGAGGTGCGCAGTGGCTGAGCCGCTCCTGCGGGGCCGCTGCGTCACCGAGGTGCTGGCCACCAGCACCGGCGGGGTGGGCACCCACGTCCGCTCGCTGGTCGCGCCGCTGCGGGCCGCCGGCGCCGACGTGGCGGTCTGCGGACCCGCCGCCACCGACGCGCTGTTCGGCTTCAGCGGCCGCGGCGCCCGGTTCACCCCCGTGGAGATCTCCGCCGGGCTGGCCCCGGCCGCGGACGCGCGCGCCGTGCAGGCGCTCCGCCGCGCGCTGGCCGGCAGCCACCTCGTGCACGCCCACGGCCTGCGAGCCGGGCTGGTCGCCGCGGTCGCGCGCCGGCTGGCCGGCGGCCGGGTGCCGCTGGTGCTCACCCTGCACAACGCCCTCCCCGAGGGCGGCGGGCTGCGGCGCCGGGTGCTGGAACGCGCGGAGCGGGCCACCGTGCGGGCCGCCGACGTGGTGCTCGCCGCCTCGGCCGACCTCGCCGCGAACGCCCGCCGGCTGGGTGCCCGCGACGTGCGGGTGGCACCGGTCTCGGCGCCACCGCTGCCCCCGGCCACGCGCACGCCCGCCGAGGTCCGGGCCGGCCTCGGGCTCGACGACGACCGCGCGCTGGTCGTCGCCGTGGGCCGCCTGCACCCGCAGAAGGGCTACGACGTCCTGCTCGACGCGGTGGCCCGCTGGTCGGCCGACCAGCGGGTGCACCCGGTGCCCTCGGTCGTCATCGCCGGTGACGGGCCGCTGCAGGGCGAGCTGGCCCGGCGCATCCGCGCCGAGTCGCTGCCGGTCACCCTGCTGGGCCGCCGCGACGACGTCGCCGACCTGCTGGGCGCCGCGGACGTGTGCGTGCTGCCCTCGCGCTGGGAGGCGCGGTCGCTCACCGCGCAGGAGGCGCTCCGGGCCGGCGTGCCCCTGGTGGCGACCCGCACCGGCGGGTTGCCGGAGCTGCTGGGCGACGCCGCCGAGCTCGTCCCGGTGGGTGACGCCGTCGCGCTGGCCGAGGCCGTGGTTCGGGTGCTCTGCGACAGCGCGCACGCCGCCGAGCTCGCCGCGGCCGGGCTGCGGCAGGCCGCCGGCTGGCCCGACGAGGCGGGCACGGCCGCGCAGCTGGCCGGCATCTACCGGGAGCTGCTCGGGACGGCGCCGGCCCGGCCGGGGCCGTGAGCGGGCCGGCCGCGCGGTGGACGCGCCGCGCAGCGGCGCTGGGAGCCCTGGTCGCGCTGCTGCTCGTCGGGCTGCCGGGCACGGCTGCCGCGGCGGCCGGCGCGGAGGGCTACGCCGCCGACCGCGTCGTCGTCGTGGGCGTGCCCGGGCTCACGTGGGCCGATGTGGACCCCGCGGCGACTCCGCAGCTGTGGTCGCTCGCGGGGGAGTCGGCGATCGGGGCGACCTCGGTGCGCGCCGCCCGGTCCACCACCTGCGTCCTGGACGGCTGGGCGACGCTCGGTGCGGGGAACCGGGCGCGGTTCCCCGGGACCGACGAGGGGTTGCCCCCCGTGCCGCTGCCCACGCTGCCCGACCCCGAGGCCCCCGGTGCGGAGGAGGAGGCCGCCCCCGACGGCGAGGCGCCCGAGGGGCCCCGGATGGACACCTCCCTCACCCGCTGCGGGCTGCAGGAGCGGGTCGCCGAGGTCGCCCTGGGTGACCCGCAGGCGACCGTCGCCCGGATCGCCGAGGACGAGGGCACCGTCCGCTTCGGCGCGGAGCCCGGCGCGCTCGGCGCGGCCGTCGGCTGCGCCACCGTGTCCGGCCGGGCCGCCGCCCTCGCGGTCGCCGCCGACGGGGTCCTCCTGACCACCGTCCCCACCCTGCCCGCCGAGCCCGCCGAGCTGGCCGGGCTGCTGACCGGCTGCCCGCTGACCCTGGTCTCCCTCGACCGGCTCGCGGACGCGGGCGCCCCCGGCGCCGAGCCCACCGACGACGGCACCCGGCCGCAACCCCGTGCCGCCGCGCTCACCCGGATCGACGACGTGCTGGGCCGCCTGCGGGCCGCCCTGGACACGCTCCCCGGGGAGACCCTCCTGCTGCTGGCCGGCATCTCGGAGGTCAACGACGGCCGGCCGCAGCTGCACGTCGGCATGGCCGCGGGTCCGGGGTTCGACGTCGGCTGGCTGACCTCGGCGAGCACGGGCCGGGTGCCCTTCGTGCAGCTCATCGACGTCGCCCCGACGGTGCTGCGCGCCCTGGGCCTGGACCCGCCGGCGTCGATGAACGGCCAGCCGTGGCGGAGCACGGGGGAGCGGCCGCCGCTGGCGCAGGCGGTGGACGAGCTCGAGCTGGTCAACGTCGCCGCCACCACCCACCACCGCAACACCGGCGTCTTCTTCTGGACCTTCGTCGTCGTCGGGGCGACCGTCGTCGGGCTGGGCGTGCTGGTGGTCGGCAGCGGCCGCCGCGGCGCCCGGCCGGGCACCTGGCCGCCTGCGCGGCGGGCGCTGCGCCTGCTCTGCCTGGCCGCCGCCGGGCTGCCCGTGGCCACCTACCTGGCGGGCGCGGTCCCCTGGGAGCGGGCCGACGCGCCGCTGGCCGCGCTGCTCACCGCGGTGGTCGTCGCCGATGTGGCCGTGCTGGCGGTCGCTGCCCTCGGCCCCTGGCGCCGGCGCCGGCTCGGCCCCGCGCTGGCGGTGCTCGCGATCACCCTGCTCACCCTCGTCGGCGACGTGCTCAGCGGCTCGCCGCTGGAGCTGAACGGGCCGCTGGGCTACGACGCGGTCGTCGCCGGGCGGTTCACCGGCTACGGCAACCTCACCTTCGGGCTGCTGTCGGTGAGCGCCCTGACCGTCACCGCAGCGGTGGCCGCCGCCGTCGGCCGCCGGTCGCCGGAGGGGCGGGCGCGCCGCCGCACGGCCGCCGTCGTGCTGGCCGCCGGGCTGCTCACCGTCGCCGTCATCGGCGCCCCGCCGCTGGGCCGCGACTTCGGGGGCGTCCTGGCCGCGCTCCCGGGCTTCCTGCTGCTGGCGATGCTGCTCGCGCGCGTGCGGGTCACCGCCGTCCGGCTCGGCGCGATCCTCGCCGCGGCGGTGGTCGCCGTCAGCTCGGTCGCGGTGCTGGACTGGCTGCGCGCCCCCACCGACCGCACCCACCTGGGCAGGTTCGTCGAGCAGGTGCTCACCGGCGAGGCGTGGACCGTCATCAGCCGGAAGGCGCAGGCCAACATCGGCATCCTCCTGGGCAGCCCGCTGGCCTGGATGCTGCCGGTCGCGCTCGTCGCCGCCGTCTGGCTGCTGCGGCCCGGCGGCCCGCTGCGCAGCGTGCCGCCCGGCCCGGGGCGCGCACCGCGGGGCCCGGCCGGCCTGCCGCTCGCGGACGCCGCCGTGCTGCGCGCCGCGCTCCTGGCGGTCGCGCTGAGCCTGACGATCGGGGCGCTGGTCAACGACTCCGGCGTCGCCCTGCCGGCGACCGCGGCCGCCCTGCTGGTGCCGCTGCTGGTGTGGCTGGCCGCCGGCCCGGAGCCCGGTCCCACCGGGCCGGGGGAGTCCGTGGGTGGCGCTCCGCACTCCGGCCGGGCGGCGGGCCCCGACCGTGTTACGGTCGTCTCCCGTGGATCGACCGTCGGGAACACGTGATCACTCGGGTGGCAGCCTCCTGCTCCACAACAACCAGCCGACGAAGTTCGTCTTCGTCACCGGCGGGGTCGTCTCCTCGCTCGGGAAGGGCCTGACCGCCAGTTCGCTCGGCACGCTGCTGGCCAGCCGTGGCCTCCGCGTCACGATGCAGAAGCTCGACCCGTACCTCAACGTGGACCCGGGCACGATGAACCCGTTCCAGCACGGCGAGGTGTTCGTCACCGAGGACGGCGCGGAGACCGACCTGGACATCGGTCACTACGAGCGCTTCCTCGACACCGACCTCTCCGGCCGGGCGAACGTGACCACCGGCCAGGTCTACTCCGACGTCATCGCCAAGGAGCGGCGCGGGGAGTACCTCGGCGACACCGTGCAGGTCATCCCGCACATCACCAACGAGATCAAGGCGCGGATCCTCGCCGGGGCGGACAGCGCCGAGCGCGTCGACGTCGTCATCACCGAGATCGGCGGCACCGTCGGCGACATCGAGTCGCTGCCCTTCCTCGAGGCCGCCCGCCAGGTGCGGCACGAGATCGGCCGGGACAACTGCTTCTTCCTGCACATCTCCCTCGTGCCCTACATCGCGCCGTCCGGCGAGCTGAAGACCAAGCCGACGCAGCACTCGGTGGCCGCGCTGCGCAGCATCGGCATCCAGCCCGACGCCCTGGTCTGCCGCTCCGACCGGGAGATCAGCGAGGGCCTCAAGCGCAAGATCAGCCTGATGTGCGACACCGACGCCGAAGGGGTCATCTCCTGCCCCGATGCGCCGTCGATCTACGACATCCCGAAGGTGCTGCACCGCGAGGGCCTGGACGCCTACGTCGTCCGCCGGCTGGGCCTGCCCTTCCGCGACGTGGACTGGACGGTGTGGGGCGACCTCCTCGACCGGGTTCACGCGCCGAAGCAGACCGTCACGATCGCCCTCGTCGGCAAGTACATCGACCTGCCCGACGCCTACCTGTCGGTCACCGAGGCGCTGCGGGCGGGCGGCTTCGCCCACCGCAGCCGGGTGCAGATCCGCTGGGTGCCCTCGGACGACTGCGAGACGCCCGAGGGCGCGGAGGAGGCGCTGGCCGGCGTCGACGGCGTCTGCATCCCCGGCGGCTTCGGCGTGCGCGGCATCGAGGGCAAGCTCGGCGCGATCCGGTACACCCGCACCAACGGCATCCCGACCCTGGGGCTGTGCCTGGGGCTGCAGTGCATGGTGATCGAGTACGCCCGCACCGTCGCCGGCCTGGAGCACGCGAACTCCGCCGAGTTCGACCCCGAGACGCCCGACCCGGTCATCTCGACCATGGCCACCCAGCTCGACGTCGTCGCCGGCCGCGGGGACATGGGCGGCACCATGCGCCTGGGCAGCTACCCCGCGGCGCTGCAGCACGGCTCGGTGGTGGCCGCCGCCTACGGGTCCACCGAGATCACCGAGCGGCACCGGCACCGCTACGAGGTGGCCAACGCCTACCGCGACCGGCTCAGCGAGGCCGGCCTGGTGTTCTCCGGCACCTCGCCCGACGGGCTGCTGGTGGAGTTCGCCGAGCTGCCCCGCGAGGCGCACCCGTTCTTCGTCGGCACCCAGGCCCACCCGGAGCTCAAGAGCCGCCCGACCCGGCCGCACCCGCTGTTCGCCGCGTTCGTGCAGGCCGCCGTCGACTACCAGGAGTCCGCGCGGCTGCCGGTGCCGGTCGACGAGGCGGAGAAGGTCGGCATCTGATGGGGACGGGGCAGCCGGACCCCCACGAGTACCGCGTCCTCTCCTCGGAGCCGGTGTACGAGGGCCGGGTCATCAGCCTGGTGAAGGACACCGTGGCGATGCCGGGCGGCGGGGACAGCGTCCGCGAGGTCGTCCACCACCCGGGGGCGGTGGCGGTCGTGGCACTCACCGACGCCGACGAGGTCGTCCTCCTGCGGCAGTACCGGCACCCGGTCGGCGGCTACCTGTGGGAGCTGCCGGCCGGGCTGCGGGACGCCGACGGCGAGCCGCCGCTGGAGACCGCCCAGCGCGAGCTGGCCGAGGAGGTGCGGCTCTCCGCGGCCCGCTGGTCGCTGCTCACCACGCACTACAGCTCACCCGGCTTCTGCGACGAGCAGGTGCTGGTCTACCTGGCCGAGGGGCTCACCGACGTCGACCGGCCCGAGGGCTTCACCGTGGAGCACGAGGAGCTGGACATGACCGTGGAGCGGGTGCCGCTGGCCGACGCCGTGCAGCGGGTCTTCGACGGCGGCATCCGCAACGTCGCCGCCGTCGTCGGGTTGCTGGCCGCCGCCCAGGTGCGGGCGGCCGGCCCCGAGCTGCGTCCGGTCGACGCCGGCTGAGAGAGGACCACCCTTCCCCCACGCTCGGCACGCTCTGCGGGGGGCCCTGACGGGTGGCCGCCCCGGCCGGTCACGTGGGCGGGCGCAGGCCGAGGCGGCGGAGCTCCAGCCGGGCGAGCCGCTCGGTGGCGGCGGGGTCGCCGGCCCACCACGCCGCACCGGTGCCGCCCGGCAGCCCGGCGAGCTGGTCCAGCCGCGCGGTGGCGGCGGCGCGGACGGCGAGCACCTCCAGGCCGGCGGCGCTGCCGGCGAGCCGCCGCGCCGCGCCGGCGTCACGGGCGGAGCGCAGCCGCCAGGGCAGCCAGCGCAGCAGCAGCCACCCCACCGGCAGCAGCACCAGGACGACGACGACCGTCGCCAGCGTGCCCACCGCGTCCTGCGCGGACTGCCCGGCGCCGCCCACCGAACCGCCCGCACCGGAGAGGGCGTCGAACGGCGCGGCGAGCTCCTCGCCGACCAGCGGGACGCCCGCCGCGGCCGCCGCGGCGGAGTCCATCGAGCCGGCGACCGACCGCCCGAGGTCCTCGACCGCGCGCCCGGGACCGGCCAGCAGCAGGACGGCGCCGTGCGCGGCCCGGGCCACCAGCACCCACACCACCGCCCACACCAGGAAGCCGAGGTCGGCGGCGAGCTGGCGCGCCCGCAGGGCGGGGTGCTCGGCGTACAGGCGCATGGGGAGGTGTCCTCCTCGAGGGGTGGGTGGCCCCGTCATCGTGGGGCAGCCGGCCGGCCACGGCAGCCCGGCGCCGGCCGCGAGGTGGGGCCGGGACGATCACGGAACGGCTTCTGACCAGGACGGGGCGGGTCGGCGTGCCTACACTCCGCGGCGAGGCCCGCCCCGACCGGGCGGCCCACGACGTGGTGGGCCGGCCCGTCACCCTCGGGAGCGGCCGCCGGGACCAGGAGAGCCAGCGATGCGGGTCGGAGTTCCCCGAGAGGTCAAGAACCGCGAGTACCGGGTGGCGCTGACGCCGGCCGGTGTCACGGAGCTGACACGCGCCGGGCACGAGGTGCTGGTGGAGCGGGGGGCGGGGGAGGGGTCCTCCATCCCCGACGCCGACTTCACCGCGGCCGGCGCCCGCATCGTGGCCGACGCCGACGACGTGTGGGCCGACGCGGACCTGCTGCTCAAGGTCAAGGAGCCGATCGCCGAGGAGTACGGCCGCCTGCGCGCCGGTCAGACGCTGTTCACCTACCTGCACCTGGCGGCGTCCAGGGAGTGCACCGAGGCGCTGGTCGCCTCGGGGACGACGGCGATCGCCTACGAGACCGTGCAGAAGGCCGACGGCACGCTGCCCCTGCTGGCGCCCATGTCCGAGGTGGCCGGCCGGATGGCGCCGCAGGTGGGCGCGCACTGCCTGGAGCGGGCGCACGGCGGCCGCGGGGTGCTGCTCGGCGGGGTGTCGGGGGTCTACGCCGCCAAGGTGGTGGTGATCGGCGCCGGCGTCTCGGGCATGAACGCGGCGGCGATCGCCCTGGGCATGCAGGCCGAGGTCGTCGTCATGGACCGCGACATCGACAAGCTGCGGGCCGCCGACCGGATCTACCAGGGGCACCTGCAGACCGTCGCCTCCAACGCCTACGAGGTGGAGCGTGCCGTCCTCGACGCCGACCTGGTGATCGGTGCCGTGCTGGTCGCGGGGGCCAAGGCGCCCGTGCTGGTCGGCAACGAGCTGGTGGCGCGGATGAAGCCCGGCTCGGTGCTGGTGGACATCGCCGTCGACCAGGGCGGCTGCTTCGAGGACACCCGGCCCACCACGCACGACGACCCGACCTTCCGGGTGCACGACTCGGTGTTCTACTGCGTGGCCAACATGCCGGGCGCGGTGCCCAACACCTCCACGCACGCGCTCACCAACGTCACGCTGCCCTACGTCATGGCGCTGGCCGCCGAGGGCACGGCCGCTGCCGTCCACCGCGACCCGGCGCTCGCCCACGGGGTCAACGTCGCCGCGGGCGGCGTGGTGCTCCCCGAGGTCGCCGAAGCCCACGGCCTGGCCGCCGTCCCGCTCCAGGAGGTGCCGTTCTGAGCAGCGCGCTGTCCGCCGGACCCGAGGTCGACCGGGTCGTCACCGGCTACCTGGACCACCTCACCGTGGAACGGGGGCTGGCGGCCAACACCATCGCGTCCTACCGCCGCGACCTCCGCCGCTACACCGAGTACCTGGCGGCGGCGGGGGTCCGCGGCCTCCGGGAGGTGGCGGAGTCCGACGTCGCCGGCTTCCTCGCCGCGCTGCGCCGCGGCGACGACGATCACCCGCCGCTGTCGGCGACCTCGGCGGCCCGCGCGGTGGTCGCGGTCCGCGGGCTGCACCGGTTCGCGCTGCTCGACGGGCTGGTGCCCGACGACGTCGCCCACGACGTGCGGCCGCCCACCCCGGCCCGCCGGCTGCCCAAGGCGGTGCCGGTCGAGTCGGTGGTCGCGCTGATCGAGGCGGCCGGCTCGCTGGAGGGGCCGCGCGGGCTGCGCGACCGGGCGCTGCTGGAGGTGCTGTACGGGACGGGGGCGCGCATCTCCGAGGCGGTCGGGCTGGCCGTCGACGACCTCGACCGCGGGCAGAGCACGGTGCGGCTGGCCGGCAAGGGCGGCAAGGAGCGCGTGGTCCCGGTCGGCAGCTACGCCCTGCGCGCCGTCGAGGAGTACCTGGTGCGCGCGCGGCCCGCCCTGGCCGCGAACGGCCGTCCGGGCGTCCGCGGCGGCGCGCTGTTCCTCAACGTGCGCGGCGGGCCGCTGTCCCGGCAGAGCGCGTGGTCGATCCTGCGGACGGCGGCCGAGCGCGCCGGGCTGACCGGGGAGGTCTCGCCGCACACGCTGCGGCACTGCTTCGCGACCCACCTCCTCGACGGCGGCGCCGACGTCCGCGTCGTGCAGGAACTGCTCGGCCACGCCTCGGTGACGACGACGCAGGTCTACACGCTGGTCACCGTCGACCGGCTCCGCGAGGTCTACGCCACCAGCCACCCCCGGGCGCTGACCTGACATCCGGACCGGGATGACTATGGCAACATCTGTCGCCAGCTCGACTTGAGCAGTCACACTGGTTGGCATTCGTCGCCATGTCGACACGTCGACGGCGCGCCGCCTTGGGAAGCTTCCTCCAGCTCCCTAGCGTCCTCGTCACCCGAGCGGACAGGACGGCTGGCCGCACCCGGAACGTCCGGTCGGGCACCGAGCTGGAGGCGACAACCCATGGCGATCCGAGCGGACGCGGCCTCTGCCGTCGCGCGCCCGCACGACACCGACCCCGAGATGGGGGCGGCCGCGCTGCGGCAGGACCCGGCCCGCGCGCGACAGCGCAAGCTGCCGGACCCCAAGCCGCTGACGCAGCACGGCCCGGCCCGCGTCATCGCGATGTGCAACCAGAAGGGCGGCGTCGGCAAGACGACGTCGACGATCAACCTGGGCGCCGCGCTGGTGGAGTTCGGGCGCAAGGTGCTGCTGATCGACCTGGACCCGCAGGGCGCGCTGTCGGTGGGCCTCGGCATCCCGGCCCAGACCCTGGACCGGACGATCTACAACGCCCTCATGGAGCGGCGGACCAGCCTGCGGGACGTGCGGGTGCACACCGACATCCCGGGTCTGGACCTGGTGCCCAGCAACATCGACCTCTCCGCCGCCGAGGTGCAGCTGGTCAGCGAGGTGGCGCGGGAGCAGACGCTGCTGCGGGTGCTCGCCGACGTCGTCGAGGAGTACGACTACGTCCTCATCGACTGCCAGCCCTCGCTCGGCCTGCTGACGGTCAACGCGCTCACCGCCGCGCAGGGCGTCGTGATCCCGCTGGAGTGCGAGTTCTTCTCGCTGCGCGGGGTGGCCCTGCTGGTCGACACGATCGACAAGGTCAAGGAGCGGCTCAACCCGTCGCTGGAGATCAACGGCATCCTCGCCACCATGTACGACTCCCGGACCGTGCACTGCCGGGAGGTGTTCAGCCGGGTCGTCGAGGCGTTCGGCGACACCGTGTTCCAGACCGTCATCCAGCGCACCGTGCGGTTCCCGGAGACCACCGTCGCCGGGCAGCCGATCACCACGTGGGCGCCCACGTCGTCGGGCGCCTCGGCGTACCGCGACCTCGCCAAGGAGGTGCTGGCACTGTGACCCGGCGTCCTGTCCTGCCCGGTGCCTCGGAGCTGTTCCGCCGCACCGACACCACGTCGGTGCCCGAGGTCACCGAGCTGCCCAGCCTGCCGACGCCGGCGAGCTCGCCGGCGCTGCGCAGCGCGGCCCGCCGGGTGGGGGAGTCGCCCGCCGAGGCGGCCGCCTCGCTCACCCTCGTGCCGGGCGGCGCCCAGCCGGCCGACGACGACCTCGCCGCGTTCCGGGCCGTCCCCGCCGAGCCCGCCCCGGCCCCGGTGCTGCAGCCCCGGGTCGCCACGCGGGGCAAGCCCGCCCGGCGCACCGAGCGGACCAAGCACGACGAGAAGATCACCGTCTACATCTCCGCCGAGGAGCTGCTGGCCCTGGAGTCCGCGCGGCTGACGCTGCGCGCGCACCACGGGGTGGCCGCCGACCGGGGCCGGATCGTCCGCGAGGCGGTGTCGGTGCTGCTGGCCGACCTGGCCGAGCGCGGCGAGGACGCGGTCCTGGTCCGCCGGCTGCAGGGCTGAAGGGCTCTCGTGCCCCCCACCACTCGCGAGTTCGTGGCGGGGCCCTGCACGAGGGCCGCATACGCTCGGAGCCCGTGAGCGGGAGCACGGGCGCGGTTCCGCCGGCGGACCAGGCCGGCGGGGCCGCGCCTGCGCGTTTCACCGTCCGGCTGACCAACTTCGAGGGCCCGTTCGACCTGCTGCTGCAGCTGATCGGCAAGCACAAGCTCGACGTCACCGAGATCGCCCTGTCGCAGGTGACCGACGAGTTCATCGCCCACCTGCGCGCGCTCGGCGACGAGCTGGACCTCGACCAGGCCAGCGAGTTCCTCGTGGTCGCCTCCACGCTGCTGGACCTCAAGGCGGCCCGGCTGCTGCCGGCGGCGGAGGTCGACGACGAGGACGACCTGGAGCTGCTCGAGGCGCGCGACCTGCTGTTCGCCCGGCTGCTGCAGTACAAGGCCTACAAGCAGGCCGCGGCCTTCCTGCGCGAGCGGGAGGCCGGCGCCGTCCGCCGGTTCGCGCGCGAGGCGGCGCTGGAGCCGCGTTTCGCGGAGCTCGTGCCCGAGGTGCTGCTCGGCGTCACGCCGCAGCAGTTCGCCGCCCTCGCCGCGCGGGCCCTGGCGCCGAAGGCACCGGAGACGGTCAGCGTGGCCCACCTGCACGCGCCGCCGGTCAGCGTCTCCGAGCAGCTGCTCCTGGTGCGCAACCACCTGGTGCGGTCGGGGGCGGCGAGCTTCCGGGCGCTCACCGCCGACTGCGCGCACACCCTGGAGGTGGTGGCCCGCTTCCTCGCGCTGCTCGAGCTGTACCGCCAGCAGCGCGTCGTCTTCGAGCAGCTGACGCCGCTGGGCGAGCTGCACGTGCGGTGGACCGGCGAGTCCGTCCCCGACCCGGCCGGTGCCCCGGCCCCCGACGCCGACGAGGAGTACCGGTGACCGACGACCGAGCCGGGCAGGAACCCGCCCCCTTCTCCTGGGAGGCGCTGGCCGCCGAGCTGGCCGCCACCCGGGAGCAGGCGGCCGAGCGCGGGGACGCCGATCCGGCCGCCTGGGACGCCGTCGCGGCGGAGCTCGCCGCCCGGGTCGCGGAGCGGCCGGTGGAGGAGCAAGCGGTGCCGGCGGTGCCGGTCGAGGACCTCGCCGCCGTCACGGCGCCCGCGCCGCGACCGGCCGCCGAGCCGGAGCCGGAACCCGAGCCCGAGCCCGCGGAGCTGCTGGACCCGGACGAGCTGCGCGGCGGCCTGGAGGCGCTGCTCTTCGTCGTCGACGACCCGGTCGACGAGGAGACGCTGGCCGCCGCGCTGCGCTGCCCGCCCGAGCAGGTGCGGCGGGGGCTGGCCGACCTGGCCGCGGCCTACGACGAGCGCTCCGCGGGGATCACGCTGCGCCGGGTGGGCGAGGCGTGGCGGCTCTACACGCGCGAGGAGCACGCCGGCGCCGTCGAGCGGTACCTCGGCGAGGGGCAGCGCAGCCGGCTCACCCAGGCCGCGCTGGAGACCCTCGCCGTCATCGCCTACCGGCAGCCGGTGACGCGGGCGCGGGTGTCGGCGATCCGCGGGGTCGGCGTCGACGGGGTGATGCGGACGCTCCTCGCGCGCGGGCTGGTGCGGGAGGTGGGCAGCGACCCCGACAGCGGCGGCGGGCTGTACGCGACCACCCCGCTGTTCCTGGAGCGGCTCGGGCTGGCCAGCCTCGCCGACCTGCCCGAGCTCGCGCCGCTGCTGCCGGAGACCGCGACCTTCCTCGAGGAGCACCCCGACGCCTGAGGGCGGACTCCTCTGCCCCGCACCGCTCGCACGCTCGCGGCGGGACCCTGCAGAGGGGCCACGCCTGCGGTGGGCGGCGGAGGCCGTGCGGGCGGGCGGGACCCGGCAGCGGGAGATGGGACACTGGTCGGCGATGAACACGCCGACCCCGAACGACGAGAGCACCACCGCGGCCGGCGAGGGCTGGTCGGAGGACATGGAGCTCGCCCCGGCGCACCCGGGCGACCGGCCGGCCACCGGCGCCGGCGAGGAGCGGCAGGGGGAGCGGCTGCAGAAGGTCCTGGCCCGGGCCGGTGTCGCGTCCCGCCGGGTCGTCGAGGAGATGATCGACGCCGGCCGGATCAGCGTGAACGGTGAGCAGGTGCGGGTGCAGGGCATGCGGGTCGACCCGCTGCAGGACAAGATCGCGGTGGACGGCGCCCGGCTGGAGATCCGCGACGACCGCGTCACCTACGCGATCAACAAGCCCGCCGGCGTCATCACCGCGATGAGCGACGACCGCAACCGTCCGACCATCGGCGACATGGTGGGCGACCTGGCGCCCGGGCTGGTGCACGTCGGCCGCCTCGACCAGGACACCGAGGGCCTGCTGCTGGTCACCAACGACGGCGAGCTGGCCCACCGGCTTGCGCACCCCTCCTACGGCGTGCGCAAGACCTACCTGGCGCAGGTCTCGGGATCGGTGCCGCGGGACCTGCACCGCCGGCTGCGCGCCGGGGTGGAGCTCGAGGACGGCCCGGTGAAGGTCGACTCCTTCACGGTCGTCGACACCCACGCCGGCCAGTCCGTGGTCGAGGTGGTGCTGCACGAGGGGCGCAAGCACATCGTCCGCCGCCTCCTCGCGCACGTCGGGCTGCCCGTCTCGCGGCTGACCCGCACCGCCGTCGGCCCCGTGCAGCTGCAGCGCATGCGCAGCGGATCGATCCGGAAGCTGTCCCGCCAGGAGGTCGGTGCGCTGGAGGAGCTCGTCGGGCTCTGACCGCTCAGAGCGCCGAGGAGAGCAGCCCCAGGCCGAGGGCGGCCATGACGACGGCGATGCCGGCGTCCAGGACCCGCCAGGCCGCCGGCCGGGCGAACAGCGGGCGGAGCAGCCGCGCGCCGTAGCCCAGCGCACCGAACCAGACGAGGCTGCCGACCACGGCGCCCCCGGCGAACCACCAGCGCCGGTCGCCGTGGCTGTCGGCCACCGAGCCGAGCAGCAGCACCGTGTCCAGGTACACGTGCGGGTTCAGCCAGGTGAGCGCCAGGCAGGTGACGACGGTGGCGGCCAGGCCGGTGCCGCGGCCGCCGGTGTCGACCGCGATCGAGGAGGGGCGCAGCGCGCGGCGGGCCGCCAGCACGGCGTAGCCGAGCAGGAAGGCGGCCCCGCCGAGCCGGACGACGGTGATCGCGTCGGGGAGGCGGGCGCTCAGCCAGGAGTTGCCCGCGACCCCGGCGAGGATGAGCACGGCGTCGGAGACCGCGCAGACCGCGACGACCGCCGGCACGTGCTCGACCCGCAGACCCTGGCGCAGCACGAAGGCGTTCTGCGCGCCGATGGCCACGATCAGCGAGAGGCCCAGCCCCAGCCCGGCCACCGCGGCCAGCAGTCCTGTCGTCACGTGCAGCCACGCTAGGGAGGACGCGGGCAGCAGTCCAGCTCATCTTCCTTGCCCATCATTAGCATCGCTGTCCATGGACGTGGACCTGGCGCAGTTGCGCACCCTGGTCGCGGTGGTCGACGAGGGGACATTGGAGGCGGCGGCACGGCGGCTGCACGTGACCCCGTCGGCGGTCTCCCAGCGGCTGCGGGCCCTGGAGGAGGCCGCCGGCCGGGTGCTGGTGCGGCGCGGGCGGCCGGCGACGGTGACGGCCGCCGGCGAGCCGGTGCTGCGCCTGGCGCGCCAGGTGGGCCTCCTGGTGGCGGACACCGGGCGGACCCTCGACCCCGCCGGCGCCGGGGCGCCGGTGGTCCCGCTCGCGCTGAACGCCGACTCGATGGCCACCTGGGCGTTGCCGGCGCTGGCCCCGCTGGCCGGTGAGCTGCGCATGGACCTGCACAGCGCGGACCAGAGCCGGACCAGCGCGCTGCTGCGCGACGGCACCGTCATGGGGGCGGTCACCTCCGACGCCGAGCCGGTGGCCGGGTGCCGGGTAACCCCGCTGGGCACCATGCGCTACCTCCCGTGCGCGGCGCCGGGCTTCCTCGACCGATGGCTCCCGGACGGGCCCGACCCCGCGGCCCTCGCGCGGGCGCCGGTGGTCGTCTTCGACCGCAGCGACGACCTGCAGCACGCCTACCTGCGCCGGCACCTGCCCTCGACGGCGGACCTGCCGGTGCACCACGTGCCCTCGTCGGCCGACTTCCTCACCGCGGTGGCGCTGGGCTTCGGGTGGGGCATGCTGCCGGAGCTCCAGCTCGAGGCGGGCACGGCCGGTGCCGTCCGGTCGTTCGACCCGGGCGGTGCCGTCGACGTGGCGCTGCACTGGCAGCAGTGGCGGCTGCACTCCGCGCCGCTGGACCGCGTGGCCGGGGCCCTGGTCCGGTCGGCGCGCGCCCGGTTGCGGGGCGCGCGCTGACCGGACCGCCGCTCAGCGGACGGGCTCGACCCGCACGGGGGTGGTGAGGACGCGGTCGGGGCCGGCCTCCCGCTCCGGCCCGGTCAGCCGCACCGGGACGCGCAGGGGCATGTCCTCGCTGGAGGTGCCGACCGAGAGCACCAGCTCGCCCGGCTCGACGACGCGGCGCAGGTCGCGGCCGGTGAAGGCGGCACGGTCGGCGTGCACCTGGAAGGAGGCCCGGGCCGTCTCCCCGGCGGCGAGCTCGACGCGCGCGAACCCGATCAGCCGGCGGACCGGCTGCACCACGCTGGCCACCGGGTCGGACAGGTACAGCTGCACCACCTCGGCGCCGTCGCGGTCACCGGTGTTGGTCACCGTGCACGAGAGCTCGACCGACCCGTCCGTCGGGACCTCGGCCGGCGTCTCACCGACGCGGGCACCGTCGAGCCGGACGTCGTCGAGGGCGAAGGTGGTGTAGGAGAGCCCGAAGCCGAAGGGGAACAGCGGCGTGGGGTCGGCCGAGCTGATGCCGCCGGCGCGGCCGAGGGCCGGGCCGAGGTAGGTGGCGGGGGATCCGCCGGGGGTGCGGGCCACCTGCACGGGCAGCTTGCCCGACGGGTTGACCCGGCCGGAGAGCACGCCGGTGACCGCGCCGGAGCCCTCCTCGCCCGGGAAGAACGCCTGCACCACGGCGGCGGCGCGGCCGGCGACCTCGCCCAGCGCGTACGGGCGGCCGCTCAGCACGACGACCACCACGGGGGTGCCGGTCGACAGCAGGGCGTCGAGCAGCTCCGCCTGCGCACCGGGCAGCCGCAGGTCGTCGGCGTCGCACCCCTCGCCGGAGGTGCCGCGGCCGAACAGCCCCGAGACGTCCCCGACGACGGCGATGCAGACCTCCGCGGCCGAGGCCGTGGCGACCGCGTCGGCGATCCCGCTCCGGTCGGGCTCCTGCACCGGGCAGCCCTGCGCGGTGGTCACCGTGGCGCCGGGGAACTCGCCGCGCACCGCCTCCAGCAGGGTGGGCAGCTCGATGCCGAGGGGGACGTCGGGGTGCTGCACGCCGACGTGGTTCGGGAAGGCGTAGCAGCCCATCAGCGAGAGGACCTCGTCGGCGCACGGGCCGACGACCGCCAGCGACGACGGTGCGCGCAGCGGGAGCACACCGCTGTTGTCGAGCAGCACCACCGACCGCTCGGCCATGGTGCGGGCCAGCGCGCGCAGCTCCGGGGGGTCGAGGTCCAGGCCGCCGTCGCGCAGCGCGGGCGGCTCGGGGTCCCACCCGGCGTCGAGCAGCCCCAGCTCGCCCTTCTGCCGGAGCACCCGCTCCACCGCCCGGTCGACCAGCGCCTCGGGCACCGCCCCGGTGCGGACGAGCTCCAGCAGCGGCTCGCCGTAGCAGCGCACCGTGGGCAGCTCCACGTCGACGCCGGCGGCCAGCGCCAGCGCCGCGGCCTCGCCCGGGGAGCCCGCGACGCCCTGCGTGGACTGGAGGAAGGAGATGCCGAAGTAGTCGGCGACGACCACGCCGTCGAAGCCGAGCGTGTCCCGGAGCAGGCCGGTGAGCAGCGTGTCGTCGGCAGCCGGGGGCACGCCGTCGACGGCCGCGTAGGAGTGCATGACCGAGCGGGCGCCGCCCTCCCGCAGCGCCGTCTCGAAGGGCGGCAGCACGACGTCGGCGAACTCGCGGGGCCCCAGGTGCACCGGGGCGTGGTTGCGGCCGGCCCCGGAGGCCGAGTACCCGGCGAAGTGCTTGAGCGTCGCGACGACGCCGGCGCCCTCCAGCCCGCGGGTGTAGGCGCTGCCCAGGACGGCGACCAGGTAGGGGTCCTCGCCGATGGTCTCCTCGGTGCGCCCCCAGCGCGCGTCGAAGCTGACGTCGAGGACGGGCGAGAGGCCCTGGTGCACCCCGACCGAGCGCAGCTGCCCCCCGATGGCGGCGGCCATCCACTCCACCACAGCGGGGTCGAACGAGGCGCCCCAGGCGAGCGGGACGGGGAAGACCGTGGCCTGCCAGGCGGTGAACCCGGCCAGGCACTCCTCGTGGGCGATCGCGGGGATGCCGAGCCGGGAGTTGGCGACCAGGTCGCGCTGCGTCTGGGCGAGCACCCGCGCCGCGGTGAGCGGCTCGACGGGGGCGGTGCCGAACACGCGGGTGAGCTGCCCCAGACCCGGCTTGGTCAGCTCCTCCCACGGCGGGAGCGGCTCGCTGAACTCGTGCTGGTTGGGCGCGACGTCCTCGCCCTCCCCGATCGCCGTCCAGACGCCGTAGAGCTGGGCGACCTTCTCCTCGAGCGTCATCTGCGCCATGAGGTGGCGGACGCGCTCGGCGAGGGGGCGGGCCGGGTCGGTCCAGTCG